>NZ_BAAHAJ010000004.1:0-566667 GCF_054777735.1 Myceligenerans cantabricum
CGCTCGGCCCGCCCTGCTCGGCCCGCCGCGCTCGGCCCGCCCTGCTCGGCCCGCCGCGCTCGGCCCGCCCTGCTCAGCTCGCCGCGATCGTCGCCGCCGTGCGACAGCGCCCCAGCGCGGCGAGCTCCTCCCCTACCGGGAGCCGGACCAGCCGGTCCGCGACCTGTGCCACCGACGCCCGCAGCCTGCGCCGGGCAGCCGCAGCCCGCCGCCGGGCGCCGATCGCCGCCAGCACCCGCGACACCAGCGCCACCAGCACACCGAGCAGCAGCCCGCCGAGCACCAGCAGCGTCGGCCACGGGACCTGGAACGGGTCCACGCCCAGCCCGCCCGACGGACCTTGCGGCGTCCCCGGGAACATCACGTCCTGCCCGTCCCCGGACGGCACCGGTACCGTCCAGACCGGCGTCGGCGGTGCGGGCAGGCGCAGGTAGGCGAACACGAACAGCACGGCCAGCCAGGCCAGGCCCGCCCCGACGGCCGCGATCAACGCCCACTGCAGCACGTTCACCGCCTGCCACCACAGGGGACGCCGCCCGGCCTCGAGCCTGGTGCTCGCGACTGCCTGGTCGAGCGCGTCGGGCAGCGCGTCGATCCCCTGCTGGGCGCGGGCGCGCGCCGCGAGCACCCACGAGTCGGCGACACCGTCGGTCACCTTCTCGACGTACTGCCGCACCCCGGAGGCCGACGCCGACCGCACCGCCGGCGCCGCCGAAGGCAACGACGTGCGCGCCAGGTCCTCGCGCCCTTCCGGGGCACGCCGGTCCGTGTCGCGCAGCCCGAGCCGGCGCAGCGGGTCCCGCCGCAGCCGCCCGGCCCAGCGGGTCAGCGGCCAGCCGGTCGCAGCGCGGGCGTCCTGGCGCGCCGCGGCCCGCACGGCGCCGACCACCGTGGGCACGCCCGCCGCGTCCTCCAGCGACTGCAGCAGCGCACCGCGAGCCCGGTCCCCGGCCCGTGCCGGAGGCATGGCGCCGCACGCCGCCACGATCGCCGACGCCGCCGCTCGCTCGTCACCCACCAGCCGTGCCGTGGCGGCCTCGCGCCTGCGCGCCGCCTTGGCGAGCAGCACGCGCAGCTCGTCCATGCCCTGGCCGGTCCTCGCCGACAGCCCGAGCACCCGCGCGCCGTCGAGCCCGTCGGCCGCCACGAGCCGCTTCAGGTCGGCGAGCATCGCCCTGGTCTCGTCGGCCTTCAGCCGGTCGACCTGGTTCAGCACCACCACGACGACGTCGGCCCGGCCGGCCAGCGGGCGGAGGAATCCCTCGTGCAGGGCCGCGTCGGCGTACTTCTGCGGGTCCACCACCCACACCAGCAGGTCGGCCCGCTCCACGAGCGCCTCCGCGCGCAGCCGGTGGTCCACCACCACCGAGTCGTGGTCCGGGAGGTCCAGCAGCACCAGCCCGGTGCCGTCCCCCGACGGGACGTCGCCGGACATCTCGTGCCGCCGCGGCACGTCCAGCCAGTCCAGCAGCGGTCCGGCGCCGTCGCCCCAGTAGGCGGCCAGCGCGTGCGACGTCGTCGGCCGGCGGACGCCCGGGGCCGCGACGTCGGCGCCGGCCACGGCGTTCAGCACCGACGACTTGCCCGAGCCCGTCGCCCCCGCCAGCGCGACCACCGTGTGCTCCGCCGACAGCCCGCCCCGCTCGTGGGCGCGTGCCGCCACGGAGCGCGCCGCGTCGAGCGTCTCGTCCGCGATGCGTCCCGCGCCCTCCTGGGCCGCGTTCTCCAGAGCCGCCGTCCGGGAGGCCAGGTCGAGCCGGCTCATCGGTCCGCCTCCTCACGGCCGAAGAGGCGATGCCAGAACCCGCGCCGTCGCTCGGTCCCGTCCTGCGGGCCGTCGTCCGGCCCGGACGTGTCCGGAGGGCCGACGGCCTCCCGGCCGGTGGTACCGCCACGGCTGCCCGCGCCCTGCCCGGCTCCGCGCAGCCCCGCTCCGCCCTGCCCGACGCCGCGCAGCCCGCGCCCGGAGGCACCCGGCGCAGCGGCCTGCGACGACCCCGCGCCGTCTCCGGCTCCGCCGCCCGGCCCGTGGGCACCGCGCGAGCCACGCTCGGCGGACGCGGCGTCGGCGACGTCGCGGGCGGCGCCACGCAGCGGTGCTCCCCCGGCCTCGGCCGAGCCGAGCGCGTCGAGCTGCGCCGTGTACCGGGCGGCCTGGCCGTCCAGCACGGCCCGCACACGCACGCCGAGCCGCTCCTTGGCGTCGACGGCCAGCCGCCGCACGGCGTCCTCCCCGAACACCGCCTCCAGCAGCCGCTGGGCCAGGATCGCGGTGCCGCCCGCGATGCCGACCTCGATCCCGGACAGGCCGCCCGTCGAGGCGAACACGAAGATCATCAGTGCGATACCCAGCCCGTTCACGCCGAACGACAGCGCACGGGCGGCGCCGCGCTTCGCCTCCCCCTGCTCCCGCACGAGGTTCAGCACGTCCGACTGCCAGCCGCGGATCTGCTCCCCGACCTCGGACCGCAGCGTGCCCGACGCCCGCGACAGCTCCAGCCCCTCCAGCAGCGCGCGGCCCGCCGGGTCGCCGCGCCAGCCCGCGTACGCCCGCTCGGCGGCCGCCTCGGCGGCGTCGAGCACCACGGACTCCAGGCCGTGCGCGATCGCCTGCTCCACCTGCGGCGCCTCGCGCGGTCTGCCCTTGAAGAACGCCCCGACCGCGTCCCGCACCCGGCCCACCCCGTGCTCGACGGCGCGGAAGAACTCGCCGGTGCCCACGAAGTCCTGCCAGCGGGCGAGCACCTCGCCACGCAGCAGCGCGCCGTCGGACGTCGCGGCGTTCACGTGGGCGACCGCGTCGGCGTACGCGCCGGCGACGATGCCGCGGAGGCGGGCGTCCGCCTCCTGCTGGGTGTCGGCGGCGTCGGCCAGCTCGCCGGCCCGCCGCACGAGGTCGTCGACGACGCCGTCCCGCGTCGCCGCGATCACCTGGGCACGGGCACCCGCGTCACCGCCGAGGTCCGTCAGCCAGTCCGCGACGGACGCCACAGCCGGCTCCGGGAGGTAGCCCTCACCGGTCAGCTCCGCCTCGGGCACGACGAACAGGTGCGCGTCGCCGAGCCCCTGCTCCGCCATGAGGTCACGGAGGTCGTCGACGGTGGCCTCGGCCCCCGGGTCGACCCGGTCGAGCACCATCGCCACCTGGGCGCGCCGCGCGGCGGCCGTGGTGAGCAGGTCCCACGGCACGGCGTCCGCGTAGCGCGCCGCGGTGGTGACGAACAGCCACAGGTCGGCGGCGCCGAGGAGCTGGGCGGCGAGGTCGCGGTTGGCCTGCTCGACGGAGTCGATGTCCGGCGCGTCGAGCAGCGCGAGCCCGCGCGGCAGCGTCTCGCTCGCGACCAGGCGGAGGGAGCGCGGCCCGGCGGCGCCGTCGGGTGCCGTCGGCGGGGCCGACGGCGCGCTGCCGCCGGTCACGCGCGAGAGGCCAGGCAGGACGCGGTCGCCGGTGAACCAGCGGGCGTCGAGCGGATGGTGCACCAGCACGGGCGCGCGCGTCGTGGGGCGCAGGACGCCGGGCCGGGTCACGTCCTCGCCGAGGACCGAGTTCACCAGGGTGGACTTGCCCGCCCCCGTCGACCCGCCGACCACCACGAGCAGTGGAGCCTGGCGCGACCGCAGGCGCGGGAGCAGGTAGTCGTCGAGCTGGTCGGCCGACCGGTGCTGCGCCTCACGGGCACGGTCCGCGTCCGGTGTCTCCAGCGGCAGGCGCAGCGTCCCGAGGCGGGTGCGCAGGTTCTCCAGCGACCGCGTGAGGTCGCCGACGGCGTCGCCCGCGGCGGCGTCCTGCGGTTCCGTGGGCACGTCGTCGGGCTGCTCGGTCATGGCGCACAGTCTGCCGCAACCGCGCAGGCCAGTCGCGAGGAGACATGCCGGTCCGCCGCCGAAACGAGGCGACGGGCGCGGGACCGGCCCCGGCGGGTCACCAGCCCAGGCGGCGGCGGAGCCAGTCGGTCAGGACCCGGGCGTGCTCGCGCTGCACCGCGCGGCGCAGCGGGGAGGCGGGGTCGGGCGGCTGGAGCGAGCCGTACGCGTGGTGGCCCGCCAGGACGGCGATGTGGGCGGTGATCTCGTCGGGGTCGTAGAACCCGGGGAACGGCCGGATCGCCAGCGCCTCCTCCGGCGTCGGGCCGCCCTGGGCGTGCATGAAGCCGAGCATGGAGAGCGTCGTGGCGAAGGCGGGGCCCGAGCTGCACATCACCCAGCTGGTCGCCAGCGGGGCGACGACGCCGCGCTCGGGCGCGAGCAGGACGGCCTCGCGGCGCAGCAGGTGGTGCCCGAGGCGGTTCGCGCCCGACGAGCCGGCGGCGGCCACGGCGAGCCCGGCGATCGCGTCGATCCTGGCGGGCAGCCAGGCCCCGAACGCGGTCAGGTACGCGGGGTGGTCCTTGGTGACGCGTGCCCAGGCCTCGGGGTCGAGCACGTCCTGCCAGGCCGGGAACCCACCGGTGGCGTTCGCACGGGGGTCGGGGACGACGACGTCACCGATCGCGTAGGACAGCTCGAGCGCCTCGTCGACGTCAGGATCGGACCACGGCAGCTCCGGGCGCCGCACTGGCTGCAGCGCGAACCCGAGGACGATCCACCGCCCGTATCCGCCGATCTCCTGCTCGATGGTCCAGACCAGCGGCGGGATCGGGGACCCGGCGGGCAGCTCCCGCGTGAGCTCGAGCTCGCTCCGGAGCATCTCGTAGCCGACCGGGTTGTGGCTGTCGGCGGCCTTCACGTAGTAGTTCACGCCCCCGGCCTGGAGCTGGAGCTCGTAGCCACCCGGGAACAGGCCGCCGGGGAGGTTCGTCCAGCCCAGTACTCGTGCACCGATGGTCCTGCTGATGACGGTTCTTACTGCGGAGGGGATGTCCAGCCAGCCGGGCCGGATCGGTGCGGGCGCTTCCATCGCGGCATGATCGCGGAAAGAGGGCATACCGGGCAACTCTGAATGCAAAGGAATTCACCCGATGACGGGGCCGTACAGGTCAGAATCCGAGACGACGGCGCAGCCACTCCACACAGACGCTCGCCTGCCGGACCGACGGCAGGTGCCCTGGCGCGGGGCGGCCCGGCTGCAGCGCCCGCTCGATGAGCTGGCCGGTCAGTGCGGTCACCATGCAGGTCACCGCGTCGGGGTCGGCGTCGGGCAGCAACCGGTGCCGGGCGAGGACGACCTCGGGCGCCGGGCCGCCGTCGGCCCGGATGTGGGCGAGCAGCAGGACGGTGTCGACGAACGGCGCCCCGCGTGCCGCCTGCGGCCAGCCGGCCGCCAGACCGCGCCCGTCCGGGCGGCTCGGCAGGTACAGCGTGTGGCGGCTGGGTGCCCCGTGCACGAGCGACCTCCCGGACACGGCCTCCGCCGAGTGGGCGGCGATCTCGGCGAGCGCGTCGAGACGCGACCCGAGCCACGGCGAGAAGTGCCGCAGGCCGTCGGGGCGCTCGTCGGCGAGGCGCCGCCAGGGCCCGGCGTCGTACACCACGGCGCTGTCGAGGAACGGCCCCGTCTCGGGCGCCTCGACCTCGCCGACGTGGTGCAGGATGTCGAGCGCGCCCGCGACGTCGGGCTCGCTCCACCCATCGCCGACGGCCCGGATGTCCGGAAGGAACCACGCCGCCACGATCCAGCGTCCGAAGGCACCGATCTCCTCGTCGAACCACCAGAGCAACCGGGGGGCGGGGGCGCCGTCGGGGAGGGCGAGCACGACGTCGATCGCGCGCCGGGCGAACTCCTGCGCCTGCGGGTCGGCGGTGTTCACCACCGTGACGGCCTGGTCCCCCGCGCCGGTCTGGAGCTGCAGCGTCGACCCTTCGACGACCTCCGTGGGCAGCGTCTTCCACCCCAGCACTCGGGCGCCGAGCTCGTCCGAGATCCGCTGACGAACAGGCGGGGGCAGATCCTGCCAACCTGGCCGGGGCATGGAAGAAACCATGGGGCGATCCTTGCTGATTCACCCCATTCGCGGCAAACATTCAGCACGGCACGAGGTGGAGAATCGGTGCAGGTCAGAGGTCGCGCGCGTGAGCGACGCCGGCGCAGGCGGCGCCACTCACGCGCGCGGCCCGTCAGTCCCGGGTGAGGCGGCGGTACGTCACGCGGTGCGGGCGCGCCGCGTCGGCACCGAGGCGCTCCACCTTGTTCTCCTCGTACGACTCGAAGTTCCCCTCGAACCAGTACCAGTTCGACGGGTTCTCCTCCGTGCCCTCGTACGCCAGGATGTGCGTGGCGACCCGGTCCAGGAACCAGCGGTCGTGGGAGACCACGACGGCGCAGCCGGGGAAGTCGAGCAGCGCGTTCTCCAGCGAGCCCAGGGTCTCGACGTCGAGGTCGTTGGTGGGCTCGTCCAGGAGCAGCAGGTTGCCGCCCTGCTTGAGGGTGAGCGCGAGGTTCAGGCGGTTGCGCTCACCACCGGACAGCACGCCGGCCGGCTTCTGCTGGTCCGGCCCCTTGAACCCGAACGACGCCACGTAGGCGCGGGACGGGATCTCGACGTTGCCGACCTTGATGAAGTCGAGCCCGTCGGAGACGACCTCGAACAGCGTCTTGTCCGGGTCGATACCGCCGCGCGACTGGTCGACGTAGGACGTGGACACCGTGTCGCCGACCTTCAGCACGCCCGCGTCCAGCGGCTCCATGCCGACGATCGTCTTGAACAGCGTCGTCTTGCCCACACCGTTCGGGCCGATGACACCGACGATGCCGTTGCGCGGCAGCGTGAAGCTCAGCCCGTCGATCAGGGTGCGGTCGCCGAAGCCCTTCTTGAGCTTCTCCGCCTCCAGCACCACGCTGCCCAGGCGCGGGCCCGGCGGGATCTGGATCTCCTCGAAGTCGAGCTTCCTGGTCCGCTCCGCCTCGGCGGCCATCTCCTCGTAGCGAGCCAGCCGCGCCTTGGACTTGGTCTGCCGGCCCTTGGCGTTGGACCGCACCCAGTCGAGCTCTTCCTTCAGACGCTTCGCCAGCTTGGCGTCCTTCTTGCCCTGGACCTCGAGGCGCTCGCCCTTCTTCTCGAGATAGGTCGAGTAGTTGCCCTCGTACGGGTACAGCCGACCGCGGTCGACCTCGCAGATCCACTGGGCGACGTGGTCGAGGAAGTACCGGTCGTGGGTGACGGCCAGGACGGCGCCCGGGTAGTTCGCCAGGTGCTGCTCCAGCCAGAGCACGGACTCCGCGTCCAGGTGGTTCGTGGGCTCGTCGAGCAGCAGGAGGTCGGGCTTCTCCAGCAGCAGCTTGCAGAGCGCGACACGACGGCGCTCGCCACCGGAGAGCACCTTCACGTCCGCTTCCGGCGGCGGGCAGCGCAGCGCGTCCATCGCCTGCTCGAGCTGGCTGTCGAGGTCCCACGCGTCCGCCGCGTCGATCTTCTCCTGGAGCTCGCCCATCTCCGCCATCAGCGCGTCGAAGTCGGCGTCGGGCTCCGCCATGAGCTCGGAGATCTCGTCGAACCGCGCCTTCTTCGCGAGGATGTCGCCGACGGCCTCCTGGACGTTGCCCAGGACCGTCTTCTCCTCGTTCAAGGGCGGTTCCTGCTGCAGGATCCCCACCGTGTAGCCGGGCGACAGCCGGGCTTCACCGTTGGACGGGGTGTCGAGGCCCGCCATGATCTTCAGGATCGTCGACTTTCCGGCCCCGTTCGGTCCGACGACGCCGATCTTCGCGCCGGGGAGGAAGTTCAGCGACACGTCGTCGAGGATGACCTTGTCGCCGTGCGCCTTGCGCGCCTTGTACATGGAGTAGATGAACTCAGCCACTGCCTTCGTTCCACCGTTTCAACAGGTAGGGAGGGGGTTGCGCCCGTCGCGCGGCGACCTGCTCGCGCATCCCGCGCGGTCGCGACGGGCGTCGTCGGCCCCCAGCCTACGCGGTCACGTCCGCGGCGCGCCCGGAGCCCTCGTCCGGGGTGCCGGGCGGTTCGTCCGCAGCCCTCGCGTGCCCGCTCTCGGCCGCCCCGCTGCCGTCCGGGCCCGCGTGCGCGTCACCGCCCGGCGTCGCCCACGGGTCCCGGCCGGGTGACGCCCAAGGGCCGGGTACGTCGTGCGCCAGCCTGCCCGTGTCCGGCCCGGGCGCCCGCTCCAGCGGCGCCCCCTGCGGCTCGCCGTCCGACGGGAAGACACGCTGGAACTCCGCCCGCCCCTTCATGAGGTTCGGTCCCACCGAGTCGGCGTTGATCACCAGGCTCGTGCGCCGCCGGGTGCTCTCGCCCCACTCGTCGACCTCGAGGCGCCCGGCGACCACCACCGGCTGCCCCTTGCGCACGCTCTTGCCGATGTTCACCGCCGCGTGGCCCCACGCCTTCACCTGGAACCAGAGCGTCGGCCCGTCGTGGAACTCGCCGTCCGTGTCGCGGATGCGCCGCGTGCTCGCCACCGGGAACGTGGACCACTCGACGCCCCTGTCCGACCGCCGCACCACCGGGTCGCTCCCCGCGTTCCCGGTCACGGTCACCCTCACGTCGTTGCTCATCGCTCGCCTCTCCCCGCGCCGCCGGTCCGTCGTGACGCCCCGGCGGCGCTCCTGTGTTCCGCGCCGGCCCCCTGCCGGTCGCGGAACCAGGATCACGCGCTGGCCGCCCCCACGGCGGGCGTCGCGGCGGAGGCTGTGTACGAGGAGCGGTTCGGGGCCCCTGTGGTCGGCGTCGGATCCGCCCGGTCCCGTGCCGCCGGTCCTTCGTCGCGCGCGGACTGGGCCAGCTCGCGCACCTGCCGGTGCTCGTCGAGGAGCCGCTGGGTGGGCACCCCGAGCGTCTGCTCCAGGACCCGTTCGACGGCGGCCCGCCCCGCTGCCACGACCGCCTGCTCCCGGCGCCGGGCCAGCGCCCGCCGGATCCGCGTCGCCGTGAGGAACACGCCGAGCGCGGCGAGCGCCGCCACGACGCCGGTGATCCCGAGCGCCGTGGTGGCCGCGTCGTCGACGGGGATCAGCTGCATCGACGCGAGCACCGTGGCGATCCCGAGCACGACAGCCAGCCCGACGAAGACGAGCGCGACGCGCCGCAGCGGCCGTGCCGAGGCCGGGCCGCGCACGTCGAGCGTGACAGCGCGCAGCGCGTTCGCGAGCGCTCCCCCGACCTGCTCGGCCGAGGACACGGACTCCGCGAGCGACCGCTGCCAGCCGGGCCGCAGCGCCTCGCCGGCACCGGTGAGCCAGCGCGCGCGGGACAACGAGACGGCGTCCGGGTCGGGCGCGGGGAACTCGGGGCGCCCGTACCCGTTCTGCACGGAGGCCGCCACCTGCGCCGCGACGGGACCAAGCCCGACCGCCTCGGCCAGCGCGTCGGTCTCCGCGGCGAGCACCGCCGCCGTGTGCCACGGCACCTCGGCGGGGGTCTCCTCGAGCAGCGCCTCGGCCGCCCCGTCCAGCTCCGCGGCGGCCCGCCCGGCGGCCACGGACCGCCGTCGTACCGCCTGCTCGAGCAGGTCGCGCAGGTCGGGCACGCCGTATCCCGTCCTGGCCGACACCGGCACCACGGGCACCTCGCCGAGACCGTCGTCCCGCAACAGGCGCGCGACGTCGCGCGCGAGGTTGTCCTGCTGGCCCGCAGGGACCGTGTCGGTCTGGTTGAGCGCGACCACCATGGACCCCGGCTGCGAGGCCCCGCCGCGCAGGTACCGGGAGTGCAGGGCGTCGTCCGCGTACTTCTGCGGGTCCACGACCCAGACGAGGAGGTCGACCAGGGGCAGCACCCGGTCCACGATCTCGCGGTGGCCGGGGGCGACGGAGTCGTGGTCGGGCAGGTCGAGCAGCACGAGCCCGCCGAACCCGTCCTCGTCGGCCCCGTCCAGCTCGCCGGCGCGGGTGATGCGCCGCTCGCGCTCGACGCCGAGCCAGTCCAGCAGCGGAGTCGCGTCTTCGGACCAGGAGCACGCCGACACCTTCGCCGTGGTGGGCCGTTTCACGCCCACGTCGGCGAACGAGAGCCGGGAGATCCGGTTGAACAGGCTCGACTTTCCCGACCCCGTCCCTCCGGCGAGGGCGATGACCGTGTGGTCGACGCCGAGTGCGATCCGTTCGCGCACGCCGGCCACCGAGGTGGCGACGCGGCCGAAGACGGTGTCGTCGAGGCGGGATCCGGCGACCTGCAGGGCGCGGCCGAGATCCTCGGTCCGGGCACGCAGCGCAGCATCGTCTCCGGCACGGCCGGGTGGCCGCATCGAGGCGCTGGTCATGTCAGCCTCCTGAGCTCGGCGAGCCGGACACGCAGCGTGGCTGCCGCGTCTTCGGCGAGGGCGGGGATCTCAAGGGCACTCTGGACAGATCGGGCCTCGGCCGCAACTGCAAACGCGGTACGGTCCGCCAGGTCGGAACGCAGGACACCGATCAGATCGGCGGCGGCGCCGCCCAGCACCTTGCTCGCGAGGCCTGTCGCATCCTCGTTTCCGAGCGCCCCGGCCAGCAGCAACGTCGCCAGCCCGGTGTCCCCGAAGACCTTCCTGGCCCCCGCGAACTTCTCACTGTCCGCTACCGACCTGTCCGCATCCTGGACCTCGTCCGTGCCGAGAGACTCCCCCGTGCCGAGTGTCGTCACGAGCCGGTCCCCCTCCGCGGCCCACTCGGCGGCCCGCTCCGCCGCCCAGGCCTGCCGGGCAGGCTCGCGCTCCGTGCCCGACGGCGCCACCGCCGCACCCGCCGGCGGGGCACCCGGACCCGAGAGCACGCCCCGCAGCCGCTCCTCCGTGCGCGCCCCCGCGGCAGCCAGCGCGCGGGCGGCAGCCCGCTCGGTCACCTCGCGCAGCGGCTTCAGCGCCTCCTCGCGGGTGCGTCCCGCGCGCCTCGTGGTGCGCACAACGCCCTCGTGCATCGTCACCCGGTCGATCCGCCGGCTCGCCACCAGCTCGGCGTACCGAGCGGCCACCTGCCCGCCGCCCGACGTCCCCGCGTTGATCGTGCCCCGCGCGGCCGCCTCGGCGTCGGGGACGACGACGTCGACCACCCTGCGCAGCTCGCGCGCCGCCGCACCCTGCTGGTCGACGGCGGCCACCAGGCTGTCCACCCAGTCCGGCAGCGCCTTCAGCGCGCCCTTGAGGGTGCGCACCACCACGGTGCGGGACCGCTCCGGGCCCGCCATCATCGCGAGCCACCGTCCGATCGCCGCCACGAGCGTCGAGTCCAGCATCCCCTCGTGCGGCCCGACGTCCGGGATCACGAACAGCGGCGCGGCCGTCATCCCCCGCTCCCGCATCCGGGCGTTCAGGTCCGCGCGGATCGTGGCGAGATCCTCCGCACCCACCCGGTTCAGCACGATCGCCACGCTCGCGCCGCGCTCCCGCGCACGGTCGAGCGCCTCCCACGGCAGGGCGTCGCCGTAGCGGGCCGCGGTCGTCACGAACAGCCACAGGTCGGCGCCCTCCAGCAGCTTGTCGGCGGTGCTGCGGTTCTGGGAGACGAACGAGTCCAGGTCCGGGGCGTCCAGCAGTGCGGTGCCGCGCGGCACCCCGTCGTGCTCGACGACGCGCGCCAGCTCCGTGACCCCGGTCGTGAGCATCTCCCGGTCCCGCGGATGGATCCCGACCACCGGCTCCCGGGTCGTGGGGCGCAGCACGCCCGCGTCCGAGATGTCGCCCCGCAGCAGGCTGTTGAAGATGGTCGACTTGCCGGCCCCGGTCGAGCCCGCGAGGACCACGAGCGCGGGGCTGGACAGCTCCCCGAGTCGTGGCAGCAGATGCTCGTCCAGCTGCGCGAGAAGACGCTCGCGGGAGGCTTCGGCGTCGCCGGCTCCCTCGATGGGGAGAGGCAGGGTGACCGCCGCGATGTCACGGCGGAGGTCCTGGACGACGTCGTGCACCGTGAAGCCGAGCTGCTCGGCGACATCGGGGTCGACGCCACCCCGGCGGCCGAGGGCGGCGGAGCGCGTTCCGAGAGTCACGGGTTCATCCTGATATCTGGGCATGGCCCCTGCCAACCGGGAGGGGCACACCCACAAGGACGTATCTGGTTCACGACACCCTCCATATCTGTGGTCCAACTCCGGGGCCTGGCTCGATACGATAGGCCCGCGCCCGCCACCGGGCGCATGCCTCCGTAGCTCAGCTGGATAGAGCATGTCACTTCTAATGACGGGGTCGCGGGTTCGAATCCTGCCGGAGGCACCGACCCTCGCCGGACTCCGAACGGCGCGGCAGCCGTCGGGGGCGCCCCGGGGGCCCCGGCGGACTGCGGTAGCAGGAAGCACACTTCGCCTCTAATGTGTGCTCAGCAAGTTGACGAGCACCGACGGAACCCGGTGCGACGACGACCGGAGCCGGGCCGAGGCTCCGTGGCGGCCGGGTCCGGCGCGTCAGACACGGAGGGGACCGCCGATGACCGTGGCCGCACCGCACCGGCCCGGTTCACGCACCCCTTCGGACAGCCTCGCGAGGCGAGCGGCGGACGCCATGACGGGCACGCCCGGCCGCCTCGGCCTCGCCCAGGTCTCCTCCGTGCTCGCGTGCCTCGCCCTCGGCGTCGCCGGCTTCCTCGCCGGCACCGGGCAGTCGGCCGACCTGGACTCCGCGCACGCCGACGCCGTCGACCTCGTGTCCACGCAGGCCCTGCGCAACAGCCTCGTCTCCGCCGACGCCTCGGCCACGAGCGCGTTCCTCGTCGGCGGCCTCGAACCCACCGACACGCGGGAGAGCTACTCCGAGGACCTCGCCGACGCCGCCCGCGCCATCACCCTGCTGGCCGCCCGTGCACCGGAACGCGCCGAGGACCTGTCCGCCGTGTCCGACGCCGTGCAGCGCTACTCGGGTCTCGTCGAGTCCGCCCGCGCCAACAACCGCCAGGGCTACCCGGTCGGCATCGGCTACCTCGACCTCGCCTCGGCCACCCTGCGCGGGGAGGTGCTGCCCGTGCTCGACGACGTCGCCGCCCGCCTCACCCATCGGATGGACGGCCACCTCGTCACCGTCTCGATGCGACAGGCACCGCTGCTCGTCGTGCTCGGCGGACTGGTCGTGCTCGGCCTCGTGCAGTGGTGGCTCGCCCACCGCACGCACCGCATGATCAGCCCGTGGATGGTGGTCGCCACGGGCCTCGCGCTGGTCGGCAGCCTGGCCGTGAGCGCCGGTGTGCTCGGCGGCAACGCCGTCGCGCGCGACGTCGCCCGGGGCGCCTACGCCGCCACGGTCGCCAGCTCCGCGGCGCTCGCCGAGGCCACGGACGCCAAGTCCCAGGAGTCGCTCACCCTCATCAAGCGCGGGTCCGGCCAGGAGCACGAGCAGGCGTTCCAGCGCTCGACGGCGCACGCCGCCGAGCTGCTGACCGCGTCCGACGACGCCGTCGGCGCCGAGCGGCCCACCGGCGACCTCCTGCGGACCTGGCGGGAGGGCCACGCCGAGATCCGCCGGCTGGACGACTCCGGCCGCTGGGGCGCGGCCGTGGCCGCAGCGATCGCCACGGACCGCGGCTCGGCCTCGGCGGCGTTCGACGAGCTCGCGGCCCAGGCGGAACAGGACGTCACCGTGACCGCGGACCGTGCCGCCGACCGCCTCACCAACGCGTCCGACCTGTCCCGCGCCACCGGCTGGGTCGCCCTGGTGGCCGGCCTGCTCGCCGCGGGGCTGACCGCCACCGGAATCTGGACCCGGCAGAAGGAGTACCTGTGAACGCCGCCGTGCCGCACCGGCGCCTCGCCGCCACCGCGCTGTCCTGCCTCGTCGCCGCGTCGCTCGCCGCGTGCGCGCTGCCGGGCTCCGCCGGCACGTGGCCCGAAGCCGTCCCCGCCACCCGGGGCGACACCGCCGTGGGCGGCACGAGCACCCTGGCGGGCGGCGGGAAGGCCGCGGCCGCCCTGAGCGAGGACACGGCCACGAAGGACCGGTGCGCCGACGGGGCCCCCGCCACCGCCTCGTACCAGCCCGGCGGCGCCATGCCCGGCGAGATCCCCGACGGGTCGACGATGGCGAAGATCCGCGAGCGAGGCGCCCTCCGGGTCGGGATCTCGGCGGACACGCTGCGGATGAGCGCGCGCGACCCCTTCACGGGCACCATCGAGGGCTTTGACATCGACGTCGCACGTGCGATCGCGAAGGCGATCTTCGGCGACCCGGGCAAGGTGACGTTCCGGGTGATCACCTCGGCGCAGCGGGAGCAGGTGCTGCAGGACCACGACGTCGACGTCGTGGTGCGCACGTTCACGATCACGTGCCAGCGCTGGCAGCACGTCGCGTTCTCGGCCGAGTACTACCACGCGGGGCAGAAGCTGCTGGTGCCGACGTCGTCGGACGTGCGGAGCGTCGCGGACCTCGACGGGCAGCGCGTGTGCGCGTCGCAGGAGACGACGTCGCTGGCGCTGCTCAAGACGTGGGAGAACGTCGAGCCGGTGGTCGCCGCGACGCACACGCAGTGCCTGGCGATGTTCCAGCGGGGCAGGGCGGACGCCCTCACGGGCGACGACACCGTGCTGGCGGGCTTCGCGGCCCAGGACCCGTACGCGAAGGTGGTGGGTGAGGCGCTGAGCGACGAGCCGTACGGCGTCGGCATCCCGGCGGACCAGGTGGACATGGTGCGGTACGTGAACGCCGTGCTGGCGCAGCGCGTGGCCGGCAAGGGCTGGCGCGAGAGCTACGACCGCTGGCTCTCGGACGCGCTGGGCGCCGCACCGGTGCCGCCGAAGCCGGTCTACGGGCGGGCCGGGTGATCCGGGTGGGCGGCACCGACCGCTCCGCCGCCGACTCGTCGACCAGGGCGATCCCCGTGCCGATCCCGCCGCGCACCTCGGCGCTGAGCGCGTCGCCGGCGGCACCGGGCGGCGGCGCCACGCGGGCCACCAGCTCGTCGCGTCTGACCGTGACGGCGCTCGGGTCGGCGATCGCGACCAGCTCGCGCGACACCCAGCCGCACAGCACGTCGTCGGCCCGGATGCGGGAGAACCGCCTCGGTGCCGGGCTCACGATCGTGCCGACCCCGGAGATCCAGGACCCGCTGACGTCGGTCATGGAGCACCCCGAGCTCGCCGAGGAGAAGCGGTTCTGCTCCGCGTGCGGCGAGCCCGTCGGCCGTCCGCGTGAGGGCATCCCGGGACGGACCAAGGGGTTCTGCCCCGCGTGCGGCACCCCGTTCGACTTCGACCCGTCGCTGTCGCCGGGTGACTTCGTCGGCGGCCAGTACGAGGTCGTCGGGTGCATCGCGCACGGTGGCCTCGGGTGGATCTACCTGGGCCGCGACCGCAACGTCGCGGACCGCTGGGTGGTGCTGAAGGGCCTGCTGAACGCCGACAGCACGGAGGCGTACGACGTCGCGGTCGCCGAGCGGGAGTTCCTCGCCGAGGTCGAGCACCCGCTGATCGTCGATATCTACAACTTCGCACGGGAGCGGGACGCCGGGTACACCGTGATGGAGTACGTGGGCGGACGCTCGCTCAAGGAGCTGCGCACGGAGCGGGGCTCCCCGTTCCCGCCGGACCACGCGATCGCGTACCTGCTCGAGATCATGCCGGCGTTCACGTACCTGCACGGCCGCAGCCTGCTGTACTGCGACTTCAAGCCGGAGAACGTCGTCGTCCAGGGCGACACGGTGAAGTTGATCGACCTCGGCGGCGTGCGCCGCACCTCCGACGTGACGACCCCGATCTACGGCACGCGCGGCTACCAGGCCGCCGAGGTGGCGCACGTCGGTCCGTCGGCGGCCTCCGACGTCTACACGATCGGGCGGACGCTCGCGACGCTCGTCCTGGACTTCACGGGCAGCACCAGCGTCCATGAGCACACCCTTCCGCCTGTGGACGAGACACCCCTGTTCGCCCGGCACGACTCGCTGCACCGGTGGCTCGTCAAGGCCTGCCACCCGTCACGGGACGACCGCTTCCTCACCGTCGACGAAGCCCGCGGGCAGCTTCTCGGGGTGCTGCGCGAGGTGGTGGCGCTGGAGCGGACGGGGACCGGCGGCGCGACGACGTCGGCGGCGTCGGCCCTGTTCGACGTGCCGCCGGCGGACGGCTCGGGCGGTCCGCTCGGCTGGGAGGAGCTGCCGGCGCTCAGCCCCGACCCTGCCGACCCGATGACCTCCTGGGTCGCCGGCGTGAACCTCACCGACCCGGCCGCGCGGCTGGACCAGCTCGCCCTCGCGCCGCGGCGGTCCGTCGAGGTGCTGCTCGCGGAGGCCAGCGCGGCGCTGGAGATCGGTGACCTGGAGCGGGCCCGCGACACGGTGGCCCAGGTGCTGTCCCTCGACCCCTGGGAGTGGCGCGCCGCCTGGGTGGACGGCCTGGCGCACCTCGCGGCGGGCGACGCCGCGCGTGCCGCGGCGTCGTTCAACGCCGTGTACGGGCAGATCCCGGGCGAGCTCGCGCCGAAGCTGGCCCTGGCGTGCGCCTGCGAGCAGTCCGGCGAGCTCGGGGTCGCGCACGAGATGTACGCGACCTGCGCGCGCACCGACGCCAACTACACGGGCGCGGCCGCGTTCGGGCTGGCCCGGGTCCGCCTCGCGCGCGACGACCTGGACGGTGCGCTCGACGCGCTCGACTTCGTGGTCCCCACCCGTGGCTCGTACGGGGACGCGCGCCTCGCGCGCGCCCGCCTGCTCATCGGTTCGGGGCGTGGCCTGCCCGCGCTGGCGCAGGCCGCCGAGGTGATCGACGACGCACCCGTACCCGCCCGGATGCGCGCTCAGGTGGTGGTCGAGGCCCTGCAGCGCGCGCTCGACCACGTGCTGGACCACGGGCCCGAGCCCGGCCTCCGGATCGCGGGCGCCGAGGCCACCGAGCCCAGCCTGCGCGACGCCCTCGAGGCGGGTCTACGACGGCTCGCTCAGTTCACCGAGAACCGGCGGGCCCGTGTCACGCTCGTCGACCGGGCCAACTCCGTGCGACGCTGGACGCTGCGATGAGCACCCCTGACGAGAACGCCAAGTCACGCTGCCCGCGCTGCGGAGAGCTTTCCGCCCCCGGCGCGCGATTCTGCGAGCAGTGCGGCTTCGCGCTGACCGGATCGTCCCCGGCCGAACACTCCGGGACCCCGCCGACGGAGCCGATCCCGGTCGTCACCGTGGTCGACCCGGACCCCGACTCGTCGGTCACCCCTCCCTCGGCCGCCCGGTCCGAACGTGACCACTACACGGAGAAGCCGGCCGACTGGGTCGCTGGCGTGTGCGACCGCGGGATACGGCACGCGCGCAACGAGGACGCGCTGGCCCTGGCCGCCGCGGGCACCGGCTCGGCGACGGGTACCGCGGCGATCGTGGTGTGTGACGGCGTGTCGAGCGCGCCGAACTCCGACGTCGCCTCCCTGGCGGCCTCCCGGGTGGCCCGCGACGTGCTGCTGACCTTCGAGCCGATCGGCTCGCTGCCGGTGCGCGGCAAGACCGACCGACGGGTCGCCGAGTGGACCCACGCGATGGTGGCGGCGTCGCGGGAGGCGGGCGCCTCCGTCGTGCGGACCGGCGACGAGATCGCCCGCGAGGCGGCGATCTCCGGCCGGCAGAGCGGTTCCGCCTTCGACCCGCCCGCCTGCACGTTCGCCGCCGCGGTGGTGGACTCGGGCCTCGTCGTCGCCGGCTGGCTGGGCGACTCGCGCGTGTACTGGCTGCCCGACGACGGCGCCGCGGAACAGCTGTCCGTCGACGACTCGTGGGCGCAGGAGATGATCGCGGCGGGCTTCCCGCGCGAGCAGGCCGAGCACTCCCCGCAGTCGCACGCGATCACGCGCTGGCTCGGACGGAGCGCGCCGGACCACGACGCGCACTGCGCGGCCATGATGCCGGAGGTGCCCGGCTGGGTGCTCGTGTGCTCGGACGGGCTGTGGAACTACTGCTCCGAGGCGCAGGACGTGGCCGACCTCGTGCACCGGCTGGCGGGCGGGACGACCGACCCGTCGGAGACCGCAGCCGCCCTCGTGCTCTGGGCGAACGCCGCCGGCGGCCGTGACAACATCACCGCGGCGCTGGCCCGCGTCGAGCCGGAGGCCCCGCCGGCCGAGCCGGAGGCCGATCCCGCGGAGCCGGGCGAGGACTCCGGCCGCTAGACGCAGAGGCCCGTGGCGGCGAGGCCCACGACGGCGGGCCCCGCGGGCTTCGCTGTCAGCAGCACACGTCTGCCACCAGGAAAAAGCCGTGCACCCGACAGCGCGTGCGTGCGAGTCTGCAGACACACCGCGGTGGCGTCCGCCTGGTCCCGAAGACCGGGCGGTGGAGGGGTCCGGCCAGACCCCGCGCCGGGTCCGTCCCGGCAGTCCAGCGTCACGAAGGGCACTCACGTGCACACCATCGACTACACCCTCGTCCGAGCCCTCCATCAGGAACGGCTCGACCACGCAGAGGCTCTCCGCCGCGACCGCCGGCAGCGCCAGGAGCGCCGGCAGCGGAAAGCCGCGGACCGGCCCCGCTCCCGTCGTCGGACAGCGAACCGGTGACCCGCAGGACGAGACACGCCGAGCAGCACTGCTCGGCGTGTCTTTCCGTCTCTGCCCGGAGGCCCGCCACAGGGCGGCGAGGGCGCGCGCCAGCGGCCGCACACCGCCGCACACCGTAGGCTGGGCGCCGTGAGCACCAGTCCCACCGACCGAATCGTCTGGATCGACTGTGAGATGACGGGGCTCGACGTACGCACCGACGCGCTCGTCGAGGTCGCCGCAGTCGTCACCGACTCCGAGCTGAATCCCCTGGGCGACGGGGTCGACGTCATCGTCAAGCCGCCTGCCGAGGCGCTCGCCGGGATGGGCGACTTCGTCCGCGCGATGCACACCAGGTCAGGGCTGCTCGACGAGCTGTCCGGCGGCCTGGCCCTCGCAGAGGCCGAGTCGCGGGTGCTCGAGTACCTCCGCGAGTGGGTCCCGGCCAAGGGCAAGGCGCCGCTCGCGGGCAACTCCGTGGGCACCGACAAGGCGTTCCTCGACGCGCAGATGCCGCAGCTCACGGACCATCTGCACTACCGGATCATCGACGTCTCCTCCGTCAAGGAGCTCGCCCGGCGCTGGTATCCGCGCGTCTACTTCGCCAGCCCCGAGAAGGGCGGCGGTCACCGTGCGCTCGCCGACATCCTCGAGTCGATCGACGAGCTCCGCTACTACCGCGAGGCACTGTTCCCGGCGCAGCCCGGCCCGGACACGGAGACGTCCCGCGGGGCTGCCGAGAGGGTGAAGGAGACGTCGGTCACGAAGCGGCTGCCGAGCACGCATTGAGTTCGGGTTCCGAGCCCGACCTCATGTATGCTTTTCGACGGCCGCCGGTCCTGACCGGCGGGCATGGTGGGTATAGCTCAGCTGGTAGAGCATCGCGTTGTGGTCGCGAGGGTCGCGGGTTCAAGTCCCGTTACTCACCCTGATGAAGCGGCAGGTCAGCCCAGGTTTCTGGACTGACCTGCCGCTTTTCTCGTGTGTCCGGGCAGCCGCGGTGGACGCCGGCCCGGCCGCTCCGCGCCCGCGGTCACCCGATGCGCTTGACGATCGCGTCCGCCAGCTTGCCGAACGCGTCCGTGTCACCGGCGAGCTGCATCCACAGCGACGGCTCGGTAAGCTCCAGCTCGATGACCACGGGAGCGCCGTCGTCGCCGGTGACGAGGTCGACCCGCGCGTACAGCAGCGACTTCCCGGCGCCCAGCCGAGCCTGCGCCACCTCCAGCGCCCGGTGCGCCACCTCGGTCTGCTCGTCCGACGCGGTGAAGGGCCGCATCTCCTCCACCGCGTACAGCCCCTGCGTGGGCCGGACCGGCCCGTTGAGCAGGGCGTTCCGGCGCACGGAGTGCGTCAGCTCGCCGTCGACGAACACCAGGCAGGCCTCGCCCGCCGTGTCCACGGAGGTGACGTACGGCTGGATCATGACCCACCGGCCGCCGTCGAGCAGCCCCTTGGCGTGCTTGATCGCGAGCGCGCGGGACTCCGCGGACACCGGCTGGTACCGCCCGGTGTCGTTGGCACCGGCGCTGACGACGGGCTTGACCACGAAGTCCCCGAACGCCGGCATCCGTGTGTGGATGGCGCGCTTGGAGAAGTGCCGGTCCGGGTCGAGCCAGATGGTCGGGATCACCGGGACGCCGGACTCCTCGAGCCTGCGCAGGTAGCGCTTGTCCGTGTTCCACGCCAGCACGTCGGCACAGTTGAGCAGGTTCGGCACGGACTTCGCCCAGGCGACGAACTCGTCACGGCGTGCCGAGTAGTCCCATGTGGAGCGGACGACGACGAGGTCGTACGCCGCCCAGTCCACCGCGGGGTCGTCCCAGACGGCGGGCTCGGCGGTCACACCCCGCTCGGCCAGCACCCCGACCAAGGGCTGGTCCCCCTTGTCCAGCTCGGGCAGGACGGAGCAGGTGGCGAGGGCTACGCGGCGGTTCTCAGTCACACGCCGAGCGTAACGGCGCCGTGTGACGTCCGTCGTACACCGCCCACACTCCAGACGCCTCCACGCTAGCTCCGTGTCCTGGCGGTGACACGCAGCGGCGCCGGAGTCACGAGCCGCTGGGCCACCGCGAGGACGCCGTCCAGCACCAGGGCGAGCAGTGCGACGACGATGCCGCCCGCCAGGACCTGGCCGTAGCGCTGCGTGCCCATGCCGAAGGCGATGATCTGCCCGAGCCCGCCGCCGCCCGCCAGCGCGGCGAGCGGGATCGTGGCGACCACTTGCACGATCGTGGTCCGCAGGCCGGCCGCGATCAGTCCGGTGGCGAGCGGCAGCTCGACCTTGAAGAGGACCCGCATGCCGGACATGCCCATCCCCCGGCCGGCGTCACGGGCGGCGGGGTCCGCCCCGCGCACGCCTTCGTAGGAGTTCACGAGGAGCACCGGCACAGCGAAGACCGACGCCGCGAGCACGGCGGCCCCGTTGCCGAAGAGACCTCCGGCGGCGAGCAGCAGGATGATGCCCAGGGTCGGGATGGCGCGGGTGGCGTTGCCGAGCGTGACCATGACGCCCGCGCCACGGTCCGTGTGCCCCAGCCAGGCGCCGAGAGGGATCGCGAACGCGGCGGCGATCGCGACGGCGACCGCGGTCATGATCAGGTGCTCGGCGGTCAGGTCGAGGATCCCGCCGCTCCGGGTCCAGGTCAGCGGATCGTTGAGCCAGAGCATGGCTTCGACGAGGACGTTCATGCCCGCCCCCTCTCACGCCACGGGGTCAGGGCGCGTCCACCGGCCCAGATCGCGACGTCCAGCACGACGGCGAGCAGCACGCAGGCGAGGGTGGCCGACATGATCTCCGCACGGTAGAAGTTGTTGCGGAAGCCCTGGAACATCAGCTGTCCGAGCCCGCCGTAGCCGACGACGACGCCGACCGTGACCATCGCGACCGTCGACACCGTGGCCAGGCGCAGGCCGGCGATGACGGACGGCAGCGCGTTCGGCAGCGACACGTGGACGAGCACGCGCGCCGGGCTGTAGCCGAGCCCGCGGGCGGCGTCGAGCACGGCCGGGTCGACGCCGTCGAGCCCGGCCACGGTGTTGCGCAGGATCACCAGCAGCGCATAGGCCACGAGCCCGATGAGCACGGGCGTGCGTCCGATGCCGAGCAGCGGCGCCAGGATCGCGAACAGCGCGAGGCTCGGCACCGTGTAGAGCACGGCGGCGGAGCCGATCACGATCCCGGACAACCAGCGCGTCCGGGAGATGAGTATGCCGAGCGGCACCGCGATCACCGCGGCCACTGCTACCGACTGGAGGGTGAGCACGGCATGCTGGGCCGTGTGCTCCCAGAGCGTGTCTGCGTTCTCGACCACGTAGGTCCACGAGAACCAGGGGTTGGCGGCCATGACACAGGACGCTATCGCGGGTGACTGACATTTCCATTACCGATTCGCCGCTCCTGGCGATTCCCCTTGCCAGTCCGCGCCCGTCACGATCGAATAGTACGGCTCGACCCGTAGAACACGTGTACAGCAGAACCGGAGTCACGATGCGCCTCGCACGCACCCACTTGTCCAGCCCGCTGCGCCTGCTCGGCGCGGCGACCGCCGTCGTCGGCCTCACGCTCCTGACCGCGTGCGGCGAGCCCGGATCGGCCGGCGGCGACTCGCCCGACGACGGTGCCGACGTCGCCGCGACCTGCGAACCCGTCCCCGGTGACGAGATCGTGGTGCTCGACGACGACCAGAACCTCCAGACCGTCGACAACATCATCCCGGCTGTGAACACCGAGACGGCCGAGCAGTACCCCGACCTGATCGGCGTGCTCGACCAGGTCTCGGCCGCGCTCGACACGGACCTCCTCATCGGCCTGAACCGGGCGGTCGACATCGACCGGGAGACGTCGCAGGACGTCGCCGCGGACTTCGTCGCGTCCGCCGGGCTGGAGGTGGAGGAGGCCGGCGACGCGGGCCCGATCACCATCGGCGCCGCCGACTTCGCCGAGAGCGCGACGCTCGGCAACATCTACGCAGAGGTGCTCAGGGCCGCGGGGTACGACGCCGAGGTCACGACCATCGGGAACCGCGAAGCCTACCTGCCGGCGCTCGAGAAGGGCGATCAGATCCAGGTCGTGCCTGAGTACGCGGGCACGGTCACGGAGTTCGTCAACCTGGACGTCAACGGCCCGGACGCCGAGCCGGTCGCGAGCAGCGACCTCGACGCGACCGTGGAAGGCCTGCGCGGCCTGGGCGAGGAGGTCGGCCTCACGTTCGGGGAGCCGTCCGAGGCACAGGACCAGAACGCGTTCGCGGTGACCAGCGCCTTCGCGGACGAGCACGGCGTCGCCACGCTGTCCGACCTCGCGGAGACCTGCGACGGGCTGATCCTCGGCGCGGGCCCCGAGTGCACGGACCGCCCGTTCTGCCAGCCCGGTCTGGAGGAGACGTACGGCCTGACGTTCAGCGAGTTCCGCTCCCTCGACGCCGGCGGCCCGCTCACCAAGGAGGCGCTGAAGCAGGGCGAGATCACCCTCGGCCTGGTCTTCAGCTCCGACGGCTCGCTGAGCACGGAGTGACCCCGGGAGCGGGCGGCACGCACCACCCCGCTCCCCCTCCCGTCGTCCCCCCTCCCGTGACCGAGCCCCGGCGGCCGCCAGCCGACGTGGTCGGTCCGTCGGTGAGTGATCGGCAGTTCAATCTGCCGATCACTCACCGACGGACCGACCATGTGGCACATGCCACCGGTCGGTCAGGCAGTGGCACATGCCACCGGTCGGTCAGGCCAGGCCGGCCCGCCGGAGCGCGTCCGCCATGGCGGTGTCCGCCGGGGCCTGGCCCTTGCCTGCCCGGCCACCACGACCGCCCTGGCCACCACGACCGTCCCGGCCACCGTTGCCGCGACCGCCGTTGCCCCGGCCGCGGCCGGAACGCCCGTCGCGCCCGCGACCGCCGTCGGCCCCCGTGTCACCGTTCGCGCCGCGGCTGCCCGCAGCGTCGCCGGCTCCGGCTCCGACCTCGTCGTCCAGGCGCAGCGTGAGCGAGATCCGCTGGCGCGCCGGGTCGACGTCGAGCACCTTCACCTTGACGACCTCACCGGACTTCACGACCTCGCGCGGGTCCTCGACGAACCGCTTGGACATCGCGGAGACATGCACGAGCCCGTCCTGGTGCACGCCCACGTCCACGAACGCCCCGAACGCGGCGACGTTCGTCACCTGGCCCTCCAGGATCATGCCCGGGGTCAGGTCCGACAGCTTCTCGACGCCGTCGGTGAACGACGCGGTCGTGAACTCCGGCCGGGGGTCGCGGCCGGGCTTCACGAGCTCGGCGAAGATGTCGGTCACGGTCGGCAGGCCGAACTGCTCGTCGACGAAGTCCGTGGGCTTCACGCCCTTGAGGGCTCCCTGGTTGCCGACGATGTTCTGTGCCTCGGCCCCCGTGGCGGCGACGATCTTGCGCGCCACCGGGTACGCCTCCGGGTGCACCGACGAGGCGTCCAGCGGCTCGTCGCCACCGCGGATCCGCAGGAAGCCCGCGCACTGCTCGAAGGCCTTGGGCCCGAGGCGCGTCACGTCCTTCAGGCCGGCCCGTGACGTGAACTGCCCGTTCGCGTCACGGTGCGACACGATGCCCTCCGCGAGCGTCTTCGTGATCCCCGAGACCCGGGACAGCAGCGGCGCCGAGGCCGTGTTCAGGTCCACGCCCACGCCGTTCACGCAGTCCTCCACGACGGCGTCGAGCGAGCGCGACAGCTTCGTCTCGGTGACGTCGTGCTGGTACTGGCCCACGCCGATCGACTTCGGGTCGATCTTCACGAGCTCCGCGAGCGGGTCCTGCAGGCGGCGCGCGATCGACACGGCACCACGGATCGACACGTCCAGGTCCGGCAGCTCGGCCGACGCGAACGCCGACGCCGAGTACACCGACGCCCCCGCCTCGCTCACCATGACCTTCGTGAGGCCTGGCAGGTTCTTCGCGAGCTCGGCGGCCAGCTTGTCCGTCTCGCGCGAGGCGGTGCCGTTGCCGATCGCGACCAGCTCCACGTGGTGCTTCGCGGCGAGCGCACCGAGCGTGGCGAGCGACCCGTCCCAGTCGTTCCGGGGCGCGTGCGGGTAGATGGTGGCCGTGTCGACCACCTTGCCGGTCGCGTCGACGACGGCGACCTTGGTGCCCGTGCGCAGGCCCGGGTCCAGGCCCATCGTCGCGCGGGACCCGGCAGGTGCGGCGAGCAGCAGGTCGCGCAGGTTCATGGCGAAGACTCGCACCGCCTCGTCCTCGGCCTCGGTGCGCAGCCGCAGCCGGGCGTCGATCCCGAGGTGGACCAGGATCTTGGTGCGCCACGCCCAGCGGACCGCGTCGCCGAGCCACTTGTCGCCGGCACGCCCGCGCTGCTCGATGCCGAACCTGCTCGCGATCGCGACCTCGTACGACGTCGGCACGCCGGGCTCGGCGTCGGGCTCCGGCTCGATCACCAGGTCGAGCACCTCCTCCTTCTCGCCGCGGTACATCGCGAGGATGCGGTGCGACGGAAGGCTCGTGAGCTCCTCCGAGTAGTCGAAGTAGTCGGAGAACTTGGCGCCCTTGTCGGCGGCGCCGTCGCGCACCCTGGAGACCATGCGGCCCCGCGCCCAGAGGCGCTCGCGCAGCGTGCCGATGAGGTCGGCGTCCTCGCCCATGCGCTCGACCAGGATGGCCCGCGCGCCGTCGAGGGCGGCCTTCACGTCGGCCACGCCGCGCTCCGCGTCGACGTACGCGGCCGCCGTCACCTCCGGGTCGAGGGCCGGGTCGCCGAAGAGCGCGTCGGCGAGCGGTTCCAGCCCGGCCTCGCGTGCGATCTGCGCCTTCGTGCGCCGCTTCGGCTTGTACGGCAGGTAGATGTCCTCGAGGCGCGACTTCGTGTCCGCGGTGAGGATCTGGGCGCGCAGCTCGTCGGTGAGCTTGCCCTGCTCGTCGATCGACTGCAGGATCGCCGCCCGGCGCTCCTCCAGCTCCCGCAGGTAACGCAGCCTCTCCTCGAGGGTGCGCAGCTGCGCGTCGTCGAGCGTGCCCGTCACCTCCTTGCGGTACCGGGCGATGAACGGGACCGTCGCCCCGTCGTCCAGCAGGCCGACCGCCGCGGTGACCTGGCTCTCCCGGACACCCAGCTCCTCGGCGATGCGCGTGTTGATGCTCTGCACTGTCCCCTACCTCGTCGGATCCACCGGCCCCGCCTCCGCGGGCCGGATCAGATCATGCCAGGAGACACCGACAACCGCCGCCTCGACCCGGCGGACGGTGCCGAGACGGCAGGCCGCCGGGCGCGCACGCCGCACCGCCGGACGTCAGAGCGTGCGCTGCATCTCCGCGCAGCCGCCGGCGGGGCGGAAGCCCATGGCCACGTTGATGGCCAGCATGTGGGGGTTCTCCTCGTTGTTCCACGTCCAGACGCGCTCGACCTTCGGCTTCGTGTCGAGCAGCGCCCGGGCGTTCACCGCCTTGACCAGCATGCCGAGCCGGTGCCCGCGGTGGGCGCGCAGCACCACCGTCGACTCCTGCTCGGCGTACCCGCGCGTGTCGTCCTTCGGGTAGAGCAGCATCGTCATGGCGGCGAGCGCGCCGCTCCCGACGTGCTCGGCGGCCGTGATCACGTAGCCGTTGCCCCGGGCAGCATGCTGTGCGTCGACGGCCCGCACCCGCTCGGCGTCCCACGGGTCGGTCTCGACGTCCTGGTCGCCGCGCGGCTCGTCGGCCGCGAGCGCCGTCTCCAGCTCGGCGTAGGCGTCGATCCACTCCTCCGGGATGTGGTCGTGCCAGGTGTGCAGGCGGTAGGCGTCGCCCGCGACGTCGCGGCTCGCCGCCTCGAAGCCTTCGAGGGCGCCCGGCGTGGGCGGCAGCTCCAGGAGCGACTTGCGTTCCACGATGGCGCACTCGAACCCGAGCGAGCGTGCCAGACGTATCCCGGGAAGGCCCGCGGCGACCCGCCCCTTCCCGGACGACGCCGTGACCCACTCGGTCACCTCGGGGTCTTCCTCGCCGAAGTCGACGCTGCACAGCATCGTGGTCCGCCCGGCGGCCCGTGCACGGTCGAGGCTCGCCTCGGCGAGCGCGTGCCCGACGCCCTTCCTCCGGGACCAGGGCGCGACCTCCAGCTCGGGGACCACGACCAGGTGGGTGTTGGCCTGCTTCGGCATGAAGAGGATCGCGTGCCCGACGACGGTCGGCGCCGGCCCCCCGTCGTCCTCGACGGCGATCAGGCGGACCTTGTCCGCGTACTGCTGGTTCGACATCGTCACGTGGACGTCGACGGCGCTCATCGCGGTGTCGTCCGCGCCCCACGTCTCCAGGGAGACGGCCCGGGCGATCTCGGCGATGCCGCGGTAGGCCCAGGCGTCGGGGTCCTCCAGCGACGGCGGGTGGGGAGCCTCGATGATGCGCATGAGGCCAGTCTCGCGCCGGAGCCGCGCGGGGGCCACGCCTTTTCGCCGTCGTCGCCGGTGACGACCGTTGCTCCCGCACCTCCGACGGCAGTAGCGTGCCGCGACAACACTGGGAGAAATCTGCCTTCCACATAGTGGAACTCCCGTTGAGTACGCGGAGGTGCTCCATGACCCTGTCCTTCCTCGACCGTGAGCACACGGTCGCCCGACCCGGATTCAGCCGGTGGCTCATCCCACCGGCAGCGCTCGCGATCCACCTGTGCATCGGCCAGGTCTACGCGACGAGCGTCTACAAGAACGCCCTGGTGGCCCACTTCGGATCCAGCCTCACCGCCGTGGGGGTGATCTTCTCCGTCGCGATCGTCATGCTCGGCCTCTCGGCCGCCGTGCTGGGCACGTGGGTGGAGCGCGCCGGCCCGCGCAAGGCGATGTTCACCGCCGCCTGCTTCTGGGGCGCGGGCTTCCTGGTCGGCGCGCTGGGCATCGCCACCCAGCAGCTGTGGCTCGTCTACCTCGGGTACGGCTTCATCGGCGGCATCGGGCTCGGCATCGGCTACATCTCGCCGGTGTCCACGCTGATCAAGTGGTTCCCCGACCGGCCCGGGCTGGCCACGGGCATGGCGATCATGGGCTTCGGCGGCGGAGCGATGGTCGCCTCACCGCTGTCCCGCCAGCTCATGTCCGCCTACGACCCGGCCTACGACGCCACCGACGCCGCCTCGGTCGCGTCCGGCGGCGCGGTCGCGTCACTGTTCGTCACGCTCGGGATCGCCTACTTCCTGGTGATGATGCTCGGGGTGTTCACCGTGAAGGTCCCCGCGCCCGGCTGGACGCCTGCCGGGTTCGACCCAGCCACGGTGACCGCCCGACCCCTGGTGTCGGCGGCGCACGTGTCCGCCGCCAAAGCCATCCGGACCCCGCAGTTCTGGCTCCTGTGGACCGTGCTGTTCTGCAACGTCACGGCCGGCATCGGCATCCTGGAGCAGGCCGCGCCGATGATCCAGGACTTCTTCCGCGACGGCGGCACCTCCACGGTCACCGCGACGACGGCGGCCGGCTTCGTCGCCCTGCTGTCCCTGTTCAACATGCTGGGACGGTTCGTCTGGTCGTCGACGTCGGACGTCATCGGCCGCAAGCCGACCTACGTCATGTACCTCGGTGGCGGCATGGTGCTCTACTTCCTGCTGACGGTCGCCGGTCACACCTCGACGGCGATCTTCGTGCTCGTCGCCGTCGTCATCCTGTCGTTCTACGGCGGAGGCTTCGCCACCGCACCGGCCTACCTGCGCGACCTGTTCGGCACGTTCCAGGTCGGCGCCATCCACGGCCGCCTGCTGACGGCGTGGTCCGCGGCCGGCATCGCCGGACCGCTCATCATCAACGGGTTCCTCGACGCCCGCGGCACACCGGGCGAGCTCGTCGCCGGCGACTACCGGCCCGCGCTGTTCACCATGGTCGGCGTCCTGGCGGTCGGCTTCGTCGCCAACGCCCTGATCCGCCCCGTGGCAGCCAGGTTCCACGAGCCCGTGGACGACGACGGCCCGGTCCCCGCGACCGGCGTCATACCGGCCGGCGAGGCCGCACCGCCGGATGACGCCACCGACGACCACGCGAGGCACGACGACGTCCCGGCCGGCGAGGTCGTCGCCACCCCGGCCACCGAGCAGCCCACCGTGAAGGAGTGACCGGCATGTCCGACGAGAAGATCCCGAGCCAGGCGCCCCGACTCGTGCTCACCTGGCTGGTCGTGGGCATCCCCCTGGTCTACGGCCTGTCGCAGACCGTCCGTGGCGTCGTGCCCCTCTTCACGGGCTGAGGGCTCTCTCCCGCCGGGACCCGGCCCGGGCGGTCGGTCGTTCGGTGAGTGATCGGCAGATTGAACTGCCGATCACTCACCGAACGACCGACCACGCCACGCCGGGCGGGCCACGCCACGCCGGCTGGCCGGGCGGGGCGCCTCACCGCACCCGGTCGGCCCGCGTGTACACGTTCATCGACCCGTCCCGCACGAACCCCAGCAGCGTCAGCCCGCACTCGTCCGCCAGGTCCACCGCCAGCGTCGACGGCGCCGAGATCGCCGCGAGCACCGGGATCCCGGCCCGCACCGCCTTCGCCACCAGCTCGAACGACGCCCGCCCGCTCACCTGCAGCACCGTGCCCGACACCGGAAGCACGCCGTCCCGCAGCGCCGCCCCGACCACCTTGTCCACGGCGTTGTGCCGGCCGACGTCCTCCCGGACGTACATCGGCTCACCGTCGGCGCCGAACAGCCCCGCGGCGTGCAGCCCGCCCGTCCGCGCGAACGCCCGCTGCCGCTCGCGCAGCCGACCGGGCAGGCCGGCGATCACGTCCGCGGCGACAGTGGTGGCGTCGCCGGCCACCGGCCAGCGCAGGGCGCCCGCCACCTCGACCACCGTGTCCGACCCGCACACCCCGCACGCGCTCGTCGTCAGGTGAGCCCGCGGGCGCGGCGGCTCGACGCCGGCCGCGAGCGCCACCTCGACCGTGTTGTCCTCGTCGCGGCACAGCTTCATCCCCGCGATGTCCTCCCGCGCACGCACCGCGCCCTCCGAGACCAGCCAGCCGGCCACGAGGTCGAAGTCGTGTCCCGGCGTGCGCATGGTCAGCGTGAGCGCGCCGCCCGGCGGGGCCGCGGCGTCGGACCTCACCGGTCCCGTACCGGCGAGGCGGACCATGAGGGGCTCCTCGGCGGCGAGCGTGTCGGCACGTTCGGTCCGGCGGACGACGACGGTCCGCGCCGCGGCGCCTCCGGGTGCGCCGGACGGCCCGTGCGGGCCAGGGCCGCCGTCGTCCTGTGTGCTCCCGCTCGCGGTGCTCCCGTCGGCCGTGCCGGGGCCCGGAGGGCTCCCCTGCGCGGTGCCCGCCTCCGCGGTTCGCAGTCGCACGATGCGCCGTCGGCCGGTCATTGCTCCCATGCCGCCAGTCTCGCATTTCCGCTGACCGAAATGCCTCTTTCACTGGTGGCGGTGTGCGACGTAGGGTCGGAGGCGTGACGGAAGTGAGCGACGACGCGCGCACCGGCGACAGCGGGAAGCATCCCGAGACCACCTTGCGCGTCGGCGCGCCCGAGCAGACGGCCGCGGGCGTGCCCGGTGTCCTGCATGCGATGGCCGACGTCGTCGAGGAGCCGGGGCTCGGCCGTGGCCTCAAGGCCCTCCGCCTGGTCAACCAGCCCGGAGGCTTCGACTGTCCGGGCTGCGCCTGGCCCGAGCCCGGCAAGCCGCACCTGGCCGAGTTCTGCGAGAACGGCGCCAAGGCCGTCGCCGAGGAGTCCACCCGGAAGCGCGCCGACGCCGCGTTCTTCGCCGAGCACGCCATCAGCGAGCTCGCCGGCTGGACCGACCACCGCCTGGGCAAGTCGGGCCGTCTCACCGAGCCGATGCTGCGCGACACGGACGCCGACCACTACCACCCCGTCTCCTGGGACGACGCCCTCGGCCTCGTCGCCGAGGAGCTGCGCGGCCTCGACGACCCCGACCAGGCCGCGTTCTACACGTCGGGCCGCACCAGCAACGAGGCGGCGTTCCTCTACCAGCTCCTCGCCCGCAGGCTCGGCACGAACAACCTGCCCGACTGCTCGAACATGTGTCACGAGTCGTCGGGGTCGGCCCTGGTCGAAACGCTCGGAATCGGCAAGGGGAGCGTGTCCCTGGAAGACATCACGGACCACGCGGACCTGGTCGTCGTCGTCGGACAGAATCCCGGGACCAACCATCCGCGCATGCTCACCGCGCTGGAGCAGGCGAAGGACCGGGGCGCGCGGATCGTCGCGATCAACCCGCTGCCCGAGGCCGGGCTGCAGACGTTCAAGAACCCGCAGCGGGTGCGCGGCGTGGTCGGGACGGGGACGCGGCTCGCCGACCGGTTCCTGCAGGTCCGGCTCGCGGGCGACCTCGCCCTCTTCCAGGCGGTGAACAGCCTGCTGCTCGACCGCGACGAAGCCGCCCGTGCGGGCGGCCGGCCCGCCGTCCTCGACCACGACTTCATCGCCGAGCACACCGACGGATTCGAGGCGGCGGCAGCGGCCTGGCGCACGCTGTCCTGGTCCGACGTGGGGGCCGCCACGGGCCTGGACCGCTCGGAGATCGAGGGCTTCGTGGACGACGTCGTCGGCGCACGGAACATCATCGTCTGCTGGGCGATGGGGCTGACCCAGCACAAGCAGGCGGTCGCGACGATCCGCGAGGTCGTCAGCTTCCTCCTGCTGCGCGGCAACGTGGGACGGCCCGGTGCGGGCGCCTGCCCCGTGCGCGGGCACAGCAACGTGCAGGGCGACCGCACCATGGGCATCTGGGAGAAGCCGCCCGCGGCCTTCCTCGACGCGCTCGGGGCCGAGTTCGGCTTCGAGCCGCCGCGCGAGCCGGGCCACGACACCGTCGACACGGTGCGCGCCCTGGCCGACGGCCGCCTGCGCGTGTTCATGGCCATGGGCGGCAACTTCGCCGCGGCGACCCCGGACAGCGCGCTCACCGAGGAGGGGCTGCGCCGGGTCCCGCTGACCGTGCACGTCTCCACGAAGCTGAACCGTTCGCACGCGGTGCCCGGCCGCCGGTCGCTGATCCTGCCGTGCCTCGGCCGGACGGAGGTGGACCGCGCCCCCGCGACGGTGGCCGAGCCCCGGGGACACACGGCCGAGCCCGGCCGCGCGGAGCCCGGTCGGGACCCCGGGAACGACGGCGGACCCGGGCGCGCCGGCGCCGCACGGCGTGCCGAGCAGTTCGTGACCGTCGAGGACTCGATGAGCGTGGTGCACGCGTCGCGGGGCACGCTCCGGCCGGCGTCGGACCACCTGCGCAGCGAGCCGGCGATCGTAGCCGGGCTGGCCCGGCGTGTGCTCGGGCCCGGCGACCCGACGCCGTGGGAGGACTTCGCCCGGGACTACTCGCGGGTCCGGGAGTCGATCTCCCGGGTCGTGCCCGGGTTCGACGACTTCGAGCGGCGGGTGTCGGAGCCCGGCGGGTTCGTGCTGCCCCACCCGCCGCGGGACGCCCGCACGTTCCCGACCGTGACAGGCAGGGCACGGTTCACGGTGAACCCGCTGGAGGTGGTGCACGTCCCCGAGGGCCGCCTGCTGCTGCAGACCCTCCGCAGCCACGACCAGTTCAACACCACCATCTACGGCCAGGACGACCGGTACCGCGGGGTCAGGGGCGGGCGCCGGGTGGTGTTCGTGCACCCGGACGACCTGACCGCGCTCGGCCTCACCGACGCCGAGACGGTCGACCTGGTCAGCGAGTGGCCGGACGGCACGGGCGGGACGACGGACCGCCGGGCGCCCGGGTTCCGCACGGTCGCGTTCCCGACGGCGAAGGGCTGCGCCGCCGCCTACTACCCCGAGACGAACGTCCTGGTGCCCCTGGACCACACGGCGGAGGGCAGCAACACGCCGGCGTCGAAGTCCGTGGTGATCCGGCTCGAGCGCTGACGGCCGCCGGCTGCCGCGGGGGGCAGCGGACGCCGCCGGGGGTCCGCGGACGGCCGCGCGCCGGGGACGCGCCGGGAAGCTCCGGGGACGCGCCCGCGGTGCGGTGACCGGGGTGACGCCGCCCGCCGCGCCGTCGTCGTGCCCGCGAGAACTCACCCGCGGTATCGGCCGAGGTGACCAGCGACTACAGGTAAGTTTGGTCTGGTTTGCCCAGCACTGAATCTCCAGGAGCACCCAATGACCGGCGTCCTCGGCGGACTCGACCTCGCCCCCATCCTGATGGTGGTCAGCCTGGTGGCGGCGGCGATCGCCATCGTGCACCACGCGAGCGTCCAGGCGGACGCGGAACGCGCTGCCGAGTCGGGCTGGATCCTCGACGTCGTCCTGGCGCTGCATGCCGCCGTCTACGTCTGGATCACCCTGGGGGTCCACGCCAGCCCGGGCGCGCTGACGCCGAACCTCGTCCCGTTCACCGACCTCGCGGCGACGTTCGACCACTGGTTCACCAGCTGGATCCCGCGGTACGGGCTGACGCAGGTTCCGCCGCAGGTGACGCTCGTCGGGGGCAACTTCCTGCTCCTGGCGCCGTTCGCGGCCGTGGCGCCGCTGCGCTGGAAGGCCCTTGCGTCCGGCAAGCACCTCCTGCTCGCCGTGACCGTGATCGCGGCCGTCGACGAGATCCTCCAGGGCGTCCTGGGCCGCGGCCGCCACCTCTCGCTCGACGACGTCATCGTCCAGGTCCTGGGTGCCCTGGCGATCTACGCGATGACGACGGGCGCGCTCGACGCCCGCGACCGCCGCCTCGCTGCCGCCGCCGAAGAATCGTCGGCCACTTCCACCCCGAACACCCCCTGACACCGGCTCCCCTACTGAGTACGGTTCAGCAGGGGCCGAGCGACCTTTCCCGCCGTTTCGAATGGATTCGAAACCCTGATGAACCCCGGTCAGTAGGGGTGGGAGGGGTGGGAGGGGTGGGAGAGGTGGGAGGGGGTGGTCAGGTGCGGAGGTAGGTGAGGTCGGTGATGGTGCGGCCCGCCTGGTGGGCCTTGCGCTCGAAGCCCGTGACGATGCGTCCCTCGAAGCGCGGCGCCGTGGCGCGCGGGCCCTGGGCGTTGCGCAGCCCGGGTGCGGCCTCCAAGACGCCGAGCATCTGCTCCGCGTACTCCGCCCAGTCGGTCGCGAGCCGCCAGACGCCTCCGGGGCGCAGGGCTCGGGCCACCTTCTCGGCGAACGCCGGGGCCACGAGCCGCCGCTTGCGGTGCCGCAGCTTGTGCCACGGGTCGGGGAAGAAGGTCCACACCTCGTCGAGGGAGCCGACCGGGACCGCCGTGTCCAGCAGCTCCGCGGCGTTGACCTGCATGACACGAAGGTTGGGCAGGCCAGGGCTCTCGGACTCCGCGGGCCGCTCGGCGATGACATCGCCCATGTCCACGCCACCCGGCGCGGAGGCGCTCACGGCCGAACCGCCGGCACCGCCGGCACCGCCGGCACCGCCGGCACCGCCGTCACCGCCGGCACCGCCGGCACCGCCGTCACCGCCAGCACCGCCGTCACCGGCCTCACCGGCGCGTTCCGCCGCGGCGCGGTCGGCACGCACCATCACCTGTGCGACGCCGGGCAGGTACACCTCGACGGCCAGGTAGTCGCGGTCCGGGTCGGCGGCCGCCGCGGTGACGATCGCGTCGCCCTGACCGGACCCCACCTCCAGGACCAGCGGCGCCGTCCGCCCGTAGAACGCCGCGGCGTCGAACCGCCAGGCAGGGTCGACCGACATCCGCCCGACGTGCCGCGGCACATCCACCAGGTAGCTGCCGCGGCGCGTGTCCCAGGCCCGCTGCTGCCCGGTGGTCAGCCGACCGGACCGGGACGCGAAGCTCACGGGGGACGTCCGGAAGCGGGACAGGTCTGGGGCGGACTGCTGCTGGTTCACCGGAAGATGGTACGCGGCCCGGCGCTCGTCCGCCGCGCCCGCGGGTGGCGAGGAGGAGAGGATCAGCGGAAGGCCTGGTGGCCCGTCAGGTGGCGGCCAAGGATGAGGGTGTGGACCTCGTCCGTGCCCTCGTAGGTGCGGACCGACTCCAGGTTGTTCGCGTGCCGCAGCGGCGAGTGGTCGAGCGTGATCCCGTTGCCGCCCAGGACCGTGCGCGCGGTGCGGCACACCTCGATCGCCATCCGGGCGTTGTTCAGCTTGCCCGCCGAGACCATGTGCTCCTGCAGCCGCCCGGCATCCTTGAGCCGGCCGATCCGCAGCGCCATGAGCTGGCCCTTGCTGATCTCCAGGGCCATGTTCACCAGCTTCTCCTGCGTGAGCTGGTGCGACGCGACCGGGACCCCGAACTGGACCCGCTCGCCCGCGTACTCCAGGGCCGCCTCGAACGCGTCCCGCGCGGCACCGACCGAGCCCCAGACGATCCCGTACCGCGCCTCGTCGAGGCACGCGAACGGCCCGCGCAGGCCGGGGTTCTCGGGCAGGATCGCGTCCGCGGGCACACGCACGCCGTCCAGCGCGACGTCGCACTGGATCGAGGCGCGCATCGACAGCTTGGGCTCGATGGGCGTGGCGGTGAAGCCGTGCGACGACGTCGGCACCAGGAAGCCGCGGACGCGCTCGCGGGGCGTGCCACGCTTCCCGGCACCGGCCCGGTCGGCACCGGTGCCGCCGGCGGGGCCCGCGGACCGGGTACCCGCGTCGGCATCGGCGTCGGCGTCGGCGACCTTCGCCCAGATCACCGCGACGTCCGCGATCGACGCGAGACCGATCCACCGCTTGGCACCGTCGATCACCCATTCGCCGTCGTCGAGCCGGGCGCGCGTCGTCATGCTCGCGGGGTCGGAGCCCGCACCTGGCTCGGTGAGCCCGAAGCAGCCGATCGCGTCGCCGCGCGCGAGCCGGGGCAGCCACTCCTCCCGCTGCGCGGCCGAGCCGTGCTTGTGGATCGCGGACATCACGAGCGAGCCCTGCACGGAGACGAACGTCCGGACCCCGGAGTCACCGGCCTCCAGCTCCTGGCAGGCCAGGCCGTACTCGACGGCCGACCGTCCGGCGCAGCCGTACCCGTCCAGGTGCATCCCGAGGAGGCCCAGCTCACCGAGCTCGGGGACGATCTCGCGGGGGAACTCGGCGTCGGCGAACCACCGGGCGATGTTCGGCCGGATCCGCCGGTCCGCGAACTCCCGCACACGATCGCGCACGTCGAGCTCGGCGCTGCTGAGCTCGGACTCGATGTTCAGCAGGTCCGCGGGCGAGGAGGGATGAACGACGTCGGTCATGGCACGGACTGTATGCCACTGCGGCCCCGGACGATCGGCGACACCTGTGCGATGTCGCGGGCCGCGCAGGACGCTCGCCCTCCGCGCCACGGCCGTTCGGCGCCCACGGAGCAGCACTTCTCGCTGCCCGGTTGAACCGAAACGTCCTTTCACCCGTAGTGGGGGGCAGAGGGCCGATATCCGGCCGGCCCCGAACGAGAGGTCTTGAGGATGCGCACAGGGACGAAGGTAGGGATCGGCATCGGCGCGGCGGTGGTCGTGGTCGGCGTGGTGGCAGGCGTCTACGGGCCCCGCCTGTACGCGGACCGGGCGAACGGCGCGGCGGAGGCGGAGCCCACGCTGCAGGCGTCCGCGGGAGCGCTGCCCGACGTGGAGGCCGCTGGTGGCACGTGGACGATCGGCGACGGGTCGTTCGCCGGGTACCGCGTCGAGGAGGTGCTGCAGGGCGAGGACGTGACGGTCACGGGCCGTACCGAGGAGGTCACCGGGTCCGTGACCGTGGCCGACGACGCGATCACCGCGGCCGGCATCGAGGTGGACATCGCCAGCGTGGCGACCGACGAGCCCCCTCGCGACGGCTACTTCCGGGACACCGCGATGGAGGTCGGCACGTTTCCCACGGCGACCTTCGAGCTGACCGACCCGGCCGCGATCGAGTCCGGGGCCACCGCGGTCGAGCTGGCGGGCGAGCTCACGATCCACGGCGTCACCCAGCCTGCCACCGTCCAGGCGGAGGTCGCCGGAGACGCGACCACCGGCGACGTGGTGCAGGTCATCGGTAGTGTGCCGATCACCTTCTCCGACTTCGACGTCGAGGCCCCGGACCTGGGGTTCGTGTCGGTGGAGGACGAGGGCAGCATCGAGTTCTCGCTGCAGCTCGAGTCCGCGTAGCGGCAGGTGCGTGGGCGCGACCCGCGCGAGACACGGCGACGACGCGACCGTGACCAGGAGAGGATCTGCCCGTGGGTACAGAGGATGAGCTCCTCGAAGCGGTGCACGACTCGCACGCCGGCGCGCTGTACCGGTACGTCGTGCGCCGCACCGACGACGAGGAGGAGGCACGCGACGTCGTGCAGGAGACGCTGCTGCGCGCGTGGCGGCATCCCGAGGTCCTCCAACGGTCCGAGGAGGCGGTGCGTGCCTGGCTGTTCACGGTCGCGCGGAACCTCGTCGTCGACCATCTGCGCAGCGCGCGCCGCACCCGCGAGCACGCCACCGCCTCCGTGCCCGACCGCGACGAGCGCGACCGGACCCAGGCGGTGCTGGACTCGTGGCTCGTCGCCGACGCGCTGGTGTCGCTCTCGCCGGACCATCGAGCGGTCGTCGTGGGTGCGTACTACGGCGGCCGCTCGGTGGCCGAGCTCGCCACCGAGATCGGCATCCCGCCCGGGACGGTGAAGTCGCGTCTGCACTACGGCCTGCGCGCGCTGCGCCTGGCGCTGCAGGAGAAAGGAGTCACGTCATGACGGTGCCGACCGAGACGAACGGCGGCGACCACTACGCCGAGTGGGACGCGGCGTACGTGCTCGGCGCCCTCAGCCCGAGCGAGCGCCACGCCTACGAGCGGCACCTGGCCGCGTGCGACGCGTGCCGCGCCGCCGTGGCCGAGCTCGCCGGGATGCCGGGACTCCTGGGCGCCGTGTCCCCCGCGCAGGCGCAGCGGATGATCGCGGACGAGCCGGACGCGGCGAAGCTGTCCGACGACGGCCCCGGTGGTCCGGCCGGCGTCGACGGACCCGGCCCGGCCTCGGTGGTCCCGCTGGCGCGCCTCGCCCACGCGGCACGGCGGTCCCGGCGCCGGCGACGGACGCTGGGAGCGGTGGCCGCGTCCGCCCTGGTGTTCGGCGCGGCGGTCGGTGGTTCCGCGCTCGGTGACCTCGGCCCGGCCGGATTCTCGGACGACGCCGGCACGACGGCGTCGTCGTCCACCGTCGCGAGCGCCCGGACCGTCGTCCTGCACCCCGTGGGCGAGACGGACATGCGCGCCCAGGTGGTCGTCACGCCGACCGCCTGGGGGACGAAGCTCGAGTGGCGCTGCCACTACCCGCCCGCGCCCGGGCAGGACGATCCCCCGGGCGGGACGTACGTGCCGCGGGAGCCGATCAGGTACGAGCTCGTGCTGGTCGGCCGCGACGGGGGCCGCACGGTCGCGGCCACGTGGGCGTGGGCCGGGGGGACGACGACGGGCCTGGGCGCGTCGTCGGCCGTGTCGCTGACGGACCTGGACCGGATCGAGATCACGCTGGACGGTCAGCAGGACGCGCTCGCGGCGGCGACGTTGTGACGCGGGAGCCCGGTCCGGGTCAGGGCTGACCCGAGCAGGTGCGCGAGGCGGGACTCGAACCCGCACGTCCGAAGACACCAGGACCTAAACCTGGCGCGGCTGCCAATTACGCCACTCGCGCGCGGACCACAGTGTATGCGGCGAGCCGAGCCGGTCGGCGAACCGGAGGTGGAGGCAGCCTGACCGGCCGTCGCCGCGGTCGGCCGCTCGGTGAGTGATCGGCCGCTCGGTGAGTGATCGGCAGTTCAATCTGCCGATCACTCACGGTAGGACCGATCGCGTGCGGCGGGTGGGGTCGCTCAGGCGTCGAGGGCGAGGTGTTTGCGGAGGCGGGCGACGTGGCCCGTGGCTCGGACGTTGTACTGGGCGAGCGCGACAGTGCCGTCGGGCGCGACGACCACCGTGGAGCGGATGACGCCAACGTACGTCCTGCCGTAGTTCTTCTTCTCGCCCCAGGCCCCGTACGCCTCGAGCGTGGCGTGGTCCTCGTCGGAGGCGAGGGGGAAGGTGAGGGACTCGGCGTCGGCGAACGTGTCGAGCTTCGCAACCTTGTCCGGCGAGACCCCGACGACCGCGTAACCGGCCGCCTGCAGCGCTGCCAGGGAGTCGCGGAAGTCGCACGCCTCCTTGGTGCACCCCGGCGTGGAGGCGGCCGGGTAGAAGTAGACGATGACACCCTCGGAGGCCTCCGCACGGAGACCGGTGAGGGAGACGGAACCGCCGCCGGCGGTCGGGAGGTCGAAGTCGGGCGCCTTGTCGCCGGGCGCGAGCGATGTGGTCATCCCCCCACGCTAGCGCGCCCGCCGCGACCCACGCCCCTGCCGGCCCCGGACCGGCAGGGGCACGGATCCGGGCGGGTCGGGCGGCGCCGGCCCGACCGTCACGGTGCACTCACCGCTCGGGTGGGTCGCGTAGCGTTGGGGGCGTGAGCGACGCAGTCAAGAACCCGGTGGCGAGCGGGCAGGTCCCGTCGTCGGCCCACCTTCCGATCCGCATGTTGCACGACCGGCTCCTCGTGGAGCCGGAGACGGACAAGTCCGAGCGGCAGTCCACCGGCGGGCTGGTCATCCCGGCCACGGCGGCCGGGCCGAAGCGGCTCGCGTGGGCGAACGTCGTCGCGGCGGGCGAGCACGTGCGGCAGGTCGGCGTGGGTGACCGCGTGCTGTTCGACCCGGAGGACCGTGCCGAGGTCGATCTCGGCGGCACCGACTACGTCCTGCTGCGGGAACGCGACGTGCACGGCGTGCACACGGTGGACGACGACGAGGGCGGCGCGGGGTTGTACCTGTAGGGCGGCATCGGACATCGGGCGGGCCCGCGCGGGCACGCGCCCGGGCCCGCTGCCGGCCCGCTGCCGCTGGGGACCGGGCTGTCGTGCAGGTCACGTCCCATTCGGTTGTGAGTCCGACCGGACCGCCTGGTAGTGTTTCTCTCCGTTGCGCGCCATTAGCTCAATTGGCAGAGCAGCTGACTCTTAATCAGCGGGTTTGGGGTTCGAGTCCCTGATGGCGCACTCGACGGTGAAGGCTCGTGCCTACTTCGTAGGCCGGGTCGTCTCGTTGAAGTTTGTGGGGGCAGCAGCCCCCGCACCCCGGGCTGGGGCTTCCGTCCCGGCCCTGCCTGTGGTCACGTCGGCGGCAGTGGGCGTGCGATCATAGGTGGCGACGGGCGCCATTAGCTCAATTGGCAGAGCAGCTGACTCTTAATCAGCGGGTTTGGGGTTCGAGTCCCTGATGGCGCACTCGAGGACGGACGGTCCGTGCCTGCTTCGGCAGGCCGGGCCGTCTCGTCGTTTCCGGGCGCAAGGCCTCAGCGGTCAGACCCTGTCAGGGTGAGCTCGATGACGGGGACCAGGTCGTCGGGCCGACGGACCGGGAGGGTGAGCGTCAGGGTGCCTGCCGGCGGAGCCGCCGCGTGGAGGTGGGACTCCTCGGGCTCCTGGGACGCGGCATCCATGACGATCTCCGTGCCGTCGGACAGGAGGCGCGCGAAGGAGACCCGGTCGGCCAGCCCGGGCAGGTACAGGGTCTTGAACGGCCAGGCGAGCACGTGCGCGTAGAGCGTGTCGCCACGCCGTGTGTAGACCACGCCCGAGGGTGCCTCGACGTCGTCGGCTGGTCCGGCGCCGTAGACCGAGTCCTGGTGACGGCGCATCCAGCGGCCGACCTCGCGCAGGATGCCCGCATGCCGCTCCGGGATCTCACCGCGCGCCGTCGGGCCCACGTTGAGCAACAGGTTGCCGCCCAGCGAGACCGTCTCGACCAGCATCCGCACGATGAGCTCCGGGCTCTTGTCGTCGAGGTTCCCGCGGTCGTAGCCCCAGGCGCCGTTGATCGTCTGGCACGCCTCCCACAGCACGCGCTCGCCGTCGACCTCGACGGGCCGCACCGGCTGGTACTGCTCCGGGGTCACCAGGTCCGCCGGGAGGCCGAACCGGTCGTTGACGATCATGCGGGGCTGCAGCTCGCGGCACATCGCCAGCAAGCCCTCCGCGTCCCAGTCCTTCGCCGACTTGCCCGGCAGCCCGTCCCGGACGGCCGGCTGCGTGAAGTCGACGAACAGGTAGTCGATCTCGCCGTACCCCGTCAGCAGCTCACGGAGCTGCTCGCGCAGGTAGCTCCGGAAGCGGCCCAGGTCACGGCCCGCGTTCAGGTCCTCGACATCGGGCCGGTTCCCCAGCGGGTGCGACCAGTCGACCGTGTAGTCCGGGTGCGACCAGTCCAGCAGCGAGAAGTACAGCCCGACCCGGAGGCCCTCGGCGCGCAGCGCCTCGACGTGCTCCCGGACCAGGTCCCGGCCGCGGGTGCGGGGCAGCGAGTAGTCCGTCGTCGCGGTGTCCCACAGGCAGAAGCCCTCGTGGTGCTTGGCCGTGAGCACCACGTACCGCTGGCCCGCTTCCCGGGCCAGGCGAGCGATCGCCCGCGCGTCGTACAGGTCGGGATCGAACCGGTCGGCGTAGCGGCGGTACGCGTCGTCGTCGATCCGCTCGAAGTACTTGACCCACTCCTGACGGCCGGCCACGGCGTACGTCCCGTAGTGGATGAACATCCCGAAGTGGTCGCGACGGAACCAGGCGGTGCGCTCGGCCGACGTCAGGGGATCTGCCATGGGAACGGTCTCCTCGTCCGGTGGTCCGGTGTGGTCCGGCGGTCCGGTGCGGTGCGGTCCGGTGCGGTCCGGCGCGCTCGCTCGAACGCCCTCGTGAGCGACAGTAGCGGCACGCGACAGGAGGCCTGGCGCCGGGTCGCCCTCCGGGGAGCGGCAGGGAGCCGCGCTCGGTGCGGGACTGCGGGCAGGACTCATCGCTCACCCCCAGCGCGCCCCGCCGGCACCACACCGAGCCGCCCGACCACGCCAGGTTGACGACCCCGTCGATCCGACGACCACGCCATGTTGCGGCGTGGGACCGCAGCCGCCACGCAGGAGGTACATGGTCACCATGGCCGACCATGGCCGGGTCGGGGCTTCTCGGCCCACCTGACCGGACCGCACAGTTCGTGAGAGATGCCCGGCACGGCACGCGGCGTCGCGCGACACGCCGTCGTACCGTCCGCGGACCGCGGATTTTCCGGCCCGATGCACCCGACCCTGGTAGAAAAGGGTCCGTGACCGACACCGCGGACTACCCCGCCGACGACTTCTACCGCGACGACTCCCAGACCTCCGGCTGGCTCACGGAGGAGGACCTGGCGGTCGTGCGCGCGCAGCTCCCGCTCGTCTACGTGGATGCCGTGCCGGTCCGGGTGGACGACTCGGGGGACGTCGTCGCCGTCGGCCTGCTGCTGCGCGTCGACACCCAGGGAGCGATCACGCGTGCGCTGGTGTCGGGCCGCGTGATGTACCACGAGCGGGTGCGGGACGCCCTGCTGCGCCACATCGAGAAGGACCTCGGCCCGGTGGCGCTGCCGCAGGTGCCGCCGTCGCCACAGCCGTTCACGGTCGCGGAGTACTTCCCCACGCCCGGCATCACCCCGTACCACGACCCGCGCCAGCACGCGGTGTCGCTCGCCTACGTGGTGCCCGTGACCGGCGACTGCCGCCCCCAGCAGAACGCGCTCGACCTCGCCTGGATGACGCCGGAGGAGGCCTGCGCCGACACGGTGCTGGCGGAGATGATGAACGGCCAGGGCATGCTCGTCAAGCAGGCGATGTCCCACGTGGGCCGCCTCCCCTGACGGACCGCGGACCGCCGTCGACGACGGCGCGAGGTGTGGCGCTGCCTGCCCGAGATGACCTGGTTGAGGTATAACTTCCCAGGTGCCTCACGGCACTCGCAGACGGGGAGGCGGATGCACACGAAGTTCGCGGGCAAGGTCGCCACCGGGCTCGGTGGTTCTCTGACGCTCCCGTTCCTGGTCGAGCTGGGCATGGCGTCACTCCTGAACGAGGACTTCAGCTGGCGGCGCGGCGCGCTGTTCGTCGGGGTGCTCGGCGGGATCAGCGTCCTGCTGTTCGGCATCGACCGGTTCGGCCGCCTGCGCGCCCGGCAGGCCGAGGACCGGGCTGCCCGTGAGGTGCAGGCCCGCGCGGCGTACGTCGTGCACCACGCCCTGCGGCCCTACGGCGCGGAGACCGACGGCGTCGTCGCCCTGTGCAGCGCCCGCCTCGCCCCGGACACCCTGCACTACCTGCAGTACCACACGCGGGGCAAGGGCACCTTCCGTGTCGACGTGCTCGAGGACCCCGCGCTCGCGCCGCTCCTCGGCCTCGCCGACGCCGAGCAGCACCGGCGAGTCTACGAGCGCTACGGCGAAGGGCTGCGCGCCCTCGTCGAGCTGCTCGACGACGACTTCGTCCAGCTCGACTCCGGCCGGGTGCTGCGGCTCGTGCTCGACGTCGAGAAGGGCGCGGTCTTCGTCGTCGAGGTGCACCACGGCTCGGGCCGCTACCTCCTGGGCGTCACTCTCGACGAGACCGCGGTGGACCGCGCCGACCTCGACCTCCGTGACCTGGCCACCACCATCCGCGGCCACCTGGGCCGCGAGCGCGGCACGACGATCCGCTGACCCCCGGCGCGCACCTCCCGGCCCCGGCCTGCGCCCGCAGCCTCCAGCGGGCGCCGACCAGGCCCTCCGACGGGGTGGGAACGCATCCACCACGCAGCACGGTGTGGTCGCGCGGGGGTGTCGTGGGGGCTGGGAGGGCTCAGGCCAGGGTGAGCTCGGGCCAGTCCGCCAGCTCCTCGCGCATGCGGCGGTCGTGGGTCGCGACGACCACCGCGGCCGGGGTCGTCACCAGCGCCCGGGTCAGCTCGTCGACCAGGTCGATCGACAGGTGGTTGGTGGGCTCGTCGAGCAGGAGCAGGTGCGGCACGTGCAGCAGCGCCCGCGCCAGCTCGAACCGGCGGCGCTGGCCCACCGACAGCTCGCCGAGCGGGCGGTCCAGGTCCTCCTCCGACAGCAGTCCGAGCGATGCCACGGGCACCACGTGGTCGGGGTCGAGCTCCCCGGCGGCAAGCAGGGCGAGCGCCTCGTCCGCGGCCGTCTCGAAGCCGGTCCGCCGCGCCGCCTGCGTCGTCAGCGCCGGGCTCTCCTGCCCGACGACGCCGATGCGCACACTCTCCCGGGAACCCAGGGTTCCCCTGTCGAGCCGCGACTCCCCCGCGAGGACCCGCAGCAGCGTCGACTTGCCGGTGCCGTTCGGCCCGGTGATCAGCAGCCGGCCCGACGGCGGCACCGCCACCCGGGTCCCCGGCAGGTCCAGCAGGACGCTTGGCACACTTTTCTTGGGATGCCGGGGGGAGGTCGCCGGGCCGGTCACGCCGGCGTCCCGAGCCACCCGGGCGTCCCGGGGCGCACCGGGAGCGACGCCCGGAGGCGCACCGTCGGCACGGGGCTCCCGGCCTCCGTCGGCGCCGGGCGGCCCGCCACCGTCTCCGGCCACCACCACCCGCGGGTTCCGCGCCTCCACCAGCGGCTCCGCGGGGTCCCAGCCCGCCGACATCGCCGGCAGGTCCGGGAACACGAGCGCAGGCGGCGGGACGGGCACCTCGATCGCCTCCGCCTCCAGCTTCTGGACGAGCCGGTCGGCAGCCTTGACGTGGATGCGGGCGCGGGTGGCCCTCCGGTGCTTCTGGGAACCCTTGGGCGGGCGCCACTCGTCGGACAGGCCCTCGTAGGAGGAGTCCAGCGCCTCGGCGAGCCGGGCCGCGCGCCGGCGCTCGGCCCGGTAGCGCTGCCGCCAGCGGTGCAGGGCCTGGTTCTTGGCGAACCGGTAGGCGAGGTAGCCCGGCTGCCCGTAGAGGACGGGCTTGCCGTCCCAGGAGGGGTCGAGGTCGAGGATGGCGGTGGAGACGTCGTCGAGCAGCTCACGGTCGTGCGTGACGACGACCACTCCCCCGCGCCAGGCGACGAGCTCGCCGGTGAGGAACTCGATGGCGCTCGTGTCGAGGTGGTTGGTGGGCTCGTCGAGGAGCAGCAGGTCGGTGCGTTCCGCGAGTCGGCAGGCCAGCCGGACGCGGTAGCGCTCGCCGACGCTGAGCTCGCCGAGGCGCCGCGCGAGGTCACGGGGCGCGCCGAGCCGGGTGAGCGCGACGTCGACGCGGCGGTCGGCGTCCCAGGCGGCGAGGTGCTCCGCGCGGGCGAGGGTGCGCTGGAGCTCGGCGAGGTCGCCGGTCTCGTGGTCGAAGGCGGCGGCCGCGGCCTCGAGCTCGGCGGTGGCCCGCCGGAGCCCGTCGAGGGTCTGGGCGACGAGGTCGCCGACGGTCTGCCCGGGCGCGGCCCGCAGCTCCTGCTCCACGAGCGCGACGCTGCCGTCGCGCCGGACCTCGCCACCGGTCGGGTCGAGCCGGCCCGCCAGGAGGTGCAGGAACGTGGACTTCCCGGACCCGTTCTCACCGACGATGCCGAGCCGCGTCCCGTCGTTCACGGTGACGCCGACCCCGCGCAGGACGTCCCGCCCGGGATAGGAGAAAGCCAGTTCGTCCGCGGCGAGGTGCATGGGGAGAACCTTAGACGGATGGTGACGGGCCGGGTGGGGGACGCCGGACGGCCGGTGGAGGACGCCCGGGCGGCGATGAGACGGACCAGCCTGCCGTCCGACAGGACGAGCGGGTGTGCAGACCGGTATGTCGGTCGGTAGGCCGGCTGGTCCGTCTCATCGCCGCCCGGAGGTCCGCTCACCGGCCGCCGGGCGTCAGGGGTGGGTCTGCGGCGGCAGGGGGGACCGCCGCAGACCCGGGTGGGGGTCTTCTCAGCCCGCGGGGGTCTCCTCGCGCTCCGAGGGGTAGCGGATGGACTCGACCATCTCCTGGACCTCGGGGCTCGGTGGCTTCGTGGCCAGGGAGACCACGACGGTGACGATCAGGTTGAGCAGGGCGCCGATGGTGCCGATGCCCTCCGGGCTGATGCCCATGACGTGATCGTGGGCCGACGTCCCGAACACCTCGAGCGTGTAGATCATGTAGCTCGACGTGAACACGAGGCCGGCCAGCATGCCGGACACCGCACCCGCGGCGTTCGCCCGCTTCCAGAAGATGCCGAGCACCAGTATCGGGAAGAAGGTGGACGCCGCGAGTCCGAAGGCGAAGGCGACCACCTGGGCCACGAACGCCGGCGGGTTGATGCCGAAGTAGATGGCGACCAGCACCGCGATACCCATCGCGATCCGGCTCACGCCGAGCCGCCGTGCCTCCGACGCGTGGTGGTCCACGTACCGGAAGTACAGGTCGTGCGACACGGACGACGAGATGACCAGCAGCAGGCCCGCCGCCGTCGACATCGCCGCGGCGAGACCACCGGCGGCCACGAGCCCGACGACCGGCGCGGGCAGGCCCGCGATCTCCGGGCTGGCGAGCACCAGGATGTCGTTGTTCACGAGGAGGTCGGCGCCGCCCTCGGCGAACACGTCCGCGTTGTTGGTGACCGAGTTGACCGTCTCGGAGGTCTCGCTGACCGACACCAGTCCGGTCGCCTGCCAGTTCTGCACCCATTGCGGCAGCGCGTCGACCGCCTGCCCCTGCACGCCCTGGAGCAGGTTCAGCTTGGTGAAGGAGCCCACGGCCGGGGCCGTGGTGTACAGCAGGGCGATGAAGACCAGCGCCCACAGCGCCGACCAGCGCGACCCGCGCACCGACTTCGTGGTGTAGAAGCGGATGATCACGTGCGGCAGCCCTGCCGTACCGATCATCAGCGCCATGGTCACGAGGAACACGTCGATCTGGGGGCGTGCGGTGAACGCCTCGGTGTAGACGTCCAGGCCGAACTCCTTCTGGAGCGCGTTGAGCTCCGCCAGGATCTGTCCGAACGACACCTGCGGGACCGGGATGCCGGTCGTGATGTACGCGACGGCCCACGCCGGGATCAGGTACGCGACGATGAGCACCGTGTACTGGGCCACCTGGGTCCAGGTGATGCCCTTCATGCCGCCGAACACGGCGTAGGTGAAGATGACCGCCGCCGCGATGGCGACGCCACCGGCCTGCGGGATCTCCAGGAACCGCGCGAACACGATGCCGCCGCCGGCCATCTGCCCCACCACGTAGGTGAAGGACACGATGATCGCGACGACCGCGGACACGGACCGCACCGTCTCGCTGAACCGGTCGCCCACGAACTCCGGGACGGTGAACTTGCCCCACTTGCGCAGGTACGGCGCGAGCAGCAGCGCCAGCAGCACGTAGCCGCCGGTCCAGCCCATCAGGTAGATCGAGCCGTCCGACCCGAGGAAGGCGATGAGGCCGGCCATCGAGATGAACGACGCCGCGGACATCCAGTCGGCGCCGACGGCGGCACCGTTGGCGATCGCCGGGATGTTCTGCTCGGCGACGAAGAAGCCCTTGGTCTCCCGCACCCGGCTGCGCCAGGCGATGTAGATGTAGACGGCAAAGCTCAGGGCGACGAAGACGAGCGCCCAGACCTGTGTCTCGCTCATGTCAGCCCCCCGTCGTGGTCGCGCTCGTGCACGCCGTACTCCTTGTCGAGCCGGTCCATGCGGACGGCATAGATCAGGATCAGCACGATGAACGTGTAGATCGAACCCTGCTGGGCGAACCAGAAGCCGAGCGGGAAGCCGGCGATCACGATCTCGTTGAGCTGCTCCACGAAGAGGATCCCGCAGCCGAACGAGACGAGGAACCAGACGATCAGCAGCACGACCATGAGCCGCAGATTCTTGCGCCAGTATTCCTTCCGCCACCCGTTGGCCTCGGCACCGGAGGGCGGCGATCCACCGTCCGGTGTCACGACGTCGTCGGACATGTTGCGCTCCTTTGCGTCTCGATCCGGCCCATGCCGGATGTCCGGGCCCGGGGACTCCAGCGTGGCCCGGGTCACACCTTTCCCCACGTTGAGCCAAGTGGTTCCCGGGTACGACCTGCAAGAGCGAGGCTGCCCGACGGCGGTCGCGGCCCCGCGAACGGTCCTGTGCGGTACACCAGCGGGCAGTGCGGGCCCCCCAGGCCGCTCGCGGGACGAGACCGACCGTTCGACCGGCACAGGGGCCCGCTCGCGGGGCCGGCGTCACCCGACACCGCCCCGGGCCTCCTGCGGCGCCGGTCCGGTGGCCTACGATCGGCTGCATGTCCTCGACGTCGAGCGCTTCCCCGCCGGCCACGCGCCGCGGGATCTTCCACCCTGGCAGCACGATGATGATCGTGGGCGCGCTCTGCATCCTCGTGGGCTCGATGCTCCCCTGGGTCCGCACCGCGGCGGGCAACCTCCCCGGCTACGGCGGTGGCGGCATCCTGACGGCCTGCCTCGGCCTGCTCCTCTTCTCCGGGGCCGTGATCCCGCACCGCGTCTCGGCGATCGTGCACTGCGCGGTGGCCGGGCTGCCCGTCGCGTTCCTCGTGGCCTGGCAGGCGGTGAAGCTGGGCGGCACCGTCGCCGCCACCGACGCCTGGTGGCACGTCTGGGCCGGCGAGGGGCTGGTGCTGGTCGGCGCGGGCGCCGTCGTCGTCCTGGCCACGGGCTGGCGCCTGTACCGCGTCCGGGACTGAGCCCGTCCGTGCCCGCGGCCGTCGTATCCGGGCCACACTGACCCCATGGACGACGCCGGCATCCACCTCGACGTGGACGAGCACGACACCCCCGCGGAGGTCGACGCCGCGTTCCGGACGCTGCGCCGTGCCGCGGTCTGGCACTTCGTCCTCTTCCTCGCCGCCGTGCTCGGCGTGCCCGCCCTCTCCCTCACGCTCGGCTGGTGGTCGGGCGCGCGGATCGACGGCGGGATGAGCCCCGGATTCGCCATGGCGGCGTTCGGGCTGTACGCGTTCTTCCTGGCCGTCGGCCTGGCCGCGGCCACGCTCTCCTCGGCCGTCGAGGCCCGCATGCTCGGCGGGGCGCACGCCGGCACCGGCGACACCGCCGAGGACGACGAGGACGTTCCGTGACCCCCGCCGGCGCCACCGCGCTGGTGCTCCTGGTCGGCACCCTCGTGCTGGTCGCCTGGCTGATGCGGCCGCGTGGCGCCTCGACCGTGGACTTCTACCTGGCCGGCCAGCGCGTCGGGGTGGCGACCAACGCGCTGGCGATCTGCGGCGACTACTTCTCCGCGGCGTCGTTCCTGGGCGTGGCGGCGGCCGTGTACGTGTCGGGTCTGGACGGCGTCTGGTACGCCGTCGGCTTCGCGGCCGGGTTCGTGCCGGTGCTGCTGTTCGTCGCCGCCCCGCTGCGCCGCTTCGGCGAGTTCTCGATCCCCGACTTCCTCGGCCGGCGCCTCGGGTCCGAGCGGGTCCGGCTCGTCTCGGTGGGCGTGGTGCAGGTGGTGATCCTGAGCTACCTCATCCCGCAGGCCGTGGGCAGCGGCATCACCTGGCAGCTCCTCGTGGGCCACGGCCTGCCCGGGCTCGACCCGTACGGGACGGGGGTGCTGCTCTCGACGCTGTTCGTCGCGTCGCTGGTCGCGTTCGGCGGGATGCGCGGCACCACGTGGACGCAGGCGATCCAGTTCCTCGTGCTGCTCGGCGCGCTGGTGTGGCTCGCCCTCGCCGTCGTCGGCTCCGGGTTCAGCTATCCCGAGGCGGTCTCCGACCTCTCGGCCGAGCCCCTGGCCAACCCCGTCCCGGGGCCGACCGGCTGGGAGCTGCACGTCGAGACCAACCAGATCGACCCCGGCACGGACGCGACGTTCGGCGAGCCGGGCGCGGCCTACGGCCCGCTCGCGCAGTTCGCGCTCATCCTCACCCTCGTCATGGGCACGGCCGGGCTGCCGCACGTGATGAACCGGTACTTCACGAGCCCTACCGGCACCGCCGCGCGCATGACGACGGTGTGGGTGCTGGGGCTCGCCGGCCTCTTCTACGCGCTGGCGGTGATGCTCGGCACCGCCGCCCGGCAGCGGATCGCGGAGGCCGCCGCCGAGCACGCCTGGCTCGCAGCGCTCACCACCGACGGGGTGCTGCGGGTGCCGGAGCACGCCCTGCCGGTGCTCGGGCGCCTGTACGGAGGCGACATCGGGCTCGCCGTGATCGCGGCCGGGGCGCTGATCGCCGTCATGTCCACGATCGCCGGGCTGCTGCTCGCGGCCGCCGCGTCCTGGGGGCACGACGTGTACGAGCGGCACGTCAACCCGCACGCCACGCAGCGCCAGGCCGTGTGGGCGGGCCGGGCGAGCACCGCCGTCGTCGCGCTGGCCGCCGCCGGGATGGCCATGGTGCTGCAGCCCGACAACCTCGCGCCCGCGGTCCCGTCCATCGTCGCCGCGATGGTGACGTGGGCGTTCGCGATCGCCGGGTCGGCGCTCACGCCGGTGTTCGTGCTCGCCATCTGGTGGCGCGGGACGACGGCGGCCGGCGCGATCGCGGGCATGCTCACCGGCGGGTGCGCGTCGATCGGGATGTTCGTGCTCGGGATCCTGCCGATCGGCCCGGGGCTCGGCGAGATGCTGATGACGCCCACGCTCGTCGCGGCGCCGCTGGCCGCCGCCGTCTGCATGCTCGTGTCGCGGGTGACGACGCCGCCCGCGGACGTGGACCGGCACTGGACGGTGCTGCACGGCACGGCCGCGGACCGGCAGGCGGAGCGGCTCGCGAAACTCACCATCGCCGGCCTCGGCCGGGACGACGACTCGCGCGGAAAGCGTGCCGGACCGGCACGCCGCGGCCGGCGGGGCCGACAGAAGGGGGACTGAGAGATGCGTTCGGGGAGCATCCTGCTCGCAGGGGGGATCGCGGCCGCCTGGGCGGTGGTGTACGTGGTCACGCAGGTGATCGTGGGCCCGCCGCTCGGGGTCGGCACGACCGTCGTGGCGGGGACCGTCGTCACGATCGCGGTCGTGCTCGGGTACCCGTCGGCGCTGCGCGGGCCGCGCTCGGCGACGGGGCTGCGCCGCGGGCCGGAGCCGCGCCGGCGGCCCGAGCCGCGGCGGGGGCGGACGTACAGCATCGTGGCGGGCGGCCGCACCATGCCGTTGCGGTCGGGCCTGACCGCCGACGCCGCCCGCCGCACCGCGGACCTGCTGCGGCCCCTGCTCGGCGGTGACGCCGTGGCGATCACGGACACCGAACGGATCCTGGCGTTCGTCGGGCCGGGCGACGACCACCACCGCACCGGCGGCCCGGTGCAGGCCTCGGTGACGCGCAAGACGATCCGCACGGGGCGCACGGCCACGTCGCGCAGCACCGCCGACATCGGCTGCGGCGACCCCGACTGTCCGCTCGCCGGGGCCGTCGCGGCGCCGCTCATGGTCGCCGACCGGGTGGTGGGTGCGCTCGTCGTGCTGCGCACCGGGTCCGAGCCCGCCGGGCGCGGGCAGGTGGAGGACATGGCCGGCATCCTGTCGTTGCACCTCGAGCTCGCCGAGGCGGACCGGGAGCGCGAGCTGTCGGCCGACGCCCGCCTGCACGCGCTGCGTGCGCAGATCAACCCGCACTTCCTGTTCAACGTGCTGAACACGATCGCGTCGAAGTCACGCACGGACCCGGAGGAGGCCCGCGCGCTGCTGCTGCGGCTGAGCGACTTCTTCCGCTACGCGGTGCGGCAGGACGGGCAGCTGGCGGAGTTCGCGCAGGAGTACTTCTTCGTGCGCACCTACATCACGCTGGAGCAGGCCCGCTTCGGCGACCGGCTGCGGGTGCGGTACGACATCGACCCGCAGGTACTGACCGCACACGTCCCCGTGCTGACCATCCAGCCGCTCGTGGAGAACGCGGTGAAGCACGGGCTGTCCGACAAGGTGGACGGCGGCACGGTGACGCTGCGGGCGCGGGTGGACCCGCTGACGCGCACGACGTCGATCCGGGTGTCGGACGACGGCGTCGGCATGCCGCCCGAGGTGCTGGAAGGACTGGACGGCCCGCACACCGCGGCCGCGAGCTCCCAGCACACCGGCGTCGGGCTGCGGAACATCTCGCAGCGCCTCACGACCCTGTTCGGGGAGCGCTACTCGCTGGACATCCGCTCCACGCCGCAGCACGGAACCGTGGTGGACCTGCGCGTCCCACTACGCTGAGCTCGTGCACGACGACGAATCCCGCCCGCGCGCGCTGATCGTCGACGACGAGGCACCCGCCCGGGCCGAGCTGCGGTACCTGCTGGAGGAGCGCGGCGACGTCCAGGTCGTGGGCGAGGCCGCGAACGGCGACGAGGCGCTGCAGCTCCTCGAGAACATCCCGTACGACCTGGTGCTGCTCGACATCCGTATGCCCGGCACCAGCGGGCTCGACGTCGCCGCCGCCGCACGCCGGCTCCCCCGGCCGCCGCGGATCGTGTTCACGACCGCTCACCCGGACCACGCGGTCGCGGCGTTCGACCTGGAGGCCGCCGACTATCTGGTCAAGCCGTTCGACGCCGCCCGGCTCGCCCGCGCGGTGGAGCGGGCGCTGACCCAGCCCGGGTCCGACGACGGCACGGGCACGCCCGGCGGGCAGCGCGCCGAGGGGCAGCCCGGCCAGCATGCCGGCCGGGGCGGGTCCTCCGCGTCGTCGGGCGGCGACCGGCGCGACCTGCCGGAGCCGCTGGCCAAGGTCCCGGTGCAGAAGGACGGCCGGACCGTGCTGGTGGACCAGCGCGCGATCGTCTACGCGAGCGCGGCGCGCGGCTACTCGTACCTCAAGCTCACCGACGAGCGGTTCCTCGTCACGTTCTCGCTGAACGAGCTCGAACGGCGGCTGCACGGGCACTTCTTCCGCACGCACCGCTCGTACCTCGTGAACCTCGACCACGTGCGCGAGCTGGTGCCGGACTTCAAGGGCGCGCTCGCCTGCGTCATGAACGACCGGCAGCGCAGCCGGGTCGAGGTGTCGCGCCGGCAGGCCGCCGAACTGCGACGACGCCTCGGAGCCTGACGCCCCCGAATCATCCCCCTTGTATTGACCTGCGCATATAGGCAGTATGTGGCTCATGTCCCAAGCCACGCCCATGCTTCACGTCCTCAACGTGCTTCTGCTGCCGGGGTACCGCACTCGCAAGGATCCCGACGCCGCCTTCGACAAGCTGTTGGCGGGGGCGCAGGAAGGGCGTCAGCCCCTCGGCGCGGCGGACCTCGAGGCCGTCGAGCCGATGCGCCTGCTCCTGCGGGCGCACGCCGCGAACCCCGATCTGGGACCGTTCGGCTGGACGACCGTGCAGCAAGGGATCCAGGACCGGCTGCGGAACCGCGCGATCGTCCGGGACCTCCAGGCGAAGCACCCGGCGATCAAGGACGAGCCCGTGCAGGCCCCCGTCTTCGTGGTCGGGCTCCCCCGGACCGGGACCACGTTCACCTACAACCTGATCGCGCGCTCGCCGGGCAACCGCGGCCCGCTGCTGTGGGAGATGCTCAACCTCGGTCTGCCCGTCGAGGACCCCGCGGAGCGGACGAGGACCATCGAGCGGACCACGAAGCGGCTCTCGATCATGGACCGGCTCAGCCCCGACTGGTCGCAGGTGCACCCGCTGATCGCGACCGCCGAGGAGGAGGACTTCTTCCTCCGCGACCACTCCGAGATGCACAGCTCCGCGTCGACGGTGCCCGCGTATCGCGAGTACCTGGCCGGTGCCGACCTCACCGACGACTACCTGCTGCTGCGCGACGCGCTGCAGGTGCTGTCCTACGGCCAGGAGCCGGCGCGGTGGATCCTGAAGCATCCCGCGAACCTGTGGCGCATGCCCGAGATCCGGCACGCCTTCCCCGACGCCAAGTTCGTGTGGACGCACCGCGCGCCCGGCAAGGCGCTGGCGTCGGGCTGCTCGATGTCCGAGGTGCTGCGCACCATGCACTACAAGCGGGGCCACGTGGACCTCGACGCGATCGGCGCCGAGTGGCTGGAGATGCTGTCCGGGGGCGTGGAGCGGGCACTCGCGCAGCGCGAGCGGTTCGGTGACGACGTCATCGACGTCACCTACAACGACCTGGTCGAGGAGCCGGAGAAGATGATGCGCGGCGTGTTCGAGCGGCTCGACATGGCGTGGACCGAGGCCGACGCGGCGAACATCGCGACGGCCCAGGAACGCCCGCACCACAAGGGGCACAAGTACACGCTGGAGCGCTTCGGCCTGGACGAGTACCAGGTGGCCGCCGCGTTCGCCGGCTACAAGATCCCGGAATCGGCGTCCTGAGACGCCCGGCCTTCTACCCGCGGGACAGGGCCGCGACGATCACGGGGCTCAGGGCGCGGAAGGCCTTGCCGCGGTGGCTGATGGCGTTCTTCTCCGCCGGGTCCAGCTCCGCGGCCGTGCGGCTGCCCGGGGCGCCACCCGGCGCCGCCGCCTGCTCGGCGGGAACCAGGACCGGGTCGTAGCCGAAGCCGTTGGTGCCGCGCGGCGCGCTCGTCAGGACGCCGCGCATCTCGCCCGTGCGGACCTCTTCCGTCCCGTCCGGGGTGACGAGGGCTGCCGCGCAGACGAACCCGGCGGCGCGGTGCTCCGGACGAACGTCGGAGACCTGCGCCAGGAGCAGGTCGAGGTTCGCCTGGTCGTCACCGTGCCGGCCCGCCCAGCGGGCGGAGAAGATCCCGGGCGAGCCGCCGAGCACGTCGACGGCCAGGCCGGAGTCGTCGGCCACCGCCGGAAGCCCGGTCGCCGCGCACACGGCGCGGGCCTTGATGAGGGCGTTGGCCGCGAAGGTCACGCCGTCCTCCACCGGCTCCGGCGCACCGACCTCCCCGGACGTGAGGAGCCCGCCGTCGGGCAGCGAGACACCCGCCTCGCCCAGGATCGCGCGCAGCTCCACGAGCTTCTTCCGGTTGTGGGTCGCCAGCACCAGCCGAGCGGGGCTCATCGCGCCTCCCGCCGTTCCACGTTGCGGCGCACCACCGTCACCATCACGCGCCAGCCCAGCATCGTGACCCCGAGGAACCCGGCGGTCACCAGGAAGAACGAGATCGCGAAGCCGCCGCCGGTCGCGACGCGCAGGATCATCCCGAGCGCGACCGTGGTGAACCAGACCGCGACACCCACCGGCCACAGCCGGGACGGGTCCTGCCAGGCGCGCGTCCAGGCCCAGCCGACCGCCGCGGCGACCGCGAACGGCCAGGCGACCCGGCCGAGCTGGAGCAGCAGCGTGCCGTGGGCGCTCATCCCGGCGATCGAGAACGCGAGGATGGCGACGACATCGGCGACGACCGCCGGGGCGACCGGAATCTTCCCGACGTCCCCGGCCGCCGCTCGGCCACGGGCCGAGCCGCGCCCGGCACCGCCGTCGGCGGTCGTCACGCGTCGAGCTCCTGCGCCAGGGCCTCGGTCTGCAGCCGCGTCAGGTCCGCCGCGCCCGCGACCGCCAGGTCCAGCAGCGTGTCCAGCTCGGCGCGGTCGAACGGCGCGGCCTCGGCCGTGCCCTGGACCTCGACGAACTTCCCGCTGCCGGTGACCACGACGTTCATGTCGGTCTCGGCGCGCACGTCCTCCTCGTAGGGGAGGTCGAGCATCGGGGTGCCGTCGATGATGCCCACGGACACGGCCGCCACGGAGTCGGTCAGCACGGGCTTGCCGCGCGAGGCGATGTGGCCGTGCCGCTGCCCCCAGGCGACGGCGTCGGCGAGCGCCACGTAGGCACCGGTGATCGCGGCGGTGCGGGTGCCGCCGTCGGCCTGCAGCACGTCGCAGTCCAGCACGATCGAGTTCTCCCCCAGCGCCGACATGTCGACGACGGCCCGCAGGGACCGCCCGACCAGGCGCGAGATCTCGTGCGTGCGGCCGCCGATCTTGCCCTTGACCGACTCGCGGCTCCCCCGCGTGTTCGTGGAGCGGGGCAGCATCGCGTACTCGGCGGTCACCCAGCCCTCGCCGGAGCCCTTGCGCCAGCGCGGCACCCCGTCGGTGAACGACGCCGCGCAGAGCACCCGGGTGCGCCCGAACTCCACGAGCACGGACCCCTCGGCGTGGTCGAGCCACCCACGGGTGATCCTCACGGGGCGGAGCTGATCGATGGCGCGGCCGTCGGCGCGCGTGATGTCGGAGGTACTGATAGTCACGCGAGCAGCCTACGCGGAGCCACCGACACCCGCGGCAGGCGCGGTGCTCGGACGCCGGCGTCCACGACTGGCCTCGGCAAACGTGGCAGGCGTCACCCATGCCGGGTGGCGCGGGTAACGGATAGGACACATTCGGCCCATTAGCATCGCACCGTGAACGACGCGCCCATCGGCATCTTCGACTCCGGCCTCGGCGGCCTCACGGTCGCGCGCGCCATCCTGGACCAGCTACCGAACGAGCAGGTCCGGTATCTCGGCGACAACGCGAACACCCCGTACGGGCCCAAGCCCCTGGGCGCGATCCGCGCGATGGCGCTCGACGTCATGGACCGGCTGGTGTCCGACGGGGTGAAGATGCTGGTCATCGCCTGCAACACGGCGTCGTCGGTCGCGCTGCGCGACGCTCGCGAGCGGTACACGCTGCGCCACGGCATCCCGGTGGTCGAGGTCATCCTCCCCGCGGCACGGGCCGCGGTGCGCACCAGCCGCTCCGGCCGCATCGGCGTCATCGGCACGCGTGCGACCGTGGAGTCCCTCGCGTACGACGACGCGTTCCACGTCACCCCGGACCTGGAGATCACCACCCAGGCGTGCCCGGAGTTCGTGCGCCTCGTCGAGGAGGGGCAGACGTCCGGCGAGGAGGTCCTGAAGTACGCCCGCGAGTACCTGGACCCCGTGAAGGACGCGGGCGTGGACACTCTGGTGCTGGGCTGCACGCACTACCCCCTGCTCACCGGGGCGATCAGCTACGTGATGGGCGAGGGAGTCACGCTCGTCTCCAGCGCGGACGAGACCGCCAAGGACGTGTTCCGCAAGCTCGTGGAGCACGACCTGGAGCGGAACCCGGAGGCGGGACCTCCCGCCCACGCGTTCCTCACGACCGGCACGCCCGACGCCGTCCAGCCGCTCGCGCACCGTTTCCTGGGCCCCGAGGTCTCCCGCATGGAGGCCGTCTGATGCGCCTGATCACTCTCGGGGTCTCGGGTTCGGGACCGGGGCCGGGTTCGCCGGCGTCGTCGTACCTCGTGCAGGTCTCCGCGACGGAGGCCGCCGCGGCCGGGTACGAGGCGCGCGACTGGACCGTCGTCATGGACCTCGGCAACGGCGCGTTCGGCGCGCTGCAACGCGCCGTCGACCCGTTCGACATCGACGCCGTCGCCATCTCCCACCTGCACCCGGACCACTGCGCCGATCTGTCCGGCATGTACGTGTACCTGCGGTACCACCCGGACCACGGGTCGGCCCGCGCGGGCAAGGGCAAGCAGCTACCGGTCTGGTCCCCGTCGACGACGGCCGCCCAGGCGGCGCGCTCCTACGGGCTGAGCGACGGCGAGACCATGGCCGCCGACTACGACTTCCGCGCCTGGCAGCCCGAGGTACCCGTGCAGGTGGGGCCGCTGACCCTGGCGGCGCACCGGGTGTTCCACCCGGAGGAGTCCTGGGGGATCCGCGTGACCGGGCCGAGCACGCTGCGGCCCGACGAGCGCGCGGTGATCGCGTACACCGGCGACACGGACTACTGCCAGGGGGTCGTCGCGCTGTCCCGCGACGCCGACCTGCTGCTCAGCGAGGCGGCCTTCGTCGAGGGGCGGGACGACCACGTGGAGCCGGGCATCCACCTGACCGGCAGGCGGGCCGGGCGGGTGGCGCACGAGTCGGGCGCGAAGCGCCTGCTGCTCACGCACCTGCCGGTGTGGAACGAGCCGGGCGTCACGCTCGCGGAGGCCCGCGACGTCTACGACGGCGACGTCAGGCTGGCCCAGCCGGGAGCGACCTACACCGTGTAGGTGCTCACACGGTCCCGGCGGCCGCGTGCCGCGGGTCAGTTGTCCTCGGCGCGGCCCTCGGGAGGCCGAGGCCGTCCGCGCAGGTCCGCGATCATGACCTCCATCAGGGTCTCCAGCGCGAAGCCCGCCGCGACGAACACCCCGGACCAGAAGCGCCGCGCGGCGCGCCCGTCGGCCGCGACCGGGATCTCCCGGCCCAGCTGCTGGTCCCACATCACCTGGTCGGTCAGCGAGTTGACGTCGTCGTCGGACGCGAGGCCCAGGCGCTCGGCGATGACCAGGCGCATGTCGGCGAGCGCTCCCGCGACCGCCTCGGCCTCGTCCCGTGGCACCCGCACCGGGGGCGGCGCGCCGTGCCGGCCCAGCGTCTGCCACGGTGCCTTGTCGGGCTCGGGATCCTCGTCCGACGGCGGCGGCTCCAGCAGGTCGGCGAAGTTCTCCAGGCGCTCGGCCTTCTCGCGCGCCAGGTCGTTCTGCGTGAGGCGGCGGAACTCGCCCGCGACGGCGTCGTCCGTGCTCGCGTCGGGCAGGAGCCGGCGCACCGCCGGGTCCTGCGGTGTCGGGCCGACCGAGGAGATGCCCGTCAGCTTCGCGAGGTCTCCGTCGGTGATCTCGTCGGGGGCGAGCAGACCCTTGTTCCACACACGGGTCGTGCTGCCCGTGTGGGGCGCGGGGGCGTCGTTCGGGTCCGGAACCGGTGCGGCGGCGGGCAGGCCCGTCTCGTCCCGGACCATCGTCGCGACGTCGCGCGCCACGCGGGCGAGCACGGCCCGCTCCACCGGGTCCATCCGCGACTCGTAGCCACGCCGCATGGCACGGAACGGGGTCATGCCTCTCCCCGCGGCGCCCCGCCGGACTCCTGCAGCGTCGCCCACAGCCCGAACCCGTGCATCGCCTGCACGTCCACCTCCATGCGTTCCCGGCCCCCGCTGGACACGACCGCCTTGCCGTCGCTGTGCACCTGCATCATGAGCCGGTGCGCCTTCGCCTGCGGATAACCGAAGTAGCTCTCGAAGACGTAGGTCACGTACGACATGAGGTTCACCGGATCGTTCCACACGATCGTGATCCAGGGGTCAGCAATCCGGCCCGCCGCATCCTGCTCCGTCTCCTGCTGGGTGGCTGTCCCGGCTGAGACTGCTGCCGCGGGCGCGGACGAGGGCATCTGCGCAGCGGAGGTCACAGGCACTACCTTATCGACCGCAAGGGGTGTGAATCACATCTTGTGCGGTACGTTCGCGAAAGGCTCACCATCAGGGTCCCTGGTTCCTGGATCATTGCCGTACGGCCCGGTTCGGGGTGGTGTCCCCACCGGGGAGCTCTCCCCCGTGCTCCGTGTCGTGGACGCACTGCGGGAAGAAGTCGTCCCAGCTCCCGCAGCCGCTTTCGCAGCCACTTTCGCAGCCGTGCACATGATCACTCCCCTCGCCGCGGACGCTGACGCCGGACGCACGTCGAGGCCCTGCCCCGCCACGTCCGCTGCCCCGCAGGCGGATCTGGCTTCACGTCACCACCCCCGACTGGTAGACATTCCCGGTGACTTCACGCGACGAGAGGAACCCCCTGAGAGAAAATCCCGGCGACACCGAGCCGACCGCCTCCGCCTGGCCCGACCTGGGCCAGTACGACGACGCCGCCCGCGCGGCGGTCACGGGGATCGCCGCCCTGCTGGGCCACCCGATCCCGGAGAAGAAGGCCGAGCCGCGCTCCGCCTCGGAATGGCTCGCGCGCACCTGGAACGTCAACGAGTCCACGCTGGAGACCGTCTCCCGCCCCGTCTCCCCCGTCCTGCACCTGCTGTACGGGTTCGTGCTGGGTCGCTGGATCACCGAGCACGCCGAGGACGTCACCCAGCGGGGCCCGGACCGCCGCGCCCCGCAGATGTCCCGGCTCGACCTCGGCTCGGGCACGGGGGTGACCGTCCCGACGGCGGCGACCGTACTGTTCCCCGCGGGGACCCGCGACGCGGAACCGGTGGCGATCGAGACCGGCTACCAGTTCGGCGACCCGTTCCTCACCGCGCACGCGCTGCCCGGGCACCGCGAGGTGGCGGAGCGCTCGCTCGACGCGCTGTCGGCCGACCTCTGCGCCGACCACCCCTACCGCGGCCGCACGCTCCAGGCCTCCGCACCAGGCAGGCTCATGGTGAAGCCGGTCACCCCGACGCGGCAGGAGCGCTCCGACCTCATCCTCCCGGACACCGTGTGGCGCGAGACGGACCTGTTCTGCGCCGGGGTCACCACCCGCCGTGACACGCTGCGCGCCCTCGGGCACTCGACGTCGCGCGGCCTCCTGCTGGCCGGGCCGCCCGGTGTCGGCAAGACGAAGCTGGCGCGGGTGCTGGCCACCGAGCTCGCCGGGACCGTCACCGTCGTGCTGGTCACGGCCGACGTGCTGCGCACGTGGATGACCGAGCTGTACGAGGAGGTCCGCACGCTCGGGCCGTGCCTCGTGGTGCTCGAGGAGATCGACTCCGTGGGCGGCAAGGACAGCCGTGGCACCACGAGCTTCGGCGAGTTCCTGGACGCTCTCGACGGCGCACGCACCACCGACGACGTCCTGACCGTGGCCACCACGAACGACCCCGCCGCGCTGGACCCGGCGGTCAGGCGTCCCGGCAGGTTCGACACGATCCTGGAGGTCCCGCCGCCGGACGCCACCGGGCGTGAGGCGATCCTGCGCCTCTACCTGCCCGCGGACGCCGGGGTCGACGTCGGCCTGGTGGCCTCGTTCCTCGACGGGGCCACGGGCGCCGACCTGCGCGAGGTGGCGCGCCGTTCCCTGCTGGAGCACGGCTCCGACGGGCTCACCACGGACCGGGTGCTGGACATCGCGACCTCGGGCCGCTGGAAGCCCGCGCCCGTCGCGGGAAACTACCTGTGATCCGACGTCCCGACCTGCCGCGACATCGGCGCGTCCGCTCCTCGCGCCGGTCCGTCGGCAGGTCGCGGGTCCACTCGCGCGGATCGGCCTGACACGCGGCGGGCGTCGGACGCGTGTCGGTGTCCCGACGTAGAATCCCGACCATGAGCGAGCCCCTGGACAATCCCCCCGACGACCCGCGCACGAGCGGTGCCACCAGCGTCCTCGAGCGTGAGGAGACCCAGGAGGAGACCCAGCCCGGGGACCACGAACGCTTCGCGCACTACGTGCGCAAGGACAAGATCATGAAGTCGGCGATGTCCGGCCGGCCCGTGATCGCGCTGTGCGGCAAGGTCTGGGTCCCGGGCCGCGACCCCGCCAAGTTCCCGGTGTGCCCGGTGTGCAAGGAGATCTACCAGGGGCTGCGCGAGCCGCAGGACGGCGAGGGCGACTCCGGCAAGGGCGGTCCCGGCGGAGGTGGCTCCGGCAAGTGACGAACACGCCGCAGCTTCCGCGCACACCGTCGTCTGCGGCCGCATCGCACCTGAGTCCCGCCTTCCCGCGCCGGGCCCCCTGGGGGACGGCGTCGAACCTGCGCGCCTGGCAGGCCGAGGCGCTGGAGCTCTACCGCGAGCGTGCCCCGCGCGACTTCCTCGCCGTCGCCACCCCGGGCGCCGGCAAGACGACCTTCGCCCTGCGTGTCGCCACGGACCTGCTGGAGGCCGGGGTGGTGCGCCGCGTGACCGTCGTCGCGCCGACCGAGCACCTCAAGCACCAGTGGGCCGACGCCGCCGCGCGGGTCGGCATCAGCATCGACCCCAGCTTCACGAACGCCCAGGGCCGCCACGGCGCGCACTACGACGGCGTCGCGATCACGTACGCGCAGGTCGCCGCCAACCCTGCCCTGCACCGCGCGCGCACCGACGCCGCCCGCACCCTGGTGATCCTCGACGAGGTGCACCACGGCGGCGACGCCCTGAGCTGGGGCGACGCCGTGCGCGAGGCGTTCGAGGAGGCCACCCGCCGGCTCGCGCTGACCGGTACGCCGTTCCGCAGCGACACGTCGCCGATCCCGTTCGTCGTGTACGAGGAGGACCGTGACGGCATCCGCCGGTCCCGCGCCGACTACACGTACGGGTACGGCGAGGCCCTGCGCGACCACGTCGTGCGGCCCGTGCTGTTCATGACGTACTCCGGCGACATGCGGTGGCGCACCCGCGCCGGCGACGAGGTCTCCGCCCGCCTCGGCGAGGACATGACCAAGGACATGACCGCACAGGCGTGGCGCACGGCCCTCGACCCCGAGGGCCAGTGGATCCCGTCCGTGCTGCGCGCCGCGGACAAGCGCCTCACCCAGGTGCGGCGCGCCGTCCCGGACGCCGCCGGCCTGGTCATCGCGACCGACCAGAACACCGCCCGCGCCTACGCGAAGCACCTGCACGAGATCACCGGGCAGCGCCCCACGGTGGTGCTGTCCGACGACGCCGGGGCCTCCGGCCGTATCGAGGAGTTCACCGCGTCGGAGGACCGCTGGATGGTCGCGGTACGCATGGTGTCCGAGGGCGTGGACGTGCCCCGGCTCGCCGTCGGCGTGTACGCGACGTCGACGTCGACCCCGCTGTTCTTCGCCCAGGCCGTGGGCCGCTTCGTGCGCGCCCGGACGCGCGGGGAGACCGCGTCCGTCTTCCTGCCCTCCGTCGCGCCGCTGCTGGCGCTGGCCGGCGGGCTCGAGGAGGAGCGCGACCACGCGCTGGACCGGCCCAGCACCGCGGAGGAGCAGGGGATCGAGTACGACCCCGAGGCCGCGCTGCTCGCCGAGGCGAACCGTGAGGAGAAGGCGTCGGGCGACCTGACGCAGGGCACCTTCGAGGCGCTGGACGCCCAGGCGTCGTTCGACCGCGTCCTGTTCGACGGCGGCGAGTTCGGCACCGGGGCCGACGTCGGCTCCGCCGAGGAGCTCGACTTCCTCGGCCTGCCCGGCCTGCTGGAGCCCGACCAGGTCACCACGCTGCTGCGGCAGCGCCAGGCGGACCAGGTCAAGGCCCGCGGCGGGCGAGCCGCCGAGCAGGCGCCGACGGACCGTGAGCGGGCCGCCGAGCAGGCGGAGCACGAGCACCGTCGCGCGGGCGAGCTGCGCAAGGAGCTGTCCAAGCTCGTGGGTGCGTGGGCCAAGCGGTCCGGCGAGCCGCACGGCGTCGTCCACACGCGCCTGCGGCGCGAGTGCGGCGGCCCCGAGGTTCCGCTCGCCACGGCGGCACAGCTCGAGGAACGGGTGGCGAAGATCCGGCGGTGGTTCGTGGGAGCGCGGTGAGGGCGGTCCCGCCCGGCGTCGGCCGGACCGCCCGCGGGGTGGGTGCGACGGTCGCTCGCCGACCGCCGTGACGTGCCCCGCGAGAGACCGCGACGCCACCCGCGCCGGGTCCTCTCCGGAGGCCGGACGGTGTGACGAGCACCTCCACGTGATGTATCCAACCCGGTCGGATCGTGAGACGAGTGCGGAAACTCTGTGCTTTCGGCCTGCTCACGCAGTCCGTCTGCCATACCGTTGACCGTATGACCAGCGAGCCCCGGGGCATCGCCGCCCCGCTCAACGACTGGCCCGCCCTGAGAGTCGTCGCGCCGACAACGACGTCGGATCCCGCACCGGACCAGGACCGGCCGCCCGCCACCCCCACAGACCTGCCCGCGGCCCCACGACCGGCAGCGCGGCCGTCGGTCGCGCTGCTCACCGACCGCTACGAGCTGACGATGCTGCAGGCCGCGCTCGCCGACGGCACGGCCGACCGGCACTGCGTGTTCGAGGTGTTCACCCGCCGCCTCCCCGCCGGGCGCCGCTACGGCGTGCTCGCCGGCACCGGTCGCGTCCTGGAAGCGCTGCCGCACTTCCGGTTCGGCGACGCCGAGCTGGCGTACCTCGAGCGTGCGGGCGTCGTGGACGCCCGCACGCTCGACTACCTGTCCGACTACCGCTTCACGGGCACCATCCAGGGCTATGCCGAGGGCGAGATGTTCTTCCCCGGCTCACCCGTGATGCAGGTCGAGGGCACGTTCGCGGAGGCGGTGCTCCTCGAGACGCTCGTGCTGTCGATCCTCAACTACGACTCCGCGGTCGCGTCGGCCGCCTCGCGGATGACCAGCGCGGCGGTGGACCGGCCCGTGCTGGAGATGGGCTCGCGGCGCGCGCACGAGCAGGCGGCGATCGCTGCCTCCCGGGCCGCCGTCATCGCCGGGTTCGCGGGCACGTCCAACCTCGAGGCCGGCATGCGCTACGGCCTGAGCACCATCGGCACCGCCGCGCACGCGTTCACGCTCCTGCACGACGACGAGCCGGCCGCGTTCCGCGCGCAGGTCGAGGCGTTCGGCGCCGGCACCACGTTGCTCGTCGACACGTACGACGTGATGCGCGGCGTCGACCGCGCCGTCGAGATCGCCGGGACGGGCCTCGGCGCCGTCCGTCTCGACTCCGGGGACCTCGGAGGGCTCGCCACCGAGGTCCGCGCCCGGCTCGACGAGCTGGGCGCGCGCGACACGAAGATCGTGGTCACCTCGGACCTCGACGAGTACGCGATCGCCTCGCTCGCCGCCGTGCCGGTGGACACCTACGGCGTGGGCACCCAGCTCGTGACCGGGTCCGGGGCCCCGACCTGCGGGATGGTCTACAAGCTCGTCACGCGCGAGAACTCGGCCGGAAGACTGGAGCCGGTGGCGAAGGCGTCCTCCGGCAAGGAGTCGCGCGGGGGCCGCAAGGCGGCGGGCCGGCGGTACGGCCCGGACGGCCGGGCCACCGAGGAGGTCCTGGTGACCGGGCCGGACGAGCTGGTCAACGCCTGGACCCCCGAGACCCGTGACATCCGCCCGCTGCACGCGCCGCTCGTCGTGGAGGGCGCGGTGGACTCCCGCTGGGTGGGCGCCTACGGCGTCGAGAACGCGGTAAGGACCCACGCGAACGCCCGGGCGGAGCTCCCGCGCGGGGCCCGCCGCCTCTCGGCGGGAGACCCTGCCCTGCCCACCACGGCCCTCCCTCTGACGAGCTGACCCAGGAGGCGCCGGGCGACCGCTTCCCGGCGGGTCGGCCGTCTCGCGCCTCCTGGATCTGGCCCGCAGGCCGCTACAGGCCCTGCCAGTCCGGCTTCTCCGCATAGGTCTGGCGGTAGTAGTCGGCAAGCTGGAGGCGGCTTGCGGCCGCGTCGTCCACCAGGACGGTGGCGTGCGGGTGGAGCTGCATGATCGTCGCCGGCCACATGGCCGAGACCGGCCCCTCCACGAGCTGGTGCACCGCCTCCGCCTTCGCCCGGCCGGTGGCGAGCAGGACCAGGTGCTTCGCCGACATGATCGTCGCCAGGCCCTGGGTGAGGCAGTGCCGCGGCACGTCGTCGACCGCCCCGCCGAAGAAGCGCGCGTTGTCCTCGCGGGTCTGCCGCGTCAGCGTCTTGATCCGCGTACGCGACGCCAGCGACGAGCCCGGCTCGTTGAACGCGATGTGCCCGTCCGTACCGATGCCGAGGAGCTGCAGGTCCACCCCGCCGGCCGCCGCGATCGCGGCCTCGTAGTCCGCGCAGGCCGCCTCCAGGTCGGCGGCGCCGCCGTCCGGGCCCTGCACCGCCCCCGGCGCGAAGTCGACGCGGGAGGCGATCTCCTTCTCGATGACGTTCCGGTACCGCTCGGGATGGTCGTCGGGCAGGCCGACGTACTCGTCGAGCATGAAGGCGCGGGCGCGCGCGAAGGACAGCCCGTCCTCGTGCCGCCGGGCGAGCTCGTCGTACACCTTGAGCGGGCTGGAACCGGTGGCCAGCCCGAGGACGCTCCGGGGCCGCTCGGTCAGCAGACCCTCGGTCGCGTCCGCGGCCAGCCGTGCCAGCTCGTCGGCCGCTGCGATCACGACCTCCATGTCAGCGTCCTTCCGTCTTCGCGCCCGCCAGCGCCCGGTCCGTGATCCTGTCCGACGGCGCCGCCGCGGGCCGCTGCGTCGCGCGGGGGTCCTCGGCCGTCGTCTCGCCGTCGCGCCGGCCCAGCACCGCCGCACCGACGGCGGCGACCGGCACGTCCGCCGGGGCCAGCGTGACACGTCCGGGCAGCCCCAGCGACGCGAGGAACGGCGACGCCTTCGCCTGCTCCCGCAGGGAGTCGCGCACGACGTCGAGCAGCGGCTGCCCGAGCTGAGCCACGCCGCCGCCGAGCACCACGTAGCGCACGTCGACGGTGAGCACGAGCAACCGCACCGCCGCCGCGACGGCGTCCGAGAACCGCGTGCGCACCCGGATCGCCTCGGCGTCCCCGGCCTCGGCGGCCTCGAACAGCTCCACCGGTGCCGGCCTGCCGTGCCGTGCCGGCCAGGCCTCGGCCAGCGCGGTGCCGGACACGAACGTCTCGACGCAGCCGCGCTGCCCGCAGGAGCACTCGGGACCCGCCGGGTCGACCGGCACGTGCCCGATCTCCCCGGCGGCGCCGCTCACCCCGCGGCGCAGGTGGCCGTCCATGACGAGCCCGGACGCGACACCGGTGCCGAGCGCGAGGAACGCAAGATCTTCGTGGCCGGTCGTGCCGCCGCCCGGACCGGCGCCCGCCGGACCACGACCACCGTCCGGCCCGGACCGCTCGCGCTCGAGCACGTGTGCGGCACCGACGGCGGCGACGTTGAGATCGTTCTCCACGACGACGGGGATGCCGCCGAGCGCGACGGAGAGCAGGCCGGCCAGCGGCAGCTCGTCGCCCTCGACCCCGAGGTTGACCGCGTGCTTCACGGTGCCGGCCGCAGCGTCCACGATCCCCGGGATGCCGAGCCCGACGCCACCCACCACGGTCAGGTCGAGCCCGGCCGCGCCGACGACGTCGCGCACGGCACGGGTGGCGGACCGCACCACGCCGTCGGGCCCGAGCTCGGTGGCCAGGCGCGTGGTGGCGACCAGGCCGCCCTGCGGGTCCAGGAGGGCGCCCAGGATCTTGGTCCCGCCGATGTCCAGGCCGACGGTGTACGGCGTGGGCCCGGACGTGTTGGTGCTCGTGTTCATCAGCCTTTCACCGCGCCGGCGACCAGGCCACCGGACATCCGGCCCTGGACGAGGAGGAAGAAGATCACTGCCGGGATCGCCACGAGGACCGCGGCGGCCATGACGGCGCCCCAGTTCGTGGCCTGCGTGACCATGAGGAAGGTCCGCAGCCAGAGTGTCAGGGTCATCGCGTCGGGGCGCTGCATGATCACCAGCGCCATGACGAACTCGTTCCACGCGTTGATGAAGGCGAAGATGCCGGTGGCGACGAGCCCGGGTGCGAGCAGCGGGAACGTGACCCGCCAGAAGGCTCCCGCCGGCGAGCAGCCGTCGATCATCGCGGCCTCCTCGAGCTCCTTCGGCACGCCCGCGACGAAGCCCCGCAGCGTCCAGATGGTGAAGGGCAGGACGCCCGCCACGTACACCATCGAGAGGCCGATGATCGTGTTGATCAGCGCCCAGCCGTCGATGATCCGGAACAGGGAGATGATCATCGCCTCGCCCGGGATCATCTGGATCACGAGGATCAGGACGAGGAACGTCCGGCGCCCCTTGAAGGTGAAGCGCGTCAGCGCGATCGACGCGACGAAGCCCACCACGAGGCACACGAGAAGAGTGAGGAACGTGGTGCCGATCGAGTTCAGCACGGCAGGCTCGAACGGCGCCCGCTCCTGGCTGAACATCGCCGAGCGATAGTTCGACAGCGTGAAGACGTCCGGTGTCGGGAAGAAGGAGATCTCCTCGCCCCGGATCCGGTCGTTCGGCAGGAACGACGTGTTCAGCATCCAGTAGACGGGGAAGACGAACACGCCGAAGACCGCGAGCGCGACGGCCCCCCACCCGGCGTCCTTGACGCGCCTGACGGGCGACCTGCGTACCGCCGCCGTGACGGTAGCGCTTCCAGACCTGCGCGCGGGGGCCGCCGGCCCCCGGTCGGCCAGCTTGACCCCGCTCACAGCTCTTCCTCCTTGATGGTGCGGCGCACGTAGTAGATCGACAGCAGGAGCATGACCCCCACGAAGACGAACGCGATGGCGCTGGCGGTGCCGAAGTGCCCCTGGCCCATGCCCATCTGGTAGATGTAGACGCCGATCGTGTTGGTCTTCTGGCGGTCACCGCCGATGTCCTGGAGCGCGTAGACCTGCGGAAAGACTTTGAGGTCCCAGATCATCGAGAGCACCACGAGCACGGTGATGATGGTCCGCACGTACGGCACCATGACGAGCCGGAAGCGCTGGGACGCGCTGGCACCGTCGAGCTGGGCGGCCTCGAGGACCTCGCCCGGGATCTGGGACAGCCCCGCGTACATCGTGAACGCGACGAACGGGATGGCACCCCAGACGATGATGAAGGTCAGGATGGTGAAGAAGCCGAGCGGGTCGAGCAGCCAGGAGTGGCCGAACCAGCGCTCCCCCGTGATCCGGGTGAGCAGGTTGTTCACGAGGCCGTACTCGGTGTCGAAGATCCAGCCCCAGACGGTCGTCGAGCTGATCGGCGGCATCGCCCAGGCGAGCAGCAGGCCGACGGCGACCAGGAGCCGGAACCCCTTGCTCAGGCGCATCATGAGCAGCGCGACGAGAGTGCCGATCACCATGGTCAGCACGACCGCGACGATCATGAAGAGGATGCTGCGGCCCAGGACCGCCCAGAAGGTGCTGTCGGTGAGGATCGCGACGTAGTTGTCGAAGCCCACCCACTCGGCGGGCACGCCCATGACCTGGGCGCGCTCGTACTCCTGGAAGGACATGATCAGCATCCGCACGACCGGGTAGCCGGTCAGGACGCCGAGGATCACTATCGACGCGGACAGCAGGAGCCAGGGCACGGTGGGGAAGCGGCGGCGCTGCCGCGGGGACGGCGGCGCCGCGGGCGCCGGTGGCGCCGGGGTTTCGGTGGCGAGGGAGCTCATGGCCGCCTTCCGATGACGAGCGGGTCGGGGGGCAAGGTGACGGTCCCCTGCCCGGCTCCGGGGGTGCCGGGCAGGGGACCGTGGGAGGGGTGACGCCGAGGCGTCAGCCGTTGAGGATGGCCTCGATCTCGGCGTCGAGGTCGGCGGCGACCTGCTCCACGTCGTCGCCGTTGGCGAGACGCGTGAACTGGGTCTGCAGCACGGTCTGCGCCTCGACGTCGGCCCACTTCGGCGTGGCCGGCGTGAGCCTGGAGCTCGCCGCCGCCTCGACACCCGCGGCGCCGATCGAGTCCTCCTGCGGGACCTCGCCCGCCAGGGAGACCTTGGCCGGGATCAGGCCGGTGCCGCCGATGATGCTCTGGTACTCGTCGCTCAGCATGATCTTGAGCGCTTCGTAGGCCAGGTCACGCTGCTCCGACTTCTGCGCGATGGCGACGTTCGAGCCGCCGGCGAACACCTGGGCGGCGCCGCCGTCCTTGCCCGGCAGGGCGAAGGCCTCGAGGTCCGCGCCGTACGTCGACTCGCAGCCGGGGACGCCGTCCTCCTCCGCGGGCTCCTCGGGCGCCTTGATGGACCACTGGATCCACGTCGGCGCGGAGAGGTAGCCGATCTTGCCCTCGCAGAACGGCACCTGCAGGTCGGTCTCCTGACCGTCCGCCGGGGCGTTCGACGCGTTGAGCATCAGGTCCTGGATCTGCTCCATGCCGGCGAGGCCACCCTCGCTGGAGAAGCCCGCGTCCCAGGTGCCGTCCTCGGCCTGCTCGGCGACGTAGCCGCCGTTCTCCCAGATGAAGGGCAGGGTGTTGTACCAGTCCTGGCCCGGCCACCACATGCCGGAGAACTTGCCCTTCGTGTAAGCGTCCTTCGCCGTGTCGACGTACTCGTCGAGCGTGGCGGGGACCTCGGCGTCGACCAGCTCGGGGCTGTAGAACACCGCGCGCGAGCCGGCGTAGTACGGCACCGCGTAGTGGGCGCCCTCCCAGTCGCCGGCCTCGACGAACCCGGGGAGCAGGTCGCTGCCGCCGAGCTCCTCGAACTCCTCGTCGGTCAGCTCGCTGAAGTACGACGCGGACGTGAAGGCCGAGGCCTGCGTGTTGCCGATCTCGACGACGTCCGGGGCGTCGGAGCCCGCGAGCGCCGTCGTGTACTTGTCGACGAGCCCGTCCCAGGACTGCTCCTCGATGACGAGCGTGGAGCCCTCGTTCTCCTCCTCGAAGGTCTCGACCAGGTAGTCGCGGGCCTCGTCGGGCGTGTCGGTCCCGACGAGCCAGACGCGGACCTCGCCGGTGCTCGGCCCGCCGTCGGCGGTCTCGTCGTCGCCGGCCGCGCACGCGCCGAGCGCCATGGTCATGGATGCTGTCGCCGTGATGGCGACAAGACGGTTCTTCCTCACGAAGTTTTCCTCTCGGAGCTTTCCTGTGATGCCGGTGCGGGTGAAGTGCCCCGCCGCCTGCGTGACCACACCTCTGTGCTCACGACACCCCCAGCTGAGCGGACAGGACCAGGACGGCGGCGCCGAGGAGCACCACGTCCTGACCGAGAGACGCCATCCGGAGCTGCAGTCCGGCGCTGACCGCCGGCATCGTCCGCTCCAGCAGGGTCTCGTGCGCTGCCTCTCGCAGGGGGCCGTCGAGCAGGTCCGCGGGACCGCTCAGCAGGACCTCGGCGAGGTTCAGCGCGCTGACGACGGGTGCGAGGGTCGTTCCGAGCACCCTGCCGACCTCCGCCAGGTCGGCGTCAGCGGTCTTGGGGTCCTTGTCCTCGACCGCGCGGCGCAGCGCGCGGGTGGACAGGACGGTCTCGAGGCAGCCGCGGCGGCCGCAGGCGCACGGCTCGCCGTCGTCGACGGCTGTGGTGTGGCCGAGCTCGCCGGCGGCGAAGTGCAGGCCGTGCACCCGGATGCCGTCGACGAGGATCCCGGCGCCGACGCCGAGCCCCACGAGCATCACGAGGGTGCCGGCGGCGGCGCCGCCGTAGGTGAACTCACCGAGCGCCGCCGTGTTGGCGTCGTTGGCGACCTGGACGGGCAGGCCGATCCGGTCGGTGAGGATCTCGGCGAGCGGCAGGTCGTACCAGCCGCGGTTCGGGGCCTCGATGACGCGGCCGTTCTCGTCGATGACGCCGGGCGAGCCGACGCCGACGCCGAGCACGGGACAGGAGGCCGCGGCGACGAGCAGCCGGGCGAAGCGGGCGACGAGGTCGGTGAGCTCGTCGCCGGTGCGGCCGTCGACGTCGACGGTGCGGCGTTCGAGGACCTGACCGGTCAGGCTGACCACGGCGCCGCGGATCTGGGCGGCGTCGGTCAGGTCGAGGGAGACGATCTGGAACGCGTCGCCGCGCAGGCCGACCAGGATCGCCGGCTTGCCGACGCGCTGACCGGGCCGGGTGCCGAGCTCTTCGACGAGGCCCTCGGCGATCAGCACCGAGACGAGGTCGGAGATGGTGACGCGGGTCAGGGAGGTGGCGCGGGCGAGGTCGGCGCGCGACGTCGGGCCCTCGTGGAACAGGTGCTGGAGCACGAGCGAACGGTTGTGCGCGCGTGCGTGCTCGGGAAGCACCTTGGAGGTGGCGCGGAGGCGCTCACCCACCTTTCCGCTGCTACGTGTCGTCGTCGGCATGTTTGTTAGTACACCTGATTAACGTGCCGCTGTCCATGACCGTGCGGGGCCGTTACCTGACCGTTACTGAACCTCACCCGCACCACCGGGCGGCCGGGGCAGGCGCCGAGGGCCGCTGCGCGCCTCACTCGCCACCCGTGCCGACGGAGGCGTTGGAGGCCGTGGCCGTGGCGCCGTCGCCGGCCCCTGAGCCCTCCTCGCGCGCGTCGTCCGCGGAGAGCCAGTTGAGCATCGACTCGATCTGGTAGTCGAGGTCCTTGGCCACCTGCGTGGGGTCGCCGCCGCGGGCGAGCCTCTCGAAGGCGGTCGGGATGATGCCGGAGGCCTCGATGTCGGACCACTTCGGCGCGGCCGGGGTCACCCGCGCCTCCTGCGCCGCGACCACTCCCGCGGCGGCGATCGGGTCCGACTGGTCGACCGCGACCGCCAGCGAGCTCCGCCCCGGGATCAGCCCGGCCTCGGCCAGGATCGTCTGGTACTCGTCCCCCAGCATGATCCGCATCGCCTCGTAGGCGAGCTCGGGGTGCTCGGACCGCTCGGCCATCGCGATGTTCGACCCGCCCGCGAAGACCGGGGCCGCTCTTCCCGGCTCGGTCCCGGGCAGCGGGACGGCCTTCAGGTCCTTGCCGCGGGTGGACCCGCAGCCCGGGTTCCCGCCCTCCTCCTCGGGCACCTCCGGGGCCTTGATGTCCCACTGCAGCCAGGTCGGGCCGGAGACGAAGCCCGCGGCGCCCGCGCAGAACGGCTCGTGCAGGTTCGTGCCGTCGGCCTCGATCGGGGCGTTCGACGCCGCCGTCATGAGGCGCTGCACCTGCGCCATCCCCTCGATCCCGCCGGGCGTGGAGAAGCCCGCGTCCCACGAGCCGTCGTCGCGCTGCTGGGCGACGTACCCGCCGTTCGCCCAGACGAAGCCGAGGGCGCTGTACCAGTCGCGCCCCGGTAGCCACATGCCGGAGAACTCCGGGGTACGCATCTCGACAGCCGTGTCCACGAGCTGGTCGAGCGTCTCGGGGACGGGCCGGCCGCCGAGCATCTCCTCGGAGTAGAACAGCACGCGCGAGCCGGCGTAGTACGGCATCGCGTAGTAGGCGTCGTCGTAGGTGCCCGCCTCGACGAACCCGGGCAGCAGGTCGTCCCCGCCCAGCTCGGCGTACTGCTCCGGCGTGATCTCCGCGAGCAGGCCGCTGGCGTTGAACGCCGCCGCCTGGGTGTTGCCCATCTCGACGACGTCCGGCACGACCTCCCGGGTGCCGCGGCTGAGGCGGTCGGTCAGCACGTCCGTCAGGCCGGTCCACGACTGGCGGTCCACGATGAGCTCGACGTCCGGATGCTCCCGCTCGAAGGCCTCCGTCAGGTACTCGACGGCCTCCTCGGGCGTGTCCTGCCCGGCCAGCCACACGCGGACCGTCGTCGGCCCCGCGGGGGCAGCGCTCTCCTCGCCCTCCGGCTCCGCCCCGCACCCGGCGACGACCAGAGACGTGGCGCACGCCGCGGCGAGCGCGGCACTGACGTTCTTCTTCCTCATGACCGCACGACCCTTCGACGAGCCCGGCGACGGAACCGGCGACGCCTCCTCCGGCCCGCACGCCGCGCTTATGTTAGCCCCCCTACTAAAGACCTCGGGGGCGCGCGGGTCCAGCCATGTCACCGAGAATTTACGGTCGGACCGACCGTTTCACCCGATTTTTCACCCGTTGGGTCGCGTGACTGCGCTCCCACCCGTCGGAGTGCGCTCTACGGCAGGGACCGCCGTCCCCTCCTCCGGCGGTGATCGCCGGGGCCGGCGGCGGCCGAACACCCCTCAGCCGGTGATCGCCAGGGCGTCGATCTCCACCAGCATCTCCTCGCGCGGCAGCCCCACCATCACCGTGGTCCGGCCGGGCAGCACGCCCGACGGGCAGCGCTCCGTCACGAACGCGCCGTACGCCTCGTTCATCGCGGCGAAGTCGTCCCGCGACGTGAGGTAAACGCGCAGCATGACGACGTCGTCGAACGTCGCCCCCGACGCCTCCACGATCGCCGCCACGTTCTCCAGGGTCCGGGTCGTCTGCGCGGCGACGTCGCCCGGGAAGACGTACTCCCCCGACACCGGGTCCACGGGCCCCTGCCCGCTCACCTGCACGAACGGCCCCTTCCGCACGCCCTGGTGAAAGGTGTGCGCGGGCGCCGGAGCCCGGTCGGTCCGGATCGCGTGCTTGCTCATGAGGTTCCTCCTGTTCCTGGACGACGCCGCCGACCGGCGCCGCTCCCACGGTGCCCGCACCACCGGAGCGCACCGTGCGCTCGCTCGCCGGGTGCGGGCGCGAGCCGGTCCCGTCAGTGGAAGGCGAGGCGGAGCGGCTCCACGATCTCGTCGCCGTCCACCAGGTATGCCGTGCGGTAGAGCTGGAAGGTGGTGCACGGGTGCGAGATCCCGAAGCCGACCACGTCCCCCGGGCGGATCGCCTCGGCCGCCGCCTGCCCGACCCGCACGAAGGCGTGCTGGTCGTTGAGCGCGGTCACCTCGCCCCAGCCGTCGGGGAGCTCGCGCGCCGCGCCGAGACGCCCGTCGTCGTCGACCGTCCGGACCGTGAGCGGTGTCGGCAGGTCGATGTCCGACGACGCGTCGCGGCGCCCCACGCCGCAGATGACCAGCCCGGGCTCCGGCGTCGAGAGCACCTGCCCCCACACCGTCAGCGCCGGGCGCAACGGCGCCCTGCCCAGCCGGCTCCACGGGTCGGTGCGCCGGTAGTGGCCGTGGTCGTGCGCGACGTACGCGCCGGACCGCAGCACCACGCGCGTCGCGACCGACGCGCCCGACGGGTCGACCAGCGGTCGGGTCAGCTCGCGCAGCACGACGTCGGCGAACGCGCTCCCGCCCGCGCTGAGCACCACCTGGGCGTCCACGAGCCCGGCGACGCGAGCGCCCGCCGCGCGCAGGTCGGCGCACCAGCGGGCCACGGCCTCGAGCTCGCCGTCGCTGGTCCCGCCGGCCACCGGGCCCTCGTAGCCGGCGACACCGACGAGCCGCAGCCCCGTCCGGGTCACCTCACGGGCGAGGGCGGCGACCTGGCCGATCGACCGCACACCGGTGCGGCCCCCCGGCACGCCGACCTCCACCAGCACGCCCAGCCGCTCGGGAAACAGCGCCTCGGCGAACGCCGCGTCCAGCAGCGCCACGCCCTCGGGCGAATCGACGTAGACCCAGGCCTCCTCGACGTCGCCCGCGTCGAGCGCGGAGCGCAGCCAGCGGATCTCGCGCGGGTCGGTGAGCTCGTTGGCCAGCAGCACGCGGGTCCGGAGGCCGACCTTGCCCCACCAGACGACCTCCCGGAGCTGGCTGGGCGTGGCCACCGTCGCGCCCCAGGTCCCGGCGGCCGCCTGGCGCCGGTAGATCCCTGTCGACATGTGTGTCTTCACATGCGGCGCGAACTCCACGCCGGCGTCCGAGAACGTCGTCGCGACGGACGCGATGTTGTGGTCGAGCGCCGCTTCGTCGACGGTGAGCAGCGGCCAGGACAGCGAGGAGTCATCGATACGCACGGGACACATCCTGCCGGACGCCGCCACCCCGCTTCTGCCAGGGCGGTCGCTCCCGCTCGTCCCTCCCTGCCTCGGCGGACACCGCTGCCGCCGAGGGGGTCCGTCCTGGCCGCCCCCGGCCGGCTCGGCAGCACCACGGGCAGCGGGTCACAGGCCGGAGGTGCCGGCCCGGCGGGACCGGTCCGGGCGGAGCGGAGCGCCCGGGGTCGCACCCGTGAGGGCCCCGTCGGCCAGGACCGGGATACCGCGCACCAGGACGTCGTCGATGCCGGACGCGACCACGCGGGGCAGGTCGTACGTCGCGCGGTCGCGGACCGTGCCCGGGTCGACCAGGACGACGTCGGCCACGGACCCGGCGGCGAGCACGCCCCGGCCGGAGAGGCCGAAGCGGCGTGCCGCCCGCCCCGCGAGGTGCTCCACGGCGTCGTGCCACGACCAGTCCCCCGACCCGACGCGCTCGGACAGCATCCGCGCGAACGCTCCCCAGCCCCGCGGGTGCGGGCGTCCGCCCAGGTAGATCGCGTCGGACCCGCCCAGATGCGCGGGATGGCCCGCGAGCGCCCGGACCGACTCGGCGGAGTTGGTGGGCGGCTGCGCGAAGACGCACGTGGCCCGCAGGCCGGTCGCCACGAGCACCTCGATCACGGCGTCGCCGGGGTCGAGCCCGAGCCGGGTGGCGACGTCGGGCAGCGTGCGGCCCTCCGCCCACGTCAGGTTGCGGCCCCCGCGGGCCGGGACGGACGCGAAGGTGACGCGCGGCCACAGGTCGGCGAGCCCGGCGAAGTGCTCGCGCCGCAGCCGGGCGGCCACCGCCGGGTCGCGCAGTGCGGCGACGGTGGCGTCCGGGTCGGCGAGCGGGAGCCAGGACGGCAGCGAGACCATCGAGAGGATGGAGCATCCCCGCAGGTAGGGGTAGGTGTCGAAGGTGATGTCCAGCCCGCCGGACCGGGCCTCGTCGACGTACCCGGCGAGCTCGGCGGCAGGCCCGTGGTAGTGCGACACGTGGGTCGCGACGCCGGTCTCGCGCGCGATCCGCACCAGCTCGGCGAACGCGTCCCCGGCCTTGTCCTCGTACCCGCGCATGTGGCTGACGTGCGGCAGCCCGCGCCTGGCGACGACGGCGGCCAGCGTGACCAGCTCCCGCTCGTCCGCGTAGCCGCCGGGCACGTACTCGAGTCCGGTCGAGAGCCCGCACGCGCCGTCGTCGAGCGCCTGGCGGAGCAGCCGCGACATGAGCGCCAGCTCTTTCTTGGAGGCGCGCTTCGGGCTGCTTCCGAGCACCTCGTGGCGGATCGTGCCGTGCGGGGCGAGGTACGCGACGTTCACCGGGACAGTCCCGTCGTAGCAGGCCAGGAGGTCGCGCACGCGAGGGCCACGGTAACCTGGCCGGTCGCCTCCGTTCCCCGGCGGGCCGCCTCCGTCTCCCGGGCGGTCGCCGAGGATCGCCGCGAAGTACGCCGCCGGCCACACCCCGTCACCCGGCGCGTACGACACCCCGTCCTGCCCGGTCACCACCGTCGTGACCCCCTGGCGCAGCAGGGCGTGCTGCACGTCCGGGTCGAACACCACTCCTTCGGCGTGCGAGTGCGCGTCGATCAGTCCCGGCAGCGCGACGCGCCCGCCGGCGTCCAGCACGGTGCCCGGCGCCGTGCCGAGGGCCGGGCCCGGCGCGGCGCCCCGCCCGCCGGCCGCCGTGGGACCCGCACCGGCCTGGGTCACCAGCGCCACGCGCCCGCCCGCGAGATGCAGGTCCACGGGCTCGGACAGCCCGCCGTCGGGCAGCGGCAGCCGCGCCCCGCGGACCAGGCTCACGGCCGCCCCGTCTTTCCTCGGGCTCCTGGCCACGGGAACCTCCACGCCGATGTCGCGCGCACGACCGGCGACGCCCGGGCGGCGCTGCCACGGGCGCGGGCCGTCGAGCGGGCGGTACTCGACGCCGTAGGCGTCGAGCCGGGGCAGGTGGTGCGCGGCCAGCCGGTCCAGGAACTCCGCCGACGACGGCGTCCCCGGCGCGCGGTCCGCCGCCGGCGACCAGAGCACCTCGGCAGCCGCCGCGAGCCGCGGGAACGCCGCGTAGTCCACACGGCGTGCGGAGTCCAGGTGCTCGGTCCAGACCTGCGCCTGGCCGCCGAGCAGCCGCCCCGGGGCGGGCGCGGGACCCGCACCGGCCCTCGCTCGCGAGCCGTCGGGCCCGGGCACCGCCCCGTCCGCGCCGGGTGCTGACGGTTCCGTGCGCGGCGGGGAGGAGAGCGCGGACGCCGGGTCGTAGGCGAGGACGTCCTCGACGGTGCGTACGAAGCCGACCGGGACCGGCTCACCGGGGTCGTCGCTCGCGCGGTGGTCCAGGTAGAACGCGTGCTCGGGGGCGACGACGACGTCGTGCCCGGCGGCCACCGCCTCGCCGGCGACGTGCGGCCGAGGAGCCTGCCAGGCCACCACGGCGACGTCGTCGGGCAGGTCGGGGCCGAGGGCGTCGTCCCAGACGAGCGCGCGCCGCCCCAGGGAGCGCGCGTGCTCGGCCAGGCGGCCGAGGAACCAGCCGTGCAGGCGGGCCACGTCGGGACCGCCGTCGTCCCCGACGAGGCCGAGGGCGGCGGCGCGCGCCCGGATCGCGGGCGACGCCGCCCAGTGGCCGGTCGGGACCTCGTCGCCGCCGAGGTGGATCCACGGGGCGTCGAACACCTCCACGACCTCGTCGAGCACGTGCCGGAAGAAGGAGAGCGACTCGTCGGACGGGTCGAGCACGTCCTCGCTGATGCCCCAGGTGGTACGGACGCCGCGGCGGTGCTTGCGGGTGCCGAGGAACGGGTAGGCGGCCGCCGCCGCCTCGACGTGCCCGGGCACGTCGATCTCGGGGACGACGGCGACCCCGCGGTCCCGCGCGTACGCGACGATCTCGCGCAGGTCGTCCTGGGTGTAGAAGCCGCCGTGCGGCGTGCCGTCGCCGGTACCGGTCCGCCACGTCCCGACCGTCGACTCCGCCCGCCACGCGCCGGCCTGCGTCAGCTCGGGGTAGCGGCGCACCTCGAACCGCCAGCCCTGGTCGTCGGTGAGATGGAGCTGGAGCACGTTGAGCTTGTGCAGGGCCGCGAGGTCGACGAACCGCAGCACGTCCTGGCGGGGCAGGAAGTGCCGGGCGACGTCGAGCAGCACCCCGCGCCAGGCGAAGCGGGGGTGGTCCTCGACGGTGCCGACCGGAAGGCCGACCGTGCGCGACGACGGCGGGCGGGCTCCGGCGGCGCCGCGGACCGGTGCGCGGCGGAACGCGGCGGGACCGGCCAGCTGCCGCAGCGTCTGGGCGGCGGCGTGCGCGCCGTCGAGGTCGGATGCCTCGACCCGCACCCGTCCCGGGGGGTGCGCGGCCGCTCGGCGCGCGGGCCCGGTCGGTGCGCCCGTCGTGCCCTGCGCCGCGACGGGCGTGATGCGCAGGCGGTAGCCGCCCGGGAGGACGTCCGGGGCGTGGCCGAAGGTGATGTCGGGATCTGCCGCGGCAGCGTCGTCGGGCACGAGGTCGACGCCGAACGCCGCCTCCGTCACCCCGCGCCACCAGCGGGCGGCCGGCCGGAGGCCCGGGTCCGCGGCGACGCGTGCGCCGTCGGCGAGCGTGACGGTCCCGCTCCCGGTCCGCACGGAGACGGGAGCCGGCAGAAGACCAGGAGCATCGGCGACCACGAGTCGCAACCCTAGCGCCCGCGGCCGCACGCCTCCCCGCGCACCTCGTGGCGGACACGACCGAGGAGCGAGCGCGTATAGCGCTTTCCAGCCCGCGTACCTACTGTGGTGTGGCCCGCCCCGCGGTGGTCTCCGCCCTGCCGTGGTGCGACCCCGTGAGAACCCGACCTGGAGGCCCGATGCGTCCCGCACCCGCCGCCGACGGTGCCGCCCTGCCCGCGCTGCCGTACGACGCCGACCACTTCGACTACTCGCCCTGGACGTTCTGGTCGGACGCGAGCGAGACTGAGCGCGACCGGCAGCTCCGCCTCCAGGAGAGGCTCCGGACGGAGCGCGGCTACGTCGTGGGCCGGGACTGCTTCGTCTCGGCGAAGGCCGCGATCCAGAACGAGAGCCTGCGCCTGGGCGAGGACAGCTACGTCGCCGCCGGCGCCTACCTCAGCGGCGACGTGACCGTCGGGGACCACTGCTCGATCAACCCCTACGCGGTCGTCCGCGGCGACATCCGCATCGGCGACTGGGTCCGTATCGGCGCCCACACGTCGATCATCGCGTTCAACCACGTCATCGACGACCCGGACGTCCCGTTCGCGCAGCAGGGGCTCACCGCGCGGGGCGTCACGATCGGCGACGACGTGTGGGTCGGCTCCCACGTCGTCGTGCTCGACGGCGTCGACGTCGGCAGCCGGTCCGTGCTCGCGGCCGGCGCGGTGGTGACCAAGGACGTCCCGGCCGGGGCGATCGTGGGCGGCAACCCGGCGCGGGTCCTCAAGTGGCGGGTCCCGGCGCTGCGGCCGGAGCCGGCCGGCGACGGTCCGGGCACGACGAGCCGTCCGGGCACGTCGGGTAACGGCGCGGAGACGGCGGCCGACTGTCTGGAGGCGACGGTCTCCGCGTTCGCCGACCGGGCCCGCACAGACGCGAGCGCCCTCCTGGAGCGGTGCTGGGACCCTGCGACGGGCCTGTTCGGCGACCGGCCGGAGGCGGAGCCGACGGTCCGCGCGCAGTGCGACGCGATCGAGATCGCCGACCTCCTGCTCGGCGGCCCGCCCACGCAGATCCCGGCCGACGAGCAGGCCGCCCGCCTGCGGTCCTGGCAGGATCCGCGCTCGGGCCTCGTCGCCGGGCTGGGCGCCGACGGCGGCACGCCGACCCTCGACGACGGGGACGCCGCCTACCACGTGCTCTCCGTCGGGTACGCGCTCGACCTGCTCGGCAGCGCCTTCCCGGCGCCGGTCGGCCTCCGCCCGGCCGACACGGCCACGGACGTCACGCACTGGCTCGACGCGCTCCCGTGGCAGCACGACCCCTGGGGCGCCGGGGCACAGGTCGACGCCCTCGGCACGGCCCTGACCTGGAACCGCCTCGGCGGCCACGGGAACCCGTCCGGGGTCGAGGAGGCGCTGCTCGGCTGGCTGATCACGCGCGTCGACCCGGGCACCGGCCTGTGGGGACGGGTCGATCACGACGACCTGCTCCTGCCGGTCAACGGCTGGTACCGCGCCGTGCGGGGCACCTTCGGCCAGCTCGGTGTCCCCGTGCCGCACCCCGAGCGGGTCGTGGACACGGTGCTGCGGCACCTCGCCGACCCGTCCCGGTTCTCCCCCGACCGCTGGAACGCCTGCAACCTCCTCGACGTCGCCTACCCCTTGTGGCTCACCCGCCGGGCCGCCCACCGACAGGAGGAGGTCACCGGGAAGGCCCGCGAGCTGCTGGTCCAGGCCCTGCGTCTCTGGACCCCCGGTCAGGGCACGGGCTTCGCCGCCCGCGGCGACTCGTCCGTCCCCGGCCTGCAGGGCACCGAGATGTGGCTGGCGATCGTCTGGTACCTCGCCGACCTCGCCGGCGTCTCGGACCACCTCGGCTACCGCCCGAGAGGCGTCCACCGCCCCGAGCCGCGCCGATAGGCCGACGCCACGGGGCGGGGCGGCCCGGCCGCCGCGCCCCGTGTCGCCCCGTGTCAGTACACGTGCACCGGGGTGCCGATGGGGGCACCCCAGGACCAGATCCAGTTCATCGCCGTGTCGGACACCCGGATGCAGCCGTGCGAGGCCGGGTAGGCGGGGATCGACGGCGAGCCGTGCACGGCGATGCCGCCGGTGAAGTACTTGGGCCGGTACATGCTCCCCAGGTCGAGGGACGACTCCCGGACTCCGTCCACCTGCCGGTACACGGAGTAGCTGCCGCTCGGGGTGTGCGCCACGTACTGCGCGCCGAGGGCCTCGTAGCTCTCGCCGTTGCCCGAGGACGCGTTGAAGGTGCGGATCACCTTGCCGTTCTCGACGACGAGCAGCACCTGCCGGCCGAGGTCCACCTCGATGCCGGTGCCGCCGTTCCGCGAGACCGGGACGACGCCGTCGTTCAGGGCCTTCTTGGTAGCGGGTCCGACCACGCCGTCGCGGCCCAGGCCGGCGACCTTCTGGAGGGCGACCACCGCCTGCCAGGTCTCGGCGCCGTACGCACCGTCCGCGGAGGTGACCTGGTAGCCGAGCTGCTGCAGGCGCTCCTGCATCCGCGCCACGTGCTCGCCCTGCTCGCCCGGGGTGATCTCGGCGAGGCGCGCCTGCCGCTCCGCCTCGGCCGCGGCCTTCGCCGCTGCCTTGGCCTCGGCCTGCGCCAGGGCCCGTGCTTCTGCCTTCGCCTCCGCTCGCGCCTGCGCCTCCTCGGCAGCCCGTGCCGCATCGGCCCTGGCCTCGGCGGCGGCGCGCCGCTCGGCGGCCAGCTCCTGCCTGAGCGCCGACTCGAGGGCGGCGGCCGACAGGGTGGCGTCCGCCTGCGCCGTGCTGCTGCCCGACGGCGTGGCGGACGCCTCCGCCCGCGTCTCCCGGGCCTCGCTGCTGCTGGCCGAGACCAGGGTGGCGACCAGGGCCACCGTGCCGAGGGTGCCGATCGTCATCTTGCGTGTCAGGCGGTCGTCCATCGCTCTGTTCCTCCCGTGCGGCGGGTTCGCGATCTGGGCGCGGATGCCCGTCACGTGGTGGTCGCACGCCGCCTGCTCCGTGTCCTGCGGCCGGAGGCGGGGCGCGCGAGGTTCTCATGTAAGAGACGGCGAAGATGTCCGATTCGTTGTCGGTAGCCCCGGATCGTCACCGGACCGTGACCGGCGGCACACGGCCCGCAGCGCGGGTGCCCGGCCAGGACGACGAGCTGCCGGCGCGGGCCACCGGCGACCAGCGGTACGCCGTACGAGGGTGCCGACCTGCTGCGGGGCTCCGCGCCCGGCACGGCCGGGCCCGGCGCCGCGGCCTCCTGAGGGCGGCTCTCTCCGCTCCTGGCTCCGGGACGCTCGGGGCCGGGGGCGGAGAACGGCGGCGCCGCGCTTGCCGGTCCGGCCGCGCGGCGGAAGGATCGTGGCATGGCGAAACGTCCTGTGGTCATCGCGTTCGACGTCATCGAGACGCTGTTCCCGCTCGAGCCGGTGCGCCGGCGGCTGATCGACGCCGGACAGCCCGGCCACGTGCTGGACCTGTGGTTCGCGCGCCTCCTGCGCGAGGGGTTCGCACTCTCGGCGAGCGGCACCTACCGCCCGTTCGGCGACATCGCGGCCAGCACCCTGCGCTCGACCACCGGGAACACGCTGGACGACGACGCCGCCCGTGTCGTCCTCGCGGGATTCGCGGAGCTCACCCCTCACCCCGACGTCCCACCCGCGGTCCGCCTGGCCCGCGACGCCGGCGTCCGGCTGGTGACGCTGACCAACGGGTCGGCGCAGAACACCAGCCGGCTGCTGCGGCGGGCGGGCCTGGCCGAGGACATCGAGCAGGTCCTCTCGGTCGACGACGTGCACCGGTGGAAGCCCGCGCCGGACATCTACCGGCACGCGGTCGACAGCACGCAGGTCGACCCGGAGCGGGTCGCCCTCGTCGCCGCCCACGCCTGGGACACCCACGGCGCCCACCAGGCCGGCCTCACCACGGGATGGGTCGCCCGCCTCGACGACGGCTTCCCGGGCATCTTCAGCCCTCCGGACGTCATCGGCCGCGACCTGATCCAGACGGTCCAGGGCCTCCTCGCTCTGCCGCCCGCCTGATCCACGCCTGACCGACCCGGCTCGCACGTCCGTGTCGGTTCGGTGCGGAAGTGGAACGGGAGGTGTGTCCACCCCGGCCCGAACGAGGCGCGCACCCGGCCCCGTTCGTCCCGGCGTCGTGCCCGAGGCCGGACGAGGTCCCTGGTCCCGCTGTCCGGAAACCGGGCGTGAACAGGCAATGTCCAGGAACTACCAGAAAGGGATTCCTGCGGAAGAAAATATTGGAACGTGAACGATGGACGAGTGTCCAACTCCAACCTCCTGCATCTTTCTTGACGCCCCCTGTATTCGCTGACATGCTCTCGTTCACCCATCGAGCCGGGTGCCCCAAAGATCCCGAGATGACGTCACACAGATCGACCCCGGCCCGAAGCTACGACACGAGAGAAGAAGGCCATGGGCGAGGGAATTACGCCGGGTGCTGCGGTGCGGGTCACGGGTGCGTCGAGCTACGAGCGCGGCTCCGAGGGCGTCGTGACGGCCATCCGACAAGGGTGGAGCGGGAAGGAGGCCGTCGTGGTGTACCAGGGCCCACTGCGGTCGCGGGAGTTCACCGTCCCGCTCTCCGACCTGTCAAGAAAATAAGCCGACCCACCGAGAACGGCGGAGCCAGTCTCCGGCGATTCTTTTCAGCATCCCCGAAACCACAGGGAATGCATTCTCCGCGGCCGCCGACCCGAGAGACAGCGTCCCGTCATTCCACCGTGCCGGTGGCGGTACCGCCGAAGGCGGCACGCACCTGTTCCGGCGTCGGCCCGTAGCGCTCCAACGAGCAGTGGTGCCCCGTGTGCCCCTGCCGCCGGGTCGCCGCCGCCAGGTTGGCCTCGTCCTGGTCGGACCAGGTCATGCCGAGCCGGTCGAACACGCCGTGCAGCGTCGCCCGCGGATCCGCGGGCGAGGTCGTCGTAGACGACGTCGACCACGGCACCCTCCGGCGGCTGCGCGCGCTGTGCCGCAGCCCGCTTCGCGCCGTCGGACAGGATGCCGAGCCACATCCGCCCGATCGCATGCCGGTCGAGATGCCCGGGCGCAGGGACGGCGCCTGCCCGGCCTCGGCCAGCGAGCAGTACGACGCCACGGACACCTCCCCCGCCCGGTGCGTCCACACGAACCGCACGTCCGGGAACACGCGGCGGATCTCGGGCAGCCGCCAGAGGCTCGCCGATGCTTGAGCACCCAGCGTGCCGGCGGGCGGCCCAAGGACAGCACCTGGAGCACCTCGGTAGTCGTCCATGAGGTCGGCGTCACGCAGCATCGCCCAGTACCCAGGCACGCGAGGTAGGGGCGAGTGCTCACGTAGGGGCGTGGGGAGCGCCCCCTGGCGCCTACCTGAGCACTCGCCCCTACCTCGCGGTCGTGCCTACCCGCATGATCTCCTAGGGGTAGTGGGGTGGAGCCCTCAGCGACCGGGGCGGCCGCCGGTCAGCTCCCTGCGGGCCCGCTCGGCGAACCGCTCGTTGCGTACCGCCTCGCCCAACGGCACCCCCGCCTCCTTCTCGGCCTCGATGACCCGCTGGATCGCCGGCAGCAGGTCGTGGACGACCAGCCTCTCCGCCGCCTCCGCGTCCCAGATCACGTCGAGGATGCGGGTGCACGCCCGCGTGACCGCCCGGTCATGGGTCGGCACCGGCGCCGGTCCGAGCAGCCTCTGCCGGATCAGAGCCATCAGGTGGTACTGGGTGGGCCGGTAGCCACGGCTGACACGACGGTTCCGGATCAGCCACTCCAGCCGGTACCAGGTCGCGGCTGCCGTGTAGTAGAGGATCGGCTGCTGGCCGGCGACGTACAGCTCCGCGCCACGCGCCTTCATCAGCTCCTGGTAGCGGCCCACACGAGACGGCTCGTTCAGGAACATCGCCAGGTAGGCACGGCTGAGCTGGGGCCGGCTGATGACGCGGGTCCTCTCGACGTCCTTGCGCTCGCTGTACTGCTTCGCGCGACGTTCGTAGAAGAGCTGCTGCGGCTTGTCCCGGCCCAGGGTGAAGAAGTCCTCCAGCTGCTTGTGGAAGTCCTGCCGTGCGGCCAGGTCGTCGGCCGTGACCGGGGTCTGCTGGTTGGTCGCGGCCACGATGCCCTGGATCACCTCCTCGTCCACCGAGTGCACGATGTGGACGCTGACGAAGACGTGGCCGGTGAGCTGGTCGCGTTCGTGGAACAGCACGTGACAGGTCTGGCACCCGTTGACGATCTGGAAGTCGTCCAGCACGAAGTCGTCGCCGACCCGGTCCATCTTGCGCGCCACGATGGTGATGCCGTTGTTCATCACGGCAAACCTCTGCCGCATGACCGGGTCCCGCAGGGTGTCCCGGATGCTCGCGTTCACGGCGTTGTACCCCTGGAAGGCGCGGACGTTGCTCTCGAACAGGTGCTCCCGTAGCTTTCCCGAGTCGTCCTTCAACACGGTGCGGACCAGCTCCGACGCGGCGACCAGCCCCACGAACGACTGCTCGACACCCGGAGCCGACGGCATCGCGAACTGCTTCGGCACCGGCACGGTGGCCTTGACGGTACTGATCGCCTGGTCGTACAGCGCGCGCAGGTCCGGCCGGTTCACGCAGCGCACCTCGACCGTCTCGAACCGGTTGAGCCTGCCCAGGTGCTTCTCGGCCGAGCGCGACTTGCCGTGGACCATCTGCGCGATCTGATCGCCGGTGGTCACGTAGTGAACGTGCAGGTCCGGAAGCCGGCCGGCCAGCCGGGCAGGCTCCTCGTACACGGCCTCCAGGCACGCTCGCAGGCCCTTGACGTCGTCCGACACCTCGTACGGGATCTCCTCCGCCCCGCACAGGTGGCCGAGGTTCTCCGCGAGGTCCGAGATCACCTTGGTCTCGAACTTGGAGCTGGTCTTGGCCTGGATGACGACCACCTGCACCTGCGGCCGCCTGCGTTCCTGCATCGCCGTCCGCACGTCCGTGGGGTCCCGGTACAGCTGCCCGTCGATCAGCACCGCGTAGGCGTCGATGCCGAGGTCGTTGCCCCCGCCCGTGCGGTAGGTGTCGGGGTTGAACGGCTCGTTGTAGTACGAGCTGAGCACGCAGTAGGCGGCGAACGCCTCGAACGCCTCGGGTTCCGGTCGCTCGGTCAGATCGTGTTCCTGCTGGAAGACCTCGAGCAGGCTCTGGATCACTCTCTCCACGGCAGGTCCCCTTCTCGACTTCGTGAGCGGACGTCAGTCCTGCCGAGCGCGGTCGATGACCTCTTCCACGGTCAGCGGGCTCGACGGGTGGTGGCTCAGGCAGATGGGGGTGCGAATCCTCTGGAACGCCAGCCCTTCGGCGACGGCGTAGAACTGACCGGTGCCCAGCCGGGAGATGTCCGGCACCGCGCTGGACTTCGCGGCCGCCATCTCCTTGGCGGCGGAGATCTGCGGCGGGCTGTTGAGGAACCCGAAGAACTGCGTGGCGGCGTTGCCGGAGATCCGGTTGTGGATGCCGCGCGGCGCCTGGGTGGCGAACACCAGACCGAGTCCGTACTTGCGGGCCTGCGAGGCCAGCGCGAGGGTGCTGTGCGTGCTGGCGGTCAGCGAGCCGGACGGAGCGATGGTCTGCGCCTCGTCCATGACCAGCAGCCCGCCGAGCGGCCGGTCGCCGGCGGGGTGTCGCTTGATCCAGGCGAAGAGCGCCATCTGGAGCTGGTTGACGAAGCTCTGCCGCTGCTCCTCGGTGGGCAGGCCGGCCAGGCTGATCACCGAGATCCGGGCGCGTTTGCCTTCTGCCGGGGTGAGCAGCGCGCCGGGGTCGACCGGTTCGCCGTCGTCGCTGAACATGGGGTCGTTGATCATGGCCGCGTGCAGGGTCTGGGCCATGTCCGCAGCCATCTCGTGCGCCTTGGCCAGGTGCGACACACCATCGGGCAGATCACCGAGCAGGTCCAGGAACTGCTTGAGCCCGCCACCGGTCCGGCGCGCGAAGTGCTGCAGCGCCTGACGGAGCACCGCGCGGGACTGATCGGCCTTCGCGGTCGAGCCGTCGGCGCGGGCGCGGGGCGCGAGCGCGGCGACCGCCGTGTCGATGGCCTGGCGGAACTCGTCCGGGTCGTCCGCGACGGCGGCGAAGTCGGGCAGCGGGTGGAAGGTCAGCGGCCGGCCGGACTCCCGCCGGGGTGTCCAGACCACGACATCGGTGTGACGCAGGTAGTCGTCGGCACGGGCCGCGTCGCCGGGTCCCCAGGCCTCCGGCGGCTGCGGCCACGCGTCGCCGAGCCGTGCCAGGTCATTGTTGGGGTCGAGCACGATCGCGGACACGCCACGCAGCGCGCACTCCTCGACCAGCCGGCGGATCAGCACCGTCTTGCCCGATCCGGACCCGGCGAAGATCGCCGTGTGCTTCCGCAGCGACTCCAGGGCGAGGGTCACCGGCGCGCCCGTGTCAGTTCTCTCGCCCACCTGCAGCGTCGTGGCCGGGTCCGCCGTCGGCCGGTCCGGGCCAGCCACGGCCGGATCGGTACCGTCGGAGTCGGAGACCGGCGACGACGCACCGGACAGGGCCGGCACGGGGACCGCTTCCGGCTCAGGACGTGGCGGCGGCGTGTCATCATCCCGCGGTTCACCGAACACCGCGCGCAGGAGCGCGGTACGACCGGCAGGGCGGCGGCTGAGCAGCCAGGCGTCGAACCGGGCCGGCGGCTGCGTGCCGGCGAGTCGCTCCAAAGCCGCGAACGTCCGGAGCTCGGTCTCCAGCGTCTCCCTGGTCAGGTCGATGACGGCCCCGCCGACCTCCGTGAAGTCCTGGACCTTCTGACGCGTCCGGGTCTTCTGGCTGTCCGGCCACTCACCGGTGCGCAGCAGGAAGGCTCTGCGCTTGTGCGCCGACGGGTCCAGCCCCGTCACGCTCAGGACGCGGTCGATCCGATTCATGACGGCCTTGCCGTTCGACGACCCGATCGCCCGGAAGGACCAGTAGATCTTGTCCTCGGTGTCCTCGTCCAGGATCTCGTGCAGCTCGGCATGCAGGGCCGGGTTTCCGGGGGCCAGCGTCGCCGGAGCCAGCATGTACCGGGAGCGTGCGCCGCCCTGTTCGGCGGCCCACCAGGTCAGGGCGGAACGGAGGAGGGCCGGCATGTACTGGTCCTCCTGGTGCGGGTCCAGCGCCCTGCCGGCGTCCGCGACCACACCCGCGTCGTTCACCAGTGCGGACAGCTGCCCATCGATCTCGGTGAATGCACCCTGGTCTGCCGGCGACGGTGTCGGCTGCGGCCGCGACGTCGGCGTGTCGGAGCCGCTCGGCTCGGCGAGGCTCGTCAGCTCGGTGATCGTGTCCGCGTTCAGGCATGCCCAGAGGTGGGCGTCGATCCGGCGGATGAGGCCACGAGCGGTGAACCGACCCGCGTCGGCGAACGCCTCCGGCCGCACCGGCCAGGTCGAGTAGGGCGGGGTGAAGCCGGCCCGGGCGAACTTGAGCGCGAACCGCCTTTCCATGAGCGTCCGTCCGACCTGGGCCGATGGCAGGGTGTCCAACTGCTCGGCGCGGCGGAAGCGTTGCTCGACGGAGCCCGGCGCATAGTTCCGGATTCCGTCCCAGACCGCATCCATGCAGGCCACGAGGACGAGTGAGCGGCGAGTGACCTCGCGCAGCTCCATGAGCCCGCTGCCGACATCTTCGAACTTCTGCTTCCTGAGCACGTCCATCGAATCAGACGCCGTGCCGGGCCCGTCGGCCCCCGCGTAGGACACACCTGGGTCCGTCGTGTGATCTGACTGCTGGATCAGCGTGTCGATCTGATCCAGGGCTATCACGCTCGGCCCGGCAAGCGCGATCAGCTTGAAAAGCTCTCCGACCGTTTCGTGCGCCGTCCTGGGCGCGGCACGGATGCCCCATGCGGCCCGCTCACCGTCCACCAGCTCGTCCTCCGACGCCAGATACGCGCGGACGACCTCCCTGGTCGTGACCGAGCTGCTGGCCAGCAGCAGTGCCAGGGCCCGCAGGGTGTGCCCGCACTCCAGAGCGAGCTGCTGGTCGACGTCGCCCAGGGCATCGACGATCCCGTCCAGCCCGGACCGGGTCGGTGTGTCGAGTCCCAGGAGCTGCCGGTGCAAGGGCCCGGGGAGGTCGAGCGCCCGGGACAGCCCCCGCTGCAGGGCCTCTCCCTGTGTCGGCCCGTCCCTGCGGGGCCGCAGCAGGCAGTTCAGCACGTCCTCCACCAGCTTCGGCCAGAACGCCCGCTCGTGACGCAGTTCGAGGGCGAAGAAGTAGCCACCCGCGGCGACGACCTTCGACCGGACCGCAGCGACAAGATGTGTCTTGCCCGAACCAGGACGTCCGGTGACGGCCACGCCGATCGGGCTCTCGGCGGCGCTGTCCCTGGCGGCGTCGAAGCCTGCCATGACCGAGCCGAACGCCGGACCGTTGATCCCGGCGACATGTGTCTCCGGATCCTCCCAGATGCCGTCCCTGCTGATGGCCCAGCCGGCTCCGGTCAGAGCCGTCAGTGCCTCGCGTTCGACGTCCCTCATGACCGTCCGACGGACAGCAGGTGGACGTCCTCGCCACCTGTGCGCAGGGCGGCCGCTCTGTCCGCCGGCGTCAGCGTCTTCTGGTTGAACTCGGGATTGAGCCGAACCTCCGGCTCCCGGACCATCCGCAGCAGTGCCGCATCCAGGTCCCCACGCGGCACGTCGGCGACCTCGTGCCGCAGCCGCGTCAGGCTCACCCAGGCCCCGGGCTCGGCGGCCAGCGCGGCGTAGGCCGCCCGGACCCGATCCGCGATGTCGACGGCGGCCACCGCCGGCTCGTCGTCCGGCACAGCCGGCGCGTCGTCGGGCACGAAGATGTCCGCGACCCGCAGATCGGATCGTGCCATGAAGGCTGCGAACCGGCGGGTCAGCGCGTACTGCAGCCGCGTGGCCTTCGGCGCGCCGCTCGGGGTGGGGCTGCCCAGCTCGTCCCCGCAGCGCCGCCAGCCCTCATCGGTGAGCTCGTGCATCCATGCTCGGTATCGGCCGGTCTGCCACACCTTGAGGTAACCCAGCTCGACCAGGCGCTCCCGCGATCTTTTCTCGATCTTGATACCCAGCTCGTCGGCGAGCCCGGCATTCGATACCTCCCGATTCAGCGTCATCAGCGCGAGCAGCGCCGACCTTTCCGGCAGAGTGAGCTGGGAGTCCGGCATGGTGCAAATGTACCGGGATTCCGACATGAGAGGGAGTGTCATAGCAGATAGCGAGGCAAGTTCACCCACGTCACGGACCGGAGGACGAAAGCCCGGCGTCCGCAGCCATTTCACCCTGCGATCACCGTCATTCCGGGGCACTACGGCACTAGGGTTCCGGCGTGTCCGCAATCGCGAGGCTGGACGGCCTTCCCACCCTGGACGACGTCGTCGGCTCTCTCGACGACGACGTCAGCCCTCTCACCGACTGGCTGGACGCCCTTGGTGTCGACACCCGAGAGGTCCGCGAGCGTCCGCGGTGGAACGCGGACGACGCACGGGCGTCGCACCGTCTCGCGGACGACGACGACGAACGGTGCGCCAGGACGATGTCGGCGGCGATGGATCTCGTCGTCGGGCATCCGGACGGTCCGCTCCTGCTGGGGCTGTACACGTGGTGGGTCGGCGGTGACGCCTGGGAGGACACGTACTTCCACGATCGGATCGAAGCGATGTCCCGCGCCTTCTCGGCCGTGTGGGCGGCGCGGCGCGAGGGGACGGACCGGACAGCGGACCAGGTCGCAGCGGGCGACGCCGCGGCGGCGCTCCTCGATTCCCTGCGGACCGAGATGGCGGTGGAGAGCGCGCTGAACGCCGGGGACGACACCCGGCTGCGGTCTGCCTCGCTGGCCTGCGCGGAATCGGCGGACGGGCTGGCCGCGGAGTCGGACCGGCTGTCGCCCCGGCACGCGGTGGCGGCGGAGTTCCTGCACGCCGAGGCGGAGCGCCTTTCGCTCCTGTACCGCGCGCTGGCGGCCGGCGTGGATGCCGCGCGGGCCGTGTTCGAGGGGAACATGTCGGCGGTCGCGGACACGGTGGAGGGAATGCGTGAGGCGGAGTCCCACGACCACATGGACCGGTTCAACCGGTCGGAGATCCGCGCTCACCGGCGCAGCCTGGAGCGGATGGCGGAGGCCGTGGAGGCCGGCGAGGAGTGGTTGCACGTCGACGAGGCACGGGTGGTGTACGTGTTCCCGTTCGGCCTGGCGGGACTCGACCCGAGGGCCGCCGTGGAGTCGGCGCGGGCACTCGAAGCGCCGCCGGTGGTCGCCGGGACGGAGAGCTCGCTGGTGCGGCGCGGCTTCGAGATCGACGACGTCTGGGCCGCGCCCGCGCACATGGACCAGCGGTTCGACGGTGCGGTGATCGAGCTGCCTCCGGTCCGGGTGCGACCCCTGGGCCGCCGGGACGAGGAGCTCATGGAGCTGGAGGCGGAGATCCGGATCTCCCTGCTCGGCAACCACTACCTGCGTCTGGAGGGCATCGTCCTGGACGCGGACCCCGATGCGGTGCACTCCGCGCTGTTCCGGGCGGCGGAGGAGCACGGGAAGATCGATGTCCGGTTCGAGGGCGGGGAACGGCGGTGGGACCGGCTCGCGGACCTGGCGACGGACGTCCGGGACGACGTCGCCGACCTCCTGGACGACGTATCCGTACGCGACCGCGAGGTCGCTGCCGTCCCGGGCCGCTATCACGTGCTGTGCTCGGTGCTCGAGGCGTCGGCGTTCCGTCCCGGCGTCCCCGGCAGGCGACCGCTGCGCGACGGTACCGAGCTCACGGCCCTGTTCGGGGCACAAGCACTCTTCCATCCGGTGACCAACGGCCTGGGGAGCATGCACGAGTGGACGAGGCTCTCGGCGTCGGACGCCACCTTCCTGCGAGACGTGCGGCACGACGGCGACCTCGTGGCCACGACCGCGAACACGACCGTGTCGGCACTGCTGGGCCAACCGCACTTCATGGTGGTGGACCATGAGACGTTCGCGGAGTTCGTCGGGTCGCTCGACGGGATGTTCGGGGCGTGGAACGAGGACCTGGGCCGGGCGCGCGCCCGGGAGGAGAAGCAGCTGAAGGAGACGCTCGACCCCGATGCGGACCTGGACGCCCTGGAGGCGTCGTCCCAGGCGATGCGAGGGCTCCAGCTCCGGCTCCACGACTTCGGGGCGGACGTGCGCACGACGCTCGCGACGATCGCCGCTCCGGATCTCACCCGGTCGCCCACCGATCATCAGTACCTGGGACGCCTGCTCGCCCTGGCGCAGGTCGAGGCCCGCGGACGGGACGTCTCCGAGCGCATCGCGGCGCAGCTCTCCGAACCCGTCGACCTGCGCGTCGAGGCCTTCGCGGCCGAGCGGCGAGCCAAGTCCGAAGTGCGGACGCGCAGACAGCGAGCGATGGTGAACGCGTTCCTGGCGGCGATCGCCGTGTTCGGCCTGACCGGGGCGTTCCAGACGGTCCAGGCGGCCGGGATGGAGTCGCGGCTCGGTGGTGACCCCGGGCAGACCCATCTGCTCCTGGCCGGTGGGTTCGTCGGCCTCCTCCTGGTCGCCTCGACGGTGCTCGCCGTGATGCTGCTGACCGAACCCCGGCGCCGCGCACGGCGTCCGAGGACGTCGAACCGCAGCGGTCGAACCGGCCGCGACGGCCGTCCCGGCCGACCGGAGCGTGTCACGATACGGGCGTGACCCAGATCGAGGAACTCCGCGACGGCGACCCACGTCTCGCCGAGCTGTACGAACGGCTGCTCGTGCCGAGCTTCCCGCCGCACGAGCTCGACCCGTTCGAGGAGATCGCCGGGCCCTTGGCGACGGGGGACGCCTCCGTGGTGGTGGCGGGTGAGCCCGCGGCGCCCGCCGCGATCGCCGTCGGCCACTGGTCTGCGGCGTCGGGAGTGATGCTGCTGTCCTTCCTCGCGGTCGATCCGGCCTCCCGGGGTGCCGGGATCGGCGGGGAGCTGCTCGACCACGCCGTCGCGCTGTGGGGCCAGCGGTACGCGCCGTGCCTCGTCGTGGCGGAGCTGGAGCACCCGCTCGCCGACGGTGGCGTCGAGGCGTGGGGCGACCACCGCCGCCGCTACGACTTCTACCTGCGGCACGGCGCGCGCGTCCTCGACCTGCCGTACTTCCAGCCGGCCCTGCGGCCCTCGGCGCAGCGGGGGTACGGGATGCTGCTGATCCTGCTGCACACGGCCCGGGAGCTGACCCGCGACGAGTGTGTCGCGTCGGAGCCGGTCACCGCGTTCCTCCGCGGCTACCTGGAGGAGACGGAAGGCGTGGTCGAAGACGCGGCGGCAGCCGCGCTCCTCGACGCGGCGGCGGACCCGCGCGGCGTGGGAATCCTGCCGCCCGACGCCGCGCTGTCCGCGCTGCCGCGTTCGGCCGCGGCCGGCTGAATCGGCCCGGCGACCAGATGTGGCACGCGTCGGCGAACCGGGAGTTCAAGATGCGGGACCTCGACGCGTTCGACCCGGTCGACGGTCCTGAGCGCTCAGACCGAACGGCACCCGAGCGGGGGTCCCGGGGGGCGTGCCCCCCGGGGGCGGGGCGTGGGGGCTCCGCCCCCCCACAAGACATGACGAAGGCGAGGCGGTCCAGCCGTGCTGGACACACCTCGCCTCTCGCTGAGTGGAGCTGCCGGGAATCGAACCCGGGTCCGGTGTCGTTTTTCGAGGACTTCTCCGGGCGCAGTCTGCTATGGCTTTTCTCGGCCCCCGCGCTTGCACAGACTCATTCGCGGACGGGCCCAGTCACCTAGAAGTCCCTGTAGTCCCGGTGACGTGGACTACAAGCAGTGGCTCTCAAGATGACGCCGGTGACCGGGGTGAGAGCACCCCCGGACCGACGGACTTCGGGCCCGCCTCAGGCGGCGAGGGCGAAGTCGTTGCGCGTGTTATCGGCAACTATTGTTTTGCAGACATCGTTAACGAGATAAGTCTGCATCCTCGGCCCGCTTCTCCTCGAAGCACGACCACCGTCGAAACCGATCAGCCCCGTGTTGAGTTGTCAACGCCCCGCCGAGCCCTGAGGTCTGGCGAGATCACCCAGTGTAGTAGGTGAACACGGCAGGCAGACACCTTATTTCCGGTCCGTTGCGTCACACCGTTCGGACGCAGTACGGAGGACGAGGCACAGGCATGCCTCGCTTCCCGCAGTCGCCGCCCGGCACGGGGGAACGCCCGCAGCCGTGGTGCGAACTCCCGGCGGGCCGCGCGGCACCGCCGGGCGTCAGCTCAGCTTCTCCCGGGTCCGCATCGCGCGGAGTGCCTCGCGGTTGTCCTGCTTCTCGCGCAGCGTCTGGCGCTTGTCGTACTCCTTCTTGCCGCGCGCGAGCGCGATCTCGACCTTGGCACGCCCGTCCAGGAAGTACAGCGACAGCGGGATGACCGTGTGCCCCTTCTCGTGAGACCCGGCCTGCAGGCGCAGGATCTCGTCCTTGTGCAGCAGCAGCTTGCGCTTGCGACGGGGCGAGTGGTTGTTCCACGTGCCCTGGAAGTACTCCGGGATGTGGACGCCCTCCAGCCACGCCTCGCCGCGGTCCACGTGCACGAACCCGTCCACGAGCGACGCGCGCCCCATGCGCAGCGCCTTGACCTCGGTACCCCACAGCACGAGTCCCGCCTCGAAGACGTCCTCGATCGCGTAGTCGTGACGCGCCTTCTTGTTGTTCGCCACGATCTTGCGCGGATCCTCGGGCTTCTGCTTCTTCTTGGCGCCCTTCGCCATGGTCTCCCTCCACGTCCCTCACGCCGGTGCGGGTCCGTCCCCGGCCCGCACGCGACCCCCTACGATACGTGCCGCTGCCGCGACAGGCCCACTCCTTAGTCTCGGCGTCCCGATCCCGGCGTCGCGTTCGCTCTCGGCGCTACAGGGTCGAGATGCCGTCCCCGAGCATCTTCGCGCCGAGGACGAGCAGCAGGACAGCCATGATGGCCGCGTTGTTGTGGATCATCCACGACCGCAGCTCGTCCAGGATCCGGGCGGCCCGGGTGCCCATCGAGAGGTAGATGACGACGGGCGTGAGCACACCGGCGCTGGCGACGACGGCGAACACGAGCGCGGCGAAGACCGTCCCACCGGTGTCCCCGGGCGCCGCCGCAGCGATCGCCGCGCCCCCGGACACGACCAGGAGCAGGTTCTTCGGGTTGACCGCACCCAGCAGGACGGCCAGGCCGGCGGACCGTACCGGCGTGAACCCCGCGATGGCGGCCATCCACGCCGGGACCGGCGGCTCGGCGCCGCCCCGCGGCCGGCCCCGCCACTGGCGGACGCTGAGCAGGAGCAGCAGCACACCGAGCACGATCTTCAGCCAGCCCGTCCACCCGGCAGGCCCGTCGTCGGGCGGGGCGGAGCCGGCGAGCAGCGCGACGCCGACCACCACGGCGAGCACCGCGAGGAACCAGCCGACGACGAAGGCCAGCGCGTTCGACCGGGCCCGCTCGCTGACCAGCATCAGCACCACCGCGACGATCGGCAGCGGGCTGACCAGGACACCCACCGCCACGGGCAGGGACTGACCGATCGCGGCACCCACGATGACCTCTCCGTCCCGACGTTCCGGCTGGCAGTGCGGCCACGCTAGGCCCGGACGAGGTGGTGCGGCGTCACCCGGACCGGGTGACTGTCGGTTCAGGCGCGCGGCAGCGCACCCACGAGCGCCGAGGTGAACGCGACCCGGAGCGCGTCACGCAGCTCCAGGTGGAACACACCGAGAGCGGGCTCGTCCGCATAGGCCGCGACGAGGCTGGGCGGCGGCGGGACGTAGGACGCCACGGCGCCCGCCTGGACGAGGCACATCAGGCAGAACAGCCGGACGCCGTCGCCGAGCTCGGGCAGGTGGCGGCGCACGAGCTCGGACATGACGTCGAGCCGGGCGAGCGAGGACCGCTTGTGCCGCTTGACCACGTCGACCGAGACGTTGTGCTCCAGGACGCCGCCCTGCGCTCCGAAGAGGTCGCACAGCACGACCCGGCCCGCCAGCGACCGGCTGAGGACCTCGGACAGCTGACCGGCCCGCACTTCCGGTGTCGCGTGCGGCTCGATACCTTCGGCCAGCTCATCCGGCAGCTCGGAGAGCCAGCTCCCCAGGAAGTCGTCCAGGAGCTCGAGCAGCACGGCCTCGCGCGACTCGAAGTAGCGCAGCACGTTCGACTTGGCCAGGCCCACCCGCCGGCTGAGCTCGTTGAGGCTCACCTCGACCACGGGCATCTCGTCGAGCATCGCCGCCGCCGTGTCCAGGATCGCCCGACGACGGATCGCCCGCTGCTCCGCACTTCGCGCCCGCTGGAATGTCACGCCCTCAGCCTAGCAAAAGACCGATGGTCTCTTGACATCGCACCGGCGGTCTCTTACATTTGCCCATAACAGACCGATAGTCTTTTAGGAGCGAACCATGAGCGACGACTGGACCGAGCAGGACATCCCCGATCAGCACGGCCGGGTGGCCATCGTGACCGGCGCCAACACCGGGCTGGGCTTCGAGACCGCCCGGATGCTCGCCGCACGAGGTGCGGCGGTGGTCCTGGCCGTCCGCGACGTCGACAAGGGCAAGCAGGCAGCCGGCCGCATCGCCGGCGACGTCACCGTCCAAGCCCTCGACCTGACCTCCCTGGACTCGATCCGGTCCGCGGCGGCCGGCCTGAGAGCCGCCCACCCGCGCATCGACCTGCTGATCAACAACGCCGGTGTGATGTACACCCCGAAGCAGACCACCGCCGACGGTTTCGAGCTGCAGTTCGGCACCAACCACCTCGGTCACTTCGCCCTCACCGGGCTGCTGCTGGACCGCATCCTGCCCGTCCCCGGCTCCCGGATCGTCACGGTCAGCAGCACCGGCCACCGCATCCGGGCCGCCATCCACTTCGACGACCTGCAGTGGGAACGCTCGTACAGCCGGGTCGCCGCCTACGGCCAGTCCAAGCTCGCCAACCTGATGTTCACCTACGAGCTGCAGCGCCGGCTCACGCAGCACGGCACCACCCTCGCGGTGGCCGCTCACCCCGGTGGAGCCAACACCGAGCTCGCGCGCAACACGCCTGCCGCGGTCCGGGTGCCCGTCACCTGGCTCGCGTCACGATTCGCCCAGACGCCCGCGATGGGCGCCCTGCCCACCCTGCGCGCGGCCACCGATCCCGCCGTCACCGGCGGCCAGTACTACGGCCCCGGCAACCGTGGTCAGGTCCGGGGGTACCCGAAGCTGGTCGCCTCCAGCGACGAGTCCCACGACCAGGCCACCCAGCGGCGCCTGTGGACCGTCTCCGAAGAGCTCACCGGAGTGGCGTTTCCGCCGGCGTGAGGCGGCGGTACTGCGGCGGAGGAACTTCCCTCGGGCCGTCACCGGGTGCGCGCCGGGCCGAGCTCGAACCGGTGCGCACCCTCTCCCCTCAGAGGTAGTTCATCGGGTCGGCCGTGGACCCGTTGACGTACACCTCGAAGTGCAGGTGGCACGCCGTGGACGTGCCGGTGGTGCCGGCATAGCCGACCACCTGGCCGCGCGAGACGCGCTGCCCCGGGGAGACGGACCAGCTCGTGAGGTGGTTGTAGCTCGACATCAGGCTGTTGCCGCTGCTGGTGTAGCCGTGGTCGATGAGCACCTGGTTCCCCAGGCCCTGGATGGTGCGCGCGTACAGCACCGTGCCGGAGCTCGACGCGAGGATCGGCGTACCGCAGTAGGCCCGGAAGTCCGTGCCGGCATGCAGGCGCCAGTAGTTCAGCACCGGGTGGTACCGCATCCCGTACGAGGAGGTCACCACCGGGCTCGCCGTCGGCCAGGAGAGGTACGACGCCGGTCCCGGGGCGGCGGGCGCACCCCCACCGCCTCCGCCGCCCCCGGAACCGCTGTCGCGGCCGCTCCGGCTGGCACGGCTCCGGTCGCGCTGCTGCTGCTCGGCGATGATCGACTTGAGGTCGTCCTCGAGGGAGCTGAGCGCCTGCTCGGCCTGCTTCAGGGACTGGGTCGCGACGTCCCGGCGCTGCTCGATGCGGTCCTTGAGATTCGCCTGCTCCGCGATCAGGTCCTCGATCTCGGCCTTCTTGCTCACCGCTTCCTCGCGGGCGTCCTTCTTGCGCTCGACGTTCTCGTCGGCGAGGTCCTTGAGCTCCGCGACGGTCTCGCGGATCGCCGTGAGCCGGGCCTTCATGTTCCGTGCCTGCGCCTCGGAGTCCTGCAGCTCGGCCAGCGCGCGCGCCTGGCTGCGGGCCGCCGAGGACGACACCGCGTACCCGTCGAGGAACTCCTCCGTGGTCTGCGCTCCGGTGACCAGGCCGAGCGCCGACGTCTCGCCGGACGAGCGGAGGTCCTCACGCGCCATCTGGACGATGTCCCCGCGGGCCGAGTCCGCCTTCTCGGCGTCGTCGGCGATCTGCTCGACGATCCGCGACTCCTCCGACTGCGCGTCCGTCAGCCGCTGCGCGAGGATCGCCGCCTCCCGCTCGGCCGTCTCGAGGGCAGCCTCGGCACGGGCCAGATCTGCCTCGGCGAGCGGCAGCCGTGCCTCGACGTCGTTCAGCTCGAGGGCTGCCTGGGACAGCTTCCGGTCGGTGTCCTCGAGGTTGCTCTCGAGCTCTTCGCGCTCGTCCTCCTTGGCCTGGGCCTCGGCCTCGGCGGCGGCGCGCTGGTCGTCGAGGTCGTCGGCGACGGCGGGAAGGGCGGTCACACCGCCGAGCAGGAGAAGGAAGGCGACGGTGACTGGGACGACTCGTGCAGGAGTGCGGCGCAACATCATCAGATCCTCGCGTACCGGTTGAGTGTGACGACGGAGCTGACCGCCGCGAGCGCCACCGCCACGAGGACGAGGAAAGGCGCCAGGGCGATCACGTCGCCGGAGTCGACATACGCCACCCAGTCGACGGAGCGTTCCAGCCAGTCGGTGACCAGGAAACGCACCGCGAGCCAGAGCCCGAGGCCGGCGAGCAGCGCGCCGGTGACGGCGGCGATCGCCCCCTCGAGGATGAAGGGCAGCTGGACGAACAGGTTGGACGCACCGACGAGCCGCATGATCTCGGTCTCCTTGCGGCGCGAGACGGCGGACAGCCGGATGGTGGTGGTGATCAGGAGGATGGCGGCCAGGAGCATGACGCCGGCAAGGCCGGCGGCGAGCAGGGTGGCCACGTTGAGCGTGCGGAAGAGGGGTTCGAAGACGGCACGCTGGTCCTCGACGAGCTCGACGCCGTCGCGTCCGGTGAGCACGTCGCTGACGACGGCGAACTGCTCGGGGTCGGCGAGCTCGAGGCGCAGGGAGGCCTGCATGTCGTCCTCGGTGAGCTGGGTGCCCTGGTAGCCGTCGGGGTAGCGCTCGGTGAAGGCGTCGAAGGCGTCGGCCTTCGTCTCCTCGTAGACGGCGGTGACCTCGCCGGACAGCTCGGTGTCGACGACGTCGCGGACGGCGTCGACCTGCTTCTCGGTGGCTTCGCCGGCCGCGCAGGTCGGCATCATCGAGCCCTCGGGGCAGAGGAAGACGGAGACCTGCACGAGGTCGTACCAGTCGTCCTTGAGCTTGCCGATCTGGGTCTGCAGGAGGGCGGCGGCGCCGACGAACGTGAGAGACACGAACGTCACGAGGACGACGGCGACCACCATGGTGGTGTTGCGCCGCAGCCCTGCTGCCACCTCGCCGGCGACGAACTGGAATCGCACCTCAGGCCTCCCCGTGCGAGGACGCCCGCACCGGTTCGTGGTCGGTGGGCCGTTCGACGGGCCTCTCCACGGAGATGCGGCGGGCACCCGTGGCGGGGTGGTCGAACACCGAGGAGCCGCCCATCTCCGGCAGGATCGACTCACGCTCGCCGTAGACGCCGGACGCCTCGTCGCGGACCACGACGCCGTCGGACAGCTCGACGACGCGGCGGCGCATCTCGTCCACGATCTCGTCGTCGTGCGTGGCCATGACCACGGTGGTGCCGGTGCTGTTGATGCGGTCCAGCAGGCGCATGATGCCCAGGCTCGTGGTGGGGTCGAGGTTGCCGGTGGGCTCGTCGGCGAGCAGGATCTGCGGCCGGTTGACGATGGCGCGCGCGATGGCGGCGCGCTGCTGCTCGCCGCCCGACAGCTCGGTCGGCATGCGCTTCTCCTTGCCGTCCAGGCCGACCATCTCGAGGATCTCGGGGACGGTGTCACGGACCACGGAGCGCGGCTTGCCGATCACCTTGAGCGCGAAGGCGACGTTCTCGTAGACCGTCTTGTTCTGCAGGAGCCGGAAGTCCTGGAAGACGACGCCGAGCTCGCGGCGGAGCTTGGGTACGCGCCAGGCGGAGAGCCGGGCGACGTCGCGGCCGGCCACGTAGATGCGTCCGCGGGTGGGGCGGTGCTCGCGCAGGACGAGGGACAGGAAGGTGGACTTGCCGGAGCCGGAGGCTCCGACCAGGAAGACGAACTCGCCGCGCTGCACGTCCACCGAGACGTCTTCGAGGGCCGGCCGCGCGCCGCGCGCATAGACCTTCGACACGTTCTCGAACCTAATCACGTGTGTTCCCCCCGCCGACGTCGGGCCCGGTTCCGGGACCGCCGGGTATCACTCCCGGCAATACCCACCTGCGAGGCTAAGGGTGATTAAGCCGCCGCACACGGCGAGACACGCCGGTGGCCCGTTTCATGCCGCGCCGCCCGCGGGTAGGTTTGGGGGACCTACGAGGTTTTTCACACCAAGGCGGACGCGGGGCTCGGCCCGGCATGCCGAGTGCGCGCCCTCGGGCGGCTCCGGATCCTCCGAGCCGGCCGACGGTGCACACCGGGCCTCGCGTCAGGACGTGGTGGGCTGCTGGTTGCGGCGCCAGCGGATACCGGCCTCGATGAAGTCGTCGATGGCTCCGTCGAAGATCGCCTGCGTATTGCCCTGCTCGTGCTCGGTGCGCAGGTCCTTGACCATCTGGTACGGCTGCAGCACGTAGGAGCGCATCTGGTCGCCCCAGCTCGCCTTGATGTCGCCGGCGAGCTCCTTCTTCTTCGCGGCCTCCTCCTGCTTGCGCAGCAGGAGCAGGCGCGACTGGAGCACGCGGTACGCGGCGGCGCGGTTCTGGATCTGCGACTTCTCGTTCTGCATCGCGACGACGACGCCGGTGGGAATGTGCGTCATCCGCACGGCCGAGTCGGTGGTGTTCACGGACTGGCCGCCCGGTCCCGAGGACCGGTACACGTCGATCTTGAGCTCCGTCTCCGGGATCTCGATGTGGTCCGTCGTCTCGATGAGCGGCACCACCTCGACCGCCGCGAACGACGTCTGACGGCGTCCCTGGTTGTCGAACGGGGAGATGCGCACCAGCCGGTGCGTGCCCGCCTCGACGGACAGGGTCCCGAACGCGTACGGCGCGTTGACCTCGAACGTCGCCGACTTCAGGCCTGCCTCCTCCGCGTACGAGGTGTCGCCCACCTTGGTGGAGTACCCGTGCCGCTCCGCCCAGCGCAGGTACATGCGCAGCAGCATCTCGGCGAAGTCCGCGGCGTCCACGCCGCCCGCCCCGGCCCGGATCGTGACGACCGCCTCGCGCGCGTCGTACTCGCCGTTGAGGAGCGTCCGCACCTCGAGCGCGTCCAGGTCCTTGCGGATCGCGGCGACCTCGGCCTCGGCCTCGTGGAGGGCGTCGTCGTCCTCCATCTCCTCACCGAGCTGGACCAGCGTGTCCGCGTCGTCGATCCGGGCACCGAGCTTCTTCACCCGGTCCAGCTCCGCCTGGGCGGCGGACAGCGCGGACGTCACCTTCTGGCCGTTCTCCGGGTCGTCCCAGAGGTTGGGCGTCGCAGCCTCCTCGGACAGCTCGGCGATCTTGGCCTGCAGCGCGGCGGGGTCACTGACCGCCTCGATGGACTCGAGGGTGCCGCGCAGGGCCTTGATCTCGGAAGCGAAGTCGATGGTTGCCACGAGAATCCAGCCTACCCGCCCCGGCCGGACCTCCGGTGCCCCCCGCCCTCGGGCACCGAACGCTCACCAGGCGCCCGGTCGCGATCACCCGCCCCACGGGCGCCGCCCCACGGCACCGCGTGCCCGACCGCCGCCGCGATCGGCACCTTCGTGAGTGATCGGTCGTTCAATCTGCCGATCACTCACGAACGTGCCGACCAACGCGCTGTCGGGCGGCCGCACGGCTGTGGGGCAGCCGGGGGTTTGTCACCAGGCTCGGGCCGTGGACGTTGCCGTGACCGTGATCGGCGTCGCCTCGGTGAACCAGCGCAGCAGGGGCGGGCGGCTCGGTGACGCCAGGGTGACCCGTGCCGACCGCCCGTCGGGCGACGTCGCGGACACGACGGCGAGCCCGTCCGGCGCGACGTCCGGCCGCTCGGCGAGGTAGCGCCCGACCGCCGCCGCCACGCTCCGGTCGTCCAGCACCAGGGTCCCCGCCCCGGGTGCTCCCTCGGGCGGTCCCTCCCCGGCGTAGAGGCGGCTCTCGTCGACGGCCTGTGCCGCGTCCGCCGCGAGCACGTCGGCCAGGTCGGCGAGCCGCTTCCGGTCCAGATGGACCGCCGTCGCCGAGGCGACCACCGCGACGAGTGCGACGGCGAACATCACGAACGCCGCGGTCAGCAGCCAGATCCGGCCGTCCTCGGCAGGACTCCGGCTCGGCGTGCGTAGGGCGGTCACGGTCGTACCGCCGCGTAGCGGTCCACCGTGCCGACGTGCGCGGCATCCACGCGCACGGAGGCCGGGACGTCCGAACCGATCGCGCCGGGTACCAGTGGCAGCGGCACGGCGACGTGCACGACGGCGCCCACCTCACCGCCCGGCGTCAGGCACACCTCGTGGTCGCACTCCAGGTCGAGGCTCCCGGCGCCGTCGGGCAGGCCCTGGTCACGCAGCGCGATCCGCACCGCGGTGTCCGCACGTGCGGCCGCCTGCCCCGCGGACTCGGCGGTCACCACGGCCCGGACCGCCTCCCGCGCGGCCGTCTCGGCGGCGAACGTCCCGGCCTGCACCCGCCCCACCACCACGACGAGGTACACGAGCGGCACGAGCAGCAGCACGGCGAGCAGCACCTCCACGACCGCGGAACCGGCCTCGCGCGGGCCGCCGGTCCCCGCGCGCCCCAGGCAGCCGGTCCCCGCGCAGCACGGACAGCCGGTCTCCGCGCGACGCGGGGAGCCGACCCCCGTGCTTCGCGGGCAGCCATTCTCCGGCGGCAGCCGGCGACCGGTGGTCCCGGCGCGTGCGACCGCTCCCGGGCCGAGCCCCGCCTCGATCACGGCTCCTCCAGCGCGTGCCCCCGGACCGTCACCGCGGCGGCGGGGCCCAGCAGGCCCACCACCGGCAGCGGCGTCGTGACCTCGACCTCGATCACGGCCAGCCCGTCCAGCACCGTCTCGTGGGCAACGACGTCCCGGGCGTACGCGCCGTTCAGCGACGCGGCGAGCAGGTACCGGGTCCGGGCGACGCCGTCGGCCGGGCCGCGGTCCGCCCGGGCCGCGACACGCGCGCCCTCGGCGGCCGCGTCGATCGCCAGGGCACGCACGTGCACCGCGAGCGCCACCTGGACGACGCCGAGCAGCAGCGCGAGGACGAACCCCGTCACGACCACGGCCTCGGCGACGGCGGCGCCGCGCTCGTCGCGCGATGTCAACCCTGGCCGGTCACGGAGGAGATGGCCTGCTGGAACGCACCTTCGAGGAGCGGCCCGGCCACCGCCCACAGCGCGACCACCAGGCCTGCGGTCATCAGGGTGACCAGCACCCACCCGGGCACATCGCCCCGCTCGGGATCGCGGGCGCGGTCCTCCGGGTGCGACGTGCTGTCGGTCTTCCTCGCCATCGTGCTCCCCCTGGGCTGGTGCTGGTGCTGGTGCTGGTGCTGGTGCTGGTATTGCCTGCCGTGCCGGTGTTGCCTGCCGCGCCGGTGCTCTCCTGCGGACCGCCGTCCTCGACTGTAGAAGCCCCGACCCAGAACCGCGCGCCGCAGCCGGGATGCCTGTGGAAAACTCGTGTCGGCGTGCGGCCGCCCCGGCCGGGTCCCGTCAGGCTGGTCTCACGCACCCAGCCGGTCCAGGAGATGGTGATGAGCACGAAGACCCTTGCCGTGACAGGTGCCACCGGCCGGCTCGGCGGCCTCGTGACCGAACTTCTCGACACGGCCGGGCGGCCCCATCGCCTGCTGGTGCGTGACCCCGCGAGCACTCGAGTTCCCCGGCACGCGAGCGTCACCGACGTCGCCGGGTTCGAGTTCGGGGACCTGGCGGTCGCGACGCGCGCCCTGGACGGGAACCAGGTGCTGTTCATGGTCTCGGCCTCCGAGGACGCCGACCGGCTCGCCCAGCACCGCACCGTCATCGACGCCGCCGCGGCGGCCGGCGTCGAGCACGTCGTGTACACCTCGTTCCTCGGCGCTGCCCCCGACGCGACCTTCACCCTCGCCCGCACCCATGCCGCCACCGAGGAGCATCTGCGGGCCTCCGGCATGGCCTGGACCTTCCTGCGCGACAGCTTCTACCTCGGCTTCACCGAGGCGATCGTCGGCCAGGACGGGGTGATCCGCGGGCCGGCCGGCCAGGGCGCCTGCGGGTTCGTCGCCCACGCTGACGTCGCCCGCACCGCCGGCGCCGTTCTCATGGACCCGGACGCGCACGCCGGCCGCACCTACGACCTCACCGGGCCCCGGGCGCTGACCCTGGAGGAGGTCGCCGCCACGATCTCCGCGGTGCGCGGCACCGACGTCGTGTACCACGACGAGACCCTCGACGAGGCGTACGCCTCCCGGGCCGGCTTCGGCGTCCCCGACTGGCAGCTCGACGCCTGGGTCAGCAGCTACACGGCCATCGCCGACGGCTCCATGGCGTCGGTCGGCACGGCGATCCAGGACCTCACCGGCACCGCGCCCATGAGTCTGGAGCAGTACCTGCGCCGACCCGCAGCCTAGAAGACCGCCCGAGGCGGGCCTCCCTGCGCGAGGTGCTCAGAACCCCACGCGCAGCGCGGCGAGGCTCGGGAAGACCGCGAACATCACAGTCACCGGCAGGATCAGGAACACGACGGGGACCAGCATCGCGATCTCGCGACGCCCACCGGACTCCATGAGGGCGCGCCGACCCGCTTCCCGGACGTCCTGGGCCTGCGCCTGCAGCACCCCTGCCAGCGGGGTGCCGCGCTCCAGCGCGACGGCCACGGCGTCGGCGAACCGGCTCAGCGGCACGCAGCCCGTGCGGGCGGACATGGCGGTCAGCGCGTCCGGGACGGTGGCGCCGGCCCGCACGGTCCAGACGACACGGGTCAGCTCGCGCGACAGCTCGCCGGTGGTGCCGCGCGCCACCCGGTCCAGCGCGGCGGCGGGCCCCTCGCCCGCGGCGACGGCGAGCGCGAGCAGGTCGGCGATCGTCGGGAACTCGGCGAGCATCCGGTCCTCGCGGCGACGCACGGTCCAGGTCAGCACCTGGTCGCAGGCCACGTGTCCCAGGCCGCCGCCGAGCACGACGACCGCACCGAGCACGACGGCGGGAGCGGGGCGCGCCCAGGCGAGCAGGAGCGCCACCCCGAGCCCGGCGGCGAGGCCCAGCACCGTCCAGGTGAGCTGGCGCGCCCGGAAGTGCTCCACCGACTCGCCGTCCCCGGCCCGGTCGAGCCGTCGGCGCAGGTTGTCGGCCGGGGAACCGAGACGTTCCAGCCGCGCGGCGATACCGGGCAGGGCGACCAGCTCGACGAGCAGGCCGAACGGCCCGCTGCGCCCGGGGCCGCCGTCGTGCAGCAGGGTGGACGTGGCCGGGCGCGGCCGGAGATACGGCTCGAGGCGTTCTGCCAGGGTCGGACGGCGGGCTCGCCAGCCCGCCCACAGCAGCCACAGCCCTGCCCCGAGACCGCACCCGATCACGCCGCCCCAGGCGGCCCAGGCGTTCATCGCAGCACCCGGGTCTCGGTGGGGAGCCTGCCCACGCGCAGCATCACGCGGTAGGCGACCAGCGAGCAGGCGGCGCCCGCGATCAGGACCGCGGCCCCGGCGGGAGTGTCGTACGCCCCGGCTGCCCCGGGCCGCGTGGCGAGCAGGGCGAGCACGAGCCACGGCCCGGCGACGGCGACCCGGGCGCCGTTCACGGTCCAACTCTGCCGGGCCTCCAGCTCTCCCCGGGTGCGGACGTCGTCACGCAGGAATCCGGACAGGGTGCGCAGGAGCCTGCCGAGGTCGCGGCCACCGACGTCGTACGTGATCCGCAGAGCCTCGACGATCCGGTCCGCGACGGGATCGGCGAGCCGGTCCTTGAGCGCGGTGAGGCTGTCCCCGAACCGGCCGGAGGCACGGAAGTCACGGGCGAACTGCGCGAACGGGTCGCGCAGCGCGACAGGTCCGCGCTCGGCGAGCTGCGCGACGGCCTCCGGCAGCGACAGTCCTGCCCGCACGGCGGACGCGAGGTGGTCGACGACGTCGGGCCACACGTCGCGCAGCGCTTTGCGCCGGGAACGCACCCGGGCGCGGAGCGCGGCACCCGGGCCCAGCGCGGCGAGCGCCGCGAAGCATCCGGCCACGGCGGGCGACCCGGTGAGCGCGAGCACGACCAGCCCGGCGCACAGCGCCGCCGCGGCCACCGTGCCGTGCAGCGCGGCGGGCGCGACGTGCGGCAGCCCCGCCTGGTTGAGCAGCTCACGGGTACGGAGGGTGCGCGGTCCGGGGCGCGCCCCGGGCGGCCGTTCCCACCAGGACCACCACAGGCACCAGACGCCCGCCCCGAGGAGCAGGCCCGCGACGACGCCCATCAGGCGCGAGCCGCCACGGTCCAGGGCGACTCGGCGGCCCGCCCCGAGGTGCCGCCGCTCTGCCCGGCCGGCGCCGCGAACCCGGAGGTCGTGGCTCCCGGGGCGGCGGATCCGGGTGTCACACCGCCGTGCCCGGCGAGCAACGCCTGCACGTCGATGCCGGCGTCGGTGAAGCGCTGCAGGTGCGGCGGCATCCCGTCGGCCCGGCGCAGGCCGTGGGCGTCGCGCCGGAACAGCGTCGCCGTCTCGACCACGCCGTCCTCGACGCGGCCGGTCACGGCAAGGATCTCGCGCACCACCCGGCGCCCACGCTCCACCGCGAGGTGCACCACGAGGTCCACCGAGGAGGCCACGGCCGGGACCACGAACCGGTCGGTGACGTTCTCCCCCGCGAGCAGCGGGAGGGTGGCCATCTTCACCACCGCCTCTCGCGCCGAGCTCGCGTGCACGGTGCACATCCCCGGGATGCCGGAGTTCAGCGCGACGAGCAGGTCGAACGCCTCGGCCTCGCGGACCTCGCCGATCACCAGGCGGTCGGGGCGCATCCGCAGCGCCTCCTTGACGAGGCGCCGCAGCGGGATCTCGCCGCCGCCCTCCAGCGACGGCTGCCGGCACTGCATCGCCACCTGGTCGCGCACGGGGAGCCGCAGCTCCCACACCTCCTCGCACGACACGACCCGGTCGTGCGCCGGGATCGATCCCGCCAGCGCGTTGAGCATGGTGGTCTTACCCGCCTGGGTGGCGCCCGAGACGAGCACGTTCAGGCCGGCCCGCACGGCAGAGCCGAGGAACGCGGCCGCGTGCCGGGTGAGGGAGCCGAGACGGACCAGGTCGTCGAGCTCTGCGGCACGCATCACGTGCTTGCGGATGTTCACGCTGAGGTGCTCGCGGGTGATCCCCGGCAGCACGGCGTGCAGGCGTTCTCCCCCCGGCAGGCACGCGTCCACGAACGGGCTGCTCAGGTCGAGCCGGCGGCCGGTGGACCTGAGCATCCGCTCCACCAGGTCGGCCACCTGTTCCGGCGTGAGGATCGTGGTGGTCAGCTCGCGGTTCCCGCCCCGGGCGACGAACACCTGGCTCGGGGAGTTGACCCAGATCTCTTCAACCTCTGGATCGTCCAGGTACGGCTGCAAGGGCCCCAGGCCGCCGATGGCGGCATGAACCTCTTGTGCGGCACGTCCGGCATCCTGCAGCGGCGCGACGACGCCGCGGGCGGCTCGGTCCTCGTAGTCCGCCACCGCTTCGCGAACCAGGTCACCGAAGGCATCGTGCTCCGCGACCGGGTCGACACCTCGACGGCGGACGAGCTCGCGCACCTCCGATTCGAGCACCGCGTCGCCGGCTTCGCCCGACCTGACGGAGTCGGTCGCGACGCGCAGGGCATCGTGATGGCCCTCGGCCGGCTTCTCCGTTCGTTCCACCGAAACCGACATGACTCGCCCCCTGAGCGATTGTGCTGGTCGTACCCCCGAACGGCGACCCACTCGATCACCGCTGCCGACGAGCGTAGGGCCGACCTCGACGATCCGCTCGCCACGACCCAGATGGCTGTGGACAACGATCCCTCGGTGTCCTGGGGGCGCTGCTCACAGCCACCGCGCACCAATTGCGGCGGTGCTGTCGACCTCGTCGTCGACCGGGGCGACGTCAGACGCCTGAAACGGCTCCAGGACAAGGCAGGTGACGACCTCCGCGACGCCGTCCGCCACGACCGGACCCGCCGCCACGACGACCCGATCGCCGTCGTACCCGCGAAGCACCTCGGCCCTTGATGTCAGCCAGGCACGAAGAGCCTTGAGACAAGGACAGCGAGGCAGACATCGGCTTCGACCCAGGACAGCGGATCCGTCAGCGTGCGGCCCGGAGGGCTCGCGCACCGGTACCGCAGGAAACGGCGATCAGGGCCTGCCGGAGCGTCCCGTCCGCGCGCCCCGGACGATCAGCACGACCCCGGCGACCACGACGATCGGCCCGATGATGGCCCACAGCGTCACGCCCGTCATCACGCTGCCAGGAAGATAGCCGAGTCCTTGCAGCGTGAACACGCTGCCCATCGTCGCGAGGACGGCACCGAGAACGATCAGGACGGCCTTCATGGATGCCTCCGAACTGTGGTGGGGAGACCATACACCGGGAGGGCGCACCATCTGCGGCACGCGGCCGACCCGCCCGCCCGTTCGCCGAGCGGGGAAGTCCGCGGCGACGAGCAGGCTCTCCTCTGTCGCGAGGATGCCTGTGGATAACTCGGGTACACGGAGACCCGCCCGCGTGGCCGTGATTTCCCCGTCCTGTGGACGACACGCCAGGCGGGGGCCGGAGTTATCCACAGATCCACAAAGTTTTCCACATATACCCAGGTAACAGGGGTTGTTCGGGACAGCACCGAAGTGCACGGCCGGTGGACGACCGGTGGACAGCGACCGACCGAACACACCCGCGGACGTTTCCGCCACGCGCCGTCATGGTTAGGGTCGCCCCATGACCAACGTCGGCCCCACCGGTCCCTGGCAGTCCGTCGCCCGCTCCGTCGGCCTCCTGGGGGCCGACGGCACCGTCGCCGCCACGATCTTCGCCGAGATGTCCGCCCTCGCGGCGCGCACGGGCGCCATCAACCTCGGCCAGGGGTTCCCCGACGTCGACGGCCCGCAGGCGGCCAAGGAGGCGGCGATCGCCGCCATCCGCGCCGGCCGCAACCAGTACGCCCCCGGCGACGGCGTCCCCGAGCTGCGCCGTGCCGTCGCCGACCACCAGCGTCGCCGCTACGGGCTCGACCTCGACCCGGACTCGGAGGTCATCGTCTCGACCGGCGCCACCGAGGGCATCGCCGCCTCGATCCTCGCGCTGGTCTCCCCCGGTGACGAGGTACTCACCCTCGAGCCGTTCTACGACGTCCACGCCGCGTGCATCGCCCTGGCGGGCGCCACGCACGTCACCGCGCCCGTCCTCCCGCGCGACGGCGCGTTCCGGCTCGACGTCGCCGCCCTGCGCGCGGCCGCCTCGCCCCGCACCCGCATGATCGTGCTCAACACGCCGCACAACCCCACCGGCGCGGTGCTCTCGCCCGCCGAGCTGGAGGCCGTCGCCGCCGTCGCGCGCGAGCACGACGCCGTCGTCGTCACCGACGAGGTCTACGAGCACCTCGTGTTCGACGACGCACGGCACGTCCCCGTCGCGACCCTGCCCGGCATGCGGGAGCGCACGCTCACCGTGTCGTCGTCCGGCAAGACGTTCTCCTTCACCGGCTGGAAGATCGGCTGGGTCTGCGGCCCGGCGGACCTCATCACCGCCGTGCGGACCGTCAAGCAGTTCCTCACGTTCAGCTCGGGCACGCCGTTCCAGCCCGCGATCGCCGAGGTCCTCGCCGACGACGCCGCCCCCCGCGCGCTCATGTCCTCGCTGACCGCACGACGCGACCTGGTCTGCGAAGGGCTCACCGCGGCCGGGTTCGACATCGTCGTCCCGTCCGGCACCTACTTCGTCTCGGCCGACGCGTCCGCCCTCGGGTTCGACGACGGGACCGACCTCTGCCGCCGCCTGCCCGGGCTCGCGGGCGTGGTCGCGGTCCCGGTGTCGGCGTTCTGCACGCCGGGGTCCCCGACGTCCGAGGCGCTGCGGAGCTGGGTCCGCTTCACGTTCGTCAAGCAGCGCGACATCCTGGAGGAGGGCATGGAGCGGCTCGCCAAGGCCTTCGCGGCACCGGGCGCCTGACTCCGCAGAACGGCCCCTCAGCCGGCCGCGGCGCGACCGCCCGTGATGTAGTCCGTGAGCTGGTCACGCTCGGCCTGCACCTCGGCGATCCGGTGCTTCACCACGTCGCCGATGCTCACGATCCCGGTCAGCCGAGAGTCCACGAGCACGGGGACGTGCCGGATCCGGCGCTCCGTCATCAGGGGCATCAGCTCGTCGAGCGTCGCCTCCGGCCCGCAGGTGTGCACGTCGGACGTCATGATGTCCGCCACCGTGGCGTCGAGGACGCCGTCCCCGTCCGCGTGCAGCCGGCGGACGACGTCACGCTCGCTGACGATGCCGTCGACCCCAACACCGTCGTCCGACACGACCAGGGCACCGATACGGTGCTCGGCCAGCACGGCGAGCAGCTCACGCACGCTCCGGTCCCCGGAGATCGTAACCACCGGGCCGCCCTTGCGTCGCAATGCGTCTGTCACCCGCATGAAGCACCTCCGTCGTGTGCCGCCCCGAGCTCACGTCGTCGTGAGCTCCATCCCCCGACGGTACGGCACCGACCAGGTGTTGAGGTAGGGGTCCCGTCCTGTTGCGTGCGACCTGCGTCAGGCGCAGGTGCCTGTCGGCTGGCTCGGTTCCGGGTCCGGTTCCTCGCTCGCCGTGCCGCCCGGGCCGGTGGGCTCGCCGCCCGAGGCGTCCGTCCCGTCCGCCGTCCCGTCAGCGGTGCCCGCGCCGGCGCCCTCGTCGCCGGTCGCCCCCGTACCGGTCTCCGCGCCTCCGGCGTCCTGCACGTCGGCGTCGCCGCCCTCCGGCGTCGAACCGTCGACCGTGCCGCCACCGTCCGGGCCACCCTCGGCACCGTCGCCGCTCGACTCCCCCGCGACCGGCGGCAGGTCCGCGGGCGCGACGTCGTTCGTGATGTCCGCCCAGAGCTGGTCGGCCTCGTAGGTCCACTCCACGCGGTTCGGGTCCTGCGTCCACGGCTGGTTCGGGACCGTGGTGAACTTGATCCGGTTCTTGTCGATGTCCTTCAGGCTGAACGCGAGGCCCGCGAGCTTCTGCGCGTCACCGAGGTCCGGGTCCGGGTTCACGGAACCGAGGACCGCCTTCGACAGCTTGATCATCTTGGCCGGGTTCGCCAGCGTGTCGGCGGAGAGGATCTGGCGGAGCAGCGCGTTGATGAAGCCCTGCTGCCGGTCGATGCGGTCGAGGTCGCTCTGGGTGGTCCCCTCGACGTGCCGGGCGCGCAGGTAGTCGAGCGAGTCCATGCCGCCCAGCGTCTGCTCGCCGGCCGGCAGGTTCACGCCGCCGTACTGCTGCGGGGTGACGATCGGGTACGGCAGGCAGACGCGCACGCCGTCGATGGCGTCGACCACGTCGAGCACGCTGTTCATCTTGACCACGACGTGGTTCGGCATCGGGATCCCGGTGTTGTCCATGATCGTGGTGATCGTGCAGGCCGCACCGTAGGTGAGGTCGTTCTCCCCCTCGCCCGTCAGGTAGCCGCCCGCGTCGAAGGAGCCGTTGACCTGCCCCAGGCCCAGCGCCGGGGAGATGTTCCCGTCCGGCAGCTTGCACCCCGGCCGGTTCACGATCGAGTCGCGCGGGATCGACACGACGTGGATCCACGACCGGTCGCGGGCGATGTGCACCAGCATCATGGTGTCGGACCGCATGCCCGACTCGCCCCCGCCGCCCGCGACCGCGATGTTCGCCGCGTCGCGGAAGTCGGTGCCCATCACCAGGATGTTCACCGGCACGTCCTTGAAGGGGTCCGACGGGTCCTTCACTTCCTTGGTCTCGCCCTGCACGATGCCGGTCACGTCCGAGACCTCGACCTCCGCGGCGAGCTCGTTCACTACGGCGGCCGTCGCCACGCCGCCCAGCGCCAGCACGCCGACCGCGGACATCGCCACGATCCGCGGCTTGCGTGACCATCCCCGGCCCGAGGAGTGCCGGTTCGCCGGTCGGTCCGTCTGCTTGGGGATCCGATGTGGCGGCAACGATGCGTGCTGAGCGGACGGCCGTTCGGACTGAGGCATGGGCCGGAGAATAGCGTCATCACGTTTCACATCGGTTCAGACGCCTGTCAGAAACGAAACGTTGTGTGGATCGAAGGCCGAATCTCGGCCGTCCGGCATGCGGACCGGGCCGTCACCTGCGGGAGCCCGGCGTCGTCGTCCGACGCCGGGCCCGTCCTGGCCGGTCCGGTTCAGCCCTTGCGGAACGCCGGGGTCGCGAACGCGAGGACCGCCAGGGCGCCCAGCACGGACGCGAGCATCACGGCCGACATCGCCACCGCGCCGCTGCCGAGGAACCCGGCGAGCGAGCTCACGATGCCCGCCACCATCGACTGCGTGGCGCCGATCATCGCGGCGGACGTGCCGGCGATCTCCCCGTGCCGGGACATCGCGAGCGCAGACGCGTTCGGCGGGATCAGCCCCTGGAACGCCAGCACGCCCCACAGGACGACGAGCAGCCCGGTGAGCCCGCCCGCGCCGGTCAGCGCGACCGCGAGGAGGAGCAGGGTCATGATCGCCTGGGCCACGATCCCGAACCGCAGCAGGTGCAGCGGAGCGACCCGGCGCACGAGGGCCGCGTTGACCTGGGCGGACAGCACGAGCCCGACGCCGTTCACGCCGAACAGCAGCGCGAACTGCCCCTCGGTGAGGCCGTACTGCTGCTGGAACACGACGGGCGAGGTGACGACATAGCTCATGAGCACGCCGAAGGCGAGGCCGGGGACGACGGCGAGCGCCAGGAACTGCCGGTCCCGCAGCAGGATGCGGTAGCCGGCGAACGCCTTGGCGGGGCCGCCGGTGGTCCGGTTCCCGGGCGCGTGCGTCTCGGGCATGACGGTCAGCACGATCAGCGCGAGCGCCACGCCCATCGCGGCGAGCAGGAAGAAGACCCAGCGCCACGATCCGTAGCCGAGGACGGCGGTGCCGATCGTGGGCGCGAACATGGGTGCGATGCCGATGACGAGCATGAGGCGCGACAGGACGCGTGCGGCCTCGGCGCCGACGAACTTGTCGCGCACCACGGCCATCGCCGTGGTCGCGGCGGCGGAGTTGAAGAAGCCCTGCGCGAGCCGCAGCGCGATCAGCCAGGACATCGTGGGGACGAACACGCACAGCAGCGACGTCACGACGTGCAGCACCAAGCCGACGAGCAGCGGGGCACGGCGCCCGAAGCGGTCCGACAGCGGGCCGATGACGAGCTGCCCGACGCCGCCGCCCACGAGCATGCAGGAGACGGTGAGCTGAGCCATCGCCTCGGTCGAGCCGAGGTCGGCCGCGACCTGGGGCAGGCCGGGCAGGTACATGTCGGTCGTGAAGGCCGGCAGGGCGCAGAGGGCACCGAGCATGACGACCCACAGGGCGACGGTCTTGCCGCGGGGACGGGCGGGTGCGGTAGGTAGGGCTGCGGGGGCAGGACGGGTGGCGAGCTGCGCGGTGGACACGAATCTCCTGGAAGCGCGACGAATGGTCAGGGAGCGACGACAGTGCGGGTGGGAACGGTTGTCCGAGTCTATCGAATCGATACGAACCTGTCAGCGGGTTTCTCCGTAACGCTCGTCACCGGACCGGGATGTCAGACAGCCGCGGCACACTGAGGAGCATGTGCGGACGGTTCGCGTCGTTCAGCGACGCCCAGGATCTTGCCGACGAGCTCGCGATCGCCGAGCTCGCCGACGACGCGCGGCTGCTCGGGCCCTCGTGGAACGTGGCGCCGACCGACCCGGTGCGGATCGTGGTCGAGCGGCCCGCGCGGGGCACCGGCGAGGTCGTCCGGACGATGCGGGTCGCGCGGTGGGGGCTCGTCCCCTCCTGGGCCAAGGACCCGGGCATCGGCGCGCGCATGATCAACGCTCGTGGCGAGTCGGTGCTCGACAAGCCGGCGTTCGCCCGGCCGTTCGCCGCCCGGCGCTGCCTCGTGCTCGCGGACGGGTACTACGAGTGGCGGAAGCTGCCGGGTCCCACGTCGTCGGGGGGCTCGGCCCCGCGCACCGGCCGGACGCCGAAGCAGGCCTACTGGATCCATCCCGGGGCCGGTCGCACCGCGGCCCTCGCCGGGCTCTTCGAGTTCTGGCGCGACCGGTCGAGAGCCGAGGACGACCCGGCACGCTGGCTCGTCTCGACGACGGTGATCACCCGGGCCGCCGCCGGCGAGCTGTCGCTGATCCACGACCGGACCCCGGCGGTCCTCGCGCCGGACGCCTGGGACCGCTGGCTCGACCCGGGGACCGGCACCGACGAGGCCGCCGCCCTCCTCCAGCTTCCGGGCGTGCCCCTGGAGACCCGTCCGGTGGGCGCCGCCGTGGGCTCCGTGCGCAACGACGGTCCGGGCCTGATCGAGCCCGACCCGGAGCCCCGCGACCCGGAGCCCGTGCTGCTGTAGCTCGCGGGAGCACGGGCCCGCCGCGCTCCGCGTCCATCACCGGGTGCGCCACCGCGTCCACCGCCGGGACGCGGGAAACGCCGGGCGCCGGCAGGTGGCGCGGCAGTAGTCTCGCGAGGTGACCACACCCGACACCACACGAACCCCGACGCCCGTCGACGCCGTCGCCGACGCCCACGTGCGGCGCCTCGTCGAGCACAGCCCGATGACCGCGACCGAGATCGGCCTGCCCGGGCGCGACCATCTCCTGGACACGCTCGACCCCGAGTACCACGAGGCCGCCGCGGCCATGAACCGCGCCACGCTCGACGAGCTCGACACCGTGGACCCGGTGGACGACGTCGACCACGTGACCCTCGCGGCCATGCGGGAACGCCTCGGCCTCGAGCTGGAGCTGCACGACGCCGGCGAGGACCTCGCCGACCTGAACAACATCGCCTCACCGGTGCAGTACCTGCGAGACATCTTCGACATGATGCCGACCGGCACCGTCGAAGCGTGGGAGAACGTCTCCGGCCGCCTGGGCGCCCTGCCGACCGCCGTCGACGGCTACGCCGAGTCCCTCCGCCTGGCGGCGTCCCGCGGCAACGTCGCCGCGATCCGCCAGGTGCGCGAGGGGGTCAAGCAGGCCCGGGAGCTGGCGGGTGACGGGTCGTTCTTCACGTCGTTCGTGCACGGCAAGGAGGCGGAGTCGGTGCTGGACGACTCGGCCTCGTGCAGCATGCTGCGCCGCGACCTGGAGCTCAACGCCACCGGCGCCCGCGAGGCGTACGCGAGGCTCGCGGACTTCCTCGAGTCCGAGCTCGCGCCGCAGGCACCCGAGGCGGACGCCGTGGGCCGCGAGCGCTATGCGCTGTTCAGCCGCACGTTCCTCGGTGCCACGGTCGACCTGGAGGAGACGTACGCGTGGGGCGTCGACGAGCTCGCCCGCATCGTGGCAGAGCAGGAGGCAGTCGCCCGCGAGATCGCCGGGCCGGGGGCGAGCGTCGAGGACGCGGTGCGCGTGCTCGACGAGGACCCGGCCCGGAAGCTGCACGGGACGGACGCCCTCAAGGCCTGGATGCAGGAGACCTCGGACGCCGCGATCCGCGACCTGAACGGTACGCACTTCGACGTCCCCGAGCCGGTGCTGAACCTGGAGTGCCTGATCGCGCCCACGCAGACCGGCGGCATCTACTACACCCCGCCGAACGACGACTTCTCCCGGCCGGGCCGCATGTGGTGGTCCGTGCCGCCGGAGGTCACCGAGTTCAACACCTGGCGGGAGAAGACGACGGTCTACCACGAGGGCGTCCCCGGCCACCACCTGCAGTGCTCGCAGGCCGTGTACTCGCGCGAGACGCTCAACTCGTGGCGCCGCCTGGCGTGCTGGGTCTCGGGGCACGGCGAGGGCTGGGCGCTGTACGCGGAGCGGCTCATGGCCGACCTCGGCTACCTGGACGACCCGGGTGACCGGCTCGGCATGCTCGACGGCCAGCGCATGCGCGCGGCCCGCGTCGTGTTCGACATCGGCATGCACCTCGGGCTCAAGGCGCCCGCGGCGTGGGGCGGCAACACCTGGGACGCCGGCACGGCATGGGAGTTCCTGCGGTCGAACGTGAACATGCCCGAGGAGTTCATCTACTTCGAGTACCAGCGGTATCTCGGCTGGCCGGGGCAGGCGCCGTCGTACAAGGTGGGCCAGCACCTCTGGGAGCGGACGCGGGACGACGCGCGGGAGGCCGCGGCCGCCCGGGGCGAGACGTTCGACGCCAAGGCCTTCCACGCCCGCGCGCTGAACCTGGGGTCGGTCGGCCTCGACGTCCTGCGCGAGGCGCTCGCCTGACCGTCGCGGCGGGGCGCCGCGACGGCCGGCCCGAGCCCCTGCGGCGCCGCACCGCCCGGAGGTCGCGCGACGCCGCTAGGACGCCGGGGTGTGGGGCGGAGAGGGTTCCGGCCGGCGGGTCGCGGCCTTGGCCGCACGGGAGAGGTCGACGAGGGCTGCCGCGTCGTCGCGCACCTGCGCCGGCACGGACGGCGCCCACCAGCTGTCCGGGACCTGCTTGACCTCGACGTCCACGCCGCGCCGGCCGAGGATCGAGGTGAGCAGCACGCTCGACGTCGTCGGCAGGCCGAGCACCTGCTGACCTTCGAGCATGCCGGACAGCCGCAGCTCCAGGACCGCTGCCGGGTCCGCGACGGTCACCCCGGGCGTGGTCCGCAGCACGCGGCGCACCAGCGGCTCGTCACGCCGGTACGGCACGTACAGCACCGGTCCTTCGGCCGCCAGGGACAGCACCCACGACAGGTAGCTGTCGGTGTCCACGAACCCGGCCCCCACGAGGCCCGACCCGACCACGACGGTCGGCTCGGCGGGCGCGGCGGACAGCGGCTGGGAGGTGAACCAGGGGAACTCGTTGCGCTCCACGCGCACCCCGGCCGCCGACAGCCTGCCGAGCGCGTCGCCGGACAGCGGGAGGGCCGTGAAGAGCGTGAGCCCGTCGCGTCGTGCCAGGCCGCGCAGCCGCTCGGCAGTGGCCCGCCCGAGCGCACGACGCGCGGCGTTGGCCGGCACGCCCGAGCGCACGAACGATCCGGCCGGCGAGGTGAGGATCCGGTCGAGGTCGAGGGCCGCCAGGCCGTCGTCGACCAGCGTGATCGACGAGACCGGCCGGGTCAGCAGAGCGGTCTGCACGACGCCGGAGAACATCTCCCCGACGATCCGGTGCCGGTTCAGCGACCGCATCGCGTACCGGACCGGCCGCACGTCCATCGTCAGGCCGGGCGGGAGGGTGGCGCGGGCGAACGCGTCGCGCGCCTGCGCGAGCGTCGGGACGTCGTCCCGCACGTGCACGCGCGTGACCTCCCCGCCCAGCCCTGCCACGTGCGCCTCCAGGGTGCACAGCAGCTGCAGCGGGGACTCGACGAGTGCCCCGACGACGCGCGCCCCGCGGCTCACGAGCGGAGGCTCCAGCGCCACGAGTCGGCGTTGTGGCGGCCCGACCTGCCCCCGAAGTTCTGCGCCGTGGCGGCGCCGTTGCCGCGCAGCACGCGCGACCGGTTCGTCCACTCGTCGATGGGGGCGGCGTCCTCCGGCTCGTCGGCGGCCGTCACGGCGGCGAGGCCGGCCACGAGCGCGGCCACCTCCACGTCGTCCGGCCGGCCGCTGACCACACGTACCTGTGGGTGCTGGCTCATCGCTCGTCCTCCCTGGGGTCGTCCTGGCCGGGTCCGGCGTCGTCGTCGAAGCCGACGGCGCCACCGAGGCCGGTCGTGTCGTCCGGGCCGATGGTGTCGTCCGGACCGGCCGCGTCGTCGAACCCGGCGTCGTCGAAGGCGTCCTCGGCGAGCGGACCGTCGTCGAACCCGGCGGGGACGCCGCGTGACGAGACCCACTCGAGCACCTCGTAGCCCCCCTCGGCCAGGCGCTCCGCGACCTCCTCGCCGCATCCGTCGACCAGCCCGAGCGCGCCGTCCAGGGACGCGTCGTTCCCGCGTGCGGCCACCAGGAAGCTCAGGTAGAAGGACTCCGCCCGCGCCGCCGCGCCGGGCTGTTCCTCGCGGGCCGAGGAGTCCGGACCCTGCTCCCAGATGGACGTGGTCAGGTCCGGGTGCATGCCCAGGGCGTCGTGCAGGGTGTCGAAGAGGTCGGCGTTCTTCTGCCCGACCTTCTCCTCCAGCACGTGCAGGCGGGGGTCCTCGTCGGCCTCGGCGGCGCCGAACTCCGAGCGCACGCCGACAGCGGTCCGGACGTAGTCGTGCAGCGTCTCGGCGAGTGCTTCCACCGCGCGGTGCAGCGGATCAGGATCCACGGGACCCAGCGGTGCCGGGCCGTGCGTGGCGTCCTCGTGGCTCATGTGGTTCCTCCGGTGGGGCCGGCCGGGGACAGGGGCCGTGAGTGATCAAGCCTAGTGGGCCCGCCCGGATGCCCCCGACGCGGCGTCACAGGGGGATGTTGCCGTGCTTCTTGGGCGGCAGGCTCGCGCGCTTGGTGCGCAGCGCCCGCAGCGCCCGCACCACCTGGACACGCGTCTCGGACGGCTTGATCACCGCGTCCACGTAGCCGCGCTCGGCCGCGTCCCACGGGTTGACGATGGCGTCCTCGTACTCCGCGGTCAGCCGTGCGCGCTCGGCCTCGACGTCGCCGCCCTCGTCAGCGACCTTCTTGAGCGCCCCGCGCTGCAGGATGTTGACCGCGCCGCCCGCGCCCATCACCGCCACCTGCGCGGTGGGCCACGCCAGGTTCACGTCCGCGCCGAGCTGCTTGGAGCCCATCACGATGTACGCGCCGCCGTAGGCCTTGCGGGTGATGACCGTGATCAGCGGCACGGTCGCCTCGGCGTAGGCGTAGATCAGCTTCGCGCCGCGGCGGATGATCCCCTGGTGCTCCTGGTCCACACCCGGCAGGAAGCCGGGCACGTCCACGAAGGTCAGCACCGGGATGTTGAACGCGTCGCAGGTGCGCACGAACCGCGCGGCCTTCTCGGCCGCGTCGATGTCCAGCGTGCCCGCCATGGACAGGGGCTGGTTCGCGATGATGCCCACCGACTGGCCCTCGACGTGCCCGAAACCCGTGAGCACGTTGGCCGCGTACATCGGCTGCACCTCCAGGAACGACTCCGGGTCCAGCACCGCCTCGACCGCGTCGCGCATGTCGTACGGCTGGTTGTCCGAGTCCGGGACGAGCCGGTCCAGGGCCTCGTCGTCGGCGGTGACCTCGAGCGGGGTGTCGTCGGCCGGGAAGGCCGGCGCGTCGCCCAGGTTGTTCTGCGGCAGGTAGCCGAGCAGGTGGCGGACGTAGTCGAGCGCGTCGTCCTCGTCGCTCGCCATGTAGTGCGCCACGCCCGACGTCGCGTTGTGCGTCCGCGCCCCGCCGAGCGTCTCGAAGTCGACGTCCTCACCGGTCACCGACCGGATCACGTCCGGCCCGGTGATGAACATGTTCGACGTGCCGTCCGCCATCACGATGAAGTCCGTCAGCGCCGGGGAGTACACGGCGCCGCCCGCGCTCGGCCCCAGGATGAGGGAGATCTGCGGCACCACGCCCGACGCCGCCACGTTCCGGCGGAACATCTCCGCGAACTGCGTCAGGGCCGCCACGCCCTCCTGGATGCGCGCGCCGCCGCCGTCGCTGATCCCGATGATCGGCACCCCCGTACGCAGCGCCAGGTCCTGCACCTTGGTGATCTTCTCGCCGTGCACCTCGCCGAGGCTGCCGCCGAACACCGTGAAGTCCTGGGCGTAGATGCACACCTGACGGCCGTCGATCGTGCCGTGCCCCGTCACGACGCCGTCGCCCGGGATCCGCTTCCGGTCCAGGCCGAAGTTGCGGCTGCGGTGCGTCGCCAGGGCGTCGAGCTCGACGAAGCTGCCCTCGTCCAGCAGCTCGGCGATACGCTCGCGCGCCGTCTTCTTGTCGCGCTTGTGCTGCTTGGCCTGGGCGGTCACCTCCGGGTCGGTGACGGCGGCCGCGCGACGGGCCTCGAGGTCGGCGATCTTGGCCTGGGTGCCCGCGGGTGCGGTGGTGGCGTCGTTCACGAGCCCGAGCCTAGTTGGCGAGTCCATCCCACTCGATGGCCGCCACACCAGCAGGAACCCCCTCCTGGTTGTGCAGACCCCACACCCGGCCGTCCTCACCGGTGACGCACGCGCCGGGCCGGGGGCGACGCCGTCGGCCCCACCGGTCCCGTGCCCTCGGGGACTCGTGGAGCGGGAGGCGGGGCCGGGAGGGCAGGATGGGCGCATGCGTGAGGTGCTTCGGCAGGACGAGCTGGATGTGGCCGGGTTCGGCAGGATCGACGTGGTCGAGGAGTCGGCGTCCACCAACACCGAGCTCGTGACCGCCGTGCGAGCCGACCCCGAGGCGTGGCCCGCGCCGTCGGCCCTCGTCGCGGAGCACCAGACCGCGGGCCGCGGCCGTGCCGGCCGCGCCTGGAGGACCCCGCCGCACGCCTCGCTCATCGTCTCGGTCCTCCTGCGCCCGGCCGTCCCGGCCCAGCGGCTCGGCTGGCTGCCGCTGCTCGCGGGGGCCGCAGCGGTCCGGAGCCTCGCCACGCACGGCGGCGGTCGCGGGGACGACGGCGGCTCCGGCAGCCCCCGGCCCGGCTCCGGTGCCCCGCAGGCAGTCTCCGGGGACGACGCCGGGCCTGCCGGCCTCGCGGTCAAGTGGCCCAACGACGTGCTCGTGCGGGCGGAGACGCCGGTCGCCGGGCTCGGTGGCTACCGCAAGGTGGCGGGCATCCTGGCGGAGGTCGTGCCCGGGACCGGGACCGGCGCACCGGCCGCGGTGGTGCTCGGCATCGGCCTCAACGTCTCGCAGGGCGCGGACGAGCTGCCGGTCGGGACCGCGACGTCGCTGGCGCTCGCCGGGTACGGCGACCTCGACCGCACCACGCTCCTGGCGAGCCTGCTGGGAGAGGTGGCGGCCGCCGTCGGACGCTGGGAGCGGGCGGACGGCGACCCCGACGCGTCCGGCCTGGCCGGCGAGTGCGCCGCCGTCTCCGCGACCCTCGGCACACTCGTCCGCGCGGAGCTGGCGGGCGGGGCCGGGACCGTCGAGGGCGAGGCGGTCCGGCTCGACGGGACGGGCGCCCTGGTGATCCGCACCGACGGCGGGGCGGAGCGGACCGTGGCGGCCGGGGACGTCCACCACCTGCGCGAGACGTGAACGCCGCACGGGTCTCTCAGGCGGCACGAATAGGCTGGTGCCGTGCTTCGCCACAGCAACGAGAACCACCCCGAGCCCGCGGACGGCGCCGAACGGCGCACGCGAGCAGACGCGGGCACCCCGCGCGACCGACCCGAGCGGAGCGCTTCGGACGGCCGACCCGAGCGAGAACCCACGACGGACCCGCCCGAGCCGGACGCCCCGGGCGAACGGCCCGATGCGGCTGCCCCTGTGAACCGGCCCGCGCCCGACCCCATGCACCACCACGGCCTCGGCTCGGACACCGCGACCAGGCTGGACGAGGAGATCCTCGGCGGGCCGCGGCAGCTCACGCTGGCGGAGCTGACCGACCGGACCGGCCTCGAACGCCGCAAGGCCGAGGACTTCTGGCGCTGGCTGGGCCTGCCGGTCAACCACCCGGAGGACCCGTCGTTCACGGCGTCCGACGTGGAGGCACTGCAGGAGATCGACGAGGTCTTCGAGGCGCAGGAGATGGACGGGCGGGCGCGGATGGCGTTCGTCCGCGCGATGGGGCACACGACCGAACGGCTCGCGCTGTGGCAGGTCGAAGCACTCGTGGAGCACCTCGCCCGGCGGTACGAGCTGGACGAGACCTCGGCCCGGCTGCTCGCCCTGGACCGCCTTCCCGACCTCGCGGAGGTCCTCGGACGCCAGCTCGAGCACGCCTGGCGGCGGCAGCTCGCCGCCCTGACGGGCCGGATGGCCATCGAGTTCGCCGGCGCCCGCGACGACGAGGACCACGACGCCCACCAGCTCCCGCTCCCCCGCGCCGTGGGGTTCGCCGACGTCGTCTCCTTCACCAAGCGGACGGCCGGCCTGGAGTCGGCGGAGCTGGCCGACTTCGTGCAGCGGTTCGAGGCCGGCGCCCGCGACATCATCACGAACTACGGCGGCCGCGTGGTCAAGACGATCGGGGACGCCATCCTCTTCGTGGCGGACGACGCCGAGACCGGCGCGGAGGTCGCGCTCAAGCTCGCGGAGTCGACCGGCGAGTCGCTCGGCACCACCGAGCCGGACGTGCCGGAGATCCCGGTACGCGTCGGCTTCGTGTGGGGGCGCGTGCTCTCGCGGTTCGGCGACGTGTTCGGCCCGTCCGTGAACCTGGCCTCCCGCCTCACCGACCAGGCGGAGCCGTCCACCGTCCTGGTGGACAAGGCCACGGCGGACACCCTGGCGGCGTCGTCGGCCCGCTACGCGCTGACCAAGCAGCCGGAGCGGGACGTCCCGGGCATCGGCCCCCTGGCCCCGGTCCGCCTCCAGCACGGCTACACGGGCTGACCACCCCCGCACCGCTGGACCGAGCCGCCCGGCACCGGTCAGCGGCGGCGCATCACGCCCGGGAGCAGGCCGAGCTGGGTGCCGCGCTCGGCGGCGAAGGTGCGGCGCGGGCCACGGTGCCAGGTGCGGTCCAGCAGGCGCTTCGCGGCCCGGACCGCCTCCGGGCGCCGCTCGCAGATCGTCGCGGCGAGCTCCCGCGCGTCGTCCAGGGGATCGTCCGACGTCGCCCCGGCCAGGCCGAACGCCACCGCCTCCGCGCCGGAGAACTCCTGGGCGGTCAGCGTGAGCCGCTTGGCGGTCTCCAGCCCGGTCAGCTCCGAGAGCGCCTGGATCCCGGCCATGTCGGGGACCAGGCCGCGGGCGACCTCCATGACGCACCAGCGGGCGTCCGGCGTGGTGATCCGCAGGTCCGCGCCGAGCGCGACCTGCAGCCCGCCGCCGAACACGTGCCCGTGCACGGCCGCGATCACGGGGACCGGCACCCGGCGCCACGCCCGGCACGTCTCCTGGAAGAGGTTGGTGCCGCGCCACGTCGGGACGAACGCCCGGGCGACCCCGGCAGGGTCCCGCATCGTGGCCCGCAGGTCGAGGCCTGCCGAGAAGGAGCGCCCCTCCCCGGACAGGATCACGGCCCGCACCCCGGGCTCCCGCCGCAGGCGCCGCGCCGTCGCCGCGAGGCCCGCGAGCATGTCGAGCGTCAGGGCGTTCAGCTTGTCGGGCCGGTCGAGACGGACGTGTGCGACGCCGTCGTCGGCCACGGTGCAGGCGATGTACGACATGGCGGCAGCGTACGCGGCGACGGCGACCGAGCCGCCGGAGCAGGACCTTCGGTAGCCTGGCGGGCGTGCCTCGACTCGTGCTCGCCTCCCGCTCCCCCGCCCGGCTCGCCACGCTGCGCTCGGCCGGGGTGGAGCCGCTCGTGCAGGTCTCCGACGTGGACGAGGAAGCGGTCCTCGCCGCGGCCCGTGCCGGCGCCCAGCACCTCACGCCCGCCGACGAGGTCCTGCTGCTGGCCCAGGCCAAGGCGGAGGACGTCACCCACCGGCTGGAGCGGGACGCGGCCGACGCCGGAGCGCACCCGGGCGCCGCGGCGCCGTCCGGCGGCCCCGCGGCCGGGAGCACGGCCGGCATCGTCGTCGGCTGCGACTCCATGCTCGAGATCGACGGCGAGGTGGTGGGCAAGCCCGCCGACGCCGACGCCGCGCGCGAGCGGTGGCGGGCGATGCGGGGCGGCAAGGGCGTGCTGCACTCGGGCCACTGGCTCGTCGACCTGCGCGGCGCTGACGACGGCGGCACGCGCGCGACCTTCGGCGCCACGAGCTCCACGACCGTCTGGTTCGGCCACATGGACGACGACGAGATCGACGCCTACGTCGCCACCGGCGAGCCGCTGCACGTGTCGGGCGCGTTCACCATCGACGGCCTGGGCGGCCCGTACATCGACCGCATCGAGGGCGACCATCACGGCGTGGTCGGGATCAGTCTCCCCCTCCTGCGCAGGCTGCTGGCCGAGATCGCCGTCACCTGGCACGACCTCCGCACCGCGCCCGCGTAGCACCGGCGACCCGCCGTGCTGTCCCCCGACGCGAGGTTGCGGAAACCCACAGCGCTCCGGGGCGTCGTCGCCCGCGGAACCCCGGAGCGCCGTCATCCATGGTGAATTCCTCCAAACGGACCCGGAGCGCCTTGGGGGACTTTCCACACGTCTCCCGGCACCCGGCCGCGTTACCGTGAGCCGTGCCCAGTTCTCGTATGCCCAGCGCCAGCATCTCCAAGGTGCTCATCGCCAACCGCGGTGAGATCGCCGTCCGCGTCGCGCGCGCGTGCGCCGACGCCGGGATCGCGTCCGTGGCGGTGTACGCGGACCCTGACCGGGACGCCATGCACGTGCACCTCGCCGACGAGGCGTTCGCCCTCGGCGGGACCACGGCGGCCGAGACCTACCTCGACATCCCGAAGCTCGTCGACGTCGCGCGGCGCTCCGGGGCCGACGCCGTCCACCCGGGGTACGGGTTCCTCTCCGAGAACGCCGAGTTCGCCCAGTCCGTGATGGACGCGGGGCTCGTCTGGATCGGCCCGCCGCCGTCGGCGATCGAGTCCCTGGGCGACAAGGTGAGCGCACGGCACATCGCGCAGCGCGCTGGCGCTCCGCTGGTCCCCGGCACGCCCGACCCCGTGGCCGACGCCGACGAGGTGCGCGCGTTCGCGGAGCAGCACGGCCTGCCCATCGCCATCAAGGCGGCGTTCGGCGGCGGCGGCCGCGGCCTGAAGGTCGCCCGCACGCACGACGAGATCGGCGAGCTGTTCGAGTCCGCCGTCCGCGAGGCCACCGCCGCGTTCGGCCGCGGCGAGTGCTTCGTGGAGCGCTACCTGGACAAGCCCCGGCACGTGGAGACCCAGTGCCTCGCGGACGCGCACGGGAACGTCGTCGTCGTCTCGACGCGCGACTGCTCGCTGCAGCGGCGCCACCAGAAGCTCGTCGAGGAGGCGCCCGCGCCGTTCCTCACCTCGGCGCAGACCGCCGAGCTGTACGCGGCGTCGGAGGCGATCCTGCGCGAGGCCGGCTACGTCGGCGCGGGGACGTGCGAGTTCCTCGTGGGCGCGGACGGCACGATCTCGTTCCTCGAGGTCAACACCCGCCTCCAGGTGGAGCACCCGGTGACCGAGGAGGTCACGGGCATCGACCTGGTCCGCGAGCAGTTCCGCATCGCCGCCGGCGAGAAGCTCGGCTACGGCACGCCGGAGGTGCGCGGGCACTCGTTCGAGTTCCGCATCAACGGCGAGGACCCCGCCGCGGGCTTCATGCCCGCACCCGGCACGCTCGAGAAGATCGTGTGGCCGTCCGGCCCGGGCGTGCGCGTCGACACCGGTGTGAGCGAGGGCGACGCCGTCTCCGGCAACTTCGACTCGATGGTCGCCAAGCTGATCGTCACCGGCGCCACGCGCGCGCAGGCCGTGCAACGCGCCCGCCGCGCCCTGCGCGAGCTGCGCATCGAGGGCATCCCCACCGTCATCCCGTTCCACCGCGCGGTCCTGGAGGCGCCGGCGTTCGTGCCGGAGCCCGTGTCCGACGACGGCACGGGGAGCGAGCAGGGCTTCGCCGTGCACACCCGCTGGATCGAGACCGACTTCGCGGAGACGGTCAAGGGCCTCGGCACCGCCGTCCCGGCCGCCGCTCCCGCGGCCGGCACCGAGCCCGAGCCGCTCGCCGAGCGCGTCGTGGTGGAGGTCGGCGGGCGCCGCCTGGAGGTGGTCCTCCCGGCCGGCCTGGGCGTCGCCGCGGGCAAGGCACGCTCGGCGAACGCCGCGCGCCGCCCGGGCCGCCGCTCCGGCGGGGCGAAGTCGGCGGCGACGGGCAACACGCTCGCCTCGCCGATGCAGGGCACGATCGTCAAGGTGGCCGTGGCCGAGGGCGACCAGGTGGCCGAGGGCGACCTCGTCGTGGTGCTGGAGGCCATGAAGATGGAGCAGCCGCTGGTGGCGCACCGTTCCGGGACCGTGACCGCCCTCGTGGCGACGGCCGGAGCGGGCGTCACGGCAGGCGCGGCGATCTGCGAGATCACCGACTGAGAGCACGGCGGGAACAACGGATCAAATACGGGGCTGATCTGGTCGTTTGCACCCTGTTCGGTCCGCTAGGGTTTGCCTCGTGACTGAAGCACTGACACTCACGCCCGAAGAGGCCATCGCCCTTGTCCGCCCCGGTTCCGGTCTGCCGTCGTTCGTCAGCGACGTGAAGGTCGACGACGGCACCGCGTCCGCGCACGCCGACCTCCGTCGCCTCGTCGACGCCCCCGCCGCCGTCAAGGCCGCCGCCAAGCTGGTCCCGACCCTGAACGCGTCGGCCGAGGTCAAGGACGTGACCGACGGTGTCGCCACGTTCAACCTCAAGGCCGACGCCGCCGGTCTCCCGGTCAGCAAGCTGCTCGGCCTGGCGCAGCCCATCGTCAACGGCCTGCTGAAGGAGAAGGGCCTGCCGACCGACGTCGTGTCGCTGGGCGCCGGCACGTTCTCGATCAAGCTCGCCGAGGTCCTCAAGGACCGCGTCAAGGACGTCACGGCGGTCCGTCTGGACGGCGGCAAGGTCACCATCGAGGGCACCCCGGCCTGACAAGGCTCCTCGCCCCCACCCTGCCGGGGCGGTACCTCACCCCGTGAGGTACCGCCCCGGCGTCGTCCCACCGGACGGCGCTTCGATCCGGTCGACCCTCCGCGCCGGCCCACGGCCAGCCGGTACGTGCGGCTCAGCGTTCCTGGACGCGGGCGTCCAGGACGCGTGCCGCCTCCGCCGTCGTGCCGCTCAGGGACGGGTAGATGGTGAACGACGCCGCGACGTCGTCGACCGTGAGCCGGTGCTGCACCGCGAGCGTGATCGGGAAGATGTGCTCGCCGGCGCGCGGGGCGACGACCACCCCGCCCAGCACGACGCCGGCCTCCGGGTGGGCGAACAGCTTCACGAAGCCGTCGCGGACTCCGAGCATCTTGGCGCGCGGGTTGCGGGCCAGCGGGAGCGTGGTGGTGATGTACCGCGAGCCCTGCGCCTTGAGCGCGTCCTCGCTGTACCCGACCGTGGCGATCTCCGGCGCGGTGAAGATGTTCGAGGCGACCGTGCCGAGCCGCAGCGGCGCGACGCCGTCGCCCAGCGCGTGCTGCATGGCGATCCGCCCCTGCATCGCCGCCACCGAGGCGAGCGGGAGGACGCCGGTGCAGTCGCCCGCGGCGTACACGCCGCGCACCGAGGTGCGGGACACCCTGTCCACCTCGACGTGACCGCTCGGGGTGAGCGTGATCCCTGCCTCCTCCAGCCCCAGCCCGCCGGTGTTCGGCACGCCGCCGACGGCGACGAGCACGTGCGACCCGTGCACCACGCGGCCGTCCGACAGCGTCACCGCGACACCGTCGTCCGTCCGCTCGGCGCTCTCCGCGCGCGTGCGGCTCAGGACCGTCATCCCGCGCGAGCGGAACACGCCCTCCAGCAGCTCGGCCGCGTCCTCGTCCTCCCCCGGCAGCACGCGGTCGCGCGAGGACACCAGCACGACGTCGGACCCGAGCGCGTTGTACGCGCCCGCGAACTCCGCGCCGGTGACGCCGGAGCCCACCACGATGAGCTTCTCGGGCAGTTCGTCCAGGTTGTACATCTGGGTCCACGTCAGGATGCGCTCTCCGTCGGGCACGGCGGTGGGCAGGATGCGCGGCGTGGCACCGAGGGCGAGCAGGATCGTGTCCGCCTCCAGCACACGGGGATCGCCGCCGCCGTCCGGCTCGACGACGACGCGCGACGTCCCGTCCAGACGCCCCGTGCCGCTCACGATCTCGATGCCCTCGCGCACGAGCCGGCCGTGGATGTCGGCGCTCTGCGCCGCCGCGAGCTCCAGCACGCGCTGGTTCACGGCCTGCAGGTCGACGCTGAGGTCGCGCTTGGCGGCGTCGTCCGTCAGCCGGATGCCGAGCTCGGGGGCGCGGTCGGCGATGGTCATCCACTCGGCGGTCGCGATGAGGGTCTTGGAGGGGACGACGTCGGTCAGCACCGCCGCGCCGCCGAGCCCCTGGCGCTCGACGACGGTGACGCGCGCGCCCAGGCTGCCGGCGACGAGCGCCGCCTCGTATCCGCCCGGGCCACCCCCCACGACGACGATGTGGGCAGGTTCGCGTGCGGTCGAAGCAGGGGTTGTCACGAGGTCAGCCTACCGATCCGTCCAGGAGGACCTCGCCGTCGGACAGTCGCAGGTTCGTCACGGTGAGGCCGGGAAGCTTGGCCTCGAGCAGGGTCTCGACGTCGACGGCGATGCGCGCGTCGTGCTGGATGTCGACGACGCCGGGCGGCAGCTGCTGCTTCGCGAGGGCCTGCTCGACCGGCGCGGCCGCGAGCGACAAGAGCTTGTGTGCGGGCAGCCCTGCGGCGTTGGCCTCGACCGCCAGCGTGGCGACGCCGTTCCCGAAAGCCACGACGCGCACGTCGGCCCGCACGATGGGGGCGATCCGGACGGCGAGCCTGAGCGGGCCGGGCAGCGCGTCCAGCCGACGGAGGTCGACGACGACACGGATCACGTCGCCGTCCCCGCTCAGGGAGGTGAGCACTGGTGGGACGGGCTGGCCGGCGACCTTGACCAGGCCCAGGACCTCGGCGGGAGTGATGCGGATATGCACGGGGCGAGCCTATCCCGGCTGTCCCGCCGGCCCGGGCTGACGCGCGCGGCCCGGTGACGGCGCGTGGCGACGCCGCCGAGCTACGCCGCGGTACGGGCGAAGATCCGCAGCAGCTCGGGCAGCGAGGCCGCGAACGGGGGCAGCAGGTCGAGGCCGTCGAGCTCGGCCAGGGCGATCCAGCGCACGGCGAGGCTCTCCGCGTCGGCGGCGCGGGGGACGACGACCGCTCCGGGCCGGACCTCGGCGACCACCGTCGTGTAGGTCCAGCCGGGGTGCTCGAGGACGTGGGTGCCGACGACGTCGACGTCGTCCGGGTGGACGGCGGCCTCCTCGGCGGCCTCGCGGAGCGCGCCCGCCCGGGCGCTCTCCCCGGGGGCGAGGGCTCCGCCCGGGATGCCCCAGGTTCCGCCCATGTGGGACCACGGCGCGCGGTGCTGGAGCACCAGGTGCTCGGGGGCGCCGTCGGCACCGCGCCTCACGAGGAGCAGCCCGGCCGCCCCGTACAGGCCCCAGTGCTGGTGGTCACCGCAGTCCACCCAGACGTCCCCGTCATGACGGTGCAGCCCGGGCGGCGGCCTCAGCGATTCGGTCACGCACGCCAGTCTGGCAGAGGTGCCCGGCCGGTGGGCACCACACCCCCGACGGGCGGTGGCCGCCGGTGTCTGTGCCGGTTAACCTCGATTCATGAGTACCGCCCCGGATCTCGACGACCCCACCACCGACCCGTTCGCGGTCGCCTCCGCCGCCGCCGAGCACATCGCGGCCAAGTCCGGAGTGGCCGGTCACGACATCGCGCTCGTGCTCGGCTCCGGATGGGGCGGAGCCGCCGAGCTCGTCGGCGAGGTCGTCGCGGAGATGCCCACCGCCGAGATCCCGGGCTTCCTCAAGCCCTCGGTCGAGGGCCACCGCTCCACCACCCGCTCGATCCGCGTGGAGCGCCCCGACGGTTCGGTGCGGCACGCGCTGGTCATCGGGTCGCGTACGCACGTGTACGAGGGCACGGGGATGCGCCGCGTGGTGCACGGCGTGCGCACGGCGGCCGCGACGGGCGCGGAGACCCTGATCCTCACCAACGGCTGCGGCAGCACGCACATCGGCTGGCGGCCCGGGCAGGCGGTGCTGCTCAAGGACCACCTGAACCTCACGGGCAGGACGCCGCTGGAGGGCGCCACGTTCGTCGACATGACCGAGGTCTACACGCCCCGGCTGCGCGAACTCGCCCGCACCGTCGACCCGGAGCTTCCCGAGGGTGTCTACGCCCAGTTCCACGGCCCGCAGTACGAGACCCCGGCCGAGGTCAAGATGGCGCACCTGCTCGGCGCGGACCTCGTGGGCATGTCCACGGCGCTGGAGGCCGTCGCGGCCCGGCACTGCCGGATGGACGTGCTGGGGATCTCCCTGGTCACGAACCTGGCGGCCGGGATCAGCCCGCAGCCGCTGTCCCACAGCGAGGTGCTGGCCGCGGGCCAGGACGCCGGCCCGCGGATCAGCGACCTGCTCGCCCGCATCGTCGCCAAGGTCTAGGACCATGAACGCACCGGCACAGCCGACGAGCACCGCCGGAGACGACGGCCGACGCCGAGGAACGAGGCGGCACGCCGACGGAGCCCGTCGACGCGGGAAGAACCAGTGCGCCGACGGCGCCCGGAAGCTGCGGGAAGGACTGTCATGACTCTCCTGGACGACGATCCGCTGATCGCCCGCGCCGAGGCGTGGATCGCCGACGACGTGGACGAGGCCGACCGCGCCGAGCTGCGCAACCTGCTCGCGAGGACCACCGAGCCCCGGCTGCGCGACGTCGCGCTCGACGAGCTCCGCGACCGCTTCTCCGGACTGCTGGAGTTCGGCACCGCCGGGCTGCGCGGCGCGATGGCCGCCGGTCCGCGCCGCATGAACCGCGCCGTGGTCGTCACGGCGGCAGCCGGTCTGGGGTCGTACCTCGCGTCCGCCGTCGCCGAGGGCTCCGACGACGGCACAGGTGCGGGCGACACGTCCCGCCCACCGCGCGTCGTCGTCGGCTACGACGCGCGGCACCGGTCCGCGGCCTTCGCCCGTGACACCGCCGCCGTCCTGGCCGCGGCGGGCGCCGAGGTCGCGCTGCTGCCCGGCCCGCTGCCCACGCCCGTGCTCGCCTTCGCCATCCAGCACCTCGATGCCGACGCCGGCGTCATGGTCACCGCCAGCCACAACCCGGCGGTCGACAACGGCTACAAGGTGTACCTCGGTGGTCGCGTCGTCACGGGCTCCGGCAAGGGCGCGCAGATCGTGCCGCCGTACGACGCGCTGATCGCCGCCGAGATCGCCCGGCACGCGACCGCGCCCGGAGGCGCGTCCGCGGTGCCCCGCGCCGCGGACGGCTGGACGGTGCTCGGCGACGACGTCCACGAGGCCTATCTGAAGCGGGTCGCGGGGCTGCGCGACCCCGGTCTGCACCTCCGTGACGTGCACGCACCGCGTACGACACCGACGTCGGGCTCGCGGACGGCCGTCGCCGCCGCGGTCGCGACGGGCCCGGCGCCCCTGCGGATGGTGACCACGTCGCTGCACGGGGTCGGCGGCCGGACGCTCGGCCGGGTGCTCGCGGACGCGGGGTTCACCGACGTCGTGCCCGTGGAGCAACAGCTCGACCCGGACCCGGAGTTCCCCACGGTGCGGTTCCCGAACCCGGAGGAGAAGGGGGCGCTCGACCTCGCGCTGTCGATGGCGTCGGACGCCCGTGCCGACCTCGTCATCGCGAACGACCCCGACGCCGACCGCTGCGCCGTCGCCGTGTACGACACGGACTGGGGCACCTACCAGGGAGCCGAGACGGCGCGCTCGCACGGCTGGCGGATGCTCACCGGTGACGAGGTCGGGATGCTGCTCGGCTGGGACGTCGCCCGGCACACGACGTCGGGCACGCTGGCCAGCTCCGTGGTGTCGTCCCGGGCGCTGGCGGTGATCGCGACGCTGCACGGCCTGCGGCACGCGACGACGCTGACCGGGTTCAAGTGGATCGCCCGCACACCGGACCTGGTGTTCGGCTACGAGGAAGCGCTCGGGTACTGCGTGGACCCGGAGGGCGTGCGCGACAAGGACGGCCTGTCCGCGGCGCTGCGTGTCGCGCTGCTCGCGGAGCGCCTGAAGGAGTCCGGGCGGACCCTGCTCGATGCGCTGGACGACATCGCCCGCGCCTGCGGCCTGTACAGCACCGGCCAGCTCGCGGCGCGGTTCGACGACGTGGCGCGCATCCCCGAGGCGATGGCGCGCCTGCGCGCCACCCCGCCGGCGACGCTCGACGGCGCCCGGGTGACCGACGTCGTCGACCTGTCGGACGGCGTGGACGGCCTGCCGCCCACGGACGGCATCGTGCTGATGGCCGAGGACGACACCCGCGTGATCGTCCGGCCCAGCGGGACCGAGCCCAAGGTGAAGTGCTACCTGGAGGTCGTGGCGTCGGTGGACGGGGCGGTGACGAAGGAGGACCTCGGCCGTGCCCGCGTCACCGGCCAGGACCGCCTGGGGCGGCTGCGCGCGGAGATGGCCGAGGCGCTCGGTCTCTGACCTCTGGCCCCTGACGGGCGGACGACTGTCCGACGGCACCAGCCCCAGCAACCCACAACCGGCGGCGGCCCTGACGGGTCGCCGCAGCCGGTTGTGGGTTGCACCTCGTCCGCGCCGTGAAAGGATCCGGATATGCGAGGAATCATCCTGGCCGGTGGGTCCGGGACACGGTTGCACCCGATCACGCTCGGCGTCAGCAAGCAGCTCGTCCCCGTCTACGACAAGCCGATGGTCTACTACCCGCTGTCCACCCTGATCCTCGCGGGGATCAGGGACATCCTGGTCATCACCACCCCGCACGACGCCGAGCAGTTCCGGCGGCTGCTCGGCGACGGCTCGCAGTTCGGCGTCTCGATCGAGTACACGTCGCAGGCCACGCCGGACGGCCTCGCCCAGGCATTCGTCCTGGGTGAGCGGTTCATCGGGTCCGACGACGCCGCCCTCGTCCTCGGCGACAACATCTTCTACGGCCCGGGCCTCGGCAGCCAGCTCACCCGGTTCTCCGGCCTCGACGGCGGCGCGGTGTTCGCCTACCGTGTCGCCGACCCGACCGCCTACGGCGTCGTCGAGTTCGACGACGACCTCCGCGCCCTCTCCCTGGAGGAGAAGCCCGCCCGGCCGAAGTCGAACTACGCCGTCCCGGGCCTGTACTTCTACGACAACGACGTCGTGGAGATCGCCAAGGGGCTCGCGCCCTCGGCGCGGGGCGAGTACGAGATCACCGACATCAACCGCCACTACCTGGAGCGGGGCAAACTGCAGGTCGAGGTCCTGCCCCGCGGCACCGCGTGGCTCGACACCGGCACGTTCGACTCGCTCCTGGCGGCCTCCGACTACGTCCGGACCATCGAGCACCGCCAGGGCCTCAAGATCGGCTCCCCGGAGGAGGTCGCCTGGCGTCGCGGCTTCCTGACGGACGACGAGCTCCGCGTGCGCGCGGCGAAGCTCACGAAGTCGGGCTACGGCAGCTATCTCCTGAGCCTCCTGGCGGAGTGACCCGGCCCGGCGAAGCAACAGCTCCCGGGAGTGCGGCGCCCCGCGCCGTCATCGTTTCCGAACGATCAGGTTGACCCAGGGTGTCGGCCGGAGGATGGCGGGCCTCTCGGACCACCAGACCACGTCGAACCCGGCCCGTTCCACCTCGGCCCGCAGCTTGCCCGGCGGCCAGTGGGAGAAGTAGCGCGCCGCAGGCAGCCGGTCGCTCCCGGACATCTTGCTGAACGTGACCGCCGCCGCCTTGGTGTTGAAACCGAGCCTGCCCTCTGGGACCAGAGCTTCATGGACGTTCCGGAGCACGCGGCGCAGTTGCCGGTTGGTCATGTGGCAGAACACCGAGTTGGCGAACACCGCGTGCTGCCTTCCGGGGAAGCTGTCGTCGAGCACGTCGAACCGCAGTACATCGATACCCTGCGCCGCAAAGCTCGTGATGAACGGGTCGGCGATCTCCGACCGCTGGACCCGGTGGCCCAGCGACTCGAGGTAGTGGGCGTCGCGGCCCGTACCGGACCCGATCTCGAAGATCGGGCCCCTGAACGAGGCCTCGGCAGAAAACCTGTCGAGCCATTCCTTCATTCCGCCGGTGACTTGACCGGGTATGGACAACGCGTATTCACGAGCGTAGGAATCGTAGAATAACTTCGTCCTCTCCGCGACGATCCGGTCGTGCGACAGTATGGTGGCCTCTTGCTGCCCCAAGGTCATGGGAGTAGGGTAATGCGCACATTGTCGGCGTTCGACATATGCGTGGGGTGAATTCTCATGTCCGGTCAGCTCCGAGTGCTCGACTGCGAGTTCTGCGCCCCTCTCGTCGCCGACCCGGCATCGAGCGTCCGGCACCTCGCGCATCGCATTGTCGCTGTGTACCGGGAGATGGTCCTGGTCGCCGACCACGCGCCTATGACACTAGGACATCTGCTGCTGATTCCTCGGGAGCACCACACGGGAATGGCATCCTTTGTCGCCGGAGACCCTGGGGCGGCGACCATCTTGCAGGACGTGACACGCAGATACCGGGGAGCGTTCGGTGGCTGCACCGTGCTCGAGCACGGCTCGGGCGGGATCGGCTCGACGGCCGGCCCGTGCATCGACCATGCCCATTGGCACCTATTCCCCTATGATGATCAGCTGGGGCCGATAGTCGACGGCGACCATGGAAGTTCTATGAGAAGAATCGGTTCACTGGCCGAATTTGCACAGGAGTACTCCCGAGCCGACTATTTCTTGTGCTGGGATGCCGAAAGCGCTCGTGTCGCACTTCCCGATCCAGCGACGCGGCGTCCCCAGTACGCGCGGAGCGTCGTGGCGAGACACCTCGACTCGTCAGCGACGCCGTCCGACTGGGACTGGGTCCTGCGCACGGACGACGGCTTGCTCGTGCAGACCCTGGCTGCCGCGCGGGCGGTATTCACCACAGGCGACACGATGACGAACGACGATCCCGGACAAGACGGGGCGGCAGGGGCGAACGCGTGACACTTTCGGACGAGCCGACTCGGGTCGAACTACTCACCGCACTGATCGGGCGTACACCTCGGGCATGGCCTGCAGACCGGGCGAGCGGCGGGGCGGTTCACCTGGGCGTGCGGGCCGCCGATCGCGACGACTGTGCGGTCTTCGACGTCTCCGGACCGTTACAGATCGTGGTCGGCAGTGACTATGTGCGCGGCGCCGGATTCTCCATGTACGAGCTCGGGCACATGGACGAGTTCGACCTCGGCTATTACCTTGTCATGGCGAACGTCAGTGACGTGGCGGCGATGGGCGCCACGCCGATCGGTTTCCTCTCGGTCGTCCGCTACCCGAAGTGGGTCGACGACGACACGTTCCTCAGGATCATGGCCGGGATCAACACCGCCTGCGCCGAGGCCGGGATGGAGAGCGTGGGCGGAGACATCGGCGGGGCGGAGTCCCTCGTCCTCTCCGGCACCGCCCTCGGCGTCTGCGCACGAGGCGGCGCGCTCCGCCGGAGCGGCGCCCGCCCCGGAGATCATCTCTTCGTCAGCGGAGTGACGGGAGTGGCCGGGGCGGCGATGAAGTACTTCCGCGCACGCACCGCCGGAGCGGAGCAGGGCTCGGTGACGCGGGACATGGAAGCAGAGCTCATCGGCGCCTGGCGCCGCCCGCGGGCCGAGGTCGGGCTCGGCATGCTGCTGGCCGCCTCCGGCGTCGTGACAGCATGCCAGGACACGTCCGACGGGCTGAAGGGCACGCTGGAACAGGTCGCCGAGTCGAGCGGAGTCGGTATCGAGGTCGACGCCGCCGAGGTCCCCGTCTCGGCAGCCGTGACGGCCGTCTCACCGGTGGTGGGCGAGCCCGCGTCGGGCATCACCTTCGGCGACTCCGTCGACTTTCGCCTGGTGTTCACCGTCGACGGCGCGCTGACCGCCGCCGACGCCGCAGCTCGCTTCCCGCAGTGCCATCTGATAGGTCGCACGTCGGACGAGCCCGGCGTGCGCCTGCTGAACACGGACGGGACCCTCTCCCCCGTTCCCGGCAAGGCATGGCGGCACACGTAGAGATCAGCGCCGGTCCCATCGTGAGTAGGCCATCGACCCGAGCACTCCGGTGACGAGGGCGAAGGCGATGTTGGCGAGGGACGACACCAGCATCGCACCGTCCTCGCCCGCGGCGACGCGCCAGGACCAGAACGCGGCGACCACGAGCACGAGGAACACGATCGCGCGATGGAGCCAGCGCGCCCGCAGCAGCCGCCCGAACACGCGCCGCGGACGCGTCGACGACGGTTGAGCAGCCAGGTACGCCGCGAAGAACTGGTCCACCATCCCGGCATCGACGACGCCGATGCGCTCCGTGAGCGTGGAACGCAGCCCGCCGTCCGCCTCGACGGCACGGCACAGGTGGTCCGCCAGGCCACCGAGGTGTGCACGGGACCGCGCAGGAGCTCCGGCCAGCAGCAGGGCAGTACCGGCCACCACCTGCAACGGGAAGGTCATGTAGTGGTTCCGCCGCTCGGCCGGCTTCGGCACCCAGTAGTGGATCTGCTCATACCTGATCGGCTCGCCCTGCGCCTGCCGGAGCCAGCTGTCGAGGGCGTCCACGCCACGCCGTAGCGCCCGCTCGCTCTCCGGCCCGATCCCCGCGTGGCGAAGCCTCGCGAGGGCGATCACGGCGAAGGCCAGCTCGAGCATGCCCAACGGGCCGTCGTCCAGGACCCGGGAACCGAGCCACGCGACGGGCCCCTCCAGCATCCTGGCGTCCATTTCGTCGACGCCGGAGAGCGCGATCAGGGCATGGGCGGTGGCCAGCACGCTCGGATCTTCCGGCTCGTCGGGAACGACATGATGCCCCCACCCCTGCCCGTCGATGACGCCGGAGGCCAGGCTCAGGTACGCCGCGGTCGTGCGCGTCGGGCCGAAACGGACCGCGGAGAGCGCGTCGACGACGGCGCTCGCCTTGTGCGTGATGAACAGGTCGGACGTATCGAACTCGGCTGCGGACGGCTCCGCCACCCCGGGAAGGAGGCGGACCGTGCCGACCATGTCGCGCCCACGGGCCGCCAGCATCACGACGGCGGCAGACGTGCCGTAGATTCCCGTCTGGACCGCCCAGGCCGGCGCATCCGCGAACTGCCCCCACACCATGACGTGACCGGGCGTGAGCCGAGCCGCGGCGATGATCGACTCGCCCAGTCGTCGCCGCGCCGCCCTGATCTGCTCGTCACGGTCTCCGCCGTGGCCGCGGGCCGCCTCCGGCACCTGACCACCCCCGTTCGCACCTTGGCGAGCACATGGGATAATCTACCAGAGATGCCGTCTATCTAGCCGATATCACCACATGCCGGTGTTATCGGAAAGCAAAATCAGGACCGGTCCGCGTCAAGCACTGCCGGCGCCGCCGCCGCCCAGCGGTCCGCCCAGCCGCCGATCGGCCGCACGCCCGCCTGGTGCAGGCGGTCGTGGCCCAGCACGGAATAGGCCGGCCGCGGCGCGGGGCGCGGGAAGGAGGCGCTCGTCGTCGGCTCCAGCTTCACCTCGGCACCCGTCGTGGCCACGATCCGTTCCGTGAAGCCGTACCACGACACCTGGCCCGACGACGTGCCGTGGTACGTCCCGGGCGACGCGCCGACGGCCACCAGCCGCACGATGAGGTCCGCCACGTCCCGGGTCCAGGTGGGCTGGCCCACCTGGTCGTCGACGACGTTCAGCAGGTCCTTCTCGGCGGCGAGCCGCGCCATGGTCCGCGGGAAGCAGCCTCCGCCCGCGCCGTACAGCCACGCGGTGCGCACGATCAGCGAGCCCGGCGCCTCGGCCCGCACGGCCCACTCCCCCGCCGCCTTCGTCCGCCCGTAGGCCGACCGGGGCGCGACCGGGGCGTCCTCCGCGTAGGGCGCAGTGGCGGTGCCGTCGAACACGTAGTCGGTGGACACGTGCACGAGCCGCGCACCCGCCGCCGTGCAGGCCCGCGCGAGGTGCGCGGCGCCCACCGCGTTCGTCGCGAACGCCTCCGGCTCGTGCGCCTCGGCGTCGTCGACGGCGGTCCAGGCCGCGCAGTTCACCACGACGTCGTACCCACGGGCCGCCTCGGCGGCCGACGCCGGGTCGAGGACGTCGAGCCCGCTGCTGCGCCCGGCCCCCGCGACGTCGTGCCCCGCCGCGCGGGCGACCTCGACCATGTCCTGCCCGAGCATCCCGGACGCTCCGACGACCAACCACCGGTTCCCGGCACCGCTCCCCTGTTCCATACGTAGGATCCTAGGGTCCGACACCCGGCCCGCGCCCGTCTTGCCTGCACCGTTGTGGACAACCTCCGCACGGCCGGCGTCGTACGGTCCGGCGGGCCCTGCTTCGAGGAGAGAATCCATGCAGTACCGCGAGCTGTCCGTACCCGGCGCGTTCGAGATCACCCCGCAGCAGTTCGGCGACTCCCGAGGGCTCTTCCTGGAGGCCTTCAAGGCGGGCCCGTTCGCCGACGCCGTCGGGCACCGCTTCGACCTGGCGCAGGCGAACTGCTCCGTCTCCGCGGCGGGCGTGCTGCGCGGCATCCACTTCGCCGACGTGCCGCCCAGCCAGGCCAAGTACGTGCAGTGCCTGCGCGGCGCGGTGCTCGACGTCGTCGTCGACGTCCGGACCGGATCACCCACGTTCGGCACCTGGGACGCCGTCCTGCTCGACGACGCCGACCGCCGCTCCATCTACCTGTCGGAGGGCCTCGGGCACGCGTTCATGTCCCTGGAGGACGGCTCGACGGTCATGTACCTCTGCTCGGCGGGCTACGCGCCGGAGCGCGAGCACGGCATCCACCCGCTCGACCCGGCCGTCGGCATCGACTGGCCGACCACGGCCCGCGACGGCACCCCGCTCACCCCGCAGCTCTCGGAGAAGGACGAGGTGGCCCCCACCCTGGCCGAGGCGGAGTCCGAGGGCCTGCTCCCCACCCTCCAGGACGTGGAGAAGTACATCGCGACCCTGCGCTGACCACGTCCCCGCCGGGCTCCCGGCCGTGGCGCCGCCCGGTCCGGCGCAGCGCGGCAGACCGGGGAGCCCGGCCTACTGACCCGTCCGGGCGTACCTGGCCTCGGTGCCGGCCTTGGCCGGGCGCCACCAGGCCTCGTTGCTGCGGTACCAGTCGGCCGTGGCCGCCAGGCCGTCCTTGAACGCGGTGTAGCGGGGCGCCCAGCCGAGTTCGTCGCGGAGGCGGGAGGCGTCGATCGCGTAGCGCAGGTCGTGGCCGGGGCGGTCGGCGACGTGGTCGAAGTCGTCGGGCTGCCGGCCGAAGATCTCCAGCAGTGTCTGCACGACCTGCAGGTTGTTCTGCTCGCCGTCGGCCCCGATGAGGTACGTCTCGCCGATCCGGCCCCTGTCGATGACAGCCCAGACCGCGGCGTTGTGGTCCTCGACGTGGATCCAGTCGCGCACGTTGCGGCCCGCGCCGTACAGGCGCGGCCGGACGCCGTCGATCAAGTTGGTGACCTGCCGCGGGATGAACTTCTCGATGTGCTGGTACGGGCCGTAGTTGTTGGAGCAGTTCGAGATCGTCGCCCGCACCCCGAACGACCGCACCCAGGCGCGCACCAGCAGGTCGCTGCCCGCCTTCGTCGAGGAGTAGGGGCTCGAGGGGTTGTACGGGGTGTCGGGCGTGAACTTGGCCGGGTCGTCCAGCTCCAGGTCGCCGTAGACCTCGTCGGTCGAGATGTGGTGGAACCGCGTGCCGTGCTTTCGCACGGCCTCGAGCAGGGTGAACGTGCCGACCAGATTGGTCTGCACGAACGGGGACGGGTCGTCGAGCGAGTTGTCGTTGTGCGACTCGGCCGCGAAGTGCACGACGAGGTCGGTCTCGCCGACCAGCCGGTCCACCAGGGCGGCGTCGGTGATCGACCCCTCCACGAACGACACCTGCTCCGCGACCGGGGCGAGCGAGCCACGGTCGCCCGCATAGGTCAGCGCGTCGAGGACGGTGACCTCGGTGTCCGGGCGTTCCCGGACCGTCTGCTGGACGAAGTTCGTACCGATGAATCCGGCTCCGCCGGTGACCAGGACCTTCACGCTGCGAGTATCCCCCAGTGGTGCACGACGCGCGTCGTGGACCTGTCAGTCGCGCCCGTAGATGTCGCGCGTGTAGACCTTCTCCGCGACGTCGTCGAGCACCTCGGTGCGGCGGTTGGCGATGATGACGTCCGCCCGGGACGTGAACTCGTCGAGGTCGGCGATCACCTCGGAGTGGTAGAACTCGGCGTCCTCGAGGGTCGGCTCGTAGACGACGACCTCGACGCCCTTGGCCTTGATCCGCTTCATGATGCCCTGGATGGCCGACGCGCGGAAGTTGTCGCTGCCGGACTTCATGACGAGCCGGTACACGCCCACGACCCGCGGGTTGCGCCGCAGGATGTCGGCGGCGACGAAGTCCTTGCGGGTCGTGTTCGCGTCGACCACGGCCTGGATGAGGTTCTGCGGCACCTCGGAGTAGTTCGCCAGCAGCTGCTTGGTGTCCTTGGGCAGGCAGTAGCCGCCGTACCCGAACGACGGGTTGTTGTAGTGCGAACCGATCCGCGGGTCCAGGCCCACGCCCTCGATGACCTGCGCGGTGTCGAGGCCGTGCGTGGCCGCGTAGCTGTCCAGCTCGTTGAAGTACGCCACACGGAGCGCCAGGTACGTGTTGGCGAACAGCTTGATCGCCTCGGCCTCGGTCGCGTCCGTCAGGAGGATCGGCACGTCCTTGGTGACCGCACCCTCCAGCAGCAGGTCCGCGAACCGCTTGCCCCGCTCGGAGCGGTCGCCCACCACGATGCGCGACGGGTACAGGTTGTCGTACAGGGCCCGGCCCTCGCGCAGGAACTCCGGCGAGAAGACGATCGCCGCGCCCGGGTTGTCCTCGCGCATCCGTGCGGTGAAGCCCACGGGGATCGTCGACTTGATGACGATCGTCGCGCCCGGCGCCACGCCCAGCACGTCCTTGACCACGGACTCCACCGAGGAGGTGTCGAAGAAGTTCGACACCTCGTCGTAGTTCGTCGGCGTCGCCACGACGACGACCTCCGCGCCCTCGTACGCGGCGTGCGCGTCGAGCGTCGCGGTCAGGTTCAGCTCGTGCTCGCGCAGGTACTCCTCGAGCTCGACGTCGGCGATCGGGGACCGCCGTTCGTTCACGGCACGGACCTTCGACTCCTCGAGGTCGACGGCCCACACCTCGTGATTCTGGGCCATCAGGACTGCGTTCGACAGGCCGACATAGCCCGTGCCCACCACGGCGATCTTCATGCGGCCATGGTACGGGCTGCGCCCCCGTGCGAACGCCGGACTTCACCCGACGACCAGGAGTTCACCGCAGGTGCTTCTCACCCGGCAGCCGGACCGGCGCCGCGAACCAGCACGGCGAACCAGCGCTCCGTGGCGGCCCTGTCTGGCGTGATCGACGCGGGAGGCACGCCCCGTACGGCCTGATCAGGACGTGAGCGCCGCGTCGTCCTGCTCGACGGCGGTCTTCCAGGCGGACTTGTCCGCACGCCAGCCCTCGTCGTCACGGCCCTTCTTCCAGTAGCCCGACGCCGACAGGAGCTCGCGCGGGACACCCAGCTCCGCGCGGGCCCAGCGGCGCAGGTCGCGGACGCAGCCGGCCTCGCCGTGCAGGAACGCGTGGGGGACGCCGCCGGGCAGCGCGCCGGACCCGTGCGCGGCGCGGACGGTCGCGGCCAGCCCCGGGCCGCCGTCCTGCCGGTGCACCCAGGTCACGCGCAGGTCGCCGGCGGACACGAGCCCCTGCTCCTCGGCCGGACCCTCGACCTCGACGAACACGTGCGCGCGGGCCCCGGGCGCCAGGGCCTCGCACGCGGCCGCGATCGCGGGCAGCGCGGACTCGTCACCCACCAGGAGATGCCAGTCCGCGTCGGCCGACGGCGCGTACCCGCCGCCCGGGCCGAGGAACGTCACCTCGTCCCCCGGCTGCACCCGCCCTGCCCACGGGCCGCCGTACCCCTCGTCGCCGTGCTCGACGACGTCGACGTCCCACCCCTCGCGGTGCGCGTGGCGGATCGTGTACGTGCGGACGGTGGGGCGCGCCTCGGGCGCGGGCGGCGGGCCGAGCACGAGCTTGATGTAGCGGTCGGTGAACGGGCCGGGGTCGACGGCGGTGAGCGCGTCGCCGGACAAGGTCACCCGGACCATGTGCGGGGTGAGCCGCCGGACGGCGGTGACGGTGGCGGGGACGGGGACCCCGCGCTTGCGCGGGCTCCCGGTGGCCGGACTCTCGACGATCTGCGACATAGTGAGGCAAGCCTAACCTCTCTTCCTGTGCGCCGGGTGCGGGGACGGGCCGCGCGGGTAGGTTGGTTCGCATGACACACCTCGGCGCCGACACCGTCCGGGCGCTGCCCAAGGTCCTGCTGCACGACCACCTCGACGGTGGGCTGCGACCCGAGACCGTGGGCGAGCTCGCGTCCGCCGTCGGGCACCGGCTGCCGGCCGAAGGACCGGCCGCGCTCGCGGACTGGTTCGCGCAGCAGGCCGACTCCCGCTCCCTGCCCCGCTACCTGGAGACGTTCGTGCACACGGTCGCCGTCATGCAGACGGCGGACGCGCTGGAGCGCGTCGCCCGCGAGGCAGTGCTCGACCTCGCGGCGGACGGCGTCGTGCACGCCGAGCTGCGCTGGGCCCCCGAGCAGCACCTCACGCGCGGGCTCACGATGGCCCAGGCCGTCGAGGCGGTGCAGACCGGGATCGACGACGGCGTCGCGCGCGCCGCCGCCGCGGGCCACGCCCTCCGCGCCGGGCAGATCCTCACCGCCATGCGGCAGGCAGACCGCTGGACCGAGGTCGCCGACCTGGCGATCGCCCTGGCCGGCGACGGGGTCCTCGGCTTCGACCTCGCCGGCCCCGAGGACGGTTTCCCGCCCGGACGGCACGACCAGGTGTGGCGGCATCTCGCGTCCCACCAGGTCCCCGTCACGATCCACGCGGGCGAGGCCGCCGGCGTCGGCTCCATCGCCGAGGCCCTGCACACCGGGCAGGCCCTGCGCCTCGGGCACGGCGTCCGGATCGCCGACGACATCACGTTCGACCCGCACGGGGGCACGGCAGGGCCCGCCGAGCTCGGACCGGTCGCGCACTGGGTGCGCGACCAGCAGATCCCGCTGGAGGTGTGCCCGGTGTCCAACACACAGACCGGAGCCGCGGAGTCCGTCGCGACGCACCCGATCACCCACCTCAAGGAGCTCGACTTCGCCGTGACGCTGAACACGGACAACCGGCTGATGTCCCGCACCTCCATGACACGAGAGATGATGCTCCTGAACACGGAGGCCGGATGGACCCTCGACGACCTGCTCGACGTCACCGTGGCCGCCGCGTGGAGCACGTTCGTGCACCACGACGAACGGCGCACCCTGGTCGAGCAGGTCGTCGTGCCCGGCTTCCAGAAGATCGAAAGGGCACAGCTCTGACGCAGGGCCCCGGACCGGCGCACGCCCGGGACCGGAGCCCGCGGGAGCGGTGCGGAACGGAGCAACCATGACCCTGGACCGTGCGGCGCTCGCCGCCGCCGTCGACCACACGCTGCTCAAGCCGGAGGCGGCGGCAGCGGACGTGACCGCCCTCGTCGAGGAGGGCGCCCGTCTCGGTGTCTTCTCCGTGTGCGTGTCCCCGACGTTCGTGGCGCACGCCCGCGAGGTCGCGGCCGGGCGGCTCGCCGTCGCCACCGTGTGCGGCTTCCCGTCCGGGAAGCACCTCAGCGAGGTCAAGGCGGCCGAGGCCGCCCGTGCCGTGTCCGACGGCGCGGACGAGGTCGACATGGTGCTCGACGTCGGCGCGGCACGGGCCGGCCTGTTCGCCGACGTCCGGGCGGACATCGCCGCCGTCCGGGCCGCCGTGCCCGACCATCACGTGCTCAAGGTCATCATCGAGTCCGCCGCGCTGAACGCCGGCCAGATCGTCGCCGCGTGCGAGGCCGCCGAGGCGGCCGGCGCCGACTACGTCAAGACGTCCACCGGCTTCCACCCGACGGGCGGCGCGTCCGTGGAGGCGGTCTCGCTCATGGCGAGGACCGTCGGCGGGCGCCTCGGCATCAAGGCGTCGGGCGGGATCCGGGACCTGAGCGCGGCGCTCGCGATGATCGACGCGGGCGCGACCCGCCTCGGCCTGTCGAGCACGGCGACGGTGCTGGACGGGTACGACGGCGGCCCCGTCCCGGGCGCCGGCGTCGCGCCGGCCGGTGGCGGGTACTGACCGAGGAGGCTCGCGACCCCTCGGCCCCGTCAGGCGACGCGGTCGAGGATCAGCCGGCCGGGGGAGGCCGCGGCGAGTGCCTCGGCCGAGCCCTCCGGGGCCACCTGCCAGGCGCCCTCCAGAGCCTGCCCGGCGCGGGCGAAGCGGTCCGGCGTGTCGGTGTGCAGCGTCAGCAGGGGCTGCCCCGCCGTCACCCGGTCGCCCGGCTTCGCGTGCAGCCGGACGCCCGCGGCCGCCTGCACCGGGTCCTCCTTGCGGGCACGTCCCGCGCCGAGCCGCCACGCCGCGATCCCCACGGCGTACGCGTCGAGGTGGGTCAGCACGCCGTCGGCCCCGGCGAGCACCGTCTCGGTCTCCTTCGCGACGGCGAGCGCCGCGTCCGGGTCGCCGTCCTGGGCCGTGATCATGCGCCGCCACGTGTCCATGGCGCGGCCGTCCGCGAGGGCGGCCCGCACGTCGTCCGGGGCCACCGGCCGGCCGGCGCCCGCCAGCATCTCGACGGCGAGCGCCACGGTCAGCTCGACGACGTCGGCGGGGCCGCCCCCGGCGAGCACGTCCACCGACTCGGCGACCTCCAGCGCGTTCCCGGCGGTCAGCCCGAGCGGGACGGACATGTCGGTCAGCAGGGCGACGGTGTGCACGCCGGCGTCGCTGCCGAGGTCCACCATGGTCCGGGCGAGCTCCCGGGCCTGCGGCAGCGACTTCATGAACGCGCCGGAGCCCACCTTGACGTCCAGCACGAGCGCGCCGGTGCCCTCCGCGATCTTCTTCGACATGATCGAGCTCGCGATGAGCGGGACGGACTCCACGGTGCCGGTGACGTCGCGCAGCGCGTAGAGCTTGCGGTCGGCGGGCGCCAGCCCGGACCCTGCCGCGCAGATCACCGCGCCGGTGTCCTCGAGCTGGGCGAGCATCTCCGCGTTGCTCAGCGCGGCCCGCCAGCCCGGGACCGACTCCAGCTTGTCCAGCGTGCCGCCCGTGTGCCCGAGCCCGCGGCCGGACAGCTGCGGGACGGCGACGCCGAAGGTCGCGACCAGCGGGGCCAGCGGCAGCGTGATCTTGTCCCCCACGCCGCCGGTGGAGTGCTTGTCGGCGGTGGGCCGCGACAGCCCGGAGAAGTCCAGCCGCTCGCCGGAGGCGATCATCGCGCGGGTCCAGTGTGCGATCTCCACGCGCGACATCCCGTTCAGGAAGATCGCCATGGCCAGCGACGACATCTGGTAGTCGGTGACGACGCCGCGCGTGTAGGCGTCGAGGACCCAGTCGATCTGCGCGTTCGAGAGCGCGATGTCGTCCCGCTTGGCGCGGATCACGTCCACGGCGTCGAAGTGCTCGGTCATGGCTGTTCCTCCCCGTAGCCCGCTCCGTGGGCCCTCCGCGGGCCCTGTTCTCCTCGCACCCGTGCCAGGTCCTCGGTGCCGAACGCCTGCGGCAGCACCTGGTCCATCGGCAGCACGCCCTGCGGTGTGTCGACCCGTAGGCCGGGCCCGCCGTGCTCCCACAGGAGCTGGCGGCACCGGCCGCACGGCATGATCAGCCGTCCGTCGCCGTCGGCGCAGGTGAACGCCACCAGCCGGCCGCCGCCGGACATCATCAGCGCGCTCACGAGCGAGCACTCCGCGCACAGCGTGACACCGTACGCCGCGTTCTCGACGTTGGCCCCGGTCAGGAGGCGCCCGTCGGCCGCCAGGGCCGCGGCGCCGACCGGGAAGCCGGAGTACGGCGCGTAGGCGTGCCGGAGCGCGTCCCGCGCCGCGGCCCGCAGAGCCTCCCAGTCGACCGGGCCGACGGCGGCCGTGGTGTCCTCGTCCCGTGCGGCGCCCGTCGGCCCGCGTCCGTCGGCGTCGCCCGTGCTCACCGGGTCAGCCCTTCACGTACGGCTCGCCGTTCGCGGCCGGCGGCCGCGAGCGCCCGACCAGCCCTGCGACGGCGAACAGCGTCACCACGTACGGAACCATCAGCATGAACTGGCTGGGCACGGGCGACCCCACGACGCTGAGCACGTTCTGCAAGTTGGAGGCGAACCCGAACAGCAGGCCTGCCAGGGCCGCCCGCACGGGGTCCCACTTGCCGAAGATCATCGCGGCGAGGGCGATGAAGCCCGCGCCCGCGGTCATGTTCTGCCCGAACTGGGCGAGCACGACCGTCGTGTAGAACGCACCGCCGATCCCGGCGGACGCGCCGCCGATGAGCAGCGCCCGGTAGCGGGTGCGCTCGACGTCGATGCCGACGGTGTCGGCCGCCTTCGGGTGCTCGCCGACGGCGCGCAGCCGCAGGCCCCAGCGCGTGCGGTACAGCGCGAACCACACGCCGGCGACGACGAAGTACATGAGGTAGACCAGCGGGGCCTGGTCGAACAGGATCGGGCCCAGCACGGGGATGTCGCTCAGCACCGGGATGGTCCAGGTGCCGAACCGGGGCGCGGTGTTCAGGTTCGCCGCGTCGGGCACGAGCACCTGCGAGTAGAAGAACGACGTCAGCCCGAGGACCAGCACGTTCAGCACGACGCCGACGATGATCTGGTTGACGCGGTACGTCACGGTGAACAGTGCGAGCACGAGCGCCACGAGCATGCCGGCGAGCACGGCGACCAGGAGCCCGACGAACGGGCTCCCGCTGAGGGACCCGGCGACGGCGGCCGTGAACGCCCCCGCGAGCATCTGCCCCTCGATGGCGATGTTGATGACGCCGGACCGTTCGCCGATCACGCCGCTCAGCGAGCCGTAGACGATCGGCACGGACCACAGCAGGGAGCCGGACAGCAGGCCCACGATCGACAGCGTGCCGGAGCTCCCGGCGCCCGCCCAGGCCAGGAAGCCGACGAGGAAGGCGACGCCGAACACCCCGATCACCCACAGGGGCGTCCTCCGGTTGGCCAGGGTGCGCACGACGGCGTACGCGGCGGCGAGCGCGAGGACCGCGAAGCAGCCCCACGCGAGCGGCATGGCCGGCACGACGAGGACAGGGATCTGCACGGCGTCGCCGCCACGGGACAGGGCGAAGCGGGTGTCGCCGTCCCGGGGGACGGCGAGGAGGAGCAGGGCGTACAGCGCACCGACGACGAGGAGTCCGCCCGCGGCCTTCCAGCCGACGTGCGTCACCTTGCGCTGTGCGGTGTCCGACGGCGTTCCCGGTGCGCCCGGGGCCTCGACTGCGGCGCTCACGCTGCCGCCTCCTTCCTGGCCCCGCGGGCCTTTCGGGGAGTACGGCGCGCCGGGTCCGGCAGCCGGAAGATCGCACGGACCAGCGGCGGGGCGGCGATGAACAGCACGATGAGGGACTGCACGACGAGGACGATGTCGCTGGGCACGCCCTCGGACGCCTGCATCGCCGTGCCGCCCGCCTTGAACGCGCCGAACAGGATCCCGGCGGCGAGGACGCCCCACGGGTTCGACCCGCCCAGCAGGGCGACGGTGATCGCGTCGAAGCCGATGCCGGCGTCGATGTCGCCGCTGAAGCCGGTGGTGACCTGCCCCAGCACCTGCGACGCGCCGGCCAGCCCGACGAGGCCACCGGCCACGAGCATGACCTTCACCGTGGTCCAGGGGACGTCGATGCCGGCCACGCGGGCGGCGCGCGGGTTCTGACCCACGGCGCGGAACGCGAAGCCCTGCGAGGACCGGTTCAGCAGCCACCACACGAAGACGACGGCACCGAGGGCGAGCACGAACCCCCAGTGCAGGTTGTAGCGCTCACCGAGCAGGCCGGGCAGCTGTGCCGACGGCAGCGTGGGCGGCGTCTTCGGGTTCGCCGACCCGGGGGCCTGCAGCAGGCCGGGGGTCGCCAGCAGGTAGGCGACCAGGTAGAAGGCGATCCAGTTGAGCATGATCGTGACGATCACCTCGTGCGCGCCGGTCCGGGCCTTGAGGACGCCGGCGATCCCCGCCCACACCGCGCCGCCGGCGATGCCGGCGGCGACCGCGAGCAGCGTGTGCACGCCGAACGGCAGGCCGGTCACGCCGAAGCCGACCCAGCCCGCGGCGGTGGCCGCCATGAGCATCTGCCCCTGGCCACCGATGTTGAGCAGGCCGGCGCGGAACGCCAGCGCCACGCCGAGGCCGGCCGCGATGAGCGGCGTCGCGTAGTTGAGCGTCTCGGTGACGGGCCGGATCTGCGCCGCGAAGCCGTCGGCGCGCGGGTTGAACACCGCACCGCGGAACAGCGCCGAGTACGCGCCGCCGATGGCGTCTCCGAGCGCGACGAACAGGTCGCCGGGACGGGCGAAGAAGTAGACCGCCGCGGAGGTCACGCGATCGTCGGTGAACGCGATCATGACGGAGCCGACGAGCACGGCCAGCAGGACCGCGCCGGCCGCCACCGTCCACGGGTGGCTCATCGTCTCCTGCAGCGCGTGGGCCAGTCGGTCGGCGGTGTCCTCCTCGGCCTCCGGGCCGGTGGGGGCACCCGACTCGCGGGCCTTGACCTGCTCGAGCTCCTCGGCGAGGCCGGGCTCCGCGGCCGGTTCCGTGCCGGGGTCGTTGGTCTGGTCGTTCACGCGGCCTCTCCTCCGTCTTCCACCGGCGGGATCCCCGCCATCATCAGCCCGAGGGTGTCGCGCGGCGTCGTCGACGGCACGATGCCCACCACCCGGCCGCGGTACATCACCATGATCCGGTCTGCCAGCGCGGTCGCCTCGTCGAGCTCGGTCGAGACGACGACCACCGGCACGCCGGCGTCGCGCGTGGCGACGATCTGCTTGTGGATGAACTCGATCGAGCCGACGTCGACGCCGCGCGTCGGCTGGGCCGCCACGAACAGGCGCAGGTCGCGCTTCAGCTCGCGGGCGAGGACCACCTTCTGCTGGTTGCCGCCCGACAGCCGGCCCACCGGCGTGTCGATGCCCTGCGTGCGCACGTCGTACTCGCTGACGGCCTCGTGGGCGAACCCGTCCCGGTAGGTGAGCTGCAGCGAGCCCGACCTCACGAACGGCGGCCCGGCGGAACGGTCCAGCATGAGGTTCTCGGCGATCGTGAACTCCCCCACCAGGCCGTCGTGGGTGCGGTCCTCCGGGACGAAGCCGACGCCCTGGTCCAGCACCTTGCGCACGCTCAGGCCGGTCAGCGCGTGCCCGTCGAGCGTGATGCGCCCGGACACGTCCGCCTGCAGGCCGAGGAGCGCCTCGGTGAGCTCGGTCTGGCCGTTGCCCTGCACACCGGCGACGACGAGCACCTCGCCGCCGCGCACCTCGAAGGAGACGTCGTCCACCACCATCGTGCCGGCCTCGTCGACGACGCGGAGCCCGTCGACGCGCAGCATGTTCTCGGTGTACTGCGGCTCGTCCTTCTGCACCTTCAGCTCGACGGCGCGGCCCACCATGAGCGAGGCGAGGTCGGCGTCCGACGCCGTCGGACTGGCCTCGCCCACCACCTTGCCGTGCCGCACCACGGTGATGCGGTCCGCCACCTCGCGGACCTCGCGGAGCTTGTGGGTGATGAAGACGATCGCGGCACCCGAGTCGCGCAGCTGGCGCATGATCGCCATCAGCTCGTCGGTCTCCTGGGGCGTGAGGACCGCCGTCGGCTCGTCGAAGACCAGGACGTCCGCGTTGCGGGAGAGGGCCTTGATGATCTCCACGCGCTGCTGCACGCCGACCGGCAGGTCCTCGATCAGGGCATCCGGGTCCACGTGGAAGCCGAACCGCTCCGAGATCTCCCGGACCTGACGGCGCGCGGACTCCACGTCCAGCACTCCCGCGGTGCCCGGCTCGTGACCGAGCATCACGTTCTCCGCCACGGTGAACACCGGCACGAGCATGAAGTGCTGGTGCACCATGCCGATGCCCGCCGCCATCGCGTCGCCCGGGCCGGAGAAGCGCTGCGCCTCGCCGTCCAGCAGGATGTCGCCCTCATCGGCCTCGTACAGCCCGTAGAGCACGTTCATCAGGGTCGACTTGCCCGCGCCGTTCTCCCCCAGCAGGCAGTGGATCTCGCCCGGCTCGACGGTCAGGTCGACGTGGTCGTTGGCGACCAGCGCCCCGAAGCGCTTCGTGATACCGCGCAGCTCCAGCCGCATGTTCTTCCTCTCCGCTGATCCAGTCCATTGACGCACCCGAGACCTGGGACCAGCAAACGCGCGACGGCACGACGCCGAGGCAGCGGGTTCTGCGCCCCGACCCGCTGCCTCGGCGGCACTGCACGGCACGCGGCCGCGCACAGGACGGCCGAGGCAGCAGGCAGGGCGCAGAACCTACTACCTCGGCAGGTGGTACGTCACTCGGACAGGTAGGACTCGACCTCGATCTCGCCGCCGATGATCGACTCCTCGAGGGACTCGACCTCGGCCGCCAGCTCCGGGTCGACCTCGCCCTCGAAGTTGTGGAACGGGGCGAGCCCGACACCGTCGTTCTCGAGGGTGCCGATGTACGGCTCCGGGTCGAAGTTCCCGTCGGCCGCCTGCTGCACGGCCTCCGACGTGGAGACGTCCATGCCCTTGAGGATCGAGGTGAGCACCACGTCCTGCGTCGAGGGGTCCGTCTCGTACAGGTCGGCGTCCACGCCGATGAGGGCGATCTCCTCGCCGGAGTCCTCGATGGCGTTCAGCGCCGACTGGTAGACGGGTCCGCCGACCGGCAGGAGCACGTCGACACCCTGGTCGATGATGTTCCCCGCGGTGGCCTTGGCCGTGGCGTCGGCGGTGAAGCCGCCGGTGAAGGAGTCCATCCCCACGACCTCGACGTCGTCGTCGTGCACCTCGTTGTAGTGCTCGACGCCCTGCTGGAAGCCGTCCATGAAGATCGTCACGGTCGGGAACTCCATGCCGCCGAAGGTGCCGACCTTGCCCGCCTCGGAGTAGCCGGCGGAGAGGTAGCCCGCGAGGAACGCGGCCTCGGCGGTGTTGTACAGCAGCGGCTTGATGTTCTCCGCGTCCGCCGCGCCGTCCTGGTCCGCGTCGGCCGGGTCGTCGATGAGGATGTAATCGATCTCCGGGTTCGCGGTGGCGGACTCGATGGTCGTCGCCGACAGCGCGAAGCCGACGGTCACGATCGCGTCGCACCCCTCGTCGACGAGTGACTGGACGTTGCCCTGGTACTCGCTCTCGGAGTTGGACTCGACCTCGCTGGTCTCCGCGCCGATCGCCTCGGCGGCGTCCTGGAGGCCCTCGTAGCTGAGCTGGTTGAAGCTCTTGTCGTCGAACCCGCCCTCGTCGGAGACGATGCACGGCATGAAGTCGCTCGCGGCCTCGTCGCCACCGGACTCTTCGGGGGCCTCCCCGCACGCGGTGAGTACGAGTGCCACAGCACCGGTCAGCGCGGTGAGCGCTACAGCCTTCTTCACCTGATGCTCCTCGATGGATTGTCTCCAGGGCCCTGGGTCAGGCCCTGTACTTCGACCGAGGTTAGCCAGCGCTCACCCCGATCCGCGTAACGAGCAGGTGACGACGACAAGTCGTTACCGAAGCGTCACCGAGACCGGGTAGTCCGTAGGGGCCCGGTCACCCTCAGGCGCCGCGCGCCGCGTACTGAGCCAGCATCCGCACCCCGACGCCGATCGCGCGCTCGTCCACGATCAGGTCGCCCTGGTGGATGTCGTAGGTGCGGCCTCCCGGGGTGCGCGTGCCGAGGCGGGCCATCGTGCCGCGCACGTGCGTCAGGTACCAGCCGAAGTCCTCGCCGCCCATCGACTGCTCGGTCAGGACGACGGCGTCCGGGCCGACCGTCTCGCGGGCGGCGGCCTCGAGCGCCGTGGTCTCCGCCGCGTCGTTGTCGACGGGCGGGACGCCACGGGTGTGGTGCACGGCGACCTCGACGTCGTACGGCTTGACCACCTGTTCGACGACCTCGCGCACCAGGTCCCCCGCGTTCTCCCACGCGGTGACGTCGAGGCAGCGCAGCGTGCCCTTGACCGTGCCGGTGCTCGGGATGACGTTGGGCGTCCGGCCCGCCTGCACCGTGCCCCAGGTGAGGTTGACGCCGGAGCGCGGGTCCAGCCGGCGCCCCAGCGCCGCCGGGACCTGGGTGATGACCTGGCCCAGCGCGAAGACGACGTCGCCCGTCAGGTGCGGGCGCGAGGTGTGGCCGCCCGGGGACGAGACGGTGACGGAGACCGCGTCGGCCGCGGACGTGATCGAGCCGATCCGGGTCCCCACGGTGCCGACGTCGATCTTCGGGTCGCAGTGCACCGCGGCGATCCGCGTGACGTCGTCGAGCTCGGAGGTGCCGAGCACGTCGAGCGCCCCGCCGGGCATGACCTCTTCGGCAGGCTGGAAGAACAGCCGCACGCCGTGCTTGAGCAGGCCCTCCGCGGCCAGGCGGGCGAGCACCAGCCCGGCACCGAGAACCGTGGTGGTGTGCACGTCGTGTCCGCAGGCGTGCGCGACTCCTGGCGTCGTGGACGCGAAGTCGACACCGCTGGACTCCTGCAGCGGGAGGGCGTCGAGGTCGGCGCGCAGGGCGGCGCGGGCGCCGCCCTCCGGGCCGATGTCGCACACCAGGCCCGTGCCGTCCAGGAGGCGGGGGCTCAGCCCCGCGGCACGCAGCCGGTCGGCCACCGCCGCCGTCGTCCGCGACTCCTGGCGTGACAGCTCCGGGTGGGCGTGCACGTCCCGCCGGAAGGCGACCAGCTCCTGCTGCAGCTCGTCCGCGAGCTCGACCACGCGATGCGCGAGCGCGGCGCGCGACCCCTGGGCCGGGGTGGTCGAAACGATCTGATCAAGCTCTGCGACGCTGACGGCGGGATGGGTAGATGTCACCCGACCCACTGTAACGGCGGTCACACCCTCCCGCGCTCACTCGTCCCACCATCTGGGACCGCCATATGGGCACGTCCGGTACGGCCGGCCGGGGGCGCCTCTCCTCCCGAGGGACGGCCCTCCGGCGTCCTCAGAGCAGATCCTCCAGGTCGCGGGAGCGGACCGCGTCCACGATCTGCTTGACCTGCTGGGCGCGGGCACGAGTGGTGACCAGAAGGGCGTCCGGGGTGTCGACCACGACGACGTCGTCCAGGCCCAGCACGCTGACCAGGCGGCCGCTCGCCGGCACCACCACCGAGCCCGCGCTGTCGACGCGGAGCACGTCACCGGTGTCGCCGAGCACCTTGGAGCCCGTCTCGTCGTCGGACGGCAGGAGCGCGGCCAGGGAGTTGAAGTCGCCGACGTCGTCCCACCCGAACGTCCCGGGGACGACGGCGACGCCGCCGGCGTCCGCGACGGGCTCCGCGATGGCGTGGTCGATGGCGATCTTCTCCAGGCCCGGCCAGAGGTCGGCGAGCACGCGGTCGCGGTCCTCGGTGTCCCACGCCTTGGCGATCGCCTGCAGGCCGTCGTGCAGCTCGGGGCGCTGCTCCGCGAGGTGGCCCAGCAGCACGGACGTCCGCACGACGAACATGCCGGCGTTCCAGCGGTACTCGCCCGAGGCGATGTACTCGCGGGCGGTCGCGGCGTCCGGCTTCTCCGTGAAGCCGCGCACGTGCTGCGCGCTGGGCGCGCCGTCGACGCCGAGACCGCCGTCGGACCGGATGTAGCCGAACGCCACGGACGGCCGCGATGCCGCGATGCCGATGGTGGCGACGTAGCCGGCCCGCGCGGCGGCGACGGCCTCGCGCACCGCGTTCTCGAAGGCGGGCTGCCCGGAGATGACGTGGTCGGCGGCGAAGGAGCCGATGACGACGTCGCCGTGGCGCTCGGCCAGGACGGCGGCGGCGAGGCCGATGGCGGCCATCGAGTCACGAGGGGAGGGTTCGGCGAGCACGTCGCTCTCGCCCAGCCCGGGCAGCTGCGTGCGGCAGGAGGCCACGTGGTGCGTGCCGGTGACCAGCATGATGCCGTCGTCCCCGGTGAGCGGGACCAGGCGGTCCACCGTGGCCTGCAGGAGCGTGCGGCCGGAACCGGTCAGGTCGTGCAGGAACTTCGGCGCCTTGCGGCGCGACAGCGGCCACAGCCGGGTACCCGCTCCGCCCGCGGGGATCACGGCGTAGAAACCTTCGATGGGTCCGACGGCGGTCTCGGGTGCGGCACCGCTCGTGCCGGCGGGATGGCTCATGGGAAGCAGCATAGTGACGTGACCTGGTGGAGCGACATCTCCTCTGTGCGATCAATCACAAATGGAGCATGTCACGCTGCTGTCGGTGGTCCTCCGGGCGGTTGATGCGACCAGGTGTCACTACAGTGGGACGCGCCTGCCTCATACGTTCACCGGAAAGCCATAGGAGGCTCCCGAAGTGCCCACCGCACAAGGCGGCACGCTCTATCGCGGCCGCGAAGGCATGTGGTCCTGGGTCGCGCATCGCGTGACCGGGTTCGCGATCTTCTTCTTCCTGCTCGTCCACGTCACGGACACAGCGCTGGTACGCGTGTCGCCCGAGGCCTACAACGCAGTGATCGGCACGTACCAGACGCCGATCATGGGACTCGGCGAGGTGGGCCTCGTGGCCGCGATCGTCTTCCACGCGTTCAACGGCATCCGGATCATCCTCGTGGACTTCCTCGCCAACGGGCCCCGGTACCAGAAGGTGATGCTCTGGGTCGTGCTCGGTCTCTTCGTCGTGACGATGGCGGGCTTCCTGCCGCGGCACCTCATGAACGTCTTCGGAGGCCACTGATGACCAGCGCGACGCACGGGACCCCGGCCGTGGCCGAGCAGGTGGGCACGCTCGACGCGCCCCGCTCCCCCTACGTGCGCAAGAAGACCACGCGCGGCAACTACGAGCTCTACTCCTGGGTGTTCATGCGGGCATCCGGGGTGGTGCTCGTGGTGCTGGTGTTCGGTCACCTGTTCGTGAACCTCATGGTCGGCGACGGCGTGGCAGCCATCGACTTCGCCTTCGTCGGCGGCAAGTGGACGAGCCCGTTCTGGCAGATCTGGGACCTGCTGATGCTCTGGCTCGCGATGCTCCACGGCACCAACGGGGTACGCACGATCATCAACGACTACGCGGCACGCGACGCGACGCGCGGCATCCTCAAGGGCCTGCTGTACCTGGCCTTCACGATCGTGGTGGTGCTCGGCACGCTCGTCATCTTCACGTTCGAGCCGTGCCCCGTGGGCGCGGACCCCGAGCTGCTCGCCTCGATCTGCACCGCCTAGGAGACTGTCTTGATCACCCACCAGTACGACGTCGTGATCGTCGGTGCGGGCGGCGCGGGCATGCGCGCCGCGCTGGAGTCCTCCCAGGAGGCTCGCACCGCGGTCATCTCCAAGCTCTACCCCACCCGCTCCCACACCGGTGCCGCCCAGGGCGGCATGTGCGCCTCGCTCGCCAACGTCGAGGAGGACAACTGGGAGTGGCACACGTTCGACACGATCAAGGGCGGCGACTACCTGGTCGACCAGGACGCGGCCGAGATCATGGCCAAGGAGGCCATCGACGCGGTCTTCGACCTGGAGCGCATGGGCCTGCCGTTCAACCGCACGCCCGAGGGCAGGATCGACCAGCGCCGGTTCGGCGGCCACACCCGCAACCACGGTGAGGCCGCGGTGCGCCGCGCCTGCTACGCCGCGGACCGCACGGGCCACATGATCCTGCAGACGCTGTACCAGAACTGCGTCAAGCAGGACGTGGAGTTCTACAACGAGTTCTACGTGCTCGACCTCATCACGGACCGCGACCTGTCCGCGGAGGACGTCGAGGAGGGCGCCGAGGTCAACGCGACCGGCGTCGTCGCCTACGACCTCGCGACCGGAGAGATCCACGTCTTCCAGGCCAAGTCCATCGTGTTCGCCACGGGCGGCGCCGGGAAGATCTTCAAGACGACGTCGAACGCGCACACCCTGACCGGCGACGGCATGGCGCTCGCCTACCGCCGCGGCCTGCCGCTGGAGGACATGGAGTTCTTCCAGTTCCACCCGACGGGCCTCGCCGGGCTCGGCATCCTCCTGTCGGAGGCGGCCCGCGGCGAGGGCGCCATCCTGCGCAACTCCGACGGCGAGCGCTTCATGGAGCGCTACGCCCCGACCATCAAGGACCTGGCGCCGCGCGACATCGTCGCCCGGTCGATGGCCAACGAGGTGCGCGAAGGCCGCGGCGCGGGTCCGAACAAGGACTATGTCCTGCTCGACCTGACCCACCTGGAGCCGGCGCACATCGACGCGAAGCTCCCGGACATCACCGAGTTCGCGCGGACCTACCTCGGCATCGAGCCGTACACGGAGCCGGTACCGGTCTTCCCGACGGCGCACTACGCGATGGGCGGCGTGCCGACCAACGTGGCCGGCGAGGTGCTGCGCAACGGGCAGGACGTGGTCAAGGGGCTGTATGCGGCCGGCGAGGTCGCCTGCGTCTCGGTGCACGGCTCGAACCGCCTGGGCACCAACTCGCTGCTCGACATCAACGTGTTCGGCAAGCGGTCCGGACGCTCGGCGGCCGCGTACGCGAAGACGGCGTCGTTCCACAAGCTGCCCGAGAACCCGGCCGAGCGCGTCGAGGCGCAGCTGACCGAGATGCGCGAGCGGCCCGACGGCGAGCGCATCGCCGACATCCGCCGGGCGCTGCAGGAGACGATGGACGCGAACGCCCAGGTGTTCCGCACCAGCGAGTCCCTGAACCAGGCACTTTCCGACATCCGCGAGCTGCGCAAGCGCTACGGGAACGCGTCGGTGCAGGACAAGGGCAAGATGTTCAACACGGACCTGCTGGAGGCGGTCGAGCTGGGCTTCCTGCTCGACATCGCGGAGGTCACCGTGGTCGGCGCGCTGAACCGGAAGGAGTCGCGCGGCGGGCACTACCGCGAGGACTTCCCGGACCGCGACGACGCGAACTACATGCAGCACACGATGGCGTACCGGCGGCCCACCGCCGCGGCCGACGAGGCCGACGGGCACATCGCGGGCTACTTCGATCACGTCGAGGAGTTCGACGGCTACAAGGTGGTGCTGGGCTCCAAGACCGTGACCCAGACCCGGTACGAGCCGATGGAGCGTAAGTACTGATGACTGCTGTGATGGAGAAGGCCGAAACGACGCCGAGGTCGGGCGAGATCCCGACGTTCGACGTGACCCTCAGGATCCGCCGGTTCAACCCGGAGGGCGACGCCGCCGGCGAGTCGCACTGGGACGAGTTCACGATCACCGCGTACGGCACCGACCGCGTGCTCGACGCGCTGCACAAGATCAAGTGGGAGACGGACGGCTCGCTGACGTTCCGCCGGTCGTGCGCGCACGGCGTGTGCGGGTCGGACGCGATGCGGATCAACGGCCGCAACCGCCTGGCGTGCAAGACGCTGCTGAAGGACATCAACCCGCAACGGCCGATCACCGTGGAGCCCATCAAGGGGCTGCCCGTGGTGAAGGACCTGGTCGTGGACATGGAGCCGTTCTTCGCGTCGTACCGCGAGATCATGCCGTTCCTCATCACGAAGGGGAACGAGCCGACCAAGGAGCGCATCCAGTCCGCCGAGCAGCGCGAGCGGTTCGACGACACCACCAAGTGCATCCTGTGCGCGGCGTGCACGTCGTCGTGCCCGGTGTTCTGGACGGACGGCCAGTACTTCGGCCCGGCGGCGATCGTCAACGCACACCGCTTCATCTTCGACAGCCGTGACGAGGGTGGCACGCAGCGCCTGGAGATCCTCAACGACAAGGAGGGCGTGTGGCGCTGCCGCACGACCTTCAACTGCACGGAGGCGTGCCCCCGCGGCATCGAGGTCACCAAGGCGATCCAGGAGGTCAAGCGCGCGATGATCACGCGCGCGTTCTGACGTCCGGCAGTGTCGCACGAGAGCGGCCGCCTTCCCGGCACGGGGAGGCGGCCGCTCTCATGCGTCGGGACGTGACGGAGGCGACGCGGACCCGGCCTCCTCCAGGGTCTCCCGGGCGCCCGCCAGCTCCAGCTCGGCCGCCCTGGCCAGGGCGGCGTCGGACTCCGCGACCCACGCGCAGGCCAGGAGCAGCACCCGCGCCACCAGGTTGACCAGGATCAGGACGCTGACCAGCACGGCGAAACCCGCCAGCAGGGCGTTGCGGGACGCGGACTCGGCGATCACGGAGCTCCCGGCCCAGCGCAGCAGGCCCGTCGCGAGGCCGACGGTGAGCGCCACCATGAGGAGCTGGTGCCGCGGGACCTTCACGCCCGCCACGTAGCGGACGACGCCCGCCACGACCGCGGCGTCGACGGCCACGCCGGCCAGGATCCCCAGCACCCGCACGACCACGCGGCTCGCACCCCCGAGACCGATCAGGTCCATGAACCAGGGCGCCGCCGTGCTCACCGCGAGGCCGACCGCCGCCCCCACGAGGACCCCGACGAGCAGCAGGAGAAAGCCCACGAGCTGCAGCAGGCGCGCCACCACGACGTTCGGGCCGTCGTCAGGCAGGTCGAACATGGTGCGCACCGCGATGCGCAGCGCGCCCATGAACCCGGTCGCGGACCACAGCAGCACCAGCACCGCGATCACGGACGTCAGGCTGAGCGCGCTCGACAGGAGCAGGTCCTCGGGCGCGATGACCCCGCCCGACCCGGTGTCGAGCAGGCCCGGGGCCCACTCGTCCACCTGCGCGACCACTTCCTCCTGGAGCTCCGCGTCCCCGCCCAGCACGGCGGAGAACGCCGAGTACCCGATGGTCAGGGCGGCGAAGAGCGAGAACAGCGCCGTGTACGCCATCCCGCCGCACAGCACGTTCCCGCCGCGGTCGGAGTACCGCGCCAGGGTGCGGCCCGGGCGGGAAGCCTTCCAGCGGTTCCAGTACCTCTTCACGAGCTCCACATGGTTCAGCGTCCCAGACCGAACCGGCACTGCGGGCGCCACACGCCGTCGTCGCCGTGCTCGTACTGCCAGAAGCCGTCGACCTCGAAGTCGCAGCCGAAGTCGTGCAGGGCCTCGAACGCCTTGTCCAGCGCGTCGTCCGGTACCTCGTGCGCGATCGTCACGTGCGGGTGGTAGTTGAAGCGCAGGTCCTGGGCGAGCATGCCGGTGCGCACGCGCGACTCGATGGTCTCGCACTCGGCGATCCCCTGCGCCAGCGCCACGAAAACCACCGGCGACACCGGCCGGAACGTGGCGGTCCCGCGCAGCCGCACCTCGAACGGCCGGACCGACGCCGCGACCTCCCGCAGGTGCTCCCGCACCGTGCCGAGGTCCGCACGGTCGATGACGGTCGGGCCGAGCAGGGTGATGTGCGGGGGAATCACGTCGGCGAGCGGGTCGCCCGCCGCGGACCGGGCGACGGCGAGCTGGGTCGCGTACGGCTCCGGGACCGCCACGGCGATCCCGATGCGCACCTGGCCCGGTGCGCGTTCCGGGATGTTCACCGGGCTCCCCGGGCACGTGCCGGGAGCAGCCCGAACCGGTCCTTCACCCGCTCCAGCACGGGCCGCGCGATGGCGCGGGCGCGCTCGGCGCCGTCGGCCAGGACCGCGTCGAGCCCGGCCGGGTCCGCCAGGTAGCCGTTCGCCCGCTCCTGGAACGGCTCGAGGAACGCGACCACGGCGTCCGCCAGGTCCACCTTCAGGTGGCCGTAGCCGCGGCCGTCGTACTCGGCGGCGATGGCGTCGACGTGGCGGCCCGTGACCGCGGAGAAGATCGTCAGCAGGTTGGAGACGCCCGGCTTGGCCGCCGGGTCGAAGCGCACCCCGTAGGTCTCGTCGGCGTCGGTCACGGCGGACTTGATCTTCTTGGCGGCCCGCTTCACGTCCTCGAGCAGCAGGAGCGAGCCCTTGCCCGCCTCCGACTTGCTCATCTTGGCCGTGGGCTCCTGCAGGTCGTAGATCTTGGCGACGTCCTTGACGATGTGCGCGCCGGGGACGACGGCGGTCCCGTCGCCGAAGCGCGTGTTCAGCCGCTCGGCCAGGTCGCGCGACAGCTCCAGGTGCTGGCGCTGGTCCTCGCCGACGGGCACGAGCGCCGCGTCGTACAGCAGGATGTCCGCGGCCATCAGCACGGGGTACGTGAACAGGCCGACGGTGGTCCCGTCGGTCCCCTGTTTCGACGCCTTGTCCTTGAACTGCGTCATCCGGCTCGCCTCACCGAACCCGGTCTGGCACGACAGCAGCCAGGCCAGCTCCGCGTGCTCGGGGACGTGCGACTGCACGAGCAGGATCGACCGCTCCGGGTCGACCCCGCCGGCCAGGTACTGCGCGGCGGTGCGCCGCGAGCGCTCCCGCAGCACGGCGGGGTCCGGATGGACCGTGAGCGCGTGCAGGTCTACGACGCAGTAGATCGCGTCGTACGAGTCCTGCAGCGCCACCCACTGCTGCAACGCGCCGATGTAGTTCCCGATGGTCAGCGAGTCGTGCGTGGGCTGCATCCCGGAGAAGATGCGCTGCTTGACGGGGCTGCCGGTCGCTGCCGCTGGCCCCGCCGCAACCTGAGTTTCGGACGGCATGGGCTACATTCTGGCAGGCCCTGCGCCGAGCGGACGAATCTCAGGTACCGCGCAACCTCAGGTGGCCTCGTCGTCGTAGGGCGGCCGGGCCGGCGTCGTCGCCCCTTTCGTGCCCGACGACGACGCACCCTGGGAACCGTACGTCGCACCGCTGCGCCCGTTCGGGTCGAGCGGCGAGTCGTCGAGCAGGGCGTCCCGCACGATCTTGCGCGGGTCGTACTGCCGCGGGTCGAGCTTGGACCAGTCCACGCCCTTGAACTCCGGCCCGAGCTCCTCGTCGACCCTGCTCCTGGCCGTCGTGAGGTAGGAGCGGGCGCGGCGCACGAAGCCGCCGAGCTGCTCGGCGTAGCCCGGCAGCCGCTCCGGGCCGATGAGCACTACCGCCAGCACGACGATGAGGCCGAGCTCCCAGCCGTTGATCCCGAACACGCGCGCCAGCCTAGCCGTCCGAGAAGCCACGCCGGAACGTGACGTCGTCGGGGCGGCGCTGCGGCGGCACCATCCGCCCGTGGAGGGTCATGGTCAGCCGCTGGTCTTCTCGTCCAGGACGATCCGCACGTCACGGCTCTCGCTCCCGCCACCGGACCGGACGTCGAGGGTCACGGCGTCTCCGGGAGCCAGGGCGCGGATCGCGACGATCAGCTCGTCGGACTGCGACACGGGCCGGCCGTCGATCGCGAGGATGACGTCGCCCGGCTCGATCCCGGCGCTGTCGGCTGGTCCTCCGGGCGTGACGGGCGGCTGCCCGCCCTGCGCCTCGCCGGCGACCCTGACGCCCTCGCCCTGGTAGCTCTGGTCGAGCAGCACGCCGATCACGGGGAACGTGGCCTCTCCGGTCTCGATGAGCTGCTCGGCGGTGCGCCGGGCCTGGTTGGACGGGATGGCGAAGCCGAGACCGATGTTGCCGGTCGCGGTGAGCGAGCCGGGCGCCTGCGCGATCGCCGAGTTGATCCCGACGACCTCGCCGGCCGAGTTCAGCAGCGGGCCGCCCGAGTTGCCCGGGTTGATGGCGGCGTCGGTCTGGATGGCGTCGATGAACGCGGCCGAAGCCTGCTCGCCCGCCTGCACGGGCCGGTGCAGCGCGGACACGATGCCGGTGGTGACCGTCGCGTCCAGGCCGAGCGGGGAACCCGCGGCCAGCACGTCGTCACCCACCACCACCTCGTCGGAGTCACCCAGCACGAGCGGGGTGAGGCCCTTCTCGTCGACCTTGAGCACCGCCAGGTCGTAGTCCGGCGTGGTGCCGACGATCTCGGCCTGCTTCTCGTGCCCGTCGGAGAAGGTGACGAACACCGGGGCCTTGGACGACGACGCCTCCGCGACCACGTGGTTGTTGGTCAGGATGTACCCGTTCTCCTTGAGGACCATCCCCGATCCGGTGGCCTCGCCGGTCTGGCCGCGCACCGCGATCGAGACGACGCTGGGCAGCGCCTCCGCCGCGATCGACGCGACGGATCCCTCGGGCCGCTCGACCGACGTGCCGCCTGCCCCCTCGGGCAGGGCCGCGTCGACCGGGCGGCCGGCGTCGTCCTCGTCACCGTTCAGCAGCGCCGCGCCGCCGATGCCGCCCGCGAAGCCGGCGAGCAGGGCGAGCACCGCGACACGGGCGACCGAACCGGCGCTCAGGTTGCCGGTCGCGCGCTGGCGCCTCGGACCCGGCGGGACGGGGGCCGGAGGCACCGCGGCCCCGAGGTCGAACAGCGGGAGCGCACCGGACGGGGTCTGCGCCGCGTACGGCGGGGGCACGGGGCCCTCGGCGCGGTCGGCACCGGACGAGCCGGGTGCCGAGAGCGACGCCGTGTCCTGCCCGGGCGCCGTCCCCGCGGGCTCGGACGACGCGGCGTCCTGCTCGGGTCCGGGGCCCGACGCGGGCGTCGGTGGTGCAAAGGGGTTGTCGTCGCTCATGGACTGCTGATCGCTCCCGTAGCCGTACTCCACCCGCGTGCGATGCGGGACAGGACCCCGGCATCGTAGCCATCGGCCGGGAAGGATGCCACGAGCTCGGTGAGCGCGTCCTCGGGCAGATCAGCGACGACGTCGACCACGACGTCGTCGCACTGCCACGCGAGGTGCGCCGGGGTGCGGGCCAGCACCTGGACCTGGTCGTCCCCGGCGAGCCGGCCCACCTGCTCACGCACGACGGCGTGCCCCGCCTCGCCCGCCAGGTCGATCTCGAGCACCTGCCCCTCGTCCCCGAGGAGCCGCACCGCGGTCACCTCCAGGCCGTCGGGCAGGCGCGCCGGGGCGGACCATCCCTCAGCGGCGGCCCAGTCGAGCGCGGCGGCGCTGCGCTGCTCGGGGATCGCGCCGGCCGGGGCGAGGCTCGCCAGGACGTCCTGGCCCGCCGCACGCTCGTCGGGGCCGGTCCGGGCCAGCATCGTCATCGCGTCGGCGGCGGAGACGTGCGGGCTCACCTGCGGGCCCTGTCCCAGCCCGAACAGCGCCAGACCGAGGGCACCGACGCCGCCCGCGCCCAGCGCGAGGAAGCGTGCCGTACGCCGGCGGCCCGTGGGGAGCTGCCCCCGCAGGCGCACGCCGTCGACCAGGCCGGGCAGCGGGACGCCGCCCCAGCCCGGGCCCTGCTGGCCGCCGACGGCGCCCGGGGTACCGAAGGCGGAGCGGCGCCGGCCGCGCAGCGGGTCGTCGTCGGTGTCCGGGATGGACGCCTGGAGCGCGATGAGCCGTGCGGTCAGGGCGGGGTCGGGGAGGACGTCGTCGCAGGGGGCCGACAGCAGGCGGCGGGACCGGCGCGCGTCGTCCAGCTCGCGCGCGCACGCCCGGCAGACTGCCACGTGCTCCAGGGCCTGCTCGGTCTGGGACGCGTCCAGCTGCCCGTCGGCCAGTGCCGAGATCCAGGACCCGAGATGCTGCGTCATGCCTCGCCCACGGGCTCTCCGGCGCGCACCGCCTCCGGCGACCGGTGCTCCAGCGCCTCGCGGAGCTGGGCGCGCGCCCGGTGGATGCGGGACCGGACGGTACCGAGCTTCACGTTCAGCGTCTTGGCGATCTCCTCGTAGCTGAGCCCTTCGATGTCGCACAGCACGACGGCGGCCCGGTACTCCGGGCGCAGCTCGCCGAGAGCGCGCTGCACGTCGTGCCCGAGGTTCGCGTGCTCGAACTCCCGCTCGGGGCGGCCCTGCTCCCCGGTGGCGGCGACGGCGCCGTCGTCGTCCCCCATCGCCTCCATGCGGATCCGCTTGCGGCGGCGCGCCATGTCGAGGAACAGGTTGGTGGTGATGCGGTGCAGCCAGCCCTCGAAGGTGCCGGGCGTGTAGCTCGACAGGGAGCGGAAGACGCGGATGAAGGTCTCCTGAGTCAGGTCCTCGGCGTCCTGCTGGTTGCCCGTCAGGCGGTAGGCGAGCCGGTAGACGCGTGCGGAGTGCTCCCGCACGATCTCCTCCCACGTGGGCGGCTGCCAGGGCTCGCCGGACGTCCGGTCCGCATCCGCGGCCCGGACGTCTCGCTCGCCGTGGAACGGCTGGGAGGTGCTCACAGGACTCATCGTCTCGCACAACGCCCGAAGGTCTCCAGTCGTTCCCGGCACACCGGTAGCCTTGCCCCGACCACGGACCTGGAGGGCGTCATCAGCGCAGCCACGGAGCACACGGGCGGCCGCAACGCGAAGGCCGCGGCCTGGATGTACAGCGAGTCCTTCGTGCCGGAGGACGACGTGCTGCTGCGTGCCCGCGAGCGCGCCGCCGACCTCGGCTGCCCGTCCGTGCTCCCCGGGACCGGTGCGCTGCTGCGGGTGCTCGCCGCGTCGATGGGGGCGCGAGCGGTGGTGGAGGTCGGCACGGGCGCCGGCGTCGCGGCGCTGTGGCTGCTGCGCGGCATGCCCCGCGACGGTCAGCTCACCACCATCGATCGCGAGGTGGAGCACCAGCGGGCGGCTCGCGAGTCCTTCGCCGAGGACGGCGTGGACCCACGGCGTACGCGCATCATCCCGGGCCGGGCCGACGAGGTGCTGCCGCGCCTCACGGACGGCCACTACGACCTCGTGCTGGTGGGTGCCGAACCGTACGCCTATCCGGAGTACGTCGAGCAGGCGATCCGGCTCCTGCGCCCCGGCGGGCTGCTGGCCGTCGACGATGCCCTGCACCGTGACCGGGTCCCGGACCCGACCCGGCGGGACGAGATCACCACGATCGTGCGGGAGACGGCTCGTGCGCTCCGCGACGACGACCGCGTCATGCCTGCCATGGTTCCCAGCGGCGACGGGCTGCTCCTGGCGGCCCGGCGCTGAGCGGTCCCCTCGCGGGGAAGGTCTCCGGGACCCGACAGCCCGGCCGCCCCTCGGACGACGGTGGCCGGGCCTGCCGGGACCGGTGAGTCACCTGTCAGCCGACAACGCCCTTGAGAGCTTCGCCGAGCTCTGTCGCCTCGGTCGCGTTGAGCTCGACGACCAGACGGCCGCCGCCCTCGAGCGGAACACGCATGACGATGCCGCGCCCCTCCTTGGTGACCTCCATCGGCCCGTCACCCGTACGCGGCTTCATCGCAGCCATGTGTGGCTCTCCCATTCCGTTGTCCGTTGCCGTGTGCTTCGTCCCCGCGCCGCCGTCACAGTCACCGTGCGGGCGGGGGCACCAGCCCATTCTAGTCGAATTCACGTCACGTTCTTCACACTTCCGTTTCCTCCCGGAACCGCCGCGTCATGCGGTTCGTGCGGGGCCGTGACCTCCGTGGAGACCTCAGCCGAGGCCGCGCAGCGCGGCCGCCGGCGGAGCCTCGTCACGCAGTGCGGCCACCATGTCGAGCACCCGTCGCACCGCCCGCACGTCGTGCACGCGGAACACCCGCGCGCCGAGCCACGCGGCCACCGACGTCGCCGCGAGCGTGCCCTCCAGGCGCTCCTCCGGAGGGAGACCGAGGGTCTCGCCCACGAAGTCCTTCCGGCTCAGCGCCATGAGGAGCGGGAAGCCGAGGTCCGCGAGCGCCGCGGTGCGGCGCAGCAGGTGCAGGGAGTGCCAGGTGTTCTTCCCGAAGTCGTGCGTCGGGTCCACGAGGACCGACGACGGCGGCACCCCGGCGGCCACCGCGCGCTCGGCCGCCTTGCGCAGGGTGGCGAGCGCATCGGCCACGACCCCGTCCCGCGCGTCCTGCCCGCCGTCCGCCGGCTCCGGTCCCGGGTACTCCACGCGGTACGGGTCGGTGCGGGGGCGCGCACCACCCGTGTGGGAGCAGACGACGCCGACGCCGGCCGCTCCGGCCACCTCGACGAGCCTCGGGTCGTGCCCGGCCCACGTGTCGTTGATCAGGTCGGCCCCGGCCTCGACCGCGGCGCGCGCCACCCCGGCACGCCAGGTGTCCACCGAGACCAGGAGGCCGGGCAGCTCGGTGCGCACGCGGGCGACGAACGGCACCACGCGCCGGGCCTCCTCGGCCTCGTCCACCTCGGGGCCGACCCCGGCGCGCACTCCCCCGACGTCCAGGATCTCCGCACCGTCCGACAGCGCCTGCTCGGCGGCCCGGAGCGCGGCGTCGTCGTCGGACAGCCGGGCCGGGGCGAAGAACGAGTCGGTGGTCCGGTTGACGACGGCCATCACGACGGGCCGCGTGGCGGCGCCGTCGCGCCCGAGCTCGCGGCCACGGAGCACGAGCGGCGGGGACGCGGCGGGGACGACGGCGGCCGTGGCCCGGTCCCCGTCGACGGAACTGGCGTGTGCGCTCACGCGGGGTCCGCGACCGGCTGCTCCTCGGCGGCGAGGGCCAGCGCTCTCCGCTCGTCGGCGAGCGCGGCGCCGCGCTTGATCACGTGCTCGACAGCGTCGACCGGGTCGTCCGAGAGGTACAGGAGGTCGAGGTCGCCCTCGGAGATCATGCCGCGGTCCAGGACCGCGGTGCGGACCCAGTCGAGCAGGCCGCCCCAGTAGTCCGTCCCGAGGAGCACGAGCGGGAAGCCGGTGACCTTGTGGGTCTGCACGAGGGTGATCGCCTCGAAGAGCTCGTCGAAGGTGCCGAAGCCGCCGGGCAGGACGATGAAGCCCTGGGCGTACTTGACGAACATGGTCTTGCGCGCGAAGAAGTAGCGGAAGTTGATGCCGAGGTTGACGTGCTCGTTGACGCCCTGCTCGAAGGGCAGCTCGATGCCGAGGCCCACGGACACGCCGCCGGCCTCGTGGGCGCCCTTGTTCGCGGCCTCCATGATGCCCGGGCCGCCGCCGGTGATGACTGCGTAGCCCGCCTCGACGAGCAGCCGGCCGACCTCCTCGGCGTGCGTGTAGTCGGGGTGCGCGGGGTCGGTGCGGGCGCTGCCGAACACGGAGACCGCCGGGCCGATCTCGGCCAGCGCGCCGAAGCCCTCGACGAACTCGGACTGGATCCGCATCACGCGCCACGGGTCGGAGTGCACCCAGTCGGCGCCCTCGCCGGTGGCGAGCAGGCGCTGGTCGGTGGTCTCCAGCGGTATCTGGTTGCCGCGCAGCAGCACGGGCCCCTTCCGGTACCCGCGTCCTCGCTGCGGAACTCCGTCGTCACTCATGGCCCCAACCTAACCCGGCCCCCTGACACCGGGCTGTGGGACACCTCAGCCGAGGAGCCAGGCACGCAGGGCGTCCCGGCAGGCCACCAGCTCGGCGACCGGCAGGTGCTCGTCGTCCTTGTGGGCGAGGAGCGGGTCGCCCGGGCCGAAGTTGACCGCCGGGACACCCAGTCCGGCGAAGCGCGCGACGTCGGTCCAGCCGTACTTCGGCTGCGGCTCTCCGCCGGTGACCGCGAGCACGGCTGCCGCGAAGTCCTTGGCCATCGGGGCGTCGAGGCCGGGGCGCGCGCCGGGCGAGGAGTCGGTGACGGTCACCTCGAAGCCGTCGAAGACCTCCCGCAGGTGCTGCTCGGCCTCCGCCTCGTCGCGCGAGGGCGCGAAGCGGTAGTTCACCACGACCACGCACTCGTCGGGGACGACGTTCCCCGCGATCCCGCCGCGGATCCCGACGGCGTTGAGCCCTTCGCGGTAGGCGAGCCCGTCCACCTCCACGGTGCGGGGTTCGTAGGCACCGAGCCGGGCGAGCACGTCCGCGGCGGCGTGGATCGCGTTCTGGCCGGTCCAGGACCGCGCGGAGTGGGCGGCGACGCCACGGGTGCGGACCTCGACCCGCATCGTGCCGTTGCAGCCGCCCTCGATGCCGGCGTTGCTCGGCTCCCCGAGGATCGCGAAGTCGCCGTCGAGCAGACCGGGGCTGTGGCGCGCGAGCCGGCCGAGGCCGTTGAGCGCCGCCTCGACCTCCTCGTGGTCGTAGAAGACCCAGGTGACGTCGACGGCGGGCTCCTTGCCGGGGGTGCCGAGCTCGCACGCGAGGGCGAGCGCGACAGCGACGCCGCCCTTCATGTCCACGGTGCCGCGCCCCCGGAGGACGCGGCGGTCGACGGGTCCGTCGTCGGACCCCTCCAGCCGGGTCGGGAGGTTGTCCGCGACCGGCACGGTGTCGATGTGGCCGGCGACGACGACGCGGCGGTCCCGCCCCAGCGTGGTCCGCGCGACGACGGCGTCCGCGTCCCGGTGCACCTCCAGGTGCGGGCGGGCGCGCAGGGTCGCCTCGATGGCGTCCGCGAGCGCGCCCTCGTCGCCGGAGACGGACGGGATGTCGCAGATCGCGGCGGTGAGCCCCACGAGGTCGGAGCCGGGTGCGAGCAGGAGGTCATCAAGAACTGTCACTCCCCGAGGCTAGCCCCGCCGGCCCCTGGATCCGTCCGCCGGGACCGTCCGCCGGGACCGCCTGCCGATCAGCTGGTGGGCACCCCGCGGAGCGGGTGACCTGCCTCGCCTACGCTGGGCACATGAGCTCGAACGCGTCCGCGCCCGCCACCGCCTGGGGCCATGGCCTCGCCACGATCGCCGCCGACGGCAGCGTCCTGGACACCTGGTTCCCCGCTCCCGCGCTCGGGGAGCCGGCGGAGGGCCCCGGGGCCCTGGAGCCGCCGTCGGACCTCGTCGCGCTGCAGGGGAACGACGCCGCCCGCGGTGTCACGACCACGGTGGTGACCACCATGGCCGACCTGGCCACCGGCCCGAAGGACGCCTCCGACGCCTACCTGCGCCTCCACCTGCTGTCGCACCGGCTGGTCCGCCCGCACGACCTGAACCTGGACGGGCTGTTCGGCAAGCTGGCCAACGTGGTGTGGACCAGCGCCGGCCCGTGCGCCGTCGACGGGTTCGAGACCACCCGCACGCGGCTGCGGGCGCGCGGCGCCGTCGCGGTGTACGGCGTGGACAAGTTCCCGCGCATGACCGACTACGTCCTCCCGTCCGGCGTGCGCATCGCCGACGCCGATCGCGTCCGCCTCGGTGCCCACCTCGCCGAGGGCACCACCGTGATGCACGAGGGCTTCGTGAACTTCAACGCCGGCACGCTCGGCTCCTCGATGGTCGAGGGTCGCATCTCGGCGGGCGTGACCGTGGGCGACGGCTCCGACGTCGGCGGCGGCGCCTCGATCATGGGGACGCTGTCCGGGGGCGGCAGGGAGGTCATCTCCCTCGGCGAGCGCTGCCTGCTGGGCGCGAACTCCGGTGTCGGCATCCCGCTCGGCGACGACTGCGTGGTCGAGGCCGGCCTGTACGTCACGGCGGGCACGAAGGTCACCCTGCGCGGCGGGATGACGGTCAAGGCCGCCGAGCTCGCCGGGCAGTCCAACCTGCTGTTCCGCCGTAACTCGACGACGGGCGCGGTCGAGGTGCTCGATCGCGCCGGCACCGGTGTCGAGCTCAACGAGGCTCTCCACAAGAACTGACCGCACGCTCCGTCGAACCTCACGGAACGGACGCGATCCCGGACCGGTCGCCGTCATAAACTTGGCAGTCTCGCTCACGCCACCGGAAGGCTCGCATGGTCCTGCTCACCCACCCGGCCGGCGATACCGCCGGGAACGGGGCCCCACGACGTCGCCGCCCGGTACGTCGTGCGCTGAAGTACCTGGCGGCGACGGCCGTCGTGGGCACGGCCGCGACCGTCGGCGTGGTGCTGCTGCTGAACTACATGTCGGGCACGGGACCGCTGACCGAACGGTGCGCCGCCGAGCTGGAGGGGACCGACTGGTACTTCTCCCCCGCCCAGGCCGACAACGCGGCGCTGCTCACGGGGACGGCGGTACGCCGCGGCCTGCCCGCCCGTGCGGCGACGATCGCGCTGGCCACGGCGCTCCAGGAGTCCAAGCTCAGCAACATCGAGCACGGCGACCGCGACTCGCTGGGGCTGTTCCAGCAGCGGCCGTCGCAAGGCTGGGGCACCGCCGAGGAGATCCTCGACCCGGTGTACTCCACCAACGCCTTCTACGACGAGCTCGTGCAGGTCGAGGACTACGAGAGCATGTCGATCACCGACGCCGCGCAGACCGTCCAGCGGTCGGCCTACCCCGACGCGTACGCGAAGCACGAGGCGCGCTCGCGGGCCTGGGCGTCGAGCCTGACCGGGCACGCCCCCGCGACCCTGACCTGCGAGCTCGCGCCCGTCGAGGACGAGGCGACGCTCGATGCCGCGGCGGCGCAGGACGTCGTCGTCGGACGGCTGGGGCGTGACCTCGGCCTGGGTCCGTCGGGGACGACGGGGGGCGGCGGGACGGTCGTCACGGTCGACGGGACGCCGCTGACCCCCGAGGCGGCCGCGCGCGGCGGCTGGGCGGTGGCGCACTGGGCCGTCGCCACGGCCGCGGAGACGACCGCCGTCGAGGTCCGCGTCGCGGGCCAGGTCTGGACCCGCGAGAGCGCGGAGTGGACCGAGGCCGAGGAGTCCCTCGCCGCGGGCAGGGTGGAGATCGTCCCGGCCGTGGCGGAGTAGTCCCGGACCCGGCGATCCCGGACGCCGAGGCAGCGACGGGACGTGCTGCCTCGGCGTGGGCGGCCCGCCGGGTTCGGCGGGCGGGCCGCCTACAGGTGGAGCTCGGTCGTCTCCTCGCCCATGCCCGCGAGGAGGGCGTGGCGCTCCTCGCGGCGGCGGCGCTGCTCCGCCGGCTCCGGGACCGGGGCGGCGGCCAGGAGGCGCTTCGTGTAGGCCTCGCGCGGGCTGCGCAGGACCTCCTCGCGGGGTCCCTGCTCCACGATCTCGCCGTTCTGCATGACCACGACGCGGTGCGCCAGCAGGTCGATCACCGCCAGGTCGTGGCTCACGAACAGGCAGGCGAAGCGGTACCGCTCCTGCAGCGACGTGAACATCTTCAGCACGCTGGCCTGGACCGACACATCGAGGGCCGACGTCGGCTCGTCCGCGACCAGCAGCTCGGGGTCGAGCGTCAGGGCGCGGGCGATGCTGACACGCTGCCGCTGCCCGCCGGACAGCTCGTGCGGGTAGCGGTTGTAGACCTCGCCCGGCAGCTCGACGGCGTCGAGCAGCTCCATGACCTTCTCGCGGCGCGAGCGGGCGTCGCCCACCTGGTGCACGACGAGCGGCTCGCCGATGAGCTCGCCGATCGGGAACCGCGGGTTGAGCGACGACGCCGGATCCTGGAAGACCACGCCGATCCGCTTGCGCAGCTCCTTGAGCCGCTTGCCCTTCGTCGTCGCGAAGTTCTTCCCCAGGATCGACACCTCGCCGGACCGCGCCGGGATCAGCCCGAGCGCGCACTTCGCGATCGTCGACTTGCCCGAGCCGGACTCGCCGACGAGGCCGACGATCTCCCCGGCGTCGACGTGGAACGACACGTCGTCGACGGCGCGGAACGCCGGCCTGCCCACCCGGTGGTACTCGATGACGAGGTGCTGCAGGTCGAGCGCGGCGGCCTCGCCCGGTGCGGCAGGGACGGGCTGCGTGACGTCGCCGAACTGGCCCGGCCCCTCGCCGAGGTGCGGCACGGCGGCGAGCAGCCGCTTCGTGTACTCGTGCTGCGGGCGGTTGAGCACCTGGTCCACGGTGCCCGTCTCCACGAGGTCGCCCTTGAGCATGACGGCGACCCGGTCGGCCATGTCGGCCACGACGCCCATGTTGTGGGTGATCAGCAGGATCGCCGTGTTCAGCTTCTCGGTGAGCGAGCGCAGCAGGTCGAGGATCTCGGCCTGCACGGTGACGTCGAGGGCCGTGGTGGGCTCGTCGGCGACGATCACCGCCGGGTCGCACGCGATCGCCATCGCGATGACCACGCGCTGGCGCTGCCCGCCGGACAGCTCGTGGGGGTACTGCCGCAGGCGCCGCCGCGGCTCGGGGATGCCGACCATCTCCAGCAGCTCGGCAGCGCGGGCCTCGGCCTGCTTCCCGTAGGCGATGTCGTGCAGCTGGAGGCCTTCGGTGAGCTGGTCGCCGATGGTGAGCACCGGGTTGAGCGCCGTCATCGGCTCCTGGAACACCATGGCGACGTCGTTCCCGCGCAGCCGGCGCAGGCCGGCCTGGTCCAGCGATCCCACGTCCTTGCCGCCGACGCGCACCGTGCCGCCGACGCGGGCGTTGCCGGGCAGCAGCCCGAGCGCGGTCGTCGAGGTCACGGACTTGCCGGAGCCGGACTCGCCCACGAGGGCGACCACCTCGCCGGGGCGCACGTCGAGGTCGATCCCCTTGACGGCGTGCACCTCGCCGAACTCGGTCCGGAAGCTGACCGTCAGGCCCTCGAAGGACAGGACGGCGTCGCCGGACGCCTGCGTAGCACCTGAGGTGGAGATGTCGAGTGTGGTCACGGTGTCACTCCTTGGTGCTGGTCTGCCGGGGGTCGAACGCGTCGCGCAGACCGTCGCCGATGAAGTTCACGCACAGGGCGATCGTGAGGATCAGCAGGCCCGGCCACCAGAAGAGCCACGGCCGCGTGGTGAACGCGCCCTGGTACTCCGAGATGAGCGACCCCAGCGAGACGTCGGGCTTCTGGACACCGAACCCGAGGAAGCTCAGCGCGGTCTCGAGCAGGATCGCCGACGCGATGATGAGGGTGGCGTTGACGATGATGACGCCGACCGAGTTGGGCAGGATGTGCTTCACGATGATGCGCCACGGGCTCGTCCCGACGGCCCGGGCGGCCATGACGAAGTCCCGCTCCCGCAGCGACATCACCTCGCCGCGCACGAGTCGCGCGAGGCCCGTCCACACGAGGACGCCGAGCGCGACGATCAGGAGCTGCAGGCTGCCGCCCGTCATCCGGCCCAGCACGGCGGCGATGGCGAGCAGGGGGATGATGATGACGACGTCGGTCAGCCGCATCAGCAGGGAGTCGAGAAGACCCCGGAAGTAGCCTGCCAGCGCGCCGATCAGCGTGCCGACCGCCGTGGAGATCAGGCCGACGCCGAACGCGATGAGCAGCGAGATCTGCGTCCCGCGCATCGTCATCGCGAAGTAGTCCTTGCCGATCGTGTCCTGCCCGAACGGGTGCGCGAGGGTCGGGGCCCCGGCCCCGATCTTGTCGTAGGTGCTGCCGAAGTCCTTGTTCCACCACCCCGGGATCGGACCGACCCCGATGGAGGTGAACGCGACGACGATGACGAGCCCGAGCACGATCATCGAGACGATCGCGCCGCGGTGGCGGAAGAACCGTCGTCGTACGAGCTGGTTCGCGGTGTACGACCTCTTCTCGGACGGCATGCCCGGGGTCAGGTCGTCGACCGGCGTGTTCGTGGTGTCACTCATGATGTCTCCTGCGGGCAGGCGCGGTCAGCGCCGGATCCGGGGGTCGAGGCCGGCGTAGGCGAGGTCGGCGAGCAGATTCATCAGGACGGCGGCGATGCCGGTGACGAGGAAGAACGCCATGACCGGCGCCGGGTCGACATGACGCAGCCCCTCGGTGAAGAGGAGCCCCATGCCCTTCCAGCCGAAGACGGTCTCGGTGATCACCGCGCCCCCGATCAGGGCGGCGAAGTCGAACGCGATGATCGTGGTGATCGGGATCAGCGAGTTGCGGAACGCGTGCTTGACGATGACCTCACGCTCCGACAGGCCCTTGGCACGAGCGGTGCGCACGTAGTCCTGGTTCATCACCTCGAGCATCGAGGACCGCGTGTACCGGGAGTGGGAGGCGATGGACACCAGCGCCAGCAGCACGGTCGGCAGGATGAGCTGCGTGCCGTAGTCGATGAGCTGCTGCCAGAAGTCGCCGGAGAAGTTCGGCGTCTGCGAGCCGATCGTCGAGATCGGCCGCGACTTCAGGCCGAGGAACGAGGACCAGTACCCGACCAGGATGTCGCCGACGACGACGCACGACGTGAGCACCCCTGTCACCGCGGTCACCATCATGACCTGCTTGCGGTTGTACCCGCCCCACAGCCAACCGATCCCCAGCGACACCACGATCGCGAGCACGAACAGCCCGAGGAGCCCGAGCCAGGAGGGCTCCTGCAGCAGCGGGGTGAAGGCGAGCACGACGTAGGCGACGATGCCGACGACGGCCGTGGTGATCGCCGCGTACAGCGCCTTGCGGTTCTTGATGCCCGCCACGACCGCCGTGACCAGCACGGCCGCACCGACCGCGACGACGAGCGCCATCGGGAACGACGCCTGCGGGCTGCGCCACCAGTCCAGGACGTTGAGCAGGAACATCGCGGCCGTGACGAACACGAAGGTCACGGCGCCGGTGATGACCTGGCGCCGCCTGGCGCCGCCCAGCACCGACGGTACGACGACGGCCAGCACCGCGGCCGCCGCGAGGATCGTCAACGGCTGGTAGTGCCCCGTCGCGATCCAGTCGTTGTACCGGATCGCGCCGAACTCCTTGAGCAGCACGGCGGCCCAGAAGACGGGCAGCGAGAAGAAGAGGAAGGCCATGAACGTCACCGCGTAGTCGAACCCGGAGTACTGCCGGATCGCGGTGAGGATGCCGAGCCCGACGCCGACGACGATGGCGAGCAGCGTCGCGACCGTGACGAGGCGGAGCGTCGACGAGGCGGCGTCTCCCGTCAGGGCCAGGACGTCCTGCCCCGCGACGTTCGTCCCGAGGTCGCACGCGCCGGCGAAGCACCCCGACACCCCCTTGAGCCACAACCAGTACCGCTCGTACCACGCGAGGTCGAGGTTCAGGACCTCGGTCCGCGCGTCCATGAGCTGGTCGATGTTGGACGCGTTCGAGCCGCGCAGGTCGCCGTAGGGGTCGCCGGACTTCGTCGTCAGCCAGAACATCAGGACCGAGGACAGCAGCAGGACGACGACGGACGCTAGCGCGCGTCTCACGATGAAGATGAGCACGGGGGTGGAGCCCTTCGCGGGGGATGAGTCAAGGATCGAGAAGACCGGGCGGCCCGTTCCGGCCGCCCGGACGCCCCTGCGGGGAAGGGAGACATGCTCCCTTCCCCGCAGGTCCTGGGATCAGCGCCGCGTCACTCCGCGACGGCCCACTGTTCGCCGTTCCACATGATCCCGCCCTGTGCGGCGGTGATCCGCGCGTTGGAGATCGACGAGCTGGTGGCGTACACGTTCGGGTGCGCGTAGAGCGGGATCCCGAAGAGGGTGTCCCACAGCTCCTTCTCGATGGCGGTCTTGCCCTCGAGGTGCACTGCCTCGTCCGTGGTGCCCAGCACCGTGTCCCACTCCGCGTCGACCGTGTCGTTCTCGTAGCCGCCGTAGTTCTGGCCGCCGCTGGCCGTGTAGATGTTCGCGCCGGAGGTCACCGTGCCGGAGCCCTGCCACGCGAAGAGCGCGACCTCGTAGTCACCGTCCGGCAGCTCCTCGTCGAAGAACGTGCCCGAGCCGCTGTCGACGATGTCGAAGCCGGCCTCGTCACAGGACGCCTTGATCGCCGAGACCGTGTCGGTACGACGCGGGTTCGGGTCGAGGTAGCCGATGCGGATCTCGGTGCCTTCCTCGAGGCCGGCCTCCTCGAACTTGGCCTTCGCCGCGTCGATGTCCGCCACGTCGTAACGGCCGTCGTAGGCACCGGAGACGACCTCTTCGTACTCGTCCTGGAAGGGGAAGTACTCGCGGGCGTTCATGATGACCGCGCCCTCGTCGACCGGCTTGATCAGGTCGTCGACGATCTTCTGCCGCGGCACGCACAGGGCGAACGCCTCGCGGGCGGCGAGGCCGGCCTCGTCGTCGCTGAACACGCCGTTGTTGAAGTTGAAGTCCAGGTGCTCCCAGGTGAAGTTCTGGTCGGTCTGGATCTGCACCGAGTCGCCGAGCGCCTCGAGCTGGGTGATCGTGTCGACGGTCGGCCCGTTCGGGTTGATGGCGTCGAGGTCACCGTTCTGCAGCGCCTGGATCTGCGCGTCCGCCGCGATCTGGCGGTAGGTGAGCTGCTGGGTCGCCGGCGGCGTGCCCCAGTAGCTGTCGTTGGCGGTCAGCGTCAGGGACTGGCCGGCCGACCAGCCGCCCTCCTGGTACATGTACGGGCCGGCGGACGGGACCAGCGCCATGTCGGGCAGCTCGCCCGGCTTCTTGAACAGCCAGCCCTCGTTCCAGAACTCGGCGGCCGGCTCGAGGATGTCCATGTCGAGGTCCTGGATCGCGGTCACGAACTCTTCCGTGGACACGCCAGCCTGCTCGGCGACGACGTGCGCGGGCATGAGCTGGCTGAGCTGGAGGTCCCAGTCGGCGTGCGGCTTCTCGAACTCGAGGGTCATCTCCTTGGCGTCCCACGAGTCGGCCTGCGGCCCGGCAGGCGCGTAGTCGCCGAACTCGAGACCGCCCACATAGGTGAACAGCGGGTCCTCGGAACCGTCGTCGGTGACGGCGCCGTCCGCCGTGATGGCCATGGTCGCCCAGCTGAGCAGGACGTCGGCGTAGTTCACGGGCTCGCCGTCGGACCAGACCGCCTCGTCGTTGATCGTGTACGCGGCCGTGAGCGGCTCTTCGCCGGTCATCTCGTACGACCCGAACTGCTCGTCCTGGCAGATCGTGCCGTCGGTGCCGTAGTACCAGAAGCTCGGGAGCATACGGTCGGTGATCATCGTGTTGTAGCTCGAGTACGTGTCACCCGTGTACGAGTTGTAGCCGGAGTACTCCGACTCGTTCGCCACCTTGATCTCGCCCTCGGCCGTGGTGACCTCGCCGAGCTCGGCCTTGCAGGGGCCGTCGGCCTCCACCGAGCTCTCACCGGACGCGCCCTCGCCCTCGTCGCCACCCAGCGGGCTCGAGCACGCCGAGAAGAGCAGTGCACCGCTGGCCACCGCCGCGATCGCGGCGCTCAGTCGCCTGATCTTCAATGTTCCTCCTCAAGGAAAATGACGCAGACCGTGGGCCGGTCCGGCCAACGGGCGAGGGTTTCGTCACGGCCCTCACCGGGTGTGGCCTACGTCATGGTTTCGGCACACGTTACTCAGCCCGCACCCGCCCGTGGCCAGCCTCCTTCCACACACCAAGCGATCGTTACCGACTCGATATTGCCTGGTAGCACCCTCGCCCACTGCCACCCTGCGGAGAAACATTGCGGAAACACGCCAACAGGTATCCGCTGAGGGGTGGCGGTATCCCGCCACCCGTGACGGTATCCCGCCAGCTCGCCCGATCAGGCCGGATCGCTCACCCAGCCGTGCGCCGTGGCGAGCGCCACCACCGCCTGCCGGGTCAGCACCACCTGCTCCGCCGTGAGGGTCGGGACGCTCGCCAGCAGCATCTCGGTCACCTCGGCCGTGAGCTGACGATCGGTGACGGTGTCGCCGTCCTCGGCTCCCGTGTCGGGCAGCACGATCGTCGGCGCCCCTGCCGGGATCCCGCCCGCGGCCGACGTCGTCCCGTTGACCGCCGGCACCGGTGCCGACGGCGGCTGGACCGCGGGAACGGACACGAGCGTCACCTGCGACGCCTTCGGGCCCCGGTCCCCCTCCTCGATGTCGAACTCGACCACCGCACCGACCACGAGCTTGCGCTTGTCGAACTCGAGATCGTTCACGTGCAGGAACACGTCGTCCCCGCCCTCGTCCGGCGCGACAAAACCATATCCGCGCACCTCGTCGTATCGGATCACCCGACCCTGGACCACTCTCATCACCTTCAACCTCTGGACAACACGTCGATGCGAGTCTATGACCAGCGGACAAGGTTCGCCGAGGCCACAGGCGCGTCACACTCGGCGGCCCTCCCGTGTCGTACGGGGCACCAGCGACACGAAGGAGCTCATCATGACCAGCACCCGCGTTCCCCCGGCAGAGATCACCGGCCTCCTGGGCGCCGCCGTCAAGCGGATGGCCAGGAAGCGGCTCGGCACCGTCCCCGCGACGCTCGGCGTCATCTGGCACAACCAGAAGGTGCTCCGGTCGACGATGAGCATGGGCGGCAGGATCGAGAAGTGGGACGCCTGCGACGAGAGCCTGAAGTCCTACGCGCACATGGCCGTGGCATCGATGATCGGCTGCAGCTGGTGCCTGGACTTCAACTACTTCCAGGCCCACAACAAGCGGCTCGACGTCGACAAGGCGCACGACGTGCCGCGCTGGCGCGAGTCCGACCTGTTCACGCCGCTCGAGCGCGACGTGATGGCGTACGCGGAGGCGATGAGCGAGACCGAGCCGACGGTCACCGACGAGATGGTCGCGAGCCTCATGAAGCGGCTCGGCGCCTCGGCGCTGATCGAGCTCACGTCCGTGATCGCCTTCGCGAACCTCACGACGCGGACGAACGTCGCACTCGGGATCGAGTCTGACGGCTTCGCGGCGGCCTGCGGGCTCCGGCCGATCGCCGACCGGCCCGCCCGCGGCGAGGCGGCGGACCGCTCCCGCTGAACGACGCCGGCCGGTGCCGGGCCGGCATCGGGCAGAATCTCTGCCGTGAGACCACACGACGTCTGGTACGTGAGCTACGGGTCGAACCTGTCCCGGGAGCGGCTGACCTGCTACCTGGAGGGCGGCCGCCCGCCCGGAGCCCTGCGCGCGCAGCCGGGGGCGCGCGACCCGCGGCCCCCGGCCGAGGACCGGCCGGTCGAGCTGGCCGGCAGCCTGTACTTCTGGGGCGAGTCGACCACGTGGGTGGGCGCGACGGCGTTCTACGACCACCACACTCCCGGCCCGACGGCGGCCCGCGCGTACCGGGTCACCGTCGCGCAGCTCACCGACATCGCCGAGCAGGAGATGCACCGCGAGCCGCGCTCGGGGACCGACCTGGAGGCCGCGCTGACCGCCGGGTTCGACGGCGCGTACCGGGCCGGTCCCGGTCGCTACGAGACCCTGGTCGGCGCCGGCACGCTCGACGGCCTGCCCATGTACACCCTCACCTCGCCGCACCGCGCACACTCCGCCCCGCACGCGGCGCCGTCCGACCCGTACCTGGCGATGATGCGCAGCGGTCTCGCGGAGTCCCACGGCTGGAGCCGCGAGCGGATCGACGCCTACCTGGCCGGACGCCTGCCGCGGCGCTGAGCGCCTACGGCGGGCAAGGTGTGTCCGGCATCGATCGCCGCCGCGGAGCCGGAGCTCGGGCCGGCCCGGATCATCCCCGGGATCGTGGCGCACGTGGCGTCGAGAGCCTGAGCTCCGGCGACCGGAGCACCTGCCTCACGCCCCGGCCGGCTCCCCCGCTCGTGCGGCAGCGGAGGCGGAGCGGGCACCGGCGACGAGCACGAGGATCGTGGCCACGAGTGCTGCGGCCCCGGCCGCCGTACCGGCCGTGAGGATCTCGGCGGAGGGACGCACGACCGGCTCGCCGGCGAGGGCCTGCCAGGTGAGGATGCCGAGCATCACCGCGAAGGTGAGCGCGCCGACGAGCACGAGCCGGAAGCGCACCCGCGGGTCCCGGAGCACGGCGGTCCGGCGGGCGGCCAGCTCGAGGCCGAGCAGGCCGAGCGGGATCGCCTGCAGCGCGTGCAGCCCGACGAAGTGCGGGATGCGCAGGTCGCCGCCCTCGGTGCTCCAGCCGAAGAACGGCAGACCCGGCCCGCCGTCGGCGACGCCGACCGCATGGGCGCCGGCGACACCCTGGAAGTCGTTGAGCTGCTCGGGATCCGGGCTGGTCATGAAGAAGGCGAGGCCCATGCCGACGAGGCCGAGCACGACGCCGGCCCGGACCGCGAGGTTCCGCGCGGCGTCAGGGCCGGGGCTGCCCGCGACGGCGATACCGACGACGAGGCTCGCGACCCAGACCGTGACGATGAAGCCGGCCATCGTCGCCCAGAGCGTGGTGTTCAGCGGAGTGGCGACGTTGAAGTGGCTGGTCGTGCCGACGGCCGCCGCACCGACGATGATCGCGAGCTCGACGAGCAGCGCGACGGCGATGACGACGCCGAGCACGTCGGCGGTACGGCGCAGCCGGCGGGTCTGGCCGATCAGCCAGGCCAGGGTGACGGCGTAGATCCCGGTCGAGAGGGCGAACTTCAGCGGCTTGAACCAGGCGTTCTGCCCGAGGATCTCCCTCGGGTCGACGATCGCGAGCACGACCGTCGCGACGGTGAGAGCGCCCATCACGACGGCGAGGCCGACGAGCGGCCGGTGCCAGCGGTCCGGGCGTGGCAGCACGGGCGGGACGAGCGGCCCGGGTGAGGACGGGGATGCCTGGAGCGGCACTGCCGGTGACGAGGTCATGTCGGTTCTCTTCTCTCGGGGGGGACGCCGCCGTCACGGAAGCGACGATGGGTGAGGGACTCCTGTGCGATGCGGCGCAGACCCGCGAGCAGCACGTCGCCGAGCGCGATGCCGACGACGACGGTCGCCGCGGCCTGGTCGCGGTCGCCGCTCGCGGCCACGAGGTCGAGGTCAGCCTCCGCGACCAGGTCGGTCGCCGCGGCGTAGCGGGACAGGACGGCCTCGTCGTTCAGGCCGGTCGCGGCGAAGCCGTCGAGCGCGGCGGCCGCGAGCGCGATGCCGGGGTTCTCGGCGACGGTCTCCCAGCCGCGCTCACGCATCACGGCGCGCACCCGGTCGAGCGCGGCCTCGGACGGGGGCTCGGCATCCTCCGGCATCGCCTTCTGCGCGATCCCGAGGACGTGGTCCAGCGGGATGCCCGGATCGTCGATCGCCGCGATGACCCGGCCGGCGGCGGCGACGGTGAGCCCGCCCGTGTCGACCAGCGCTCTGATCAGGCGGAGCCGGGCGACGTGGGTCTCGGCGTACTCGGTCGAGTTGTAGCCGGTCCGCTCGCCGCCGGGCAGCAGCCCCTCCCGGGTGTAGTACTTGATCGAGGCAGGGCTGATGCCGCTCCGTTCGCTGAGCTCCGAGATCCGCATACTGATAGTATGACTATCGATAGTCCAAATATCAATAGGAGGACGTCGTGACCACAGCCCGGCCGTTCCACACCCGCCACCGCCTCGCCCTCAGCATCACCTGGTTCGTGCTCGCGCTCGCGGGCCTCGTCGGCACCTGGGCCTTCAACCTCGCGTTCATCGCGGACCCGCAGGGGCTCGGCTACGTCGAGGGCTGGTTCGCCAACGCGGCCAGCTCGTCCGCGGCGGTGGACATCATCGTCGTGGCGGTCGCGTCCTGCCTGTTCATGCTCGCCGAAGGCGCTCGGCTCGGCTGGGCGCGCTGGGTCTGGGTGCTCGTGCCGCTCAGCTTCGCGGTCGCCGTCGCCTTCACCCTCCCGCTCTTCCTCGGCCTTCGCGAGCTGGCCCTGCGCCGGCGGGCAACGACGGCCTCCCCCTCTCCCGGCAGGTCGAGGCTGCGATAGCTGCCGAAGCCGCGCCCCGTGCGGGAACGTGGCCACCAGGAACGGGCCGTGGCGCGTCACGGACACGGCCCCCGTGGCCTCGGCGTCAAGGCAAAGCTGGTCGTCGTAGGCACGCAGCAGGTGACAGGTCACCGCGCCACTCGTCGCTCGCCGCGGTCGCGGCAAGGTCGTTCACAGCCGGCGGAGACGGTACGGACGCCGGGGGCCACGCCGCACGGTCGTGGGCCCCGGATCCGTGGAGTACGGTCCCGACATGCTGGGTCTCACCCTCATGATCCGCCGCCTGGCGGCCGCTGTCCGCTCCGCGTGGCAGGGCGGGTCGTTCCGCGGGGCGGCGTTCACCCTGCTCGTCGTCCTGCTCGTCGCGACGGGCTTCTACACGCGCGTCGAGGGCTGGTCGGTGCTCGACTCCCTGTACTTCTCCGTCGTGACCGGGCTGACGATCGGCTACGGCGACCTCGTCCCGACCGAGCCGATCTCGAAGATCTTCACGATGGTGTACGCGCTGCTGTCGGTCGGCCTGTACGTCACCATCGCTGCCTCGCTGGCCGGCGCGCTCGCCGCGGACACGGCGGACCGGCGTGCGCGGCGGAAGGACCACCGCGCCGACACGGACTGACGCCGCCGCCCCGCGGGCCGGGCTCCGGCGCCGCGGGACACGGACCACGGGGCCTCGCGCGTCCGCACGACCGTCCGGGCGGTAGCGGGCGCGCGAGGCTCCCGGATCAGAAGTCGAAGTCGCCGATGTTGCCGGCGTCGAACACGAACGGGTCGCCCAGCAGGACGACGCCGTCGTCGTCGATCTCGAACGTGCCCAGCTCACCGGCCTCGAACGAGTCGCCGGGGCCGGACGCCTCACCCGTCGCCAGCGCGTTCGCCGTGTAGCCGGCCAGGTAGCCGAGCTCCTCCGGGTTCCACAGCGCGAACGCCTCGACCGTGCCGTCCTCGACGTACTCGCGCATCTGGTTGGGCGTGCCCAGGCCCGTCAGGGCGACCTCGCCCTGGTACTCCGACGTCGACAGGTACCGGGCCGCGGCGGCGATGCCGACCGTGGTGGGCGAGACGATCCCCTGGAGGTCGGGATAGGTCTGGAGCAGAGCGGCGGTCTTGTCGAACGACGTCTGGTCGTCGTCGTCCCCGTACGCGACCTCGACGAGCTCGACGTCAGGGTGGTTCGCCTCCAGGTCCGCCTCCATGAGCTCGATCCAGGTGTTCTGGTTGGTCGCGTTGGCCGACGCCGAGAGCACGGCGATCTGGCCCTCGTCGCCGATCTGCTCGGTGACGAGGTCGACCTGCGCCGTGGCGATGCCCTCGGCCGTGGCCTGGTTGACGAACACGTCGCGGCAGTCCGGGTTGGTGTCGGAGTCGAACGTGACGATCTTGACGCCGACGCCGGAGGCCTCCCCCAGTGCGTCGCAGATCGCCTCGGGGTCGTTCGCGGAGACGACGAGCGCGTCGACGGCCTGCTGGGCGGCCGTCTCGATGAAGCTGACCTGCGAGGTCGGGCTCGCCTCGGTCGGACCGACCTCGGCGAACGTCCCGCCGAGCTCCTCGACGGCCGTCTGCCCGCCGGCGTTAGACGTGTCGAAGTACGGGTTGCCCAGGTTCTTGGGCAGGAAGGTGACCGACACGGCGCCGTCGGCGGCGGTGTCGTCGCCACCGCCGCAGGCCGTCAGGAGCAGAGCGGCGGCCGCGGCTGTGGCGGCCGCGGCGACGCGGGTGTGGTTCCGGGTGGAGAACATCGTTGTTTCCTCTCGTTGGCTGGTGTTCGGCGGCTGTCGGCCGACGACGGTCAGGGCTGCGTCCCGGGGCCCGCGCGGCGGCGCCTGCCCAGGGCCGCCACCCGCTTGCCGTGCAGCCACGTCAGGGCCCTCGCGGACGTGACCGAGGCGATGAGCAGCAGGCCGGTCACGACGGTGATGATGTCGCTGGTCACGCCCGACAGCCGCAGCGCGCTGCCGAGCGTCCCGATGAGCAGCACGCCGGCGATCACGCCGTGCAGGGCGCCCCGGCCCCCGAAGATGGACACCCCGCCGAGCAGGACTGCTGCGATGATCTGCAGCTCCAGCCCGATGGCGTTGTCGCCGCGGGCGTTGTTGTAGAGCAGCGTGAAGTAGACGCCCGCCAGCCCCGAGACCGTGCCGCTGGTGACGAAGAGCCAGAGCTTCGTGCGCCCGACGTCGATCCCGGAGAAGGCCGCCGCCTCCTTGTTGAGCCCGATCGCGTACAGCGACCTGCCGAACGGCGTGAAGTGCAGGACCACCGCGAACCCGAGGGCGAGCACCACGAAGACGACCATCACCAGCGGGACCGGCGTCCCCGGGATGTTCTCGCGGGCCAGGTCGGTCCAGGCCTCCGGGAGGTCGCTGATCGCCGTCGTGCCCAGCAGACCGACCGCGATGCCGCGGAACAGCGCCAGCGTGCCGATCGTGACCGCGAGGGACGGCAGCCCGACGAGCGTCACGAGCGCCCCGTTGATCCAGCCCGCGACGGCGCCGACGACGACCGCGAGCCCCATCGCGGCGGGGAACGGCCACCCGGCCTGCACGCACAGGCCCACCACCACGCTGGACAGCCCGATCACGCTCGCGACGGAGAGGTCGATCTCCTCGGTGACGATGATGAGCGTCATGGGCAGCGCCACCAGCAGGATCGGGGTGATCTCGCGCAGCAGGAACGTCGTCGTCAGCGGGCTGTCGAAGCTGGGGACGGTCGCCGTCGCGACCGCGACGGTAGCGATCAGCAGCCCGATGATCGACGCCTCGCGCGTCAGGAGCACCCGGCGCCACAGCGGGCGGGCGTGCGCCGCGTACACCCGCCCGGTGGCCGGGGCCGCGCCGCCCCCGGTCGCCGGCCCTGCGGCGACCCCGTCGACCGTGCCCGCCGGCTCTGCCGCGCCCAGGCGGCCTGAGACCCTCGTCATGCCGATACCTCCCGCTCGTCCTCCCGCTGGCCGAGAAGTCTCCGGTGCTGTCGCACCGCCAGGACCCGGTCCAGCACGATCGCGCCGATGATGAGCACGCCGACGACGGCGCGCTGCCAGAAGTCGTCCACACCGATGATCGGCAGCGCTCGGTTGATGGTGAGCAGCAGGTAGGCCCCGAGCGCCGCGCCCCACACCGTGCCGACACCGCCGGAGATCGCGACGCCGCCGATCACCGCCGCGCCGATCGCCTGCAGCTCCCAGCCGAACCCGGCGTTCGAGCTGACCGTCCCGTACCGCGCGGCGAACAGGACGCCGGCCAGCCCTGCCAGGGCACCGCACGCGACGAACGCCCCGAGCACCCGCCGTGTGACGCGCAGGCCGTAGAGGTGCGCGGCCGCGGGGTCCGAGCCGATGGCGTAGAGCTCGCGGCCGCTGCGCAGGTTGCGCAGATACCAGGCCGCGGCGACGAGCACGACCACGGCGAGGACCGTCAGGACCGGGAGCCCGAGCAGCTTGCCCGTGCCGAGCGCGCGGAAGGTGCCCGGCAGGTCGGACGCGTTGATCCGGTCCGACCCGGTCCACGCGACGTTGATGCCCCGGTAGACGTACATAGTGCCGAGGGTGATGACGAGCGCGGGCACCTTGGCGTAGGCGACGAGCGCGCCGTTGACCAGCCCGAGCACCGCCCCCAGCCCGACCCCGGCGAGCGCCACGACGACGATCGGGATCCCCGGCACCTCGACGAACAGCGTCCCCGTGAGGTAAGCGACCAGCCCGACGACCGACCCCACCGACAGGTCCACGTTGCGGGTCACGATCACCACCGCCTGCCCCACGGCGACCACCATGAGGATCGACGGCGTGAGCAGCAGGTCCCGGAAGCCGTCGGTGGAGAACACGAAGCCCGGGTTGAGGATGGTCGCCGCGGCGACGACGAGCAGGAGGGCGATCCCGATGCCGGTCTCCCGCGCCCTGAGGAGGTTCCCGGCGCCCGTCAGGAGCGACGGCGCGGGTGCGGTGGTCACGGTCATCGGACGGCCTCCTCGGCGGTCGCGGCGTGCATGACGGCTTCCGGGGTGGCGTCGGCGCGGTCGAGCTCGCCGGTCAGGCGGCCCTCGCGCATGACGAGCACGCGGTCGGCCATGCCGAGCACCTCCGGCAGCTCCGACGAGATCATCAGGACGGCGACGCCCTCCTGGGCGAGCCGCGACAGCAGCCAGTGGACCTCCGCCTTGGTCCCCACGTCGATGCCGCGCGTCGGCTCGTCGACGATCAGCACCTTCGGGTCGGACGCCAGCCACTTGCCCAGGACGACCTTCTGCTGGTTCCCGCCGCTGAGCGTCCCCGTCTCGGAGTCCAGCGCGGCGGTCTTCACCTCGAGCCGGCTCGCCCAGGTCCGCGCCGCCGCGTTCTCCAGGCCGTCCCAGACGAGCCCGTGGCGGGACAGCCGCTCGCGGACCGCGAGGGTGAGGTTGCGGGCCACGGTCTGGTCGAGCACCAGGCCCTGCCGGCGCCGGTCCTCCGGCACGAGGGCGAGGCCCCGGGCGATCGCGGCGCGCGGGTCGCGCGGCGGCAGCGGCTCGCCGTCGACCCGCACCGACCCGGACTCGTAGGGGTCGACGCCGAACACCGCGCGCGCCACCTCGCTCCGCCCCGCCCCGACGAGGCCGGCCAGGCCGACGATCTCCCCGGCCCGCACCGTGAACGAGACGTCGTGGAAGACGCCCGGCCGGTGCAGGCCCTCGACGACGAGCACGTCGTCGCCGATCTCGGCGGGTAGCTTGGGGAACAGCTCGGCGACGTCGCGGCCCACCATCATGCGGACCAGCTCGTCCGTGGAGGTCTCCGCGACGGGCAGGGTGGCGACGTACGCACCGTCACGCAGCACGGTCACCGTGTCGCACAGGTCGAAGACCTCGTCGAACCGGTGCGAGATGAACACGAGCGCCCGCCCCTCGTCGCGCAGGCCCCGGGCGACCGCGAACAGCCGCTCGACCTCGGCCCCGCTGAGCGCTGCCGTCGGCTCGTCCATGACGAGGACCCGAGCGTCCAGGGAGATCGCCTTGGCGATCTCGATGATCTGCTGGTCCGCGATCGAGAGGCCGTCGGTCGGCCGGTCGGGGTCGATGCGCACGCCGAGCCGGGTGAAGATCGCGAGCGCCTCCTCGCGCATCGCCCGGCGGTCGATCCGCCCGAACCGTCCGGTGGGCTGGCGGCCCATGAAGATGTTCTCGGTGACCGACAGGTCGGGGAAGAGGGTCGGCTCCTGGTAGATGACCGCGATCCCGGCCGCCTTGGCCTCCGCCGTGCTGTGGAAGTCGACCGGCTCGCCGTCGAGCGCGAGCTCACCGACGTCGCGCCGGTAGAGCCCGGCGACGATCTTCACCAGCGTCGACTTGCCCGCGCCGTTCTCGCCGACGAGCGCATGGATCGAACCCGTCCGCACCCGTAGGCTCGCCGACCGCAACGCCACCACGGCGCCGAACGCCTTGCCGACCTCCGACAGCTCCAGTGCCGGACGCGCCGGCTCGTCGCCAGACTGCACGTCATACCTCCCCGTCGAGGCGAAGCCGGCCGGACGAACCGCACCCGACCGGCATGAATCGTTTCAAATGCCGTCAACCTAAGGCACGTCGTCGCACGAGGTCAAGGGGCGGCCGCCACGTCGCCCTGGTGGCGGGTGCCCCGACCTGGCGAGCACCTCGGGTGGCGACCACGCCATGGTGCGTCGTGGGACCGCAACCACCACGCAGGACGACGTGGTCGTGACCATGGCCCGGTCCCGCTCGGCGGGACCGGGCCATGCGGGAGCGCTATCGGGGCGTCTCGTCCTTCTTCTTGCTCTTGGTGGCCGTGAGCGATCCGGCGTGGGCCTTCTCCTCGGAGAGGCCGCGGGTCTTGATGAGGCTCGCCACGGTCACCACGGCCAGGACGCCGAGCACGACACCGAGGCTCAGCGCCGTCGGGATCTCCGGGATCGACTCGTCGATGTCGACGTGGCCCCAGTGCAGGATCAGCTTGGCACCGATGAACGCCAGGATGACCGCCAGACCGGCGGACAGGTAGACGAGCCGGTCGAGCAGGCCCTTGACCAGGAAGAACAGCGCCCGCAGGCCCAGCAGCGCGAAGGCGTTGGCGGTGAAGACGATGTACGCCTCCTCCGTGACGCCGAAGACGGCGGGGATCGAGTCGAGCGCGAAGAGCAGGTCGACGCTGCCGATGGCGATGAGCACGATGAACAGCGGGGTGACGACCCGGCGTCCGCCCTCCCTGGCGAAGAGCTTCCCCTCGATGTAGCCGTCGCTGACGGGCAGGAACCGCCGTGCGCCACGCACCATCACGTTGCTCTCGATGTCGGGGTCCTCGTTCCGGTGCCGGAAAAGCTGCACGGCCGTGTAGAACAGCAGCAGCCCGAACAGCAGGAACGTGAACGAGAACAAGCTGATGAGGGACGCGCCGACGGCGATGAAGACGGCGCGCATGATGAGCGCGAGCACGATGCCGAAGACGAGCACCTTGTGCTGGTGCCGGTCCGGGACCGCGAACGTGCTCATGATGATCACGAACACGAACAGGTTGTCGACGGACAGACTCTTCTCGATGATGTAGCCCGCGAAGAACTCGGTCCCCGCCGTGTTGCCGTACTGGAGCCCGAACCAGATCCCGAAGCCGATCGCCACCGCGATGTAGAACACCGACCAGGCAGTGGCCTCCTTGAACCCGACGTGATGTGGGCGGGCCGAGGCCAGGACAAGATCCACCGCCAGCAACACGATGATGAGGCCAATGGTTCCGGCCCAGGTCAGTGAGCTGATGTCGAGCACGCTTCCTCCGTCGGTGGTCGGCACAAGGAACTGCGGGACCGACACTACCGACAATCCTCACCCGCAGACCGCCGCTGGGCGGGAAGCGAACCTCCGGCCCCGACCGCGACGGCCGGCTCGTGCACCCGTCCGACGCCGGGCTCAGCCAGGTCTCGCGGAAGATCAGCGTAGGATCCAGGCAGGAGCTGACCTAGGTTCCCTGATGATGGGAATCCGGATGTCCGGCGCCACTCGCTCTTCTGCTCCTGCCCCCACCGCGGCATCGACCCTCTCCCCGCCGAGCGGCGATCTGCTGTCCCTCGGCCTGCTCGCACACTCCTCGATGGAGAACGAGCGCCGGCTGCCGCTGCATCCGGATCACTTCGACCGGATCGACCCGGACGTGCGCGCGCGAATGATCGTCGAGCGTGGTTACGGCGCTGACTTCCAGCTCGAACCTGGCTACCTCGAGACCCGCGTGGGCAGGGTCGCGGAGCGCTCCGAGGTCCTCGAGTCCGCTGACGTGCTGCTGCTGCCCAAGCCGCAGGCGGCGGACGTGGCAGCGATTCCCGAGGGCCGCGTTCTGTGGGGATGGCCGCACTGCGTCCAGGACACCGGCATGACGCAGACGGCGATCGACAGCCGGCTGACGCTGATCGCTTTCGAGGCGATGAACCACTGGACCCGCCGGGGCGACTTCAGCCTGCACGTGTTCCACAAGAACAACGAGCTCGCCGGCTACTGCTCCGTACTGCACGCCTTGAGCCTGACCGGCTCGACCGGCGACTACGGCCCGCGGCTCAGCGCGGTCGTCATCGGTTTCGGCGCGACGGCGCGGGGCGCCGTGACCGCACTCAAGGCGCACGGGATCCACGACATCCAGGTCCTCACGCAGCGTGGCGTCACGGCGGTCGGCGCGCCGATCCACACGGCACACATCACCCAGCTCAACACCGGCGAGGGGCCGGCTCACCTCAGCGAGGTTCTCACCTCGGCCGGCGACATCCTGCTCCCCGCGTTCCTGGCATCGCACGACATCGTCGTCAACTGCACGCTCCAGGACGTCGCCGCACCGTTGACCTACCTGAGGACCGAGGACCTGGAGCGATTCGCCGCAGGAAGCCTGATCGTCGACGTTTCGTGCGACCTGGGGATGGGTTTCGAATGGGCGCGGCCCACCACGTTCGACGAGCCGATGTTCACCGTCGGCCAAGGCGTGGGCCACTACGCCGTCGACCACAGCCCGTCCTACCTGTGGAACTCGGCGACGTGGGAGATCAGCGAGGCGATCCTGCCGTTCCTGCGCACGGTCGTGGAAGGACCGACCTCGTGGGCGAAGGACCTCACCATCTCCCGCGCGATCGAGATCCGTGACGGCGTGATCCAGAACCCGAGCATCCTGAGCTTCCAGGATCGCGAGCCGGTCTATCCGCACGCTCCGGCCGCCTAGGCACTCCGCGCCGGCGTGCGGTGCGACATCCGGCCGATCGGCGATCGGCCGGTAGCCGGGCTCACGAGCAAGGCTGCATCAGTCGCGTGCGGCGACCATCGTCTCGATCTCGTCGAGCACGATGTCGGGTCGATCGATCGGGACGTCGTGCGAGGTGCCCTCGGCGGTGACGAGCGTGCGATCCGGGCCGGCCGCCACGAACGCGGCTGCCGCGTCTCGCCAGCGCTGTGCGTCCTTCGGCAAACCGTCGAACGGCGTCCTCTCCGACACGATGACGGTGGCAGGGACGTCGTCCGGCCAGGCCACCTGGTGGTAGGCCTGGTGCATCGGCGCGTAGTTCTCGGCAGTCGCGATCAGCTGGCGGTTCTGCTGGGTGGACGGGTCCTCCTTCGCGGCCTCGACCTGCGGTGTGCCCACGGTGATGAGACGCGCGATCGTCTCGTCGGTGTAGAGCTGGGGCAGATTCGCGTCGACGAGCACCGCACCGGAGACAAGCTTCGGGTTGGCGCGGGTGAAGTAGGTGGCGACCTCACCCCCCTGAGAATGTGCCACCAGGACGACGTCCTGGGTGACATCGAGTGCGCGCAGACCGGTCTCCAGGTCGTTCACAGCGCTCTGCACGCCCCATGCGCCCGGCACCTCGTCACTGTCACCGAGCCCTGCGCGGTCGTACGTGATGATCGTGGACCCGGTGGCTGCCGCCAGCCGGGGAACCAGGTCGTCCCAGTACGAGGAGTCCATACCCCCGCCCGAGTCCAGGACGAGGGCGGGAAGACCGCCGGGGGTGACGTGGAACGCCAGGCTGCGGCCGGCTCCGGCGTCGACCATGTGCATCGCGGCATCGGCGGGCGAGTCGGGGGCGGGTGCCGGCGGCGTCGACGCGGTAGAGCTTTCCGGGGCGGACGCGTCACCGCACGCAGCGATAACTCCGGCGGTCACGGCGAGCAGGAGCATCGTCGGCAGTACGCGCCGCGCGCGTCGACGGTGCAGGTCGTTTCTCATCAGAGCGATCTCCTGGAGCAGTGGTTGCGTGGGGCCGAACGAGCTCAATCCTCGGCGCATCCGCGCTGTCGAACGACCCTGCTGGCACGACCATCTCAGGAGGTTTTTCGGCACCGCACTCGCGGGGGTGTCCCCACTTGACAGCCAGGAATTCGACGTCGCGACGTCGGACGTGGGCCGGATGCGATCGGGCGCGGGCGCCCGCTGGGACGCCACCGTCGCGACCTTGTTCAGGTCGCTGCCGCTCCGGCCGGGGACAACCGGCATTCGGCCTGGTCAGGCGACCAGACCGATACCTGAATGGTCAGACGTTGAATCGGAACGTCGTCCTGGGGAAACGGTGGGTGCCCGCAGACGTCGCCTGGCGCGAACGGGGATGGTCCGGGGGCCGGCGGACGAGTCGACGTTCCGGTGCGTGTTGGCCCGGCTCGATGCCAGCGCGCTGGACCGGCTCCTGGGCACGTGGGCGGTGACGAAAGCGGCCGTGGTGAGGACACCGGAGCGGGTGACACGTGGACGCTGGAGGCCGGAGAATCTGCGCTATGGCACGGTCGCATTCCTGCGGGCGCTGAGCTCGTTCTGGATCCGGTCGAGCATGGCCGCGGCGTGACCCTCGTAGTCGTCAACCTCGGACAAGGCATCAGTGAATGCTTCCGGGGCGCGACAGGCCATCTCTGTCACTCGCTCGAGAATGCGGGCCTCGTCCAGGCGGGCCGATCCCGCGAAGCGCCGCCAGGCGTCGTCGTCCACCTCGTCCAGGACGAACGTGCCGCCGATGCTCATGGACAGCACCCGACCGCCGTCGTGGGGTGGGTCGTAGGCGAAGCCTGTGGCCATGTCGTAGAGGGGTGCGAGCGAGACCTGCTCACCGGACAGCATGACGGCGTAGTTCCGGGCATGCGCATCTGGGGCGCCCACCACCGTGTTGAAGATCAAGCCGTCGACGAATCTGTCCACGCTCACTCGGGCCTGCTGCGCCGAATCCGCCTGGGCCCGTAGGAAGCGAATGACCTCCGCCGCTGACGGGCCTCCTGATTCCTCGTATTTCTCAGGATTTCCGAGTGCCTGGCACAGGTCTTCCTGGTGGAGCCGAACCACCCGCGCGTCGTCAGCGAAATCCCGGTCGAAACGCGTGATCACGATCGCGTCCTGGGACTTGAACTCCGTGTACTCGGTGTGCGCGACGTCCAGACCCATCAGTGCGGCCGCCCGCATGGTCGCGTGCTCGTCGAGTGCCTGGGCACGCATCTTTCGGATTCCCGGTTTGATGATGTGCGTCGTCGCCTCGGAACCGTGCGCGACATACCAGCGGTCGTCCTGGCGTCGCAGGGCGAACTTCTGCTGCGTTCCGCCGAGAGACCAGTGCTCACCCGGCATGAGCCAGGAAGCGTTCTCGTCGGTGTCCATCTCGTCGAGACGGATCTCGATGTCGCCGACGCTACATCTCTCGAGACTTCCTTCGCGGTTCAGGGTCGCCTCGAGCTCGTCGGCAACGCAGAACTGCAGGGCCCCAGCACAGTCCTTCCCGGTCGCGGACAGCAGATCGAGAGTGTCGGTCGTGTCGATCCGGTAGCGGCGCGCGATGGCGCGCAGTGCGCCGTCGTTCTCCGGAAGGAGGCCCTTCAGGAATCGCTCGACGCCGATGCCTGTGTGGACCGGAACCTCCGTCGGCAAGGACAACGACAGCGGAGTCGTGCCGGAGTGACGGTACGACTGGTCGTAGGTCAGGCGGAGGCCGGATCCCGCGCGCTCCAGATCCGCGATGTAGTGGCCGCCCAGCAGCACGGCGAGGTGATTGATGGTGGCCATTTCACCCCTCCACCTGCTGGATCATCAGGTTGGCGTCGAGCTCGTCAAGGACTCGCATCAGTCGTCCGACCTCGAGTCCCTCTGTCTCACCACGCTCCAGATTGATGATCCACACTCGCGAAACGTCCGCCCGGCGCGCCAGTTCCGCCTGCGTGAGGCCGCGATCAAGGCGCAGCTTCTTGACCGACCGCGCCAGCCGAGGCAGCGATCGGGCATTGAGTATGGCGCGCCCTTCCGAACTCACGATGTCATGATACCCCGACATCGGCGCGGTGCAAGGATATCCTTACATCGGCGCGGTGCAAAGGTATCACGACATGCCGACGGAACCCGCTGAGCGGCATCTGGCCTGCGACGCGACCCCACATCACACGTTGAAGCGGAACGTCGTCCTGGGGAAACGGTGGGGGCGGGTCGGATGCGGGGACGGCTGGGATCGTTGGAATTCCAACGATCCCAGCCGTTGGCGCGTTACGGGTACGACGGCGGGGTGCGGACTTCTTGCGGACTGGCTGCGGACTGCATCGCTCCCTGCTCCCGCCGCTCCGAGCAGTCGGCAGCAGAGCGAGGCCGCCGGCTACTGCGAGGAAGCTGACGTCGACTGGCGCCAGGACGTCCGCATTGACGTGAACTACCGCCGATAGGCTGCCGGACGTGGTGGCACAGGTCGATCCGCTGGCGGGTCTGGACGAGGTCGAGTGGGAGCGGCTGGTCCACGCATACGGCGCCGCCAAGGACGTACCGGCGAACCTGCGTGCGCTACGCAGCCGAGACCCACGGGTTCGACACGGAGCGCTGGTCCACCTCAGCGCTTCCGTGACGCACCAGGGCAGCAGGTATTCGGTGTCTGCTCCCGTCGCTCGGTTCGTCGTGAAACTCGTCCTGGCCCCGGACGCGCTCGACCGCGAGGGGCTGCTTGAGTTCCTGTGTGCACTTGCGGTCGGGATCGACGACGAACGGTTGCCGGCCGGGGTGCCGATCGCCGAGTGGCGGGATGAGGCCGCGCAGGTGGAAGCAGAGCGCGAGGCCCTGATTGCTGGCGCGGCAGAGTGGGCAGACAGCGAGATGAATCACGGTCCCGAGCGTGAGCTGTGGCTCCGCAATCCGTTCAGCGGCCTGGCCACCAGTCCGGACACCGTCGCTGCCTACGACGCGGTACGTGACGAACTGCCCCGCCTTGTTCAGTTCCTCGGATCGCACCGGAGCGTCGAGCGCGCACGCGTCGCCTACCTGACCGGCATGTTCCCCGAGTCCGCGGCACGGACCGTGCCACTCCTCGCCGACCGTCTCGACGTCGAAACCGACGAACACGCATTGACGGCCACGCTTATCGCGCACGGATTGATCGCCAGCCCGTCCGCAACGCTTGACCGTGTGGCACGGTTTCTCGACGACCAACCGCCGCTGGTGCGTTGGGGCGCGGCAACGGCGCTGGCCCGAGCATCAGCAACCGCCTCCAGGCCACCAGGCCGCCGAGTCATCAGGATCCTCATCGACTCGACCGTGCACCAGGATGTGCCCGACCTTCGGATCCACGACGGCTGGATCGGGTCCTGTGCGGCCAAGAGCCTGACATCGATCAGGCACTGGCTCACCGCGGCGGACGTCGAGGATCTTGCCGACCGGCTTCCACTCGCCGCCTCCAGCTTCAACCGCGGCCACTTGCTCGACACCATCCTGTCCGCCGCGTTTCCCGGCGCGGGTCCCGCGGCTGACGTCAGGCTGGACGGCCTGACACCGGTGCAACAGCACGCCCTGCGAGCGGTCCTTCCGGTCTGGGAATCGGACGACTCGTGGATGAGCACGATCCCTGGCACGTTGGCCCGCCACGGGCTCATCTGCAGTCGCTCCGAGATCGAGGCGGCCCTCACTGCCGGCGGAACGGCATGACAGCCGATCAGAGCGCTCCTGCACGGGCTATCGCGACCGGCTGGACGAAGGGCGCCCTGGCGACGCTGGGCCTCGCGCTCATGCTCATCGGGGCTTCCCAGGACCTCGCCTGGACGACCTACAAGCTCGGGATCCTGCCGGTGGGGCTGCGGCATCTTCTGGAGCACGGTGGATACAACGGCCCGTTCAGCGAGAACTTCGAAGCGGCGATCGGGCGGGGTCTCACATGGACCGTCGGCTTCATCATCGTCTCAGTGGTCGCGCTTGGCATCGTGCGTCGCCGAGCGGTCCACCGGCTCCCCGCAGCCGTCGTCGTACTCGGTACGGTTCTCGTCGTGTCGTGGGCACTGCTGGGAAACGCCGGCCCGTCTCTCGGCGACGGGCGACAGGGTTTCCACACGTTGCGACCCGCACTCGACGGCGTCGTCGAACACGCTCTGCAGGGCGACCTCGACGGGCCGTACGCCGAGCTGCCCCGGAGCCTGGAGTTCGTCTCCGTGAACGGCTCCGTGGACGTGTACCACGATGCCGACGACCCAGAAGCGGTCACTATCTTCGTTCCGCAGTGGGCACGGCTCGTCGACGACGCGGGTGGCTACATCTACTCACCCCACCGCACACCCGACGTGTATATGCGCGGCATGGCCTGCACCGACCCGGCACGCCTGGACGGGGGCTGGTGGTCCTGCGGGATGCCAACTCGATCTGATTGAGGCCAACCACCTTGGGGCAGGATGTGCGACGTGGATGAAGCAGAGAACGGCGTCGTCTGCGTGCGCTGGTTCACCGTGGGTGACGGCGCGGCTCGGGCAACCGTCGAGGTGGCGATCAGGAGCGCCCTGGTGGCTCAACGGGCCCGCTTGGCCAGAATCGACGTCGACATCGTGTCGGACCATGACTGGCCGGCGAGTATTCACGCGGCCGTCCGACTGGCCGAGGAGCGTCTGACGGCGAACCGGCAGCGCAGCATCTCCCTCACCCTCGACCCGTGCCTTGACGAGGACTTCGACATCGTGCACGCGCTCGCTCCGTTCAGCATCGGGAGCACGGGAATCAGCTCCCGTGGCGAGCACATCTGGGGCGCAAACGACACCGGCACCAGCGTGGCCTTCGTGCTCACTCCCACCGAGGAACACGCCGTGAGGTCTGCCATCACCGCAGCCGGCGGCGTCGCGGATGACCTGCTGCTCCTCTCGGAGCATCACCTAAGCCAACGGGACCTCAGCTACAGCGTCGTCGGCGGCACGGCACCAGGCGCAGAGCGGTGGCAGCCACCCGACGGATGGCGCGCGTACGAACGCACCGTCTCGCTCGGCTCCGGAACCGATCTGTGGAATACGGCTTCAACGGCAGTCCTCTCCTGGGGTATCAAGACGCGGAGCGGATTCAGCGTCGACCCATCCCTGGAGGAAGGCCGCGTCGCGCGCCAAGGCGAGCGCTACTGGCTCCTCGCACGCATCGGTCCAATCCACGTGCGGGAGCCGGTGAAGGTCGTCGCGACGCTCGTCACCCGCTACCGGGCCGCCCTCGCCTACGGCACCCTGGCAGGCCATCCGGTCTCCGGGGAGGAAGCGTTCATCGTCAGCCGGGACGACGACGAGAACGTGAGCCTGACGCTGCGCTCCATCACGCGCGCCGGTCGAGGCCCGTGGCGTGCGCTCTTTCCGGCAATCTTGCTCACCCAGCGCATCTATCGGCGCCGCTACCTCCGCACACTCCGGCACGACCGTCAATGAACTCCGACGGATCCTCCTTCCCCGATAGCAGGTCGCGGGAGTAGCGGACGGGTTGGCCCGTACGCCGGGTTCTCCTGGAGGGTGGGGCGGTATGTCTCGCGGTGTCCGCCGAGTTGGTTGGACACCGCGAGAGCGTTGGATTCTCGCGGCTTGACGGCGACCGCTGGGCGTTGGCGAGTGTGGTGTCGGGTGGGCAGAGACAGCACTCATGTGTACCCGATGTGTACCGCCCGCTGATCGCGGTACATCATCCCGAACCGTCGCCACCTCATCACCACGGGGACTCGATGACCGGCATCGCGAGGCGGGCGACGAGGCTCTCGCAGTCAGGGTCGACGCTGGAGCCAATCTCATGTGCTTGGTGCCGCGCGAGGTCGAAGTCGCCCATGACCGCGGTGCGGGCGAGGGCGATCTCGGCGACGTCGACGATGACGGTTGCGAGGATGGCCTAGAGATGCTCGGGGTCGGACGCCCGGAGCTAGCAAGTGTCGGGCATTGGGCAGCGTGAACGGCTTGTCATGCACGAAAGCAAGTGCTGGCTCGTCGGAGCGGGCGGGGCGGGAATGGGTGAAGTCCCATCCCAGGCGCCAGTGACGGTGGTCACGAGACCCGGCACTCCCGTACTGTGTATGCGACGTCACAGAAGCCCGATCTATACAGGCGTTCCGGACTAAAAAGAGGCACCGTCGTGACAGATAGTTTGAAGACGCGAGACGAAGTCGATCTCGACGAGGTAGTTGTTTCTGGCGCCCCTCGCGGTTGGATGACCTCGCGGGACATCATGGAGAACTTTCTCCTTGCCGGCGCTCTTGAGATGCAGGCGCGGACCCGAATTTTTCCGTCGAACCCCTTCGTGCACGGATTGGAGCAGGAATTACCGCCCGCATTTCGCTACGACACGCTCGGGGCGCTGCTGCGCTACGGACCCTACGTGGAGAACGAGCTCAGACAACCGGCCTTCTCGCTGAACCCGGAAGTCAATTACGCATATTTCGAGCCAATGTTCTCAGGGCCTGAACGGATCGGTCGACTATCGCTTCTCGGTATCGTGTGGGAGTTTGTCGATGTCGCCCTTGAGCGAACCGGAAATCTTCGCCCGCAGGGGTTTGTCGGGTTCGAGAAGGCCATCAACGACTTGGGCAGGGCGAACCTCGGAAAGCATGGGCTTTCGATCTTTATGGCCGCGTTCTACCGTGAATTTATCGGAGATCCGCGGCCACCTTATCTCAGTCCTGTCGAGTCCGCCTTTATCGATGGCGAATCGATTCCAGGGTACGCAAATGGAGGATTTGGTCCAGCCTTTGGGGCAGGATCCCTGAGTCCAAGCGGGGCCATGTACCTCGATTCGATCTGGACGACCGTGTGGACCATTTTGACAATGCGAGCCCCAGAGCATTTTGTAAGCAAGTTCTCTGATCGACGTGACTCGCTGATGGACGTTCTCGATCGCGGTGCCAGGATTGCCGCCGTCAGTGGAACGAACAAGTGTTGGCCTGGTTGGTCCTCATGAATCGCTCAGGCGGTGGGGGTCCGCGTGAGTCGCCCGGGAGTTGGCTCGGCTGCGCTCCCTCACGCGGGCTGGCTGAGGCCCGTGGCGCGGGCTCTTTCCGTTGATCTTGATCGCCCAGCGCATCTATCGCCACTGGTACCTTCGCACGCTGCGGCACGTTGGCAGATGAACGCCCGGCGAAGACTCCGCCACGACGGAGGGCAGTGTGGTCCGGGCCTTAACGGGGAATCATCGCTAGGTCGACCGTAACTCTTGATAGCACCCGGAAGTATTCTATAGTCTCCTGTACCTGATCGGGGTCCGGGAATGCGGTTGTTGAAGTAGGGTGTGCAATGCCGTTCCGCTCCTTCATGATTGCATCCAACCGAGAGGTAGCGGCAGCGGTACACTGCCCATCCTCAGCCTTGCCGAGGTATGTCTTGAGAGGAGCTTGCTTACCAAGTTCGCGCCACAAGCTTTCGATTCCGATTCGCTTAAAAACTTCGGCCATCATGCGCGAATGCATGTTGGACTCTGTAATTGCGAGAAGCCGTGATTCGATCACAACTGTGGACCCGGCGGATGAGTGAAGTGAGTCAGCCAGTATCTTGATCAACTGTTCTGTCTCAGACTTTTCAAAATTGTACTTCGAGGGTGACTTGGCTACCTCAAGTGTACGATCAAATATTTCGGTTCGTATCGCCTCGGGTAGATCTTTGTAAGTTGTGGCCTTGGATGCATGCTCGTCCCCAATCGCCACGATAGTTTCGCGTACGAAGTTTTCAAACCGACCGCATAAGTAGAGAAGGATCGACCCTGACATGATCGGTAGGTCGGTCCGCACCTGTGGTGCGATCTGAGCTAGTTCGAGGGATTCTTTCCATGCGACTGAACCATTCTGAACTTCCGTCGGCACCGAGCTGGCGGCAAAGCCGCGATAAAGTCGGGTCAGCTGCAACAGGTCAGTCGCGCGGTCGAGATCGTCGTGGAATTGTTGCAGTATCGAGGTGAGCTGACTCATGGCATTACCGCGCCCGAAGGATGCGGTCCGCAAGTTCGACGCGTGCGCGCACCGCGCCTATCGTGTTTCCTCGACCGACTAGAATGCCGTACTGGTCCGCTTCTGTGAGTGCGGCATTGAGCGCACTCTGTACGGCCGGTGCGTTGCCTTCGATATCAATAGTCTCGTCCCTACTCAGAGCCACCATCAGTGCGTCATATAGAGGACGACTCAAACGTTCAGTAGAAGGTAGCCGGAATGTGGCGGATCCGAAAACAGATAACAGTCGCCTCAAAGTGCTATTGAAGCTGGAGGACATGCCTTGGGCGGTCTCGTCGTCGAGTTGGGCGTTTTCCGCCATGTAGCGATCCAAGATCAATCGGAGCGAGCCGGTGCGATCATTGAGAATTGCATCCCTTAGCGCAAAGAAGCGAAGAACCAGCTCTGCGTCAGCTAGGGAGGAATATAGCGGATTCTTTAGAAGTTGCTCTGAAGGATCCGTCTCTTCGCCGGGCTGATAGCGCGGGATGCCCCATGCCGTGGTGAATAGGTCAGTGCGTGCCAATTCGACCAACAGGTCATTCAGCCTGCCGGGATAGAGGGCGTTCCTAAGCTCCTGAGGGTTTAGTCGAATTCCGCCTGTATTAAGGCGGTCAAACAGCACGCGTCGCACGTCCAGCTCACCAGAGGTGGTGTTGTTCGTTTCGGCGAGAAGGACTACCGCAGGCAAGCTTCGTCGCAATAGGCCCTTCTTCAGCACCTGAGGCAAATCCAGAAAACGCTTCCGATTCAACTCGGTCCAATACTCAAGACCGGATAAGGAGAATTCGTTATTCAGGAACGAGCTTATCGCGTCGAGCCGCTGCCGCCCGTCAATCACTTCATATTCGTTATAGTCTCTTTCAAAGAGAAATATCGGGGGCACTGGAATATTCAATAAGAAGGACTCGATTAGAAGAGATTTCTTCTTGTTGGGCCACCGCAGTCGCCGTTGATAAGCGGGCGAAATGTCGATTAGTTCTCGCCCGGGCTGCAACGCGTGCTGTAGGTAATCGAGCTGGTAGTCCTTGGTTTCGCGCACAACGCGCAACTGGCTGACCGCGTATTTCTCCGCAGGGTCGGTAGGTGTCGCGGTAGTTGGTTCCTCTGGTTCCTCAGTGTCTGGTAGCACTTCGTCTTCTTCGATGAACCACGCTTCAACCTCTTCGGGGTCCACGTCGGACTGCTGATCGCTCATGGCCCAATCCTACGAGCAAGCCGTACCGTGGCAGGTCGATTGCAGTGTCGCGCGTCAGACGTGTGCCGGTGCCCCGTTGGCTGCGGGTCTTGCTTGTGCAGGGTTCTGAGAGTTCATCGCAAGACCACCAGCGTTCCGGCTGAGGAGAGGACTGGCCGGCGAGGTCATCGGCGCTGGGGTGCCCGCCGCGCGACGGGGTCCGGGACGCGGCAAGTCCGCCCAATGAGAGCCATTTTCCGCTAGGGTCTCGCGACCGCCTCGGCGTTGCGCCCGCAACCTCTCGGCTCGTCCGCAGGTCGAGGCCGCACTCCCCCAGGTCAGGCGCGACCGACCCCCGGGACGCTGCCCGTGGCCTCAAATTCCTTCAGGCGTTTGCGGACCGTCGACTCGCTGAGGCGCATCTGTTCCGCGATCGACTTCACTGTGGCGCCCTGCGCGAACAGGTCGATGATGCGGTTCACCGCCACTTCGTCGAGGGGCGCGCCAATCTGCCGCACGAATCCGGTCTCTAGCGAATCGTTTCGCTCCAGCACCATAGCAAGTCTGTCTTCAAGTTCCGGAAGGCGCGCTGCGAGGAGTTGCACGTTGGCCTCGAACGGGCTGACGGCGGTCTGGGGCTCTTGAGCCTTTAGCAGTAGCCCGAATTTTCGCCAGAGTGGGTTCTCGCCTGCGCAGCTCAATGCACACTCTTTAAGGTGTTTGCGCAGGCCGTCGTTCTCGGCATCCATATCCCATCCGTGTAAGCTCGATTTGTATGTGTATGTGTTGATCCCTCCGGTATCGAAAGGGATCTCGGTAAATTCATCGCGAACCAGTGCTATCGGCTTATTCAATGATGTTCGAACACCAAGCTCGAAGAACACATTTGGATTGTGTCCACTGAGATCGCAAAGGACGAGATCGGACTGCTCTAAGTGCTTGATAATGACCTCGTGAATCAGGTGTGCACCTTGTGCTGCCGGTCGGATGGCCTGATATCCAGCGGCTTCAATAGCCTTTACGAAAAGAGTGTCCATGACGTGTTCCCAATGGCGATTGTCGCCGTATTTTTCGGCCTCGTGGTCGCGTGTTGTGATTGGCATGGCGATGAAGCAAGTCTTGGACTCGTTGGGCATGGGTGCAGTCTGCCAGACTTTGCACTGAGCCTTTCCCAGTAGGCGGTGTGTCGTCGTCGACACGCCGTGTGGTGTGATACTACACAGGCGATCAGATGCGAGACATCCTCGGAGCTTAGGTGTACCAGCTGCACATCGGGCCCCCGGATGGCGCCGCCGACGCGGCTCAAAACCCTCAACGACAGGGCGGAAGCACCTCGGGAGTGCTGTCAATGGCGTCCATCGCAGGCTGGCCTATTCCGGAGAACGCCAGCAGAACGCAGAATGCAAGAACGATCAGCACGACGCCCATGCCTCAGGCCGGCCGCATATCGTGGTGATTATCACTCGCGCCGCCCGCCCCAATCACACCGAACTGCGCGACCTTGCGATCAGGGTGAATTGGCCACTGAGTCGAGCGGCCAACTCAGCAACCTGGCGCGTCCCGCCGTGTTGCGTCGTAGCGCAGTTCAGCTCGAAGTCGCACTTGGGGGACGGCTGACACTGGCCGCGTTGGGATCGTTGGAATCTCGCGGATTCTGCGTTGGTCAGTGCCGGTCGGATCGGGCTGGCGCCGGACACCTTGTGGACCCTTCCTGGACTCGACGGCGACAGTGAACTCCTGCCCGGACGACCCATCGGCCGATGTCCGACACCCCCGCTACGCTCCGTGCCATGGCTCGATCACTCTTCTCGCGCCGCTCGCGAGATCAGCTGGAGGTGCCCGCGCCGGCTCCAGACCCGGACCACGCGTGGAAGCTACTCGGACTGGTCAACGAGTGGATCCGTCACTCCGATGCCAAGGCGGGTGTGACCCTCGCATTCACGGGAGCCCTTGGCACGATGGTCTTCAACCTCGTGAAGGACTTCGATCATCGAACAATCCTATTCAACACTCTCGCTGTCCTTGCCGCCACCCTCCTGGTGTTGGCAGCGGGTCTGTGCGCGTGGACGCTGACCCCGCGCGTCAACGACGTCGATGCTGAACCTGAGGCGATCAACCGCTTGTTCTTCGGCAGCATCACGCAGAACTTCAAGGGCACCCGGCGGCAGTACCACGACGCACTGGCGATGCTCACCGTGGACCCGCACGAACTTACCAAGGACCTGGCTGACCAGATCCACGCGAACGCGAAGATTGCCACCGTCAAGGCGAGCGCCGTCAAGCGCGCCATCCAGGCGGCACTCGCAGCAGGCGCCAGTGTCGCCGCACTCGCGACCATCATCGGCATCACGAGCCTCTAGGAACGAACATGGACGGCAACTACAGGACGTACGACTACCTAAAGAGCTCCGGACGCATCAGGGAAATCCTGAACCAGCCCGCAGGGACCTTCGAGGAGGTGGAATATCTTCCCGACCGCGACAGACTCACCTACACCAACGGCTTCTACGGGACGTGCTCGGCGGTATTCATCGACATTCGTGACTCCTCCAGGCTCACTGCAAGCCACAAGCGTCCCACACTCGCGAAGATCTACCGATCGTTCATTTCCGAGATGGTAGCTGTGCTCAACTCCAATCCAAACGTCCGCGAGGTCAACATCGTCGGCGACTGCGTCTGGGCGGTCTACAAGACCGTGTTGAAGCCCGATATCGACGATGTCTTCAGGATCGCCTTCCAGGCGAACACTCTAGTCAAACTGCTCAACCATCACTTTGAGAAAAAAGGCATCACTCCAATCAAGATTGGCATCGGCGTTGACGACGGACGCGTGCTCATGATCCAGGCTGGGTTCACTGGCAGTGGAATCAACGACGTGATTTACATGGGTGACGTCGTGAATCGCGCAGCACACCTGGCGCACGCGGCAGGGCGTCGGTGGGAACCACCGATCTTCGTTGGGCCCGATTTCCAGACCAACCTCAACGACCACAACAAGGGCCTCCTCAATGCCAAGCATGTTACCGGTCTCGGATATGTCTACTCCGGAGACGTTGTGCACACTGAAATGAACGACTGGGTCGATAGCCTGAAGTAATCATGTCGCACCCATGGTGCAATGGCCTGCCGATGGTGCCAGGGGATCGACGGCGCAAGACGCTGGTGCATCGGATCGTGTCAGTCTGCTAAAGGACGACGAGCAGACCCATGCGCCGGCTACCACTGCCGGCCCTCACGAACTCCGGCAAGGACCTGGCCGACCGGATCCACACGAACGTGAAGATCGCCACCGTTGAGGCGGCCGCCGTCAAGCGTGTCATTCAGGCGACACTTGCAGCAGGTGCTACCGTCGTGGCGCTCGCCACCAGCATCGGCATCATGAAACTCCAGGGAAAAAACATGGATGGCAATTCCAAGGCATACGACTACCTAAAGAGCTCTGAGCGGATCAAAGAGATCCTGGACCAGCCAGCGGGGAGTTTTGAGGAGGTGGACAGCCTCCCCGACCGCGACAGACTCACCTACACGAACGGATTCTACGGGAAGTGCTCCGCCGTGTTCATCGACATTCGCGACTCATCGGGGCTCACAACGAACCATAAGCGCCCTACGCTTGCAAAGATCTACCGATCATTTATTTCAGAAATGGTCGCCGTGCTCAACTCTGACCCCAATGTCCGCGAGGTCAACATCGTTGGTGACTGCGTCTGGGCCGTATCCACGGCCGCGTTCAAGACACAGATCGACGGAACCTTTAGCGTCGCCGCCAAGGCGAACACCTTGATCAAGCTACTCAACTACCACTTCGACAAGAAGGGTCTCACCCAGATCAGGATCGGGATTGGCCTTGACTTTGGACGAGCGCTCATGATCCAAGCCGGGTTCAGCGGCAGCGGGATCAATGATGTGATCTATATGGGTGACGTCGTGAACCGCGCCGCGCACCTGGCGCATGAAGCAGGGCGACGCTCGGAGCCGCCGATTTTCGTCGGGTCGGGATTTCAGGCCAATCTCAATGATCACAACAAGGGGCTCCTCACGCCCAAGGACGTGACCGGTCTCGGGCAGGTGTACACCGGAGACGTCGTGTTCCCTGAAATGAACAACTGGGTCGGAAGCCTGACGTAGTCTCCCAGCAAGCGCTATCGCGGCTCACAGAGATAGATGCAGATGCGCCTCCCCATACGCCGGGTTCTCCTAGCCTCGATCATTCACATGGTGGGTAGCCCGGCCTGACGGTTTCGTCCGATGTGTGGCTTGGCCGTGTTTGGCAGCGTTTCGCTATCGCGTGTCGCTGCGTGCGCCGGTTCCGGCCGGGGGTCGTGCGGTCGCTCCGTTCTGGTGTCGGCCCGATGGGCGGGGTGCTGGTCAGGTCACGGCGGGCAGGTTCGTGAGCCGATGCCAGGCAGTGGTGATCGCGTCGGTATGGGGATGGTCGCGGTCGAAGCGCAGCCACCTTGTGCGGGCGTGGCGGGCCAGCCGCGCGGGCAACCGGTAGACGAGCTCGCGCATCGTCGCTGGTTCGGCTTTCGCGAGGAGTACGTGGTCGTGGAAGGCGAGTAGCCGGGTCCAGACGTCGAGGTCGCGGGCGATGCCGGTCAGCAGGATCCACGCGGTGTTGATCCGCCAGGACACCGACGGCAGCAGGCCAAGGCCCGTGGTCTTCGCGGCCCGGACGTGGTCTTCGACGACGGCGTGATGGCGGTGCAGGACATCGAGCCACTGCGGGTGGGAGCTGCCCGGGATGCCACGCATCCGGCCGATGTTCGTCGCGGTCACCGCGTACTTCCAGCCCGTGCTCTTCTCCAGGGCTGTGACCTTCCCCGCGGCCTGGTCACGTGGTGCGAGCGGGACCCGCCGCACGATCAGGCGCATGCTCTTGGGCCAGCCGGGCCGCTTCGCCAGCCCGGTCAGCTCGGCGACGTGCCCGTACTTCGACCGGGCGGTGCCATCGGTGTCGTTGCTGGTCCCGTCGTGGTCGACGGCCTCGGCGATGGTGCCGTCCTGGTGGAGGTAGGGCGCCCACGCCCGCTCGGGCAGGGCCTTGATCGCCGTCTCTTCGACGCTGGTGATGGTCCAGCCGATCGTCCAGGCCACCCGACGCCGGGTCGTGCCCAACCGTTCGAGGTGTCTGATCGTGTCGTGGGACGCGCCGGCGCCGTCGATCCGCACCAGCAACTTGGAGTGCCGGCCCTCGTCCGGGACCTGAGCCAGGACCTCGTCCAGCACGGCGACGTGGTCGGTGGCCGTGTTCGAGCCCGCGTTCCCGGGCCTCGGCAAGATGCTCAGGGACTCGCCGGTGTTCGCGATCCACCCGCCGAGGTGGTGGTGCCCGAACCCGCCCTTGTAGGTCCCCGTCGCGTTCTGCTTACGGGAGTGGCAGCCCACGATCGTGGCATCCAGGTCCACCACGACCCACCCGTGAAGGCGTTTGCCGCCGACGTGCAGCCACGGGAACCCGCCCGGACGCGCGGCCAGCAACCGCCACAGCGTCCTGCGGCTCCGGGCGCGAGCGCGCGACAACCGCTTCAAGGCCCGCTCGTCGATGGAGTCCAGGGTCCGCCACAACGTCGAGTCCGACCCGCACGCCCCGAACGTGCCGGCATGCCCGGCGAGCAGCCGCTCGACCTGGGACAGGTTCCTGGCCCCCGCAGCGATCGCCGACGCCGCACCCACCAGCACCGCTCCGCGGCAGATCCGCTCGACCCTGCCCGGCCCGAAGGCCTCGGCGATCCGCGCGGTCAGGCCAATAGCGTCGGCGGTCTTGCGCAGCAGCACCACCCCGGCGTCCTTGACCAGGCCGCGGCCGTCGGCTGTGACTTCGAAACGCGTGTCCCACGCGGTAGTCTCGGGCGCCGAAAGGGTGTCCTTCCCTGCTGTTCAGATGTGGCTCTCGACAAGCACATCCTTGCAGGTCAGGACACTCTTTCCTCGTTCATGACCTCATGCCTCACGAATGATCGAGGCTAGAGGGTGGGGCGGAATGTCTCGCGGTGTCCAGCGGGTTGGTTGGGCACCGCGAGGACGTTGGGATCTCGCTGTTCCTGCGGACGCGCGGCGCGTTGGTGAAGGCGGCGGGAGACGAGCTCAGAGGGTGCTCGTGTGTACCCAATGTGTACCCGGGCCTCCCCCGCGCATAGCGGAGACTGAATGCTCCCTGGCATCGTCAGCCCGGCGAACCGCGCCAGCACGCCGAACGGTTCCCCATGATGTTCGGCCAGTGCGCTGAGTGCAACGACTCCCACAGCAGCAGGTTCTGGCGGGTGGGGTGCAGCCCTCGGGCGTTCCCTCGTCACGCGCCCGGGCACCAGGACGATTCCACATCGCTCTGTCATGCTTCGCGCGTGGACCACAAACCGCCGAACGACCCGGCGCACCCGTACACCGTTCCCATTGGCGCCAAGGATTTCGCGATTACCGAACGCGGCTGGGAGCTTGTGGGCTGGCCAATGCTCCTGCGCATCGCGTGGCTCGTACCCGACGACGCCAACAGCACCCCGTATGTCCTGGACGACGCTGCTGTTGACGACCTGCGCGAGGCGATGGAGCGAGTGTTCAATTCTGGCGTCGAGGTCACCGACCGGGCCAAGATGATCGATGTGCTGTCCTACGACAAGACCGGGATGACCACGAGTGGGTTCAGCCGCGACAAGGTATGGGTAGCCATTGACGCCCTCATTGCCGCGGGGCACCTGGCCGAAGGGTCCCGTCGATTCGGCCTGCGGTCAGTCATTCTTCGCCTGTCGGCTCCCTCCTGATGGACTGGTCGATAGTCGCCTCATCCGCCGTCGCCGCCGGGCTCGTCTCCGCCGTGGCCAACGGGCTGTTCGCCTGGCGGCGGTCCGTTGTCGAGACGCGCGATCGACGCAACGAGTCCAGGCGGGCTTACCTGCGCGAGGCGGTGGTGGACTTTCTCGCAGCTGAGCGTCTGCGTTGGGGTAGGGACTTCGCGCTGGCGATGGTCGGCCGCAGATTTCGAGCTGCCGACGAAGGAAGTGCTGAGCGAGCGAGGGCGAGCACGGAAGCCCCGGCGATCGAACGGGAGCTTGAGCACGCGAGACACGACGTCCACGCGGTCATCGCGCGGATACGCCTCTACTCGGCCAACCTTCACAAACGCGCACTTGATGTGATGGAGGTCGCTCGCGTCCCGACCTCCGACGCCATAGATGAGGAGCCTGAAAAGCTCGATGATGAGGATGTGACATGCCACGAGCTGGCGCTCACACGGTTCCTTGCCGAGGCACGCGCGGAGCTAGGTATCAAAGACCTATAGTCCGTATCGTGATCAAATTGGCCGTCCACACGCTGCCCGCATGAGCGACGGCTGTTTACCCGCCACTAGCCCGATGCCGGGATGCCGGTTGCGGACTGTGGCTCAAAGTACGCATGGCCGCGCAGGTCAGGCACCGCGCCGGTCGGCACGCCGGGTAGGTGCTGCTGCTGGGAAACCCGGCGGCACTGCTTGACATGAGATTGGCTGGGATCGTAGGAATTCCAACGATCCCAGCCGTTGGCACGCTCAGGTGCTCACGATTCACGCAGCACCCCTGCCCCTAACCACGACATGCTTCGACCGGGGTAGGAGTGGACAAGAGATTGCCACAGCGCCAGCCAGGTGCGAGTGTTGGAAGATGCCACTCGCCGATTTGCCAATTGCCGTCTATCGCCACCTGCCCAGGAGATATAGCGTCGATCCTTTACCTCCTGTGCACGACGGTCCCGTCTTCCACTACACGAGCGCCCGGGCGGCGATGGAAATCACGGCGTCGAATCGGTTCTTGGTCTCTGATGTGGCAGTAATGAATGACCCTTCGGAGCGCATGTTCGGGTGGAGAATTATCAAGCGTGTCTACGAGGACAGCAAGAGCAAGTTCAGCGAGCGTGCGCAACGCGAGTTTGAGGAGATCGTGGAGAGTGCACATTCCTGGAAATTTATGCCGAAAACTTTCGCGCTGTGCGCATCAAAGGTGGGCAACGATCTCAACCAGTTCAGATTGTACGGAGACTACCAGCTGGAGCTTCCCGCTGGAGTCTGGCAACAGAATCAGGATCGAGGAGAAGTGCCTGGCTACTCTCTAGCGGTGTGGCGGCCAGTACTGTACGGCGCAGCAGAATCGGAAGAAATAGCCCTAAAGATGCTTAGCGCCGCCGCCGCCGTCATAGACGATCCCGACGATCAGGAGTACGAAGACGAAGGCCTGATCGCCGCCTTCATGTTGGAGGTCGCCGCCTTGCATATGAAACATGACGCATATAAACCCGAGAACGAAGTTCGACTGATCTTCCAGGCAGGCATCAATGAGGGCGCAATTCCGAAGGTCCGAGAACGGGGTGGGCAACTTGTGACATTCGTCGAGGCTTGGAACCACCAGAAAGACATCCAGCCGATCCTGCGCGGGGTCATGCTAGGGCCCCTGGCTGGCGGGGATGCCGCACGCGCAGCGATGCGACTCCACCTGAAGAACTCGTTTCCAAAGCTCGTATGGCCACGGAACGAAGGCGACGGCTCTGATCCGATCCAGGTGGAAGTCAGCGATATCCCGTTCCGCGGGTAGCGACCGCCTCACTTCGCAAGTCAGCAAATACCAAGCAAATGCCCAACCACTCGCAGGCTGACCGATCGCTGCGCAACCGAGTCGGCGTACAGCTCGAAGTCGGACCTGCGGAATGGCCGAGGCTGGCCACGTTGGGAACGGTGGAATCTCAGGGTTTCCGCGTTGGCCAGTGCTGGTCGGATCGGGCTGGCGCCGGACATCTTGTGGACTTTTCCGGGACTCGGCGACGGACGGCGACGCCGCTGATCTTGGGTGGCAGGACTGCGAGGGGCGGAGAAACTGCGGGTCCTTCGCACGGTGCCACAGAGGATCACTGCCGTGTCGACCTCTGCCAGGTCAAGGCGCCGCTCGCGGAGCGCCCGGGCAGGCCCGCGCCCGGAACCTGGTTCGCCTGGTCTGGGCCGTCATACGATCTGCTGTCTGGCGGGCTGACATGGAATGGAGATGCTGAGTGAGTGCAACCGCGCTGTGCATCGACTTCATCACGTCTGGCCAGTTGCTCGGCGCTGGTCTGGATTCGAGTCCTGATGCTTGGGACCGGGCATTGGGTGGCGCCGACTGGCCGCTCATTGATGTGCGAGGGCGTCGGATGCGGCGCGACTACGGGTTGATCGAAGTCTCGTTCGAGAAGTGGGACAAAGACTGGAGCTGTATCCGACGCGAGCGTCCACGCGCATCGCCTACGCGGCGAACGGGCGCTGCTGGTGCCCCCAGAAGTCGAGGCGACGTACGGGCCCATCGAACCTGTCGTGGCCTTCGCCGAGATTCTGGAGGAGACACTGGCCAAGGGCGCCTTGGTCGAGCTGATCGCCGATCGCGACACGGAACTGCATTCTCGATACTGGTTCCCAAGATCTGAGGTCATCGTCTCCGTTCAGGGGCCAAGCCACGACGCACCAGGTTCCATCTGGTCCGCCGGTAGGGCACGGGACGCTGCGAACTGGAAGAGACCCCATCCTGACTCGGGTGCCGACCACTTCGTTCTGGCACCTCAGGCGAGCGCCTTCTGGAGTCAGAAGTTCGAGGGACAGTGACCCTGGATGGGCACACGGCCGGGTCCCAGATCCGCATGGCAGACCAGAGGGGGCTTGCATCGGAGCTACATCCGCGCCTGAGAAGCGGCGGCCGACGCTGCACAGCCGCGACCCGCACAACAAGCTCCATCGCAGTTCACGGCAGCAAAGAGCGGACGAGCCGGCTAATACGCCGGGTAAGTGCTGCTGGGCACGGCTGAACATGGCATCGGCCGGGATCGCTGTGGCACCGATGCTTCAGCTCAGGCTGGACCGCCTCACACTGATGCAACGCCACATCCTCCAAGTGGTCCTGCCGATCTGGGCATCGGCCAACTCGTGGCTGAGCACCATTCCTGATGCCTTGGCTCGCCACGGGCTCAGCTGCAGCCGCACCGAGATCAAGACAGCCTCACCACCACGTAGCCAGCAGCACCGACGTACCGCGCTCGCCCACAGGACCCGGGTGAATAATCCACAAGTCCTTGTGCTGGACGATCGCGCCTGCCAAAATTGCTGTAATGGTCCCGTAATGAAGCGAGACCGATCGACCATAGGGGAATCGTGATGGCAGATCTCGTACCAATCCAAGTCTTCTTGAGTTATGCGCGAAGCGACGATGAAGAGTTCTCGTTTGTGGACCCGTTGGTCAACAAGTTAAAGGCGATCGTCAAGGCAAAGAGCGGTCGCGCGCTCAACGTATTCGTCGATCGCAACGAGATCGGTTGGGGAGAAACCTGGCGCGAGCGGCTACGGGAAAGCGTTCTCGGCGCGACGGTATTCATGCCATTGCTGACGGCAACCTATCTTGAGCGCCCGGCCTGTCGAGAGGAATTCCTGACATTTCACTCCAATGCAGAGGTCTTGGGGGTGACGGAACTCCTCCTTCCAATTATGGTCTTCGATTCTCCACTATTCGGCCCAGAAAGTCCTGACGAGATCGCACAGATCGCGGAATCCCTACAGTACAAGAGCATCGAGGACGCGTTGCTCGCGGGGTTCAACTCTCCGGAGTGGCTGACGCGGATGTCAGAGTTGGCCGGATCGCTCATCACCGCACTCATGCGTGCTGAGGCATCCCTTGCGAGTCAAGCCTTTGCGACAGGCGGTGAACCCTCCACCAGCGAAGTGTCTCAGGATCAGAGCAGCAATGGTCAAGGTCTTGAGTCGACCCAGGACGACGCCAACCTCGGCGGAGCGGGTATTGCTGAGTATATGGTGGCAATCGAGGAATCAATTACCGAGATGACCAGCGCTGCCAACGAGTTTACGCCAGCGCTGGACCAGTTCAACTCGGCCACAGGGTCAGTTGGGAGCTTCCCAGATAACCCAAAGCCGAAAGATGTCCAACTCTGGGCGATGCGTCTTGCTACCGCAGTCAAGGAACCTGCTGCAGAGCTGGAGACTTGTGGTCGGCAGTTGTACTCGGCCACCAAAGGTCTGGACGAGTCGATCATTGGTATTCGGCAAGTAGCCTCGGGCATCGAGGATGAGGCACTGCGCGCTTCACTTGAGGGCGGTCTGAACGGGCTTCTCGGCAAGCTCGGAGATCTTGACGAAGTCGAAATTTCGATGAACGAGACCATCGCCGTGATGAAGCCTGCTGAACTAATATCGGTCCCTCTCCGAAAAGCGCTAGCACCGGCCCGTCGAGGACTTACGGCGGTACGCGATACTGTTCAGATGATTTCCTCATGGCGGTCATCTGACGACGAAGCTTAGAAAGCCTCACTCCCTGGCGATTCGCGACACGGGGCCTACGTTGGCGCTTGCCTACGCGCTGCACCATGCACTGGGCGAGTCGCTGTTCCCATGGTGCGACCGCCGGCGGATATCCGGCGGAATGAGCGGTAACCAACGAGCATGCGCATATCAGATCCCGGCCAATGGAGCAGGTCGAACATAGTCCCAAGTCCCATATGCCCAAGTGTCCAGCGGGCCGAGTGGCTAACCGAGTCCAGTAACGGATGAACTGCGGCGCTCTATTTGTTGGGCGAATGCTGGAGTCACCAAGATGGGTCGGGCAGAGTCCATATCATGGGGTGGACGTCAGGGGCCATGACAACCTCCAAGTGTTCCAGCAAGCGGATGCGAAGGCTACCGCGAAGGCGCGCTTCGTCGACCCTTGTCCGTTCCTCGCGGCCGACGATTTCGTCCATCTCCTGCTGAGAAAGTTCGCTGACTCCGACGATGACATGCAGATCCTCAAGAGGCTCGTCGCCATCGATGTTCGTCGCCAATGGACGTAGATGCACCGTTGGGAGACCCTGTGGGGAGAGCAGCGCGACGTAGGCTGGTCGATCGTCATACACACGCTTGACCAGGGCTGCCGTGACGGGATGAGGTGACTGATCCGTGACGCCCGCAGGGCGGCCCGTTAACAGCGCATGCGCCTGGTAACTATTTGTCACAACAATCGGGCTTGAAGATTGAGCTGCGGAAATGGCTGCTTCGAGTTCATTAGCCAGCCCGTCGAGTGTTGTCTCGGCTGCTCCTGAGAGATCGCCCAGGGCCCGATCAAGGATCCGATCTTGCTCGCCCCGAACGAGCCCATCCACGAGATCGTCGGCGAGATTAGCGGGATCGGCGAATACGCGGGTCTTGGCGAAGTACCATCGTGGAATCAGCGTGTCAAGGCCAAAGTTGGGCTTGGTGGGCTCCGCGGAGAGATCGCCCGGTGTGAGGAGGGCTACAGTCAGCGAATTTTCCCGCTCAGTGCTGAGTTTTTCCCGGAGGGCGGTTCTGAACGCCGAGACCCGATCGGGCTCAACCGGGAGTTGTGAGTTGTTCTCTTCGACGATGACATCGCTCTGCTGGACAATACCGACCAGATGTTCCTTCAGCCTTTCGAACTGGTTGTCCGGCAACGCAAGGGCTGCTTGTGCACCTGCGAAACTGCCCCCCTTAAAGGAGTCAATGACAGCCATGAGACGGCGTGCGACATCGATATCGTCCTCGCTAGTGGGGTCCAGTTGCTCCCAGATGAGACGCGCACCACCTATAAGCATCAGAGCCAACAACATATACGTCCCGATTTGGATGGAGCCCCCACGCACTGGACCCCGCCCGTGCAGCTCCCACCAATGCAGGCCAAGTTCACTCTCCAGGTCGTCGGATGCGCGAAGCAGCGGTACGAATGCCTCACTACCCTTGAATGCCTGAGTGATCTGATTGCAGACCGCTTTGAACGAGTCATCCTGCTCGCCACGATCAAATCGATACAGGATCCATGCATACAGGGCAAGAAGGCCCGCACCTGTCACTGGATTGATGGGGCCCCTCGCAGATGTGCTTCCGTAGAGGAAGTACTCGATTGCTACGCTTGCGGCGTCAGTGTCCCCAGACTCAATTGCATGCTTGATGATTTGCAGAAACGTTCGGGTGTAGATCACGCCGGCGCCGCGAGAATCCGACTCGTCTTTCCGGAGGCTCAGATAGAAGTTCCCGAATTCGGATAGGCGCAGTAGGAGTGCGTCTTGCCGTGCGGTGGCGTCCCGACTGGGTGTGGATATTTCCTGGATCCAGGCAGACTCAACAAGGGAAAGAATATGGCCGAGTGCATTAAGAACAGCCCGGTCTGCACATGTTTCAGCGACTCTGCGCACCCATGAAATTACGTCGATCCACAGCAGACGGGAACTGCTGGCTGCCACGCTATCGACCACACCGTGTAGGTCCCGGAGAACCTGCTCCCATTCGCGCCCTAGAGGAAGATTCGGACTCGTCTCGTTTCCGGCTGCCACACCCAATCGGAGTTGCTCGTCGAGGATGGCCTCGATGACGTTCTTGTAGACGTCAAGGCCATCCTGTACAACACCCGCTTCGCGCCGCTCGATGGCCATTACTACATTATCTCGAAGAGCTGCAAGGGACGATTCGAATGCCGGACGTGTCATGACCTACCTGCCCAACGAATGGTGTTTTCGAGCCGAGTCTGCAGCTTCGAGAGATCACCAGTGAATGAATCAAGATTCTTTAGAAGGAAGATCTCCTGCCCTGCCTCGGCCAGAGAGCCAATTGCGAACATAATGCGAAGTTCGGGCGCGCTCTCAGTCGATGGCACCCCTGGACCGCTCGGCGCATCGGACGCGGTGAATGCGCTGGCATCCTCACCGGCGATATCTCGCACGATGTCTGCCAGAAGGTCGATATCGACGTCCGCCAAGGTCCCGGAGCGGTCCGCGGTCACCACGACCTTGCCGTCGAGCGTTGCGGTACTGCTCCAGTGCCAGTCACGCTGCACGATGGCGTGGAGCCGAGTCTCGGCGACTGCTCGCGCGTGCGCCTCCCTCATGCTGGCCCGCAGGTCGCGAAGAAGTGCCTCTTCGCCGAGGCGGAGGGCCTCGCCCGGACTTGCATATACCCTGCCGACTCGGGCATAGGACCGACCGATCCACAGGATCGTCAGAGCCACAATAGCAAACTCGACCACCGCGGACTCGGGCTGAGTCAGAAACAAGGCCGCGGCGCCGACTTGTATTGCCCCGGTGATGGAAAAGGCCAGCACTGGCCGGAACTGGCTCTCCTCGAACAGTACTTGCCGAACACCTCGCGAAGTGACGACGGGTTCTGAAGTCAGCTGCATCAGCACAGCAAGACCTGCGAAAGCGATGGATGCGAATCCTGCCAAGACCTGCCAGGAAGCGACGATGGCCGCCGAAGGATCTTCAATGCTGACGGCGGGTATGCTTGGGAACAATGTGATCACGCCCGAGGCCCAAGCGACGAGGAAGACGCTGGCTTGGACGAAGCTGCTCCAAGTGAACGGGTGAAGATTCCATGAATTGCGGAGCGCCATGGCGTGCTGTCGGATACGTTTCGAGTCCGATGTGGTCTGGTGCTCGATCTCCCACCGGATCTGTTCAAGGAGCCAACGTGAACCAGACCCGTGCTTCATGCGGCGTCTCACATGACTCCTTCACTCCCATGCGGCCAGACACTGGCGTCGCGGTGTTCATGGGGATGTGTGATCAGGTCGCCGGAGACCGGATCAGGCGTGGGCTGGACGAGCTGTGGCTCCGGTGAGGATAACTTCGAGGTGGTGGGCGAACCTGGCGACGAGAGTACCGAGGACCGCGGCGCCCTTGGTGGCGGTCGCTTGGGACGGGAAGCCGATGATCCCGTTGGGTGTGTATGCCTTCATCCCCAGAAGGGTGAGGTGTTCCCGATCGGGGGCGTCGTGGTCGTTGCGGGTGTACGTCTCGTGCACGGCGTCGGGCGCGGCATGTAGCAGGATCGAGGTCTCCAGTTCGCCGCCGTGCATGTCGGCGCCGTGACTCGACATCAGACCTGCCTCAGCCCGGGCTGCCTTCCAGTCGGCGGCACCGGGGAACAGTGCCACCGCCGGTCCGGCGACGTTCGCCTCCTGGGCGAAGTTCGCCAGGACGTAGTTGCCGCCGTGGGCGTTGACCAGAACCAGACGATCGATCCCGGCCCGGGCCAGTGACCGGCGCACGTCGTCGATCACCGCCGTCAGTGTCGTCGCGCTGATGCTCACCGTTCCCGGCAGGCCGGGCATGCCTTCGTGTTCGTGGGAGCAGGAGATCGTCACCGGGGGTAGGCATAGCAATCCGTATCGGTCGCAGATCTGCTCGGCGATAGTGGTCGCGATCAGGGTGTCGGTCGACAGGGGCAGGTGGTCGCCGTGTTGTTCGAAGCTCCCGACAGGCAGTACCGCGACCCGCGGGCCGGAGCGCGCGACGTCGGCGGCGCTTGCCTGGGGCAGGACGTTCACGTTGGTGATTCCTCTCGTGGTTCCGGGATTTCATCTTCGCAGGTTCAGTGTCGTGTTCAGCACGTGCCGAAGGTCCGCTCCCGCGATCCGGGCGCCGGACTCCTGAAGGATCTCCGAGGCCCGGTACAACTCCCGGACCGTTCGTGCCGAGTGGGTACCGGCTGCGATCTGGAGCGACTCCTGCGCGATGTCCAGGGCGTCGTCAACGGCGCCGGTGCGGGCGTGGGCGACGGCGAAGCGTGCCAGCCCGAGGCCGAGGTCCCGCCGGAACTCCGGACGCCACTGCACCAGGCCCTGCTGCAGGACTCCGAGGGCTCGGTCGGGTTGGCCGAGTTCCACCCAGCAGTGCGCGGCCTCCATCTCGATGTACTCGCTCGTGCAGTACCGGGCAATGTCCCGATCGTCTGCCGGGTCGGCGGCAAGCTCCCGAGCGGCATCCAGAGCTGCGGCACACGCTGCCCAGTCACCGAGCGCAGCATGCGCGTGGGCTTCTTGCCGGGCGGCCAGGGCGTGCATCCGTGAGGAGATGTGCGCGGTGTTCTGGACGGCGGCCCTGGCGAAGTTCAGGACCATATCGGGCCGACCGGCGTCCTGGGCGATGTTGCTCTTGCGCATCAGCACGTAGGAGATCAGGTCAGGCCGCTTGACCTCGGTCGCCAGGTCCAGGGCTCGGTTCGACCATCGCATCGCCGCGCGCAGGTTGCCGTCGTCCTGGTGGAGCCAGCCCAGGAACTCCGAGAACCGCGCCCCGACGTACAGCAGATAGCCGCGCGCGGGCTCGGCGGCGGTCTCCAGGAGTGAGTCGATGAACGCGGCCTGGGTCTCGGCGAGTGGAAGCATCGGCCGCGGGCCGGTCATGTTATCGGTGGTCGAGTACTGGAGCAGTGTGGCCAGAAGCGAGTCGGCCAGCGCGGCGTCCCTCGTGCCGGTCGTGCTGGGCCTGCGGACTCCGCCTGGCAAGGAGATCGGCCGTTTCGTGCGACTCAGCGGTGCCGGGTCGGCGGGGGCGAACCAGAGCAGTTCGGCCGGGATCTTCAGCGCCTGCGCGTACGAGCGCAGGCGGTCCAGGTCGGAGACCTTGTTGACGCCGGACTCGATCCGACTCAGCTGCCCCTGCGTGATCCCCAGCCACCGGGCCACCCTCGTCTGCGCCAGGGCGCGGTGCCCGTGCTGCGGGTGGCGTCGGTATGCCGCCACGACCACGCCCATGTCCTGTGTCGAGAGCGCGTCGCGCATCAGGTCAGTCTCCCAGAAGGCCCGGTCCAGCTCGGGCGCTCCCTCTCCGCCGCCACGCCGGGAGCATGCGGCGCATACCGGCGAGGTGTTGTCCGTCGCCAGTCGTGCCGCGCAGCCGGTGCAGTACCGCGAAGTCGTCACCGCCTGCACCTCCCCTGTGACGCCCGTCATACAAGACATGTCCACCGTAGCGTCCCCGCGCTCGAACATGAGCGGAGCGCATAGAACCTATGCGCGCCGTGCCGTACACCCGGCGCGTGTCCCTTCATAGCGTCGGAGGCGTTCAGACAGCTGCCCGACCCGACAGCCCGCTCGAACCCGAGCACGGCGTCGTGAGGAGGACCGATGAGGATCAGGAAGCAGGGCCCCGAGTCGCTGGCTCGCACGTTCGGTGTCGTCATCGAGACCCTGGCGGCCGTCGGACTGGAGCGGATCGGATCGGTCACGCTGACCCCACACCGGATCAGCTTGGAGCCGCGGGATCTGGCCGAGGGCGAGCAGATCGCTCAGGCGCTGGGGTGCAATCTCCCGATGGATCACCGGATGCTCACGCCGGGATTCACCGACTGGTCCGGCGAGGTCGCCAGGCTTGAGGTTCATGTCCGCTCGGCCCTGCGTCGGCCGCTGGGAGCAGCGCAATGAGCGCGCCGAGCCCGGTCGCGGTCGCGTACTTGTGCGCCCGCGAAGACGGGGCGCTGGACGCCCAGCGCGACGCAGTGACCAAGTACGCCCGAGCGGAGGGTCTGGCTCTGGCGCAGGTCGTGACCGATCGGTTCGACACGTTCACGATCAGTCAGGTCGTTCAGGCCGTGCGCTTCCACGACGCCTCGCTCCTCGTGCTGCCGGGCGATGCCCGCCTGGCGACTGCCCGGCACCGCCTGGTCCACGAACTGGAACCGGACGGGGCCGCGTGCACCGTTCTGGGCGAGACACCCGATCAGGCGGCAGGCCGGGCCCGGCTAGCTGACGCGCTGCCTTCCCGCATCCCGGTAACTACGACGACGGAGACAGCCCGATGAACACCAGCACCCAGGCCACCGCAGAGCGCTTGTTGATCGCAATGGACATCGACGGGACGATCTGCCCCAGCGGCACGACCGATGTCCCGGACATCACCAAGGACGCGGTCGCGGACGCCGGCGCGGCAGGCCATGACGTGGTCCTGGCGACGGGCCGGTCTTTGGCCGGCGCGCTGCTCGTGGCTGCCGTGCTCGGGCTGGACGGGACGTGGATCGTGGCCTCCAACGGCGCGGTCACCGCCCGTGTGGACCGGAACTGGCCGGGCGCATACCACATCGAGTCGGCCAGCACGCTCGACGTCGAACCCGTCCTGAGACTCGCCCGCCGCTTGTGCCCGGGCGTGCGGGTTGCGGTGGAGGAGATCGGGTGGGGCTATCAGACCTCGGCTCCCTTCGATCCGGGGGAGGTCAACGGGCGACAGATGGTCGTGTCCGACGAGGAGCTTGCCCTGGAGCCCGCACCACGCGTGATCCTGTCCGCGCCGAACGCCGCCACCCTGCTGGCCAACCCGCTGCGCTCTTTGGGCGTGACCGTCAACCAGACCTCGCCGTCCTGGCTGGATATCACTCCCCACGGCCTGTCCAAGGGGACCGCGCTCGATGAGGTCCGCCAGCGCCTCGGCATCGCTCCGGCGAACACGGTCTTCGTGGGCGACGGCGCGAACGACGTCGAGGCGATGACATGGGCGGCACGCTCCTGGGCGATGGGTCACGCACCCGCCCTCGTACGTGACATCGCTGACGACGTGACCGGCACGCTCGCCGAGCACGGCGCGGCGGCCGTACTGCGCGGCCTCCTGGCCAAGCGCGTCCCGCCCGGGGCCGCGCACGCGATGACGGGAGCGGTGTCATGACGCTCACGGCTGCGACGGCCGATCTCGTCCGGCAGGTACGCGGGCTTGCCCACGAGCTCCACCCGCGCCTGTACCCGGTCTCGGTCCGAGTGCGCCTGGCGGGAACGGGCCCGGCGCTGGCGTTGTGCGAGGTGTGGACTGGGGACGGGGATGCGATGTGGGTCCGTCGCTGCGACCTGCCCGCCGCCGTCGGGCGCACCATGCTCGACCTGGAGGGAGCACTGATCGAGGCCGGGTACGTCTTCGACCTCACCGAGGAGCGCCGTCCGAAGTGGCGGTACGACGCGAACGGGTACGGGACCTACACGCTCGACATCACCCGGCCCATCCCGGTGTGAGGAGGAGAGCGATGAGCCAGTCCACGCGCCACGGAGTGGTGATCGGCGCCCGGTGAGGTGGAATGAGCCACACCACCGAAACTGGTCGGCGTTGTCGTGCGCGCATCAATCAAAGTCGTGTGCGACTCGCCGGAGCATCGCGCGTGTGTCGTCGCCTGTGAGGGCTGCGGCCCAGAGGTCGGTGAAGGCGCGTTTGTAGGTGTCGGCTTCGGGTCCGGTGTGTCGGTGTTCGCGGCTGATGGTTTCGATAATGGCGAGATCGTCGAAGATCTCGAACTCGTGCAGCGGGGTCACGGTGAGCGGAACTCCGAGCGGCAGCACGGCGATGCGGACGTTGGCCTGCTGGCTGGTGGCGATGAGTCGTTCGAGCTGGGCGCGCATGACGTCGGCGGGGACGAGGCCCAGGCGGAGTACGGTCTCGCTGAGCAGGTACTCGAATCGGCGGGGGGTGTCGAGGAACGCTTGGCGCTTCATGCGGTTCTCAACGGCGGCGTCGACGTCGTCGGTGGGGGCTCCGGCCTGGCGTGCGGCGATGGTGAGGATGCAGCGCGCGTACGCGGGGGTCTGGAGGAGGCCGGGGACGACGGCGGTGTGGAAGCCTCGCAGCAGCTTGGCGCGTTGGACGAGCGCGAAGTAGCCGGCCTGGACGGGTGCCTGCCCGCCGCGCATGCGTTGTCGCCAGGCGTGCTGGTCCTCGCGGGCCTGGTCGAGCAGACCGAGCAGGAAGACGCGTTCGTGGTCCGGGCCGCCGGTCGCCTCGACCCACGCGGTGACGTCTGCCGGGGAGGCGTTCTGTCGTGCGAGTTCGATGCGGGAGACCTTGGATTGCGCCCAGCCGAGTGCGCGGGCGAGGTCGCCGCCTTTCATGCCTGCCTGCTCACGCAGGGCGCGCAGTCTGCGGCCCAGCGTGAGCAGGTGATCGGGTCCTTGCTGCGGGTCCACGGTCAGGTGGCGGCGCGCAGCGCGAGCTGCCACCACTCGCGAGCCTTGCTGAGTTCGGCCGGGTCGGTCACGAGGTAGCTGGTCGCGACGCCTGGCTTCTCGTAGGTCATGCGGATCAGCGCGGTGTCGTCCAGAAGCCACCAGTCGTCCGGCCCGGCCACGTTGAGCCCGACAGCGGCCACCCGTTCCGGCGTTGTGTAGTGCATGACTTCGCCGGCTTCCTCGTTCCACTGGCCCACCCAGCGCACCCACCGCTGATAGTCGGTCGGCGGGTCCTGGTGCACGCGCACCCGCTCGACCCGCACACCCCGGGCGGTCTGGTCGCGGATCTGGTCGCACCAGGCGACGAAGTCGGGGACCTCGGTCGGTGGCTGTGGCTCGCCACGCAGGAACGACGCGAATGCCTCGTCCTCATAGCCCACCGCGTAGGTGGGCTGCTGTTCGAGGCGGAACGCGGTCGAGGCGACGGTGCGCAGGTAGTCGGCGAATTGATCGGGAGCGAGTGGCGTGGCCTGCGGGGTCAGAGCGCACCTCGCAGCCGGTCGAGCACGTTCGCGGGGACCACGACGGCGTCCTCACTGTCGGCCAGGTCCCGCAGCCGCGCGCGGGTGTCTTCGTCGAGCCGGGCGCCTTGGACGACGTAGTCACCGCCCGTGGTCCGGTAGAGGGCGGGGCAGTTGCCGCCCGTGCTGTTCTCGTCCTTCCACATGAACTCGATGTCCATCGGTTCCTCCATGGGTTGCGACGTGACGTGCCGGTCTGATTTTGCGTCTGTGCGCGCAAAATCATGTCACAAAGCGACGCACAATGGAACGCTCGCGAATATGACCACCGCGCCGCGAGACGCCCCGCTGCCGATCCGCCATCTGAGCGAGACCCGCTGCTACGCGCCGGACTGCGATCAGATCGCCGAGATCGCCGAAGCGTACTGCTGGCAGCATGTCGGCGCGGACGACTGGGTGGAGCGCCTGCGAAGGGGCGAGCGGACGACGGCAGAGGCCGGGCGGGAGACGCTGATGCCCGGCATGCGCGTGCAGATCGCGGTCGGCCGGTTCGCGGGCGCGCCCGGCCGCCTCATCGCTGCGGGCCCGGAGCGGGCGGCCGTAGATCTGGGCGTGGCGATCGACGGCGGCAACGGCGTCATCGTCGTGCCAGTCTCGACGGTCCAGGGGTTCGAACAGTGACGGCCGCATACAACGTCACCGACGGCCGGGACGGCGGCGACAACGTCGATCCGGCCGACCGTCCGCCGCACCGGTGGCAGAAGGGCGACCGGGTGCGACGCGTGGCCGGGCCCGAAATCTTGCTCGGTTCGGTCGGGACCGTCGTCGAGGTAGACATCCCGGGGATGTGGCCGATCCGTGTGCAGGTCGACAGGAGGATTGGGTTCGGGGCGGTCCTCTGCGCAGCGGACGAACTGGCGCGAGAATGACCGGGGCCAATACAGCGAGCGCGTCAGAGTTCGGGGCCGTGGTGGCTTCTGTCGTGTGAGTGTGTCGGAGGGTCACTGAGGGACAGTGGGTTGGGCTGGGCGCGGCGGAGCGCGCTGGTGGCGCGTTCGGCGTCGCGTTGCTGGACCAGGGTGGTGGGCGGGTCGCCGAAGGGCTTGTCGCTGGTGACGCCGTGCTTGTCGCGGTAGGCGGCAATGGCAGTGACGGCGCGCAACCATGCGCCCTCGCCGTGTCCGATGGGACGTGGCGGGAGGTGGCGGGTCCAGGGTTCGCGGGCCTGGATGGCGTGTTCGGCCAGGGTGCGGGCGCGCTGCTCGATGAGGCTGGCGCGCTCGTCGAGGGCTTGGCGAGCGTCGTCGGGGAGGGGCCCGAGGGCAGCGGGGATGAGTCCGGCGATGTAGCGGGGTCGGCGTGCCCAGCCGGGGCGCTGGGTGGCGGGGTGGAGGCGGTGGTGCAGGACGGCGGCGACGTCGTCGGCGTCGTGCAGGCTGCGGGCAGCGACCAGATGGGGCAGGAGGGCTTCGATGTCGTGTCCGCCTGCTTCGGCGCGGCGTAGTTCAGCGGCCAGGACCCCGAACGCATCGGAAGTGACCACGACGCGGGCTGCGGCTTCGGTCAGGTCGCCGTGCGTGATCAGGGCGCGGCCGACGAGCTGTTGCCAGCGCGGGCGTTGGGCGTGGGTGGCGATGGTGTCGTACTCAGCCGAGAGCTGCCGGATGCCGGTCCAGAACTCCTGCTCGACGCGCATCGCCTGATGCGCCGACGGCTCCGCACCCTGACGACGCAGCACGCGGGCCAGAACGCTGGCGGGCGTGGGCTCCTCCTCGATCTCCGGGGCGCCGGGCGCGTGGGTGTGGTTGGGGTCGGGCTGGTCGGTGGGGATGTAGGCGTGGTTCGCGTGGCGGCCTCGGGTCAGGGCCACGTAGGCGTTCTCGCGGGTGGCGGTCGGGCTGAGCAGGACGCGTGCGGTATCGACAGTGATGCCCTGGGCGCGGTGGGTCGTGACGGCGTACCCGAGTTCGAGGTGTTCGGCCGCGTAGGTGGCCGGGAGCGTGACCGTGGGCGCGTGCTGGTAGCCGTGACGGCGGACCTTCACCGAGCCGTCATGGTGGACGGCGACAAGGTTCCAGCGGTCGCCATTGCGGACGTATCGGCCGGTCGAGTCGCGCAGGTCACGCCGGTTGCGGCGGGTGATGACGGTCTCGCCCCGCAGGGCGTGGGTGCCGTCGTGCAGCACGGCCTCCCGACCCAGGCTGCCCGTAGAGGTGAGGAGGCGGTCGGCTTGGGCGCGTTCATTGAGCGACCGCACCTGTTCGCCTGTGTCGGCGATCAGGATGCTGGACCGTCCGGCGGCAAGATCCTGCTTCCAGTCGGTGTAGGCGGCCTCCAGCATCGTGTCGGTGTCTCCACCGTGTAGCCGTCCGTGCCACTCGTACAAGCCGACCACGTCGGTGTCCCCCTTGCGCAGGCGCAGGGAGGCGCGTTTCTCCCAGTCGTGGTGGAAGCGGTGGATGTCCAGGAGTTCGGGTACGTCGCCGGTGAGGTCGTCGCGGTGCTGGACGAGCAGCGAGAAGGCGCCGCCTGCGTTGACGGCTTGGAGTTGTGCCCAGTCCCCGACCAACAGCACCTTCGCCCCCGTCTCGGTGGCGTGGGAGACGATCCGGTCCAGGGTGCGGGTTCCGGCCAGGGTCGCCTCATCGAGGATGACCAGGTCCCCCGCCGTGAACGACGCGCTGCCCTGCGCGTGCTCGTAGAGCCATTTGGCGGTGTTCTCACACCCGATCCCCAGGTCGCCGGCCAGGTTCTCCGCGGCTGCGGCCGACGGCGCCAGCCCGATCACCGACCCGATGCCATGCGCGTGGGTCCAGGCGTCTTTCAACACGCGCATCGCGGTCGTCTTGCCCGCCCCGGCAGGGCCCACGAGCAGGTCCAGACGGCGGCCGGACGTCGCCACCTGAGCAAGTGCGGTCGCCTGTCCCGCATCCAACCGCACCGGACCACCCTTCTCGCGGCCCGCTGTCGTCGCGCGGGTCGCCGCCGCGCGGAGCGTATCCACCTCGACCGTGGGCGCCGTGCGCGTGATGGCGTGCTTCAGGAGGCGGGCTTCGGCGTCCAGGAGATCCTGCGACGTGTACAGGGTGGCGTGCTTCGGGCGCAGGCTGCTGGTCCCGTCGCGGCGGTGCAGGACGGCGGGAGTGGAGGCGAGCTCAGGCGGCGTCAAGGCGATGGACCGCCGCTCGGCTTCCTGGACGATCGCACTGACGACCTGTTCTCGCTCGCCGGGGGTAATGCGCCAGGGCCGGGTCTGGCGTTCGACCTCGGCCCACAGGTTCCACCGCCGCCAGGTCGCCCGCTTGTCCGAGACCACGTCCACCACCCGCGCGGCGACCTCGGCCAGGACCACGTCCGGGACCTGCGCCGCGCCGTACATCTTTGCCGCGCTGGTCGTGCTGGCCGGATCGCCGCTGCGGGTAGCCGGTCCTTGCAGGATCGTGCGGGTCCAGGCGGTGGCGTCCTTGCCCAGGATGCGGCTCGCGCGCTCGTGCCACTCGCCGGTCAGGTCCTCCAACGATCGCAGCCGCTTGGGCGGCCGGGTCGCCAGCGTCGCCTGGCCGCGTAGCTTGAGCATCGTCGTGCGCGACGGCTCGCGGCCGTGCTTGGCGATGTAGTAGTCCCGCAGCTCGTCCTTGGCCACGTCGATGTCCCGCGACCGGCCGGAGAACGCGCGGATCAGGTTCTCCGGTACGCCCTCGATCTCGAACCCGGCGGTGCGGTCCGGGCCTCGGTTGCGCCGGTCCCAGGACACGCCGAGAGCGGCGGTGAGTCGGTCGGCGAGAACGCCGTTGTAGTGCTCCGAGGCCGCCACGATCGAGTGGTGCAGGCCGCGAGAGTCCAGCGTGCGCCACTTTCCGTCGCTGCTGGTCTTGGCCCGGTTCGCGATCACCACGTGCGTGTGCAACTGGGGGTCATTCGAGCGGGAGTCCCAGTGATCGAACGCCGTAGCCGCCACGCCCTGCACGTCGGCGAACGACGCCGCGCCGTCTCCGGCATCCGTGCCCATCCTCGTGACAGCCACTTCCCTTTCCAGGAGCGTGACCGTCTCGGCCATGGCCTCGTGATGCGCCGCCTCGATCACCTCCCGGATCTCCCGGTCGGCCAGACCCCACAGCACCGACACAGACTTGGGGACCGAGAACGTCAGGTCGAAGCCCGCCACGGCCGTGCGCGGCCCCGCGACGGTCTCCTTCTCCACGATCGCGGCGACCGCCGCCTCCCGCTCCTGCTCGGACAGCCCAGCGTCCAGCGCGTCGACTTGATCGGCAATGCGTTCCCCGACCGTGCGGTAGGACGGGTAGCGGCGCCCGAGCTGCTGGCCGGTGACCGGGTCACGGCCCTGCCCGAACAGCAACTCCATCTGCTCACGCGAGACCGGGTCGCCCGCCGCGATCTGTCCGGCCCCGAACTCCCGCACCCCGGAACCGAGCCACACGCCCGGCGGGGTGCCCGGCTGCGTGTAGTACCGCGCGGTCGCCGAACCGCCATCAGCCTCGACATCACCCTTGCCGCGCGCGGCGAAGCCGCCGCCCGCCCCGAGGCCGGGCAGGCCGCCGCCCGGCGCGTCGGGGCGTTCGGCGTCGCCGTGGGCGACCGACCGCAACAGGTACTTGTACCCGTCGCCCGCGCTCATCATCCGGATCGAGACCGTCACCACACACCCCCGATCCCGCGCGCCAGACCAGGCCGCCGACCGGCCCGGAACCGCGCCGATCCGGCCCGCGTGCGGTGGGGGACGTCGCGGGGGACGCCCGCCACAATTGGCCAAAGCGTTTCTGCTTCAAATGGCATCAGCGTTCTCCAACGATGCGTATCCACTACTGCCAGACGTGTGTCCAGAAGGAGGAGGGCGGTGAGAGGAAGGTGCAGGGCGGGCGACAGGGCGGCTGGGAGGCGAGAGGCGGAGCTTGGGGCGGTAGAAGCGGGGCTGATCGGAGAGGCGGTGCGGGTCTGAGGCGGGGACGTGGAGGGGTCGAGAAGTGGCGGGGGCGGCAGATCGATAGGGCTGGCTGGGATAGGGATCATGGGCAGCCGGACGGCGGCCTGTCGGTTCCGGCTCGGGCGTGCGGGCCCATTCCCCGCGCCGATCCCTTCGGCGCGGCGGCTCATGACTCGCTCACCCCCATCACGGCGAACAACGTCGGCTGCACCGCATCCGCCGTCGGGCGGCGGGCCGGCCGGCGGCGTGGGCGGGACGCGCGACCCGACGGTGCGGCGGCATCGGTGGGGCGCACGGGACCTGCACGCTTGGCGGTCCGGGCGGTTCGCGTGGGCCGTGCGGCCGATGCGGGTTCGACGGGCCTCGCGGCGGGTACGGGCTCTGCGGTATCCGTGAGACCCGCGGTACCTATAGGGTCGGTCTCGGCCGAGGTGCCGGGTGCGGCGCGTAGCCGCCAGTAGGTCTGCTGCGCCCGGCCGAACCCGACCCGGAACGTGTCAGCCACCTTCCGGCGGGCGTTCTTCACCGTCGAGGCCGGGAACCCCAGCGCTCCCCCAGCCTCGATCACCTCGCCCGCCAGCACCTGGTCACCGCGCGCGGCCAGGTATCCGGCGATCCACTCTTTCGCGCCAGACGGCCGTGCAGACGACCGCGCCGTTGGAGCGGATGGCGCGGCAAGGCCAGGCATGGTGTCGTTGGCCGGAACAGCAACGGGGCCCGGACACCGAAGTGTCCGAGCCCCGTTGTGCGGGTGCGCCCCTGGCGAGTCAGCCATCCGTGACCCCTGCCGCCTCTTGCTGCGCCAGCCACTCCAGCACCGCCGAGCGCCGGTAGACCACCCGGCGCGGGCCACGACGGAACGAGCGCGGACCCAACCCGCAGTACCGCCACCAGCGCAACGTGTTCTCCGGAACCCCGATCAACCTCGACACCTCACGCGTCGAGAGCATCGGGTCCTCCTCGTCCGAGATCCCGGACCCCTGGTTCGCCTGCATCGTGACCACCTTCCCGGCAGTGCCAACACGACACCGCTCATCTTGTTACCATCAGTGCCAAGATATCACGCATCATTTCGACACTGCTGCGTGACACCCAACGTTTCGTTACCGTGAAGGACATGGGCACAGAAGACGACAAGAACATCGGCGCGAACCTGAAGAAGTACCGGACCTCCGCCGGGCTCTCCCAGGTCCAGCTCGCCATGCAACTCCTGAACGCCGGCTTCGAAGGCGTCCACCCTCAAACCATCCTGAAGATCGAACGCGGCCAACGACCTCTACGCCTGAGCGAAGCGCGCATCGTCGCCGACGTCTTCGACATCCCCCTCAACTACCTCTACGAGACCAGCAAGGACGCAGAAGACGAACTCGACGGCCTCCGCCGCGAACGCCTCATCCGCGAACGCACCCACGCCCTCCGCCAAGCCGTCGACCATCTCCTGACCGCCCAAGACGACGGCCGGGACTGGCTCGACCAGCACCCCCGCTCCAAAGCCGTCGTTGCCCACGGCATCCGCAAAGCCCTCGAACAAGGCGACATCACCGAGATCGTCGCCAGCCATGTCAACCACCATCGCAGCAAGCGCGAGGAAGCCCGAGCCAAGTCCGAGAACCCCCTCCCAGACTGGGCCAACGACCCCGACCCCGAGGAAGAAGAACAAGAACAGGAGAACCCCGATGGCATCAATCAAGAAACGCCCTAACGGCAAGTACCGCGCCCGCTACCGGGACGAGGCCAAGAAGGAGCACTCACGGCACTTCGATCGCAAGGCCGACGCGCAACGCTGGCTCGACGAGGTCACTGCGACGATCGTCACGGGCATATACGCTGATCCGCGCGCTGGCCGCATCACCTTCAAGACCTACTTCGACCAATGGGCGGAGCGCCAGGTCTGGGTAGGTGGAACGGATCGCGCGATGCAGCTCGCCGTATCGTCGACCACGTTCACCGACCACCCCATAAAGTCGATCCAGCGATCACACATCGAGGGATGGATCAAGCGGATGACCCGGGACGGCCTCGCTCCGGGGACGGTCAAGACCCGCTACAACAACGTCCGGAGCGTGTTCCGTGCTGCGACGCGGGACAGGGTCATCGGGGTCGACCCGACCGTGGGAGTGACGCTCCCCCGCCAGCGCCGGAGTGAGCATGCCCTGCGGATCCCCACTGCTGAGCAGGTGGGGGAACTGATCAACGCTGCCGACGACGAATTCGCGCCCTTCATCGCGCTCTGCGCGTTCGCGGGGCTCCGCCTCGGAGAGGCGGCGGGTACCAAATCCGGTGACATCGAGTTCCTCGGCAGGGTTCTCCATGTGCGACGGCAGATTCAGCGCGAGAACGGCGGCAAGATCGAGATCCGTCTCCCCAAGTACGGATCAGAGCGCGACATCGCCATCCCGGACGAGCTGACGACACTCATCTCCGCGCACATCAAGCAGTTCGGTACGCATGGCGACGACTGGTTGTTCGTCGGCGCGGGCGAGGACCCACCGCACCAGAACACCGTCGGATACAGGTGGCGGAAGGCCGTCAAGAAGTCCGGCGTCACGGGCTTCACTCTTCACGACCTCCGCCACTTCTACGCTTCCGGCCTGATCGCTGAGAACTGTGACGTCGTCACGGTGCAGCGCGCCCTCGGGCACGCTTCCGCCAAGACGACGCTTGAGACGTACGCGCACCTGTGGCCGAACGCGAACGACCGCACCCGAAACGCAGCGCGCTCGCTCATGCGGTCCGCACTGTCCACCGCCGACACACGGCGCCAGGCTCAGTGAGCCCTCGCGCGGCCATCCTCCGCAGGGCCACAACCGCGAATCTTGCGGACTCCCTGCGGACCGGCGCTCGCTAAACCGCATCTGACCTGCGGCGCGACCCCGATATCAGACGTTGAAGCGGAACTCGACCACGTCGCCGTCGGCCATCACGTAGTCCTTGCCCTCGATGCGGGCCTTGCCCGCAGCCTTCGCCGCCTGCACGGAGCCGGTCTCGAGCAGGTCTTCGTACGAGACGACCTCCGCCTTGATGAAGCCGCGCTCGAAGTCGGTGTGGATGACCCCGGCAGCCTGCGGTGCCGTCCAGCCCTTCTTGATGGTCCAGGCGCGGGCTTCCTTCGGGCCGGCGGTGAGATAGGTCTGCAGGCCGAGCGTGTGGAAGCCGACATGCGCCAGCTGGTCCAGGCCGGACTCCGTCTGCCCCGTCTCGGCCAGCATCTCCGCCGCCTCCTCCGGTTCCAGCTCGGCGAGCTCCGACTCGAACTTGCCGTCCAGGAAGATCGCGTCCGCGGGGGCGACCAGCTTCCGCAGCGCCTCCTGCGAGGCGGTGTCGGCGAGCCCGTCCTCGTCGGTGTTGAAGACGTAGATGAACGGCTTGGCCGTCATGAGCTGCAGGCTTGCGATCTCCGCGAGGTCGAGGCCCACGGCCGCCGCACCCTGGTAGAGCGTGGCACCGGACTCGAGGATCTCCTGCGCCTTCTTGGCCGCGGCGAAGAGGACCGGGTCTCCCCTCTTGATCTTGACCTCCTTCTCCATCCTCGGGAGGGCCTTCTCAAGGGTCTGGAGGTCCGCCAGGATCAGCTCGGTGGAGATCGTCTCGATGTCGCCGGGAGCGTCGACCGAACCATCCACGCGGACTACGTCCGTATCGGTGAACGCGCGTGTGACCTGGCAGATCGCGTCGGCCTCGCGAATGTTCGCGAGGAACTTGTTACCCAGTCCCTCACCCTCGGACGCGCCCTTGACGATGCCCGCGATGTCGACGAACGACACCGTCGCCGGCAGCTCGCGCTCGCTCGCGAAGATCTCGGCGAGCTTGCCGAGCCGCTCGTCCGGCAGCGGCACCACCCCGATGTTGGGCTCGATCGTGGCGAAGGGATAGTTCGCCGCGAGCACCTGGTTGCGGGTCAGCGCGTTGAAGATGGTGGACTTGCCGACGTTAGGCAGGCCGACGATGCCGATAGTGAGAGCCACGTCGGAAGATTCTACGTGCCGGGCCGGCGACGGGGCCACGGCGGAACAGCGCGCCACCGTGCCGACGTCGGCCCCGGACCTGTCATGGGAACGCCTGGACCTGCTGCAGCAGCTCCGGGGCGCGGCGGTCGAAGACGCGCGCACCCACCCGGACGCCGGCCACGAGCAGCACCGCGCCCTCCGTGAGGCCGAACAGGAGCGTCACCAGCCCGACCACCGGATCCCCCGACACGAACGCCCAGATGCCGAGCCCGACCAGCGGCAGGGACAGACCGACGACGACGAGCATGTTCAGGAGCTGTGCCGCCATCGTCGCCATGGCAGCACCCTGCGGCGACTTGAGCGGGCTCTCCCCCGGCTTCGCCACCGGGTAGACGAGCATCGCGGACGCGACGCTCGACGCACCGAGGGTGAGGCCGAGCGTTCCCAGGCACACGCCGAGCAGCGGCGCCGTGAACTCCCACCGGCCGGAGAGCCAGATCGTCGACATGACCACGATCACCACCACGGCGGTGCCGAAGATCAGCACAGGCAGCACCCGTCCCCATCGGTCGGCGCGGCCCGTGGTGCCGGTCGCCACGTGCAGGGCGAAGGCGGTGTAGTCGTAGCCGACCTCGTTCGAGACGCTGAACGCCAGCACCCACGCGACGACGGGGCCGGCCAGGAGCAGCAGCTCGAGGCTCCCGGTCGAGCGGGTAGGCAGCCACAGGACCAGCGGCATGAGGAAGATGACGCCGATGCCCGCCGCGTAGCGGGGGTCCCGGACCCAGTACGTCGTGCAGCGTGCGGCGACGGCGCCGACGGGCGTGGCCGGGAACCGGCCGAACCAGCCCAGCCCCTTGCCCTTCGCACCCTTGCCGCCGCCGACCGTCGGAGTGACCAGCGCCTTCGCGAGCGAGCGGTCCCAGATGAGCCAGAGCACCACGACCGTCCCCACGGAGATGGCCAGCTTGGCCAGCGCGGCGCCCCATGCGCCGTCCTGGACGGCGACGGGCAGCGACCACGGCGCCCCGAACGGCGTCCATGCCGCCAGCTCGCCGAACCGGGCGATCACCACCGCGAACACCGATCCGTCGACGGTGACCGTGGCCCCGTCGGCCCGCAGTTCCTGGGAGACGGCGCCGACCTCGTTGCTCGCCCAGCCGAAGGCAGGCCCGATCAGCACGAGCGGCACCAGCGCGGCCATCGCCACGACCTCCCGGTACCGGCGCGACTCCAGCAACGGTGCGAGCGCAGTGGTGACCGCCCGTGAGCCGACGACGCACGCGGCCACGCCGAGCGCCGACCCGGCCAGAGCCACGGGGATCAGCCAGGGTTCCCGCCACCAGGCGAACGCGACCCCGCCCGCCGCGAGCATCGTCGCCATCCCGGGTACGGAGACGACGCCGGCGATCGCGAGCGCCGTGATGAGCGTGCGGCGCGGGATCGCGAAGACGGTGAAGCGCTGCGGGTCGAGGGTGGGGTCGACGCCGAACACGAAGACAGGGATCACCCACCAGCAGAGCACCGCGACCGCGCCGGCCAGCGTGATCATGTGTCCGGTGAGATCGAGGTCGGTACCGCCGCCGAGGATCGCGGAGATCACGAGGGCCCCGACGACACCGAGCCCGTAGAGCAGCGCGAAGCACAGCCCGATGGTCTGCCAGACACTGCGCCGCAGGGTGTTGCCGAGCAGGGTCAGCTTGAGCCTTACGAAGTGCGCAACCATTCGAGCCCCTCAGCTCGGGTGCGGCCTCCGACGAGGTCGACGAACCGGTCTTCCAGCGTCTGCTGGCCGCGGACCTCGTCGATGGTGCCGGCGGCGAGCACCTGACCGCCGCCGACGATGGCGACGTGGTCACACATGCGCTGCACGAGATCCATGACGTGGCTGGAGACGATGACGGTGCCGCCGCCGGCGACGTAGTCGGCGAGGATGTCGCGGATGTTCGCGGCGCTGACCGGGTCGACGGCCTCGAACGGCTCGTCGAGCACGAGGGTGCGCGGGGCGTGGATCATCGCGCTGGCCAGGGCGATCTTCTTGGTCATGCCGGCGCTGTAGTCGACGACGTAGGTGTCGGCGTCGGCGACGAGGTCCATCGCCGCCAGCAGGCTGCGGGCGCGTTCGGCGACGGTGTCGCGGTCCATGCCGCGCAGCAGGCCCGCATAGGTGACGAGCTGGAGGCCGGTGAGGCGGTCGAACAGGCGCACGCCGTCGGGCAGGATCCCGAGCGTGGCCTTGGCCTCGTCGGGGCGGGCCCACAGGTCGGTACCGCGCACGTGGACGCTGCCGAAGTCGGGCCGGAGCAGACCGGTGGCCATGGACAGGGTGGTGGTCTTGCCGGCACCGTTCGGTCCGACAAGTCCGTAGAAGGAACCGACGGGCACGTCCAGGTCCAGCGCCTGCACCGCCACCTTCTGGCCGAACCGCTTCCACAGCCCGCGCAGACTGAGGGCGGCGCCCGGGTCGGGCGGCCGTGGTGCTGCGGGCTCGGGCGTCACGGGGTCCGACGGCGTTGCCGGCGCGCGTTCGCCTGCGGAGCCGCCGGCTCCGGGGCCGGTCTCGTAGGTCATGACGACAACCTAGACGGAGACTCCGACACGAGGCATCCGTCATCAGGATGACCTGCCTCCGGCGCAAGACTGAACGTGTCACCTCGCACTTCGGGTTGTCTGCGCGTCGTCCTTCGTCAGTGTCGGTCACCCGTGGCAGCCTTGGCGGCATGGACCTCGGCTCGATCTTCCTGGCGCTCGTGACCCTCGCTGCCGGCGTGCTCGTGGGCTGGCTGTGGCATGCCACGCGGACGTCGACGGCGGTGCGCGAGGCCGATCTGGAGACCGCCCGCCTGGGTGCGCGCGCCGAGGCCGCCGAGCGGGAAGCGGCCACGGTGCGTGAGCGTGCCGAGGCCGATGTGCAGGTGGCACGGGAACGCGCCGCGGAGCAGGTGGCGGGCGCCCGTGCGGAGCAGGAGCGGGCGGCGCAGCAGTTCAAGCTGCTCGCGGGCGAGGCTCTGGAGGCGAACACGAAGCAGTTCCTCACGCTGGCTGAGCAGCGGCTCTCCACCGCGACGGTGCGGAACGAGGCAGAGCTCGCGAAGCGGGAAGAGGCGGTCAAGAACCTGGTCAACCCGCTGTCCAAGGTGATGGACACGGTGCGGACCCAGGTCGAGGAGGCTGAGAAGGCACGGGTGCAGGGGCACGGCCAGCTCACGGAGCAGCTCCGGCAGGTCGCCGAGGAGTCTGCTCGGCTGCGCAGCGGGACCAGCGACCTGGTGGCCGCGCTCCGCACCTCAGAGGTGCGCGGCGCGTGGGGCGAGCTGCAGCTCCGCCGCACGGTGGAGGCCGCGGGCATGCTCAACCGGGTCGACTTCACCGAGCAGGAGGAGTTCACCTCGGACAACGGGCTGCTGCGACCCGACATGGTGATCCACCTGGCCGGAGCCAAGAACGTCGTCGTCGACTCGAAGGTCGCCTTCATCCGCTACCTCGAGGCACAGCAGACGGACGACGTGCACCGCCGCGAGCAGTTGCTCGACGCGCACGTGAAGCACATGCGCAAGCACGTCGACGAGCTCGCCGGCAAGAAGTACTGGGCACAGTTCGACTCGGCGCCCGAGTTCGTGGTCATGTTCGTGCCCGCCGAGGCCTTCCTCTCGGCCGCGGTCGAGCAGCAGCCCGACCTGCTGGAGTACGCCGCGCGGAAGAACGTCATCCTCGCCACGCCCATGACCCTGATCGCGCTGCTGCGCACCGTCGCCTTCGCATGGCGGCAGGAGGCGCTCGCGGAGAACGCGGCGAAGGTGCACCAGGTCGGCAAGGAGCTGCACTCGCGGCTCGTCACGATGACCGGCCACATCACGAAGATGGGCCGTTCCCTGGAGACGTCGACGAAGGACTACAACAAGCTGATCGGGTCGCTCGAGCGCAGCGTCCTCAGCTCGACCCGCAAGATGGTCGAGCTCGAGGTCGTCGATCCCCGTGACGCGATCGAGGAGCCACGCGAGATCGAGGAGACCCCGCGCTCCATCACCAGGTCCGAGCTGCTGGCCGCCGACGAGGGTGGCATCGTGGCGATCGAGTCCGCACGCGACACCTCCGACCAGGCGGACCCGCCGTCAGGCAACTCGGAGGGATCAAGGGCGACACCGGGCGGCGGTTCTGACAAGGACGCGATCGACGCCGTCGTCATCCAGCAGGTCGAGGTGACCGAGCTCGCGGCGAGCGACCAGCGAGCCCTGGCCGACGCCGAGAGGAAGACCCGCTCCACGGCCGCCGGCAGCTGAGCCCGGTGACCGACAGCACCGGCAGCACCGACGTCGATCCGGCGGGCACAGCCGCGGGCAAGGACCGCACCCTCCCGCTGCGCGTCCTCGGTCTGGTCGTGCTCTGCGCGATCGGTGCCGAGCTGCTCGCCGCCTACGGGGACAGCACCGGCGACCTCGGCGGAGTCGCGTTCGGGCTGGTCTTCTTCAGCGCCCTCTACGGCGCTCCCGCCCTCCTCGCACGCGACCTGGCCCGGCGAACCGGCGGCGGCTGGCCCGCCATGCTGCTGCTCTTCGCCGCGCTCGGCGTCGCCGAGGCCTGCCTGATCGACCAGTCCCTCTTCGCCACCGACTTCCTGAACTACGAAGGATGGGAAGAGACCCGGGAAGCGACCCTCGTCCCCGGCCTCGGGCTGAGCGCCTTCAACGCCTACAACTTCATCGTCGGGCACATCGTCTTCAGCTTCGGCGCCCCTGTCGCGATCGCCGAGGCCTGGCGCCCCGACAAGGCGACCGAACCCTGGCTGGGACCGTTCGGCACGGTGCTCGCCGCCCTCGCCTACGGCGGAGCCGTCGCGATCGTTCTCAGTGACCCCGAGTCCCGCACGGCCACGCCGACGCAGCTCGTCGTCTCGGCCGGCCTGGTGCTCGGGCTGCTCGCGGCCGCAGCCGTCGTCGGGCGGCGTCTTCGTGGCCGGACCCGTACCTCGCCCGGACGACGCCTCCCGATCGGGACGACCTTCACCGTCGCCCTCGCCCTCGCGCTCACCGCAGGGTTCGCCGGAGAGACGTGGGCAGGGTTCGCCGTCGGCGCGGCCGTCACCGCACTGACCGGGGTCGCCCTGCTCCTCGCCGCCCGGCACTACGACTGGACCGCCCGCCACGCCGCGGCGGTGGCGTTGGCGTTCCTGGTGGTCCGTGGCGGCCTGGCGTTCCTTTACTTCCCGCTGCTCGGAGACGTGGCGCCCGGGCCGAAGTATCTCCACAACGTCGCCATGCTGACGCTCGTGCTCCTGGCCGGATGGGCGGCACTGCGCCGCCGTCCGACATGAGGAGGCAAGGGGCGGAGGCGTCAGCAGGCGGCGTCGGCGAGATCGTCAGGCGAGCGGAAGCTGCTTGCGGGACTCCTTGCGAGGACGCTCGTCCTCGGAGCCCGCTGCCTTGAGGCCGGCTCGCAGCTCGCGCGGCAGGGAGAACATGAGGTCCTCGGTCGCGGTCCGCACCTCCTGCACATCGTCGAACCCCCGCCCGGCCAGCAGCTCCATCACGTCGCGGACCAGGATCTCCGGGACCGAAGCGCCCGAGGTCACACCGACTGTCGTCGCGCCCTCCAGCCACGCCTCGTCGATCTCCGACGAACGGTCCACGCGGTACGCCGAGCGCGCGCCCGCCTGGAGCGCGACCTCGACCAGCCGCACCGAGTTCGACGAGTTCGCCGAGCCCACGACGATCACGACGTCGCAGTCCGGGGCCAACTTCTTCACCGCCACCTGGCGGTTCTGCGTGGCGTAGCAGATGTCGTCGCTGGGCGGGTCCTGCAGGGACGGGAACTTCTCGCGCAGCCGGCGGACCGTCTCCATGGTCTCGTCCACGGACAGCGTGGTCTGCGAGATCCACACGACCTTGTCGGGGTCGCGCACGACGACCTGGTCGACCTCGTCGGGTGAGTTCACCACCTGCACGTGCTCGGGGGCCTCGCCCGCGGTGCCCTCGACCTCCTCGTGCCCGGTGTGGCCGATGAGGAGGATGTCGTAGTCGCCCTTGGCGAAGCGCACGGCTTCCTTGTGCACCTTGGTCACCAGCGGGCAGGTCGCGTCGATGGTGTCGAGGCTCCGAGCCTCGGCCGACGCGCGCACCGCCGGCGAGACGCCGTGCGCGGAGAACACGAGCCGGCCGCCCTCGGGCACCTCGTCGGTCTCCTCGACGAAGACGGCGCCGCGTTCCCGCAGCGTCTCCACCACGTACTTGTTGTGCACGATCTCCTTGCGCACGTACACCGGCGCGCCGTAGGTCTCCAGCGCCTTCTCGACGGCGACGACGGCGCGGTCGACGCCTGCGCAGTACCCGCGAGGGGCTGCGAGGAGGACGCGCTTGGTCAGGGTGGACGTTCCGGAAGTCACGCCGCCAGTGTATGTGGCGACAACGCCTGTGGATGAAGAGCGTGGTGTCAGACAGTGAAGGCAGGATGGACCCGTGACCGACCAGACCGCCGCCCCGCTGCCACTGCCCGAGATGGCCGCCGACACGAGCGCGAGCCGACCGTGGCCGGTCCGCGTGCTGTCCGACAAGATCAAGGGCTACATCGACAGGATGCCGCCGGTGTGGGTCGAGGGTCAGGTGGTGCAGTTCAGCCGGCGTCCGGGCTCCGGCGTGCAGTTCCTCACACTGCGCGACGCCGACCGCGACGTCTCGCTGCCCGTGACGATCTTCAGCAGCGCGCTGGGCCGGCTGGCGAAGGTGCCGGACGAGGGCGACCACGTCGTCGTGCACGCGAAGCCCACCTTCTGGACCAAGCGCGGCACGCTGCAGATGCAGGCCAACGACATCCGGGCGGTCGGCGTCGGTGAGCTACTCGCCCGCATCGAGGAGCTCAAGCGCGTGCTGGGCGCCGAAGGGCTCTTCGACCTGGACCGCAAGAAGCCCCTCCCGTTCCTGCCGGGCGTCATCGGGCTGGTCTGCGGGCGGGAGTCGAAGGCGGAGCACGACGTCGTCGTGAACGCCCGCGCGCGCTGGCCGCAGGTACGGTTCGAGATCCGCGAGGTCGCGGTGCAGGGTGTGGGCGCCGTCCCCGAGGTGAGCCGAGCGATCCAGGAACTCGACGGGCGGGACGACGTCGAGGTGATCGTCGTGGCTCGCGGCGGGGGGTCCGTCGAGGACCTGCTCCCCTTCTCCAACGAGGCGCTCGTCCGGGCGGCCGCCGGCTGCCGTACACCGCTGGTCAGCGCCATCGGCCACGAGACGGACTCCCCGCTGCTCGATCTGGTCGCCGACCTCCGCGCCTCGACCCCGACCGATGCGGCCAAGTGCATCGTGCCCGACGTCTCGGAGGAGCGGCAGCGCCTGACGCAGGCGCGGCAGCGCATCCGGGGTGCGATCACGACACTCCTGAGCCGTGAGCAGCAGGGTCTCGACAGTTTTCGCTCGCGTCCCGTGCTCGCCGCGCCGCACACCATGCTGGAGTCACGTGAGCGGGAGGTCTCCCAGGCGATCGGGCACGCCCGGCACACGCTGAACGCGCTGCTGCTGCGCGCGTCGGGCGAGGTCGGCCGGCTGGAGGCGCAGGTGCGCGCCCTCTCACCGGCGTCGACCCTGGAACGCGGTTACGCCGTCGTCCAACGTGCGGACGGTCGCGTGGTCCGCGCACCCGGGGACGTCACCGTCGGTGACGAGGTCCGCCTCCGCCTGCCCGACGGCACCCTGGGCGCGGAGATCACCTCGGTGGGGGAATGAGGCGGCCTGCGGCCGCGGACGGCGCACCCGCCGCGGGGCGGATCGTCGGCGAGGCCGGGTTCGATCTGGCGGTGCAACCGCGTATCAAGTTCGTCGAGCATCCCGGCGGGCGGGGACGTCCGGTCCCGGTGCCGACGGTCCTGCCGCGGCTGAGTGCCGATGCCGCGCTGGCGACCGTCCGGCTACCACTCACCTGAACTGGTCGGACCGCGGCCGAGCGTTCGACCTAGGAGATCGCCGCCAGCGCGCTCGGATCTACGAGAGCCCCCGAGACCTGGCGGCGTGACGCGCCAACCTGACCAGACGCAGTCCGCTCGACCGCCGATCAGTGAGCACCCCTACGTGGCCGTAAAAGCCGCCTGCGGCGCCTGCCATTCTCCTGCCTCGGGGTCCCACGCGCGGCCCTCGGAGCTGCCGTCAAGTGCTGTGCCTGTGAAGGCGACGATCTCGTTCAGCATCTCCTGGAATCGTTCTGGTGTGCTGGCTTCGAGGCGTTGCTTGCGCCGCCATGGGGCCCATCGCGTCTGGGCAACGTCGGCCATGCCTTCGAGCACGGTCTCGAGAGGTTGCGGCACGACTCCGCGGTGTGCGGCTACCTGGCCGATTGCGGCAGCCAGGTCGGACTGGCGGATGTGCCGGGTCCGCATGAGGGCGGCGATGTCGACGAAGTCTCGCCAGCGAGTGTTCGCGGTGCCCCGTTCGACGGCGGTGACGATCTTCTCGGCGAGGACCATGTGGTCCGGGTAGCCCATCAGCTGCACAACACCACCGAGCAGGCGGGGCACCTCGGTGTGGGCGGGTGCCGGCCAGATCGGGTCCCCGAAGTTCACGTCCACGTGCAGCGCGATACGGGCCGTGGCCAGCCTTGCTGTGACCTTCGCGCGCACGCCGGTGTAATCGCCTCGTCGCGGATCTCCTCCCCCGAGACCGACGCCAGGTCGAATTCCAGCCCGTCGTCCAGATCAACGGCCACGATCCGACGCACGCGCTCGGTGACGTCGTCGATGTCGTTCGGGAAGCCCGACGCGGCAAGATCGACGTCACGCGTGGGCCGACGAGCGGCGAAGGCCGCCATCAGGACACCACCCTTGAGCACGAAGTCCTCGACGTACTTCGACACGGCCAGGCGGGCCAGGAATCCTTCGAGGGCGTAGAGAGTCAGGTATTCGGCGACGTCACGACCATCGCGGCGAGCCAGGTTCCGCAGGTCGTTGTAGGCGCGACCTGACGACGTGTCGCGAGTAGGTCGAGTCACAGCAGAATCTCCAGGGCTTGTCGAACGCGGGGCAGGGACCGCGGGAACGCGCCAGCCGTCGCCAGCAGGGCGGCAGGTGAGTTCCCCCGCCGGCGCACCCAGCGACGTAGCGCCGTATGGGCGGCATCGAGGCCTTCGTGATGGGCCAGGCGGAAGCTGTCGACAATGGTGCGCTCGGCGGAGTAGACCCACAACTCCAGATCCCCCTCGTCATCCAGCCTGATCCGCCCGACATCGAACGTCGCGGGATCGAAGCTGTGCCAGGTCACATGATCGAACCCCGCCGGACGACGAACTCCCCGGGGCAGAGCGATGTCCGGACCGAACGGGATCACGTCGCTCAGCTCATGGTGGACCAGCGCACTGGTCAGACACATCGTCGCCTGAGGCCGGAGCGCCGTCGCCGCCGCGAGGGGAACCAACGCCGGATCGATCAGGTCAGGCCGGATGAACACACCCCTGGCAACCCGCTCCAACTCACCGCTCTCAACCATGCGATACACCTGGTCCTTGCGCAGCCCAGCAGCACGCGCGTCGTCAAGAGTCAGCACCGCCGACGAGGACACCATGCGGGACTCCTAACTGCTTACACCCCAAGGGTACCTGTATACAGTTAGGAACGCATCGCTACAGCATGGCGCGGGTCTGTCCTGAACGGTTACAGTCAAGTTCCCACATCATGGTCGTCCGATGCGGCATCTCTCTGTCAGCCGAGCATGAAGTCGGCACCACCCCCCAACATCAGTTCCTCGACGTCCGCCGCGCATCCATGAAGCCCTTCGTACTCCACGGTCGGGTAGAACGCTTCGAACGATGCTCGTACTACCCGGTCCTCATGATCGCGTCGCACCAGGTCACTGCCGTTCTTCGCGATCAGGTACTCCTGCAACTCGTCAGACATCATCTCAACCTCGAGGTCGGTCAGTACACGCTGGCGCAAAAATGCCAGCGCCCGCTCAAGAACCAGTCGTGGCGCGTCGGTCAGAGCACCCGAGGCGAGAGCGAAGGTGAGCACAGCGACGGCGTACAGTCGATGCGCCTCGGCAGCACTTTCACGAAGCCCTCGCTGGTACTCAGCGATCAGTGAATCCTTGATCCCACTCACTCGGCTACCCCAACGCAGAAATAGGGCAAGATGCGCCCACAAGTCGGGCAAGGCGCCTTGGGGAGACCGTGACCAGGTGGCGTCGTTCCGATTGCACGTGTGTCAATCACTGCGCCAGACGGAGACCTACCAGCGTGGAGCGCATCGTTGATGCAGGCGATCTCTGCACACCATCCAGAGATTCGCATCTTCCGAATGCCTTTCGGAAGCGAGTCGGGCGCTTCCTGCATCTCCGGATGGAAGACTCGCACGCTCCCCGATTCACCGTAGATGTGCCGAACCGTCACCCCCTGCAGGCAGGAACGAATCCATGCTTGGGGCAACACCGGTAGCCACCACGATCCTGCCGTGAGCGGTGGTCGGAACCCGACCATGACCTGCGGACACGCGCTCCGGGAGCCCGACAGAAGCCTGAAAGTTGGAAGCGTGAAGCCCGACGACGTCCTGCGGCCCGACGACGGTCTGCGCCGACGCTTGCGGGGCGCAGTGCACGAGGACCGCCAGTGCGAGGACGGCCGCGAGCAGGGCGAGGACCCGACTGGTGAACGGTCGGGCGAGGGTGGTCATGGGGTGCAGTCTTCCAGCCCGGCGCCGCGATCGTGGGCCGGGGAACCCGTCCACCAGAACCGTTGCTGTAGTAGATTCGACTACGTGAACTTCGAGCAGGGGCAACCACCTGTCGCGCCGGGCTGGAAGCACCGGGCCGACTACATCCGCACCCGATCAACCAGGAAGGACTCGGCCGGAGAGACGAACATCGAACCGGAGTGGGCCGACGAGGCATTCACCGACCCCCGCGCGGTCGTGTTCAGCCCCGACCCGGCGTCCAAGAAGGGCCAGTCCGACCGCACGATCGGCTGGTCCGAGACCGCAGGATTCCTGATCACGGTCATCACCGTGACCGAGGGGACCACGGTGTGGGGCGCGAACGCGTGGAAGTCCAACGACGTCGACCAACGCCACTACCAGGCCGACCGAACACCGGCCGACGACCAGAAGCACGACGACGACGAGAACGACGAGAAGGAGGGGTCCTGATGAGCAAGGACCAGCCGATCACCGACCTGCTGACCCAGGTCGCCGAGGAATCCGAAGCCTCCCGGCACGACCCGCTGCCCGAGACCGCCGTCGGGGTGCGCCGCGGGGAAGGTCCCGCGCCCAGGGTCCTGTCGGTGCGCCTGAGCGACGAGCAGTACCAACGCCTGACCGCCGCGGCCGCTCACCGGGACCTGCCCGTCTCGACCATGGCCCGCCTGGCGATCCTCGAACAGCTCGACGCCCAGACCCGACCTGCCTCCGGACCGATCGACCTGAACACCGTCGCCGACGCCCTGCGCGAGGTCCTGCGCCCCGAGTTCCTCAAGGCGTCCTGAACCCCACCCCGAGTGGGAGGAAGCCCGGCCGCCGAGAACTCGGCCGGGCTTCGTCGTTGCTCAGGGCTCAGGGGCGCCGGTAGCACCGCGCCCATCACAGTCACGACGCCCTCCAATGGTCAGACACGTGAGTCTGGAACCTCCCGATCTAGTCGACGCGAACCAGGCTCCACGAGGAGCGCGGGAACGACGGCGACGACGTCCTCGCCCATGAAGCCGTAGTCCGCATCGAAGCCGCCCCAGAACTCACCCGCGTCGTCAATGACGAGCGTCATGTGCGAGTACTCCCCGACGGGGGTGACCGGTCGTCCGATGCCCTCGGCGTAGGCAGAGCACCAGTCCGGGTCCGCATCGCGCGCGGCTGCTCGCCCATCGATCCGCAGCGCTCGAAGCCCGTCGGTCGAAGACACCACCAGCCCCGAGTATTCCGCCGGGAACCCTCGCGCAGGCTCAACGAGCGCATGTCCAGCACGCACCAGCTGATCAAGCACATCTTCGACGTCGACCCGACGATTTGGTGACCGTCCCGCCAACCGCAGCGTTCCTGAGCTGTCGTCATTGGTTCGGCACCCAAACGGAGCAGTTGCCGCACGGCGGGAAGAACTCGCCGGTCTTCGTCCTCACCGTGTAGACCTGGAACCGATCCAGGATCGCTGCCTGCTGCACGGGATCGCTGACTCCGTCGAGCATCCGCGTACACGCAGCAACCTCGGCACAGTTGTTCGGTGCCCATGGCTCCGATGACGGGTCCGGCAACCGCGACTGCAACGCTGATGGCGGCGTGAGCTTCTCACCCGAGAATCCAGTCGTCACCCCGGCCCGTGACTGGATCCACCGCGGCCAAGGTCGCCGTCGGGATACGGCGCCCGCCCTCCGCCAGACGTGCGGCAGACCGCTGGTCGGCGTGTGCTCAACACCGCTCAGACATCGTGGCCGGGTATGAACGCACCGCCCGCCGCGCGGTGGAACCGCATCGCGAGCCGGTCGAAAGCCGCCGCGAGCTCGTCCCCCTCGACCACCTCGATGTCCACGCCAAGCTGTGTCAACCACAGCGCGAGCTGATCCGGGTCGTCCGACCCCAGCTCGACCCGGCACGCGGACTCGCCGACCGCCTCGATCTCGCGCGGGACCGGGATCCTCGCGGCGACCTGAGCGGCGGGAGCATGGACGAGCAGCCGGGCGCGATACCTCCAGGCCGTCTTGGTGACCCGTCCCACGACATACTCGACGACCTCGTCCTCCGGGATCACACGCGGCCGGAACCTTACGCCCGTCGGCGCCCGCGGAACCATACGGTCGACACGGAAGACCCGCCAGTCATCGCGGTCAAGATCCCACGCCAGCAGATACCACCGCGCCCCCCAGCTCACCAGCCGCTGCGGCTCCGTGAAACGCACCGACTCGCCGCCACCGTGCTTCGTGTACCCGAACCGGAGCCGCTCGTGTGCACGGATCGCGGCCGCGACCACGCCGAGCACCGAGAGATCGAGCACCGCGTCGACCCCAGGAACGATGCTCGTCACCTCACGCACCGCCTCCACACGCCGACGCAACCGCGCAGGCAGCACCTGCTCCAGCTTCGCCAACGCCGTCAGCGAGGTCTCCTCGACGCCCAACCTCCGCGTCGCGACCGTGCTCAACCCCACCGCGACGGCCACCGCCTCATCATCATCCAGCAACAACGGCGGCATCGCCGTCCCCGCCGCCAACCGATACCCACCCGCCACACCAGGACGCGCATCCACCGGGTAGCCGAGGGAGCGCAGCTTGCCGACGTCGGCGCGCACGGTCCTCGTGCTCACATCGAGCCGGCCGGCGAGCTCGGAGCTCGTCCAGTCGCGCTTGAGCTGGAGCAGCGAGAGGAGTTCGAGCAGGCGGGCCGAGGTCTCCAACATGTTCTCGATCATTCCAGCCATTGCGGAAGGGACCCTGCCGCAATGGCTGGAACCGTGAGAGGCATGAACGAGGACACCGCACTCACCCCCTTCCGCATCGACATCCCCCAGGCCGACATCGACGACCTGAACCAGCGGCTCGCGAACACCCGCTGGCCGTTCCCCGTCCCGGGCCGGGACGATCGCACCGACTTCAGCCGCGGCACTCCGGTGGCCTACCTGCGGGACCTCGCGGACTACTGGCGCGACGGGTTCGACTGGCGCGCGCAGGAGTCGGCACTCAACACGTACGAGCAGTTCACGACGGTGGTCGACGGCCAGACGTTCCACGTCGTGCACGCCCGCTCGGCGAACCCGGACGCCACCGCGATCATCCTGAGCCACGGCTGGCCGGGGTCCTTCGTCGAGTACCAGCACCTGATCCCGCTGCTGACCGACGACTTCCACGTCGTGATCCCGTCGCCGCCGGGCTTCGGATTCTCGACCCCGCTGTCGGGCACGGGCTGGGAGCTGACGCGGACGACGGAGGCCTGTGCCGAGATCATGAAGCGTCTCGGGTACGAGCGGTTCGCGGCACACGGCACCGACCTCGGCTCGGGGATCACCGGCCAGCTCGCCGCGCTCCACCCGGAGCGTGTCATCGGTACGCACACCGGCAGTGACGGGCAGATGCTCGGGCTGGTCGGCGAGAAGTTCCCCTTCCCCGACGGGTTGTCCGACGACGAGATCGCCCAGATCGAAGCGATCGGGGTCAGAGGCGCCGCCGATCGCGGGTACTACGAGATGCAGAACCACCGCCCCGACACGATCGGCGCGGCGCTCGTGGACTCGCCCGTCGGCCAGCTCGCGTGGGTCGCCGAGAAGTACAAGACCTGGGCCGGCGGCGCGTACCGGACGCCTGACGAGTCGGTCGACCGCGACCAGCTCCTGACGAACATCAGCCTGTACTGGTTCACCCGCAGCGGCGCGTCGAGCGCGCAGTTCTACTACGAGGCCGAGCACTCGGGGCTCAGCTGGATCACGCCTTCCGCCGTGCCGGCCGGGTGGGCCGTGTTCGACACCCACCCGCTCATGCGCCGCGTGATGGACCCGGGGAACGCGATCGGTCACTGGACCGAGTTCACCGAGGGCGGCCACTTCCCCGCGATGGAGGAGCCGAAGCTGCTCGCGGACGACATCCGCGACTTCTTCCGCGGCATCTCCTGACCGCCTCGCCGGGGCGTGCCCGGGCACCGGTGGGGACGCACCCTGCCCGGGCCCGGGCACGTCCGGGTGCTACGCCGCCGCGAGCCCGGAGCGCGACGCGGCGCCGGCCATCCAGTGCGCCTCCCGGAGCTCGACGAACGTCCGGATGCAGCCCGCACAACCGATCAGATGGTCCTCGATCCGGCGCCGGCGGCACGGGAGCGGCTGGTGCTTGAGGTACTCCTGCATGGCGGCACGCGTCTCTGCGCATCCCAGGGCCTGAAGTGTGTCCCGCATGCACCTCAGACGCCCGAGGACGCCGGATGTCACAGCACTTCCGACAAATTCCCAAAATGTCGGACGGCCCTCCGGTCGCCACCGGAACGAACGGCCGGCCGCACTGCCCCATGCAACGCAGCCACCTCGGCGACACGCGGCCACCGGCACGCGGCTACCTCGCCCGCTCGACGCGCCGTTCGTCCCACACCGGCTCGGGGGTCTCGCGCACGACGCCGTCGGACCCGAACACCAGGTAGCGGTCGAAGGCTCGCGCGAACCAGCGGTCGTGCGTGACGGCCAGGACCGTGCCCTCGAAGGCCTCCAGGCCTTCCTGGAGCGCCTCGGCCGACTCCAGGTCCAGGTTGTCCGTGGGCTCGTCGAGCAGCAGCGCCGTGCAGCCGGCGAGCTCCAGCAGCAGGATCTGGAATCGGGCCTGCTGCCCGCCGGACAGCCGGTCGAAGGGGCGTTCGGCCGCGTCGGTCAGCTCGTAGCGGCGCAGCCGTGACATCGCCTTGCCACGGTCCTGGGCGTGCTCGGCCCACAAGATGTCGAGCAGCGTGCGGCCGAACAGCTCCGGGTGCGCGTGCGTCTGTGCGAAGTGTCCGGGCACCACGCGCGCCCCGAGCCTCCACGCACCGGTGTGCGCGACCTCTCCGCCCGCCAGCAGCCGCAGGAAGTGCGACTTCCCCGACCCGTTGGAGCCGAGCACGGCCACCCGCTCCCCGAAGAACACCTCGAGGTCGAACGGCTTCATCAGGCCGGTCAGCTCGAGGCCTGTGCAGGTCACCGCCCGCAGCCCGGTCCGCCCGCCGTGCAGCCGCATGGTGATGTCCTGCTCGCGCGGCGGCTCCGGCGGCGGGCCGGCCTCCTCGAACTTTCGCAGGCGCGTCTGCGCGGCCCGGTACCGCGACGCCATGTCGGGGCTGTTCGCCGCCTGCTGGCGCAGTGTCAGCACCAGCTTCTTGAGCTGGGCGTGCTTCTCGTCCCAGCGCCGCCGCAGCTCCTCGAAGCGCGCGAACCGCTCGCGCCGCGCGTCGTGGAAGGTCTCGAAGGAGCCGCCGTGCACCCATGCGTCGGCCCCGGCCGGGCCTGGCTCCAGGGACACGATCCGGTTCGCCGCCCGCGCGAGCAGCTCGCGGTCGTGGGAGACGAACAGCACGGTCTTGCGCGTCTCGCGCAGCCGCTCCTCGAGCCAGCGCTTGCCGGGCACGTCGAGGTAGTTGTCCGGCTCGTCGAGCAGGAGCACCTCGTCGGTGCCCCGCAGCAGCGCCTCCAGCACCAGCCGTTTCTGCTCGCCGCCGGAGAGCGTGCGCACCTCGCGGAACTGCGCGCGCTCGTACGGCACCCCGAGCGCCGCCGTCGTGCACACGTCCCACAACGTCTCGGCCTCGTAGCCGCCCGCCTCGCCCCAGTCCACGAGGGCCTGGGCATAGGCCAGCTGCGCGGGCTCGTCGTCGACGGTCAGCATGGCGTGCTCCGCCCCGTCGACGGCGCGGGCGGCGTCGCGGATGCGCGGTGCGGAGACCGAGGCGAGCAGGTCGCGCACGGTGCTCTCGTCCCGGACCGACCCGACGAACTGCCGCATCACCCCGAGGCCGCCCGTGACGGTGACGCTGCCGCTGTCCGGGACGAGCTCGCCGGTCAGGAGCCGCAGCAGCGTCGTCTTGCCGGCGCCGTTGGGTCCGACCAGCGCGGTGGCGCTCCCCTCCCCCACCCGGAAGGACACGTCACCGAGGAGCGTCCTCCCGTCGGGAAGGTAGTACTCGAGATGCGCGGCTTCGAGATGACCCATGGGCACATGGTCGCCGCTGAGCCCCGGGATACCAAAAGATTTCGGCCGTCCGGCCGCGTGCCTGTGGACAGCTCTCCGCGGATGTCGGTGACGTGTTGTTGACTGTTCCCCGTGAACACCGACGCCAAGAAGACCGTCGCACCCGATGTCGCCGAGCTGTCCTACGAGCAGGCACGGGACGAGCTCGTCCGCGTGGTCCAGCGCCTGGAGGCAGGCGGGGAGCCGCTGGAGGACTCGCTCGCGCTGTGGGAACGTGGCGAGGCCCTGGCCACGCGGTGCCAGGAGTGGCTCGACGGTGCCCGCGAGCGCCTCGCGGCCGCGCAGGCGGCGTCGGGCGGCGGCACCGGTCCATCGACGAACGACAGTGAGGTCACCGAATGAGCAGCCATGTTCTCGCCGTGGGCGAGGCCCTGGTCGACGAGGTGCACCGGCCGGACGGTTCCACGGCCGAGCACCCGGGCGGCAGCATCGCGAACGTCGCCCTGACGCTCGGGCGCCTGGGCCGGGACGTCCGGCTGGCGACCTGGCTGGGCCGGGACGAGCGCGGCGACTCGGTGCGCGCGTGGCTCGGGGAGTCGGACGTGGCGACGGCCGCCGGCAGCGACGGCGCGGACCGCACGAGCGTGGCGGTGGCGACGCTGGACGACGGCGGCTCGGCCACCTACGAGTTCGACCTCACCTGGCGGGTGCCCGAGCAGGCGGCCGCCGGCCCGGAGACGCTGGCCGTGCACACGGGCTCGATCGCGGCGGTGCTGGAGCCGGGCGGCAGCCAGGTGCGCGCGCTGGTCGAGGCGGCACGGGCGACGTCGACCATCACGTACGACCCGAACGCGCGGCCGGTCATCATGGGCCCGGCCGACGAGGCGCGGGAGCGGATCGAGGCGCTCGTCGCGCTGTCCGACGTGGTCAAGGTCAGCGACGAGGATCTCGGCTGGCTGTACCCGGGCCAGGAGCCGACGGCGGCGGCCCGTGCCTGGCTGTCCGGCGGGTCGGGCGGCGGGGCGGGGCCGTCGCTCGTGGTGGTGACGAAGGGCGGTGCGGGTGCCGTCGCGCTCACGGCCGGTGACGACGTCGAGGTGAAGGCGCCGGTCGCGCGGGTGGTCGACACGGTCGGTGCCGGGGACTCGTTCATGGGCGCGCTGATCGACGGCCTGTGGAGCCAGGACCTGCTGGGTGCCGGACGTCGGGACGCGCTGCGCGCCATCGGGCCGGAGACGCTGGGCGGGCTCCTCGAACGGTGCGTCGCGGTCGCCGCGATCACGGTGTCGCGCGCGGGCGCCAACCCGCCGCGCCGGGAGGAGCTGGACGGATGATGGGCGCACGAGAACTCACGACCGAGGAGCCGCACGCATGAGCGAGATCGAACGTCTGACACCGCAGGAGGCCTGGAAGCACCTGCGCACGGGCAACGACAGGTTTGTGAGTGACGCACCGGCCCATCCGTCGCAGAACGCCGCGCGGCGTGCGGAGCTGCAGGCGGCCCAGCATCCGCACACCGTGATCTTCGGCTGCTCGGACTCGCGGGTGGCCGCGGAGATCATCTTCGACCAGGGGCTGGGCGACGTGTTCGTGGTCCGGACCGCGGGGCACGTGCTCGACACGACGGTGATCGGCTCGATCGAGTACGGGGTGGACGTCCTGGGCGCGTCGCTCGTGGTGGTGCTGGGCCACGACTCGTGCGGCGCCGTGGCCGCGGCGGCGCACACCCTGGCCACCGGTGAGCAGCAAGGCGGGTTCGTGCGCGCCGTCGTGGACCGGGTGATCCCGTCGATCGTGAACATCACGTCGGGCAGTCCCGGGACCGGCATGGCGGCGCTGTCCGACCCGGACGTGCTGCGCCGCGAGCACGTGAAGCACACGGTCGGGATGCTGCACGGGTACTCGGCGGGGCTCGCGTCGGCGGTCGCGGAGGGCCGCTGCGCCGTCGTCGGCGTGGAGTACGACCTGTCCGACGGCGCCGCGCGGCTGATCCATGTGCTGGGGGACGTGGGGGAGGATCCCGGCGAGTGACCGGCCTCACCGCGAGGCGGGCACGGGTGTGCGGCACGATGGGGCCATGAGGTCCACCGGCGGCAGGGGGCCGCGATGACAGGTCGCCAGCCCGTGCCCGCGGCCGACGGGCTCGACGACGCCGCGGAGGTGTTCCTCGCCGCGCGACGGCGGTTGTTCGGCATCGCGTACCGGATGCTGGGCTCCGCGGCCGATGCCGAGGACGTCGTCCAGGACACGTGGGTCAGGTGGCAGACGACGGACCGGTCGGTGGTGGTGAGTCCGCAGGCGTTCCTCACGACCGTCACGACCCGTCTGGCGATCAACGTGCTGCGCAGCGCGCGGTCCCGGCGCGAGACCTACACGGGACCGTGGCTTCCCGAGCCGGTGGACACCAGCGCGGATCCCACGCTGGGCGCCGAGCGGGCGGAGGCGCTGGATGTCGCCGTGCTCGTCCTGCTGGAACGCCTGACGCCCACGGAGCGTGCCGCCTACGTCCTGCGTGAGGCGTTCGACTACGGGTATCCCGAGATCGCGCAGGTCCTGGACACCTCACCGGCCGCCACCCGGCAGCTCGTCAGCCGTGCCCGCAAGCATCTCGCGTCGGGGCGTCGAGCCACGGTGAGCACGGCAGCGCGGCACGACCTGCTCACCGCGTTTCTCGCCGCGGCCCGGGCGGGCGACGTCGAACGGCTGGAGCACCTGCTGGCGGCTGACGTCGTCACCCACGCCGACAGCGACGGCAGGGTGAAGCAGGTCGCCCGGGTCGCGGTCACGGGCCGCGCCAAGGTGGCCCGCCTCCTGTCCGTGTACGCCGAGAGCTTCTGGGCGGGCGTCACAGTCTTCTCCCTGGAGGTCAACGGCGGAGCCGCGTGCGGCATGGCGCGTGACGGGGAGCTGATCGGTGTCCTGGTCGTCGGCTTCTCCGAGGAGGGCGTCCACGAGCTCCTGTGGCAGATGAACCCGGTCAAGCTCGAACCGCTCCGGCGGTCCCGCGCCGGCCACGGGACGGCGGCCGGCGCGGGCACGTCGACTACGCCCGAGCCGCCTGCCACTCCGCGTAGCTGAGCTCTCCCAGCCGCGCAGGCCCCGCGGGCACGAGCTCTCCGTCCGCGAGCGCCGCGCCGAAGTACGTCGCGGCGGGGTCGGTGAGCACCTGACGCGGGTCGCCGTTCGACGCGAGGTGGGTCCGCACGATCTCGTCGAAGGCGACGGTCTCCGGCCCCGCGATCTCGACGGTGGCGTCGAGCGGCGTGCCCGCCGCGACCTCGGCCACGATCCGGGCGACGTCCGCGGACGCGATCGGCTGGAAGCGGACCGGTGCCATGCGGACGACGCCGTCGACCGTCGCCGCGTCGGCGATCGAGTCGAGGAACTCGAGGAACTGGGTGGACCGCACGATCGACCAGTCCGCGGTGGACGCCTTGACGAGCGCCTCCTGGACGAGCTTGGCTCGCATGTAGCCGGCGTCGATCCCCTCGGCACCGACGATCGAGAGGATCACGTGGTGCCGTACCCCTGCCTCCGCCTCGGCCGTCAGCAGGTTGCTCGTCGACTCCCGGAAGAAGCGAGTGGCGTCCTCCTCCGCGAACGACGGCGAGTTGCTGAGGTCGATCACCACCTGGGCGCCCTTCACGGCCTCTGCCAGCCCCGCCCCGGTCAGGGTGTCCACACCGGTCCGCGGTGAGGCGGCCACCACCTCGTGGTGTCCCCGCAGCCGGTCCACCACCTGGCTGCCGACCAGCCCGGTGCCTCCGATGACCACGATCTTCATGGTGTGCTCCTTCGTCGCTCTCCGGCACGCCCTCCGGCATGCCGTTCTGGGGACGGGCCGTTCGGCTCGTCGCGAGTCCTGACCGGGACCCGGGCGGATCTGTGACAGGCACCTTCCGTCCCGGGCCGGCCGACAGGCGCCCCGTCACGCACCGCCGGCCACGCACCCGCCCGACGGTGACGGGAGTCACGCGTTCGGGTACGTCGCGGGAGCGAGGCTGCGGCACGATAGAGCCATGAGTTCCGACACCGCCGTCCCCGCGCCGTCCGGCGCCGCCGAGGAGACCGAGTTCCGCATCGAGCACGACACGATGGGTGAGGTCCGCGTCCCGAAGAACGCCCTCTACCGCGCCCAGACGCAGCGCGCCGTGCAGAACTTCCCGATCTCCGGCACGCCGCTGGAGCGCTCGCACATCGAGGCGCTCGCCCGCGTGAAGAAGGCCGCCGCCCAGGCCAACGCCGAGCTGGGCGTGCTCGACCAGGACGTCGCCGCCGCCATCGTCGCCGCCGCCGACCGCGTCGCCTCCGGCGAGTTCGACGCGCACTTCCCGGTCGACGTGTACCAGACCGGTTCGGGCACGTCGTCGAACATGAACACGAACGAGGTGCTCGCCACCCTCGCCACGCAGTCGCTGGGCCAGGAGGTGCACCCGAACGACCACGTCAACGCCTCGCAGTCGTCGAACGACGTGTTCCCCACGTCGGTGCACGTGGCCGCGACGTCGGGCATCGTGAACGACCTGGTGCCCGCCCTGCGGCACCTCTCGGGCGCACTGGCCGCGAAGTCGGAGGAGTTCGCGCAGGTCGTGAAGTCCGGCCGCACGCACCTCATGGACGCCACGCCCGTGACGCTCGGCCAGGAGTTCGGCGGCTACGCGGCCGCGATCCGGTACGGCATCGAGCGGGTCGAGGCCGCGCTCCCCCGCGCGGCCGAGGTCCCGCAGGGCGGCACCGCCGTGGGCACCGGCATCAACACGCCGGCGGGCTTCCCGCAGCGGGTCATCGCGCTGCTGGCGCAGGACACGGGCCTGCCGATCACCGAGGCGCGCGACCACTTCGAGGCGCAGTCGGCACGCGACGGACTGGTGGAGCTGAGCGGCGCGCTGCGCACGATCGCGGTGTCCCTCACGAAGATCTGCAACGACCTGCGCTGGATGGGCTCGGGCCCGAACACGGGTCTCGGCGAGATCGCGCTGCCCGACCTGCAGCCGGGCTCGTCGATCATGCCGGGGAAGGTCAACCCGGTGATCCCGGAGGCCGTCCTCATGGTGGGCGCGCGCGTGGTCGGCAACGACGCGACCGTGGCCTGGGCCGGGGCGTCGGGCACGTTCGAGCTGAACGTGCAGATCCCCGTCATCGCGCAGGGCGTGCTGGAGTCGATCCGCCTGCTGTCGAACGCGTCGCGCGTCCTGGCGGACAAGACGGTCTCGGGCATCACGGCGAACGTCGAGCGCGCGGCCGCGCTGGCCGGCTCCTCGCCGTCGATCGTCACACCGCTGAACCGCGTGATCGGCTACGAGGCCGCCGCGAAGATCGCCAAGCACTCGGTGGCGAACAAGCTCACCGTGCGGGAGGCCGTGATCGACCTCGGTTTCGTCGAGCGCGGCGAGATCACCGAGGCACAGCTTGACGAGGCGCTGGACGTCCTGTCGATGACGCGCCCGCCGCAGGCCTGAGTCACCGGGAGGCGCGCTGCCGAGGGGCACACCCAGGAGAGGATCCAACTGTGGTTAGCCTTACCTAAGGTGCTACGCTCCTCCCGCACGACGCGAGCAGAAGAGGCGCTCCACCGGACTCGCGGGGCTGGGGGGCTTCCGTCCGGTGGAGCGCCTCTTCTGCGCGCTCGTCGCAGCGCGCTCACGCTCGCGGGCTCACACCTCCAGCTTCTCGAGCATGTCGGTCACCAGCGCAGCCACCGGCGACCGCTCCGAACGCGTCAGCGTCACGTGCGCGAACAGGGGGTGCCCCTTGAGCGTCTCGATCACCGCGGCGACGCCGTCGTGCCGCCCCACCCGCAGGTTGTCCCGCTGCGCGACGTCGTGCGTGAGTACCACCCGCGCGTTCTGCCCGATCCGGGACAGCACCGTGAGCAGGACGTTCCGCTCCAGGGACTGGGCCTCGTCGACGATCACGAACGCGTCGTGCAGGGACCGCCCGCGCACGTGGGTCAGCGGCAGCACCTCGAGCATCTCCCGGCCGACCACCTCGTCCAGGACGTCCTTGGAGACGAGCGCCTCCAGGGTGTCGTAGACCGCCTGCCCCCACGGGTTCATCTTCTCGGCCTCGGATCCGGGCAGGTAGCCGAGGTCCTGCCCGCCCACCGCGTAGACCGGCCGGAAGACGACCACCTTGCGGTGCTGCCGCCGCTCGAGCACCGACTCCAGCCCCGCGCACAGGGCGAGCGCCGACTTGCCCGTCCCGGCGCGGCCGCCGAGGGAGACGATCCCGATCGCCTCGTCCAGGAGGAGGTCGATGGCGACGCGCTGCTCCGCCGACCGGCCGTGGACCCCGAACACCTCCTGGTCCCCGCGCACGAGCCGCACCCGCTTGTCCGCGGTGACCCGTCCGAGGGCGGAACCGCCCGGGGCCTGGATCACCGTGCCGGTGTGCACCATGAGCGGACCGGCCGCCTCCACCGCCGTGGGGTCGAGCGCGGTCAGGTCGAGGCTCTCCGACTCCCACAGCTCGGACATCTGCTCGTCGCTGACGGCGAGATCCCGCATCCCGGTCCAGCCGGACTCGACAGCGAGCTGGGCACGGTACTCCTCGGCCGTGAGCCCCACCGCCGAGGCCTTGACCCGCATCGGCAGGTCCTTGGACACCACCGTCACGTCCGCGCCCTCGGCCGCGAGGTTCGCGGCCACGGACAGGATGCGGGTGTCGTTGTCACCGAGCCGGAAGCCGGCCGGCAGGACGGTCGGGTCGATGTGGTTGAGCTCGACGCGCAGCGTGCCGCCGGTGTCACCGACGGGGATCGGCGAGTCGAGCCGGCCGTGCTGCACGCGCAGCGTGTCGAGCATGCGCAGGGCGCTGCGGGCGAAGTAGCCGAGCTCGGCGTGGTGCCGCTTGGACTCGAGCTCACTGATCACGACGACGGGCAGGACGACGCCGTGCTCGGCGAACCGGAAGATGGCGCGCGGGTCGCTGAGAAGCACCGAGGTGTCGACGACGAACGTGCGGCGATCGTCTCCGGCCGAGGTGTCGCCCTCGGCCGTGCGTCCGATCTGGGAGGTGGCGGTCGTTCGGGTCATGGCATCTGCTCCCTCCGGCGCCGAAGCGCCTCGCAGCCGCGTCGTCGTTCACGAAGCTGGTGGATGAGCGGTCGGCCCGCCCCTGGCGCACGGCGACGTGGCGCAGGGTCGAGGTCGACCCCCTCCACGGAGCAATGACTCCATAGGGTGGCCTCCCGAAGGACGACTGGGTGCCGTCCTTGTTCGTGAACGTACGCCGCCATGGAAGTTCTGACCAGCCCCTCACCCGGGCGGGTCGCCAGATGTCACACACTGTTCACATCTTTGTAACTTCTTGCCCTTCCGGCCAAGGTTCAGTCAAGCAACAGTCTCCCAACGACCTTCGCACGACCTCCGCGCGCCGGGATGGCGTCCGCCAGACCGTTCCGACAGGATGTTCCGATGGCTGCATTCGTCGTCCTGCTCCGCGGGGTCAACCTCGGGCCGCATCGCCGCGTCCCCGCCGCCGACCTGCGCGGTGCCGCCCTCGACGCCGGCTTCGCCGACGTCCGCTCCTTGCTCAACAGCGGGAACGTGGTTCTCACGACGGGCACGTCAGGCGTCGAGGCGCCCGACGACGCCGCCCGGCTCCTCACGACCCATCTGACCGCACGCGTCGACACCGAGATCCCCGCGATCGCGCTGACCGCCGACCGGCTGCGCACGATCGTCGCCGAGAACCCCTTCCCCGCCGCGGCCCGCAACGACCCGTCGCACATGCAGGCGCACGTACCGTTCGGGGAGGTGGACGCGGCGGGGATCGCCCGTCTCGACCTCCAGCACCCCGGACGCGAGCACATCGGCGTCGCCGCCGGCGTCGTGTACGTGCACTACGTCGACGGGATCGGGCGATCGAAGCTCACCGCGCCCGTGCTCGACAAGGCCGCCGGCACCACCCTCACCGGACGCAACTGGAACACCGTCACCCGGCTCGTCGAGATGCTCCAGGATCTTTCGTGACCCGAGGGCCGTTCGTGACACGGACCACTCTTTCCTGAGAGCGAACCCGTAGCAGAGCAAAGTCAGGCTCCAGGTAAGGTTGTGTCCCTGGATCGCAATCGGTACCCAAGGAGACTGCGTGACCACATCCGCCACCGTTGAGGCCCCCGGACCCATTCACAAGCTCCGCAGGTGGGTGACCAGGGAGACGACTGGCGGAGCGCTCCTCATCGGTGCAGCCGTGATCGCGCTCGTGTGGGCGAACTCCCCGTGGCGCGAGACCTACCTGACGCTGTCCGAGACCGTCCTCGGGCCCGAGTACCTCTTCGGGATCAACGTCCACCTCAACCTGACGCTCGCCGAGTGGGCGGCGGACGGCCTGCTCGCCGTGTTCTTCTTCGTGGTCGGGCTGGAGCTCAAGCACGAGTTCGTCGCGGGCAGCCTGCGCAGCCCCAAGGAAGCCGGCGTGCCGATGCTGGCCGCCGTGGGCGGTATGGCCCTGCCGGCCCTGCTGTACGTCGGCATCGTCTTCGCGTTCGGCGCCGGGGACCTCGTCCACGGCTGGGCCATCCCGACCGCCACCGACATCGCCTTCGCGCTGGCCGTGCTCGCCGTCTTCGGCAAGGGCCTGCCCATCGCGATCCGGACCTTCCTGCTGACGCTCGCCGTCGTGGACGACCTCCTGGCGATCATCGTGATCGCCATCTTCTACACGGAGACGATCCTCTGGTGGCCGCTGCTCGTCGCCTTCGTCGCCGTGGCGCTCTTCGCGTGGCACGCCCGGTCGCGCAAGCCGCGATGGTGGCTCCTGCTGCCCCTCGCGCTCCTCGCGTGGAACTTCATGCACATGTCGGGCGTGCACGCCACGGTCGCCGGCGTGCTGTGCGGCTTCGTGGTCCCTGCAGTCCTGATGCACGGCGAGTCCGACTCCCGGACGCACGCCTACGAGATGAGCGTGCGGCCGACGTCGTCCGGTATCGCCCTGCCGATCTTCGCCTTCTTCGCGGCCGGGGTGTCGCTGGTCGACGGCGACGGCCCCGCCGCGCTGATCGGACAGCCGGTGGTCCTGGCGATCATGGTGGGGCTCATCGCGGGCAAGCTGATCGGGGTGCTCGGCACCACCTGGCTCGTGACCCGCGTGACGCCGTTGCGGCTCGCGAGGGGCATCGGCGTCCGCGACCTGCTGCCGGTGGGCCTGCTGGCCGGGATCGGCTTCACCGTGTCCCTGCTGATCAGCGAGCTGTCGTTCGGTGACGCCGAGCACGCCGACGGTTCCAAGATCGCGATCCTCATCGGTTCGGTGGTGGCTGCCCTCCTCGGCGCGTTCACGCTCCGCTGGGACGCCCGGCGCGCCCGCACGACGGACATGAACCTGGACGGCATCGACGACGACGTCATGGACTTCATCGGCGACGAGAACGACCTCAAGGAACACGGCTGAGGCCCACGCCTCGCAGCGCCACCACCGCAGCGAACCGACCGTCGCACGGGGCAGTCACCTCGTGCGACGGTCGGTTCGTCCAGCCGAGCCGGCTACGCCTCCAGCAGCAGGGCCTCACCCTGACCGCCGCCGCCGCAGAGGGCGACCGCGGCACGACCCCCGCCGCGGCGCGACAGCTCGTGGGCCGCGTGCACCGCGAGGCGCGCACCCGAGGCGCCCACCGGGTGACCCAGCGAGATCCCGCCGCCGTGCACGTTGACCCGGTCCATCGAGAGACCCAGCCGCCGCGCCGACACGACGGCCACGACGGCGAACGCCTCGTTGATCTCGACCACGTCGAGATCGCCCACGGACCAGCCTTCACGGTCGAGCGCCTGCTCGATCGCGTGCGCCGGCTGGGAGTGCAGCGAGTTGTCCGGTCCCGCCACCTGGCCCCAGGACCGTACGGTCGCCAGCACCGGGGCTCCGGCCGCCTCGGCACGCGCCCGCGTGGTCAGCACCAGCGCGGCCGCGCCGTCGGAGATCTGCGAGGAGTTCCCCGCCGTCAGCGAACCGTCCTTCGTGAAGGCCGGGCGCAGCCGTGCCAGCCCCTCGGCCGTCGTCTCGGGCCGCACCCCCTCGTCCTCGGCCACCTCGACGGGCTCGCCCCGCCGCTGCGGCACGTGCACCGGTGCCAGCTCCGGCTCGAAGACCCCGTCCTTCCAGGCAGCCGCCGCCCGCTGGTGCGAGGCCGCCGCGACGGCGTCCTGCTCCTCGCGGGTCACCGCGACATCGCCCGTGTTGTGCTCCTCGGTGGACTCCCCCATGGAGACCCGGTCGAACGAGTCGACCAGGGCGTCGTGCGCGACGGAGTCCTGCATCGTCACCGGCCCGTACGCGAAGCCCGTGCGGGAACCCTGCAACAGGTGCGGGGCGTTGGTCATCGACTCCTGCCCGCCCGCGAGCACGACGTCGGCCTCGCCGGCGCGCAGCATCCGCGCGCCGTCGACGATCGCCGTGAGCCCGGACAGGCACACCTTGTTGACGGTCACGGACGGCACGTCCCACGACACCCCGGCCGCGACGGCGGTCTGCCGTGCCGGGTTCTGCCCCGCGCCGGCCTGCACCACCTGGCCGAAGATCACGCGGTCCACGTCGCCGGCGAGCGTCCCTGATCCCGCGAGCGCCTTCCTGGCGGCCACGGCGCCGAGCTCCACCGCGCTGAGCGAGGCCAGCGCGCCTTTCAGTCGTCCCTGCGGCGTCCGTGCCGCGGAGACGATCACCACGTCGTCGTTGCTCATGGTCTCTCCTTCGTCACTGCACCCGCACCGCCTCGTGAGCGGCCAGGTGCTCTGGTCGAGGTGGCTCAGGCCGTGGTGGCGGTGACCACGTCGTCGGGCACGAGCACCTCGGGCTCGGTCGCGGCGCGCACGTCGTCGACGCTCACGCCCGGCGCCAGCTCCCTGAGTACCAGGCCCTCGGGTGTCACGTCCAGCACCGCGAGGTCGGTGATGATGCGGTCCACGACGCCCTTGCCGGTCAGCGGCAGCGAGCAGGCGTCCACCACCTTCGCCGCCCCGCTCTTCGCGACGTGCTCCATGAGGACCACGACCCGCTTGGCGCCGTGCACGAGGTCCATGCCCCCGCCCATCCCCTTCACCATCTTGCCCGGGATCATCCAGTTGGCGATGTCTCCGCCGGCGGAGACCTGCATCGCGCCGAGGATGGCGGCGTCGATCTTGCCGCCGCGGATCATCGCGAAGCTGGTCGCCGCGTCGAAGACCGACGCGCCCGGCAGGAGCGTCACGGTCTCCTTGCCCGCGTTGATCAGGTCGGGGTCGACGGCGTCCTCGCTCGGGTAGGGCCCGACGCCGAGCAGGCCGTTCTCGGACTGGAGCACCAGCTCCCGGCCTTCCGGCACGTAGTTGGGTACCAGCGTGGGCAGCCCGATGCCCAGGTTGACGTACATGCCGTCCTCGAGCTCACGCGCCGCGCGCGCGGCCATCTCCTGGCGTGTCAGTGCCATGCCTCAGTCCTCCCTGACGGTCCGGCGCTCGATGCGCTTCTCGATGTCCGTGCCCACCTCGACGACGCGGTGCACGAACACCCCCGGCAGGTGAATCTGGTCCGGGTCCAGCTCGCCGGGCTCGACGAGCTCCTCCACCTGTGCCACGCACACCTTCCCGGCCATGGCGGCCTGCGGGGAGAAGTTCCGCGCCGACGTGTGGAACACGAGGTTCCCGTGCCGGTCGCCACGCAGGGCGTGCACGAGCGCGAAGTCGGCGGTGATGGCCTCCTCGAGCACGTACTCGGCCGGCCCGTCGTGCCCGTCGAAGGTGCGGACCTCCTTGACGGGGCTGGCTTCGGCCACCCCGCCCTCGCCGTCGTACTTCCTCGGGAGGCCGCCCTCGGCGATCTGCGTGCCGACGCCGGTGCGCGTGAAGAACGCGGCGATGCCGGAGCCGCCGGCCCGCAGCTTCTCCGCGAGCGTGCCCTGCGGGGTGAGCTCGACCTCGAGCTCGCCCGAGAGGAACTGCCGCTCGAACTCCTTGTTCTCCCCCACGTACGACGCCGTCATCTTGCGGATACGCTTCGCGCCGAGCAGGAGCCCGAGGCCCCAGTCGTCCACGCCGCAGTTGTTCGACACCACCGACAGGTCGGTGGTGCCCTGCTCGAGGATCGCCGTGATCAGCGCCATCGGGTTGCCGCACAGCCCGAACCCGCCGACGGCGAGCGTGGCTCCGTCAGGGATGTCGGCCACGGCCTCGGTCGCGGTGGCGACCTGCTTGTCCAGTCCGGTCATCGCCCTCTCCTTGTCTCCCGGCGGATCTCGCCCGGAACCCTCATCCTGCACCCACGACCGCCAGCGTCGCGACGAACACGACGCCGGACACCAGCAAGGTCACGGTGGTGTAGCCGAGGATGTCGCGGATCTTCAGCCCGGCGATCGCCAGCAGCGGCAGGGCCCAGAACGGCTGGATCATGTTCGTCCACTGGTCCCCGTACGACACCGCCATGATCGCCACCGCCGGGTCGACGCCCAGCCGCTGCGCGGCGTCGAGCAGGATCGGCGCCTGCACCGCGAACTGCCCACCGCCCGAGGGCACGAAGAAGTTCACCACCCCCGCCGACACGAACGCCCAGATCCCGAACGTCTCCGGCGTCGAGATCGCCACGAACGCGTCGGAGAGCACCTGGATCAGCCCCGTCGCCGTCATCATCCCCAGGATGCCCGCATACAGCGGGAACTGCAGCAGGATGTCGCCGACGTTCGACGCCGCGTCCTTCACGAGCGCGGCCAGCTCGAACGGGCTGCGCACCAGGAGGAGCACGAGCGCGAGGAAGGTCCAGTTGACGATGTCGAGCGCGGGGGTGCCGCCGTCGACGAAATAGACCGCGAGGTAGGCGACGAGGCCCAGGCCCACCACCAGCGTGATCACGCGGGACGCGTCCAGCCGGTCGGCCGGGGTCTGCGGCTGCTCGGCGGCGGGCGGCCCGGTGCGGGCGTCGACCCCCAGCTCGGTCACCTCGTCCCCGCGGCGCGGGGCGACGAGCGCCAGGGCACCCGCCACGGCCACGACGGTCACCACCGTCGCGACGACGTTCCACGCGGTAAACGTCGTCTCGCCGACCGGGACCACGCCGCCGAGCTGCTCCGCCACCACCGAGTCCGCGGTCGCCGCCGTCAGCGGCCCCGAACCCGTGTAGCCCATGTGCCACACGACGAACCCCGAGAAGGCGGCCGCCACCAGCAGCGGGAAGTGCACGCGGATCCCTCGCCCGCGCATCTGCGCCGCGACCTCGCGGGCCAGCAGCCCGCCCGCCACCAGGCCGAGCCCCCACTGCACCAGCGACAACGCCGCCGCCACCACGAAGACGAACACGTACGCCTGGACGCCGTTGCGCGGCAGTGCCGCCACGCGGGTGAGCAGCCACCGCACGGGGCGCGTGTTCGCGAGCATGTGCCCCAGCAGCAGGATCAGGGCGATCTGGGTCATGAACTCCAGCAGGCCCGCGAGCCCCTCGCCCCAGCCGACCAGCACGTCCTTGCCGCCGGCGTCGGTCAGCGTCAGCGCGAGCACCGCCACCACGACCGTGAGCAGCACAGCGAACACGAACGCGCTCGGGACGGCTTTCTCCACCAGTGCGTTGACCGGCCGCATGGCGGCCGTGAAGGGGTTCCTGCCCGACGACGTCCTTGTCGTCCCGTCTGTCATCTCGCGCTCCATCCTCCGTCGATCGTCCAGGAAGCCCCCGAGACCATCGCCCCGTCGGGGCCGGTGAGCCAGCCGACCAGCGAACCGACCTCGGCCGGCTCGACGAGCCGCTTGACCGCCGCCTCCGTGAGCAGCACCCGTTCGAGCACCTCGTCCTCGCCGATGCCGTGCGCCGCCGCCTGGTCGGCGAGCTGCGCCTCCACCAGCGGCGTCCGCACGTAGCCCGGGTTGACGCAGACGCTGGTCACGCCCTTCGGGCCGCCCTCCAGCGCCGTCACCTTGTTCAGGCCCTCCAGTCCGTGCTTGGCCGACACGTACGCGCTCTTGTACGGCGAGGCCACCATCCCGTGCACGGACGAGATGTTCACGACCCGGCCCCAGCCGCCGTCGTACATGTGCGGCAGCGCCGCCCGGACCAGCAGGAACGGCGCCACGAGCATGATCGAGTGGATCGTCCGGAACATGTCCGGGGCGAACTCCTCGATCGGGCGCACGTGCTGGATGCCGGCGTTGTTGACGAGCACGTCGACGTCGAGCGTCACGTCGTCGAGCGCCCTCGTGTCCGCGAGGTCCACGACCCAGACGTCGCCGCCGATCTCGTCGGCAACACCCTTCGCGGCGTCACCCGACACGTCGGCGACGGTCACGTGCGCGCCCCGGGCCGCGAGCTCACGGGCCACCGCAGCGCCGATCCCCGAGGCACCGCCGGTGACCAGGGCCCTGCGGCCCTCCAGCGTCGCGGGCGGAAGGCTGGGCCGGTTCACGCAGCGATCTCCTTCCGCGCGGCGGCGTCGGCGGCGTCGAGCTCGTGCAGGGAGGCGCCCTTGGTCTCCCGCAGGGACAACACTGCCACGGCCGTGATCGCGCCCGCTACCAGCAGGTACACCGCGGTCGGCCACCAGTGTCCAGTGTTCCTCAGCCACGTTGTGGCGAGGATCGGTGCGAGAGAGCCCGCGAAGATCGACGTCACCTGGTAGGAGAGCGAGACGCCGGAGTACCGGGTCCGGGTCGGGAACATCTCCGCCATGATGGCGGGCTGCCCGGCGTACATCAGCGCGTGGAACGCGAGGCCGACCACGATCGCCGTGAGGATCAGAGCCGTGTTCTGCGTGTCCAGCAGCGGGAAGGCCCAGAAGCCCCATGTGCCGCCGAGGATCGCGCCCGCCAGGTAGACGGGCCTGCGGCCGACGCCGTCGATCATCCGGCCCACGGCCAGGATGACGACGAAGTGGGTGACGTGCGCGATCGCGATCAGGCTCAGGATCCTCGTGGTGTCCATCCCGAGACCCTCGCTGAGGTACACGATCGAGAACGCGACCACCAGGTAGTACATGATGTTCTCGGCGAACCGCAGGCCCATCCCGGTCAGCACCTGGCGCGGGTACCGGCGCAGCACCTCGGTGACACCGTAGCCGGCAGACTTCTCCTCCTTCTGCTCGGCGCGCGCCTCCTCGAAGATCGGCGCCTCCGAGATCCTGGTGCGGATCCAGTAGCCCACGACCACCACGAACGCGGAGAGCCAGAGGGCGACGCGCCAGCCCCAGGAGAGGAACGCCTCGTCGGTCAGGGTGGCGGACATGATCGCCAGGACCACCGTGGCCAGCAGGTTGCCCACCGGGACGGCGGCCTGGGGCCACGCGGTCCAGGTGGCGCGCCGGTCGTTCGGCGCGTGCTCCCCGACGAGCAGGACGGCGCCGCCCCACTCGCCCCCGACGGCCAGGCCCTGCACGAACCGGAGCAGCACCAGCAGGACCGGCGCGACGACGCCGATCTGGCCGTAGGTGGGCAGGCAGCCCATCAGCACGGTCGCGATGCCGACGAGCATGATCGTCAGCTGGAGCGTGTGCTTGCGGCCCAGCTTGTCACCGATGTGGCCGAACACGATCCCGCCGAGCGGCCGGGCCAGGAAACCGACGGCGTAGGTGACGAACGCGGCGATGATGCCGTCGTACGCGTTGCCCGTCTCGGGCAGCAGGACCTTGGCGAACACCAGTGCCGAGGCCGTGGAGTAGAGGAAGAAGTCGTACCACTCGACGACCGTGCCGGCCATAGAGGCGGCGACGACCTTGCGGAGCAGCGATCTCTCGGGTGCGGGTCCGGGCGCGGGCGCGCCCTGTGTCTGGCTCGTGGCCATGTTTCCTCCGGTTGTCCTCGTCGACACCACAGCGGCTCCGTTGCCGCCACGGGAAGGCGTCGTGCCTCGTCGGTCATGGCAGGGCCATGACGTCGTCGGGAGTCTCGCAGCGGGCCCGATGTGCGCGCAACGCTCATGTCGGCACACGCGGTGAACGCAGATGCACACCGGCGGGTAGTGTGGCGGCCGTGCCGTCGTCGAACACGTCCCCCAGCGGTCCGGGCAGCGCCCCGCAGCCCTCGCCCGAGCACCTGCTCGTGCTGCTGGAGGTGGCCCGTTCCGGGCGGTACACGACCGCGGCGCAGGCACTGGGGCTCACCCACACCACCGTGGCCAGGAACATCGCGGCGCTGAACCGCTCGCTCGGCGGGCGGGTGCTGGTGCGCGGCGCGGACGGGTGGGAGCTGACGGCGCTCGGCGAGCGCGCGGCGCGAGCCGCCGAAGGCGTGGCCGAGGCGATGACGACGCTGACCGACGGCGAGTCCGCGACGGACCGCGTGACCGGCGTCGTCCGGATGACGACGACGGACGGGTTCGCCGCGTACCTCGCCTCCCCCGCCGTGGCGCGGCTGCGGGACGACCATCCGGATCTGTCGGTCGAGATCGTCACGGTCACGCGCCGCGCCGCGCAGCACCGGTCGGGGGTGGACATCGAGGTGGTGGTCGGCACGCCCCAGGTGAACCGGGGGCGCGCGGTCCGCCTGACCGAGTACGAGCTCGGGCTCTACGGCGCGCGCGACTACCTGGCGCGGCACGGCACGCCGTCGTCGGTCGCCGAGGCGTCCCGGTACCACCTCGTCTACTTCGTGGACTCGATGCTCCAGGTCGACGACCTCGACGTGCCACGGCGCCTGCTGCCCGGCATCCAGGACGCCCTGACCTCGACCAACGTCTTCGTCCACGTCGAGGCGACCCGCGCTGGGGCGGGCCTGGGGTTCCTGCCGTGCTTCATGGCGGACCGCCACCCGGACCTGGTGCGCCTCCTGCCGGACGAGGTGCGCGACCGGCTGCCGTACTTCGCCGTCGTCCACCCCGAGTCATGGCGCCGCCCGGCGGTCGCGGCAGTCGTGGACGCCCTCCACGCGGAAGCCGCCCGGCAACGGCAGGCACTCCTGGGCACGGCACCGGATCGCCCACCCGCCGGGGCCGCCGGTGATCATGCCGGGGCGTGGCGGTCCAGGAAGGAGTAGACCTCGCGCGTCTCGACGCCCGGGAAGGCGCCCGCCGGCATCGCCGCGAGCATCGAGGCGTGGGGACGCGCGGAGGGCCAGGCGTAGTCCTCCCACTTCTCGGCCAGGTCCGACGGCGGCCTGCGGCAGCAGGACTCGTCGGGGCAGCGGGACTGGTCGCGGTGCGTGGTCTCGCGCCCGGCGAACCACTTGACGTGCGCGAACGGCACGCCCACCGACACCGAGAACGCCCCGTCCTGCGTGTTCTCCACCCGCGAGGTGCACCAGTAGGTGCCCGACGGCGTGTCCGTGTACTGCGCGTACGGGTTGAACTTGTCCTCCACCCCGAAGACCACGCGTGCGGTCCACTTGCGGCACACGTGCTGTCCCTCGACCGCTCCCAGCGGGTCGGCGGGGAAGCTCACGCCGTCGTTCTCGTACGCCTTGTGCAGGATCCCCGACTCGTGGACCTTCATGAAGTGCACCGGGATGCCGAGGTGCTTGGTCGCGAGGTTCGTGAACCGGTGGGCGGCGGTCTCGAAGGAGACGGCGAACGCGTCGCGCAGGTCCTCGATGGCGATGGTCTTGGTGTCCTTCGCCTCGCGCAGGAACCGCACGCCCGCCTTCTCGGGCACGAGCAGCGCCGCGGCCAGGTAGTTCGCCTCGACGCGCTGGCGCAGGAACTCCCCGTAGTCGTGCGGCTCGGTGTGCCCGAGGATGTGCGAGGCGAGCGCCTGCAGCATGGCCGACCGCGTGTTCGACCGGCCGCGCGGCCCGCTCGCCGGCAGGTACAGGCGGTGGTTGCGGTTGTCGATCACCGACCTCGTGGAGTGCGGCAGGTCCGGCACGTAGTGCAGCGTGAAGCCGAGGTTCTCGGCGATCTCGGCGGCGATCCGCTGCGGCAGCGGCCCGCCGGTGTGCCCGACGTCGTCCAGCAGCTCGCGCGCCACCTGCTCCAGCTCGGGGATGTAGTTGTCGGACGCGCGCATCTCCGCCCGCAGCTCCGCGTTGGCCCGGCGCGCCTCCTCCGGCGTGAGGGCGCGCTCGGCGTGCAGCCGTTCGAGCTCGCGGTTCAGCCCGAGGATGGTGCGGAGCGCGTCGTCGGCCAGCGACTTGCCGATCCGCACCCCGTTCAGGCCGAGGGCGGCGAAGAGCGGCCCGCGCTGCACGCGGTCCAGCTCGATCTCGAGGGCGTCGCGTTCCGACGGCGGCGTGGGATCGAGCAGGTCGTCGACGCCGGCGCCCAGTGCCCGCGCGAGAGCCTGCAGCTGGGAGAACTTCGGCTCCCGCTTCCCGTTCTCCAACGCGCTGACCTGCGACGGCGCACGACCGATCGCTGCGGCGAGCTCCTCCAGCCTCATCCCCTGCCGCGTGCGCAGGAAGCGCACCTGGCGGCCGATGGTCAGCGCGTCGGGCTCCGCCTCCGGAGGGCTGGCGAGAGCATTTCGCTCGGTTCCGCGTTTCGGCGTCGTCGTGGGCATATCTGAGGGTGACACATCGGAATCGTTCCGTCGAGCAGAAGTTCGCAGGAATTTCTTCCGGGTTCCAGTAGATCCGGAGCGATTCGATGACAGAAGGTCGAATCAGTTCCCAGCGAAGAGCGCAAACCAGGAGGTACCCGCCATGACCGCTCCGACCATCGTCACCCGCCGATCCCTTCCGAGGGCCGCGAGCCCTCAGACCGCCGACGGCGCCCCCGCCGAGTCGTCCGGCACCACCCGCCCGGGCGACCAGGTGACCACCGCCGCGGCCCTGGCCGAGAGCTGGGCGAACGATCCCCGCTGGGCCGGTATCGACCGGACCTTCAGCGCGGAGGACGTCGTCGCGCTGCGCGGGTCGGTCGGCGAGGAGCACACGCTGGCCCGCCGGGGTGCCGAGCGCCTGTGGAAGCAGCTCCACGAGGAGGACTTCGTCAACGCGCTCGGCGCGCTGACCGGCAACCAGGCGGTGCAGCAGGTCAAGGCGGGTCTGCAGGCGATCTACCTCTCGGGCTGGCAGGTTGCCGGCGACGCGAACCTCGCGGGCCAGACCTACCCCGACCAGTCGCTCTACCCGGCCAACTCCGTGCCGGCCGTGGTGCGCCGCATCAACAACGCGCTGCTGCGCGCCGACCAGATCGACATCGCGGAGAACGGTGCGGCCACGCGCGACTGGCTCGCCCCGATCGTCGCCGACGCCGAGGCCGGGTTCGGCGGCCCGCTCAACGCGTACGAGCTGATGAAGTCCATGATCACCTCCGGCGCGGCCGGCGTGCACTGGGAGGACCAGCTCGCGTCGGAGAAGAAGTGCGGCCACCTGGGCGGCAAGGTGCTGATCCCCACCCAGCAGCACGTCCGCACGCTCAACGCGGCCCGGCTCGCGGCCGACGTCGCCGACGTGCCGTCCGTGGTCATCGCGCGCACGGATGCCGAGGCCGCCACGCTCATCACGTCCGACGTCGACGAGCGGGACCGCCCGTTCATCACCGGCGAGCGCACCGCCGAGGGCTTCTACAAGGTGACCAACGGCATCGAGCCGTGCATCGCCCGCGCCAAGGCGTACGCCCCGTACTCCGACCTCATCTGGATGGAGACCGGCACACCGGACCTGGAGCTGGCCCGGAAGTTCGCCGAGGCCGTCAAGGCGGACTTCCCGGACCAGATGCTGAGCTACAACTGCTCGCCGTCGTTCAACTGGAAGAAGCACCTCGACGACGACACGATCGCCAAGTTCCAGCGCGAGCTCGGCGCGATGGGCTTCACGTTCCAGTTCATCACCCTGGCCGGCTTCCACGCGCTGAACTACTCGATGTTCGACCTGGCGCACGGCTACGCCCGCGAGCAGATGACCGCCTACGTGGAGCTCCAGGAGAAGGAGTTCGCCGCCGAGGAGCGCGGCTACACCGCGACGAAGCACCAGCGCGAGGTCGGCACCGGTTACTTCGACCGCGTGTCGACGGCCCTCAACCCGGACTCGGCCACGACGGCGATGGCGAACTCCACGGAGTCGGCCCAGTTCTGACCGGCCCCGCGCCGGCACCGTCCCCCCGTCCGCCGACGGCGACCGCCCCGCTCCCGGGTGGCCGCCAGGCCCGCAGACCGCCGAGGTAGTGGGTCCTCCCCCGAACCCACTACCTCGGTCGCACCACCACCTCGGCCGTACCCGAGACGGACAGCCCCACGTCCTGGAGGACTGACATGACCAGCACGATCGACACCCCCGCCCCGCGCACCGCGACTGCGCACACGGTCGCGACGTCTGGCCCCTCCGACGTCGTCCCCCGCGGCGTCGTGCGCGTGACCGCCAGGGTCGGCGAGCGCTACGGCGAGATCCTCACCCCCGAGGCCCTCGACTTCCTGGCGCTGCTGCACGACCGGTTCGGCGGCCACCGGCACCGCATCCTCGCCGAGCGCGAGCACCGGCGTGAGGAGATCTCCGCGGGCAAGGACCCGGACTTCCGGGCCGCGTCGCGGCCCGTGCGCGACGACCCGGCCTGGCGCGTGGCGGGTTCGGCGGGCGCGCCGGGCCTGGAGGACCGCCGGGTCGAGATCACCGGGCCCACCGACCCGAAGACGGCGATCAACGCGCTCAACTCGCACGCCCGGGTCTGGCTGGCCGACGCCGAGGACGCCTCCTCCCCCACGTGGCCGAACGTCATCGAGGGACAGCTCTCGCTGCACGACGCGATCCGCGGGACGCTGGAGCACACCAACGCCGCGGGCAAGCACTACGCGCTGCGGTCGCCGCACCTCACCGACCTGCCGACGATCGTGTTCCGCCCGCGCGGCTGGCACCTGGTCGAGAAGCACCTGCGCTACACGGGGGCCGACGGCGTCACCACCTGCACGTCGGGCGCGCTGGTGGACTTCGGCCTCTACCTCTTCCACAACGCCGCGGAGCTGGTCGCGCGCGGCCGCGGGCCGTACTTCTACCTGCCGAAGCTGGAGAGCTCCCGCGAGGCACGCCTGTGGAACCAGGTGTTCGAGGTCGCCCAGGAGGCGCTCGGCATCCCGCGCGGCACGATCCGCGCCACGGTGCTGATCGAGACCCTGCCCGCCGCGTTCGAGATGGAGGAGATCCTCTACGAGCTGCGCGACCACTGCGCCGGGCTGAACGCCGGGCGCTGGGACTACCTGTTCAGCGTCATCAAGTGCTTCCGCTCACGGGGCGAGTCCTACGTGCTCCCGGACCGCGCCGACGTCCCGATGACCGCGCCGTTCATGCGCGCCTACACCGAGCTGCTCGTGTCGACCTGCCACAAGCGGGGCGCGCACGCCATCGGCGGGATGAGCGCGTTCATCCCGGTCCGGAAGGACCCCGAGGTGACCCGGCGCGCGTTCGAGAAGGTCGCGGCCGACAAGCGTCGCGAGGCCGGCGACGGGTTCGACGGCACATGGGTGGCGCACCCCGACCTGATCCCGGTCGCGGGCGCCGAGTTCGACGCCGTCCTCGCGGACGCACCGAACCAGGTCGCCCGGCTGCGCGACGACGTGCGGGTGGATCAGCACGACCTGCTCGACGTCGCCTCGGTCCGCCGGTCCGGCGCCACCATCACCTCCGACGGGCTGCGCGCCAACGTGTCTGTCGCGATCCGTTACATCGACTCGTGGCTGCGGGGCACGGGCGCGGCGGCGCTCGACAACCTCATGGAGGACGCCGCCACCGCGGAGATCTCGCGCTCGCAGGTCTGGCAGTGGGTCGCGGCCGGCACGCGGACCGCCGACGACGGCCGGCTCGTCACCCGCGGCCGCGTCGAGGCACTCATCCTCGACGTGCTCGCCGACCTCCCCCGTCCGCACGAACACCGCCTCGACGACGCGGCAGCCGTCTTCCGCGCCGTGGCCCTGAGCGACGACTTCCCGTCGTTCCTCACCCTCGGCGCGTACTCCCAGTTCCTGGTGGGCTCCACGGCAGACCAGCCGTGAGGATCACCAGGCGGCACCCGCTGGATCTCTGAGGCAGACAGAACAACGGGTGCCAACCGCCGCCCCGGCCGGTCTCATCACCTCCCGAGACCGGCCGGGGCGGCGTCGTGCCGTCGCGCACCACCGTCGGTCACTGGCGCGCGGTGCGGCGGCAGACCTCGTCCCACGGCGTCGGCTCGATGCCGAGCTGCTTCCTGGCGGCCGTGTCGTCCAGGACGTACGGGCGCTCGAACTGGTAGATCATCTCGCGCAGCTCCCGCATCATCGGCGACACCAGCGCGACCCCTGCCAGAACGGGCCCGCGCAGCGTCCGGATGCGTACCGGCTGATGACCGGCGGTGGCCAGGACGTCGGTCAGCGCCTGGCGCTGGGTCACCGGGGCGTTGCTGGGCACGTGCCAGATGCGCCCGTGCGCCGCGGGCTCCCCGGCGGCGGCGATGATCGTGCGGGCGACGTCCTGCACGTCGGTGAACGTGTGCGGCTGGTCGACGCGGCCCATCATCGTCACGGTCCTGCCGCGCAGCGCGTCCGGGACCACGCGAGAGATGTGGCCGTTCGCGCCGACGCCGGGACCCATGTAGTCGGCGCCGCGCACCTCGACGGTGCGGATGCGCCCGGCGCGGTGCGCCGCGAGCGCGTCCGCCCAGAGCCGCGCACGCAGCCGCCCCTTGTGGTCGGTCGCGGCATCGGGCAGGTCCTCGGTCATGGGGCCGTCGACCGGGCCGTACGGGTAGAGCGTCCCGGTGATCGCGTAGACGGCGCCGGTCCGCTCGACGGCGGTCAGGAACGACGCGGCCAGCGGCGGCCAGGTGCGCTCCCACTGCGTGTAGTCACCGGGGTTGACGCAGTTGTAGAGCGTCACGGCGCCCTCGGCGGCGCGGGAGAGCGCGTCGGGGTCGGCGGCGTCCACGGCGACGTGCTCGACGCCGGCGATCCCGGTGTCGCGGCCGGAGCGGGTGGCGACGGTGACGCGCGACCCGCGCTCGGCGAGCTGCTGGGCGACGTGCCGGCCGACGGGGCCGGCGCCGAGGACGAGGTGGTGGTCGGTGGTGTTCATCGGAGGACTCCTGGGAAGAGAGATCGGGCGTCGCAAACAAGAGCATCGCTCTCGTTTCGAGAAGCATGACACGGCTCCCGCTCACGATCAAGAGCGGTGCTCTCCTTTGCGTGCAGCGCTCTCTCCTGAGACGCTGTGTGCATGAACGCACCCCGCACGGCGCGCGCTCTCGCCCGTGAGACGCTGACGCGGCAGATCCTTGAGGCCGCACGGGCACGGCTGCACTCCGACGGTCCGGCGGCGCTCTCCCTGCGCGCCGTCGCGCGGGACGTCGGCATGGTGTCGTCCGCCGTCTACCGGTACTTCCCGAGCCGCGACGCGCTCCTGACGAAGCTGCTCATCGACTCCTACGGGGAGCTCGGGGAGGCCGTCGAGCAGGCCGAGGGCGCCGTCGCGCGGGACGACACCGGCGGCCGCTGGCTCGCCGCCTGCCGCGCGCTGCACGCCTGGTGCGTGGCGCGGCCCGGCGACTTCGCCCTCCTGTACGGCACACCGATCCCCGGCTATGCCGCGCCGCAGGACACGGTGGAGCCGGCCACCCGCGTCATCCGGGTGCTGGCGGGGATCGTCGGGGACGCGTACGCGGCCGGCGCACGGCCGGTCCCCGCACCCGACGGCGCCGACGCGGGAGACATCGTCACCGGCGCCCGGGACTTCGTCATCCGGCACGGCCTCGTCCCCGAGGACATCGGCTCCGAGGCGGTGGTCCGCACGCTCATGGCCTGGAGCGAGCTGTTCGGGACGGTGTCGTTCGAGCTGTTCGGACACCTCGTCGGGTCGGTCGACGACGCCGGGCGCTGGTTCGACCACGTCGCCGGCCGCCTGGCCGCGGACCTGGGGATCCCGGCGCCCGCCTGACCGCCCCGCCCGGGCGGTCCCGGGCTACCCCTGGTCCAGCCCCAGCAGGTCGTCCTCGGTCTCGCGGCGAACCAGGACGCGGGACGCCCCGTCGCGGACCGCCACGACCGGCGGGCGGAGCAGCATGTTGTAGTTCGACGCCATGGACCGGCCGTACGCGCCCGTCGCCGCGACCGCGAGCAGGTCTCCCGCGCGCACGTCGCCGGGCAGCAGCACCCGGTGCACGACGATGTCGCCGGACTCGCAGTGCTTCCCGACCACGCGCGCCAGCACGGGCTCCGCCGGGGAGGCCCGCCCGACGACCTCCGCGTGATAGTCCGCCCCGTACAGCGCGGGCCGGATGTTGTCGCTCATGCCGCCGTCGACGGAGACGTACAGCCGGGTGAACGGCTCGCCGTCGTCCCCGCCCACCGTCACGGGCTTCACGGTGCCGACCGTGTACAGCGTCATCCCCGCCGGACCGACGATCGCCCGGCCCGGCTCGATCGAGAACCGCGGCAGCGGCGTCCCGAGCGCGGCGGCGACGTCGGCCACCGACGTCGCGACGTCCTTGGCGACCCGCTCCGGGTCCAGCGCGACCTCGCCCGGCAGGTAGGCGATGCCGTACCCGCCGCCCAGGTCCACCTCGTCGACCAGCACGCCGGTCCTCGCGGCCAGCTCCGCGCGCAGCTCCAGCACGGCACGGGCCGCGGCCTCGAACCCGTCCGGGTCGAGGATCTGCGAGCCGATGTGCGAGTGGATGCCGAGCAGCCGCAGGCTCGGCCGTTCCAGGATCCGCAGCAGAGTGGTCATGGCGGGGCTGTCGCCCTCCGGCGGCGCCGCGATCGACAGCCCGAACTTCTGGTCCTCGTGCGCGGTCGAGATGTACTCGTGCCCGCCCGCGTGCACGCCCGTGGTCACGCGCACCATGACCGGCGCGACGACGCCGCGCTCGGCCGCGAGCGCCGCGACCCGGTCGATCTCGGCGAGCGAGTCGACGATGATCCGGCCCACCCCGTTCTCGAAGGCGCGCAGGATCTCGGCGTCCGACTTGTTGTTGCCGTGCAGCCCGATCGCCTCACCGGGCACGCCGGCCCGCAGCGCGACGGCCAGCTCGCCGCCCGAGGCGGTGTCGACCCGCAGCCCTTCCTCACGAGCCCACCGCGCGACCGCCACCGTGAGCAGCGCCTTGCCCGCGTAGTACACGTCCACGCCGGTCCCCACGGCGGCGAACGCCGCCTCGAAGGCGGTCCGGTAGGCCCGGGCGCGGGCCCGGAAGTCCGCCTCGTCGACGACGTACGACGGCGTGCCGTGGTCTGCCGCGAGCTCGGCGACGCGGACCCCCGCGACCTGTACCGCGCCGTCGTCGCCCCGGCGGACACCGCTGGACCACGGCGTGCCCGCCGAGCCGGCCGGGAGGGCGGTGGAGTCGGGCTGCCCGGCCGTGACCGCCATCGTGCCGGAGTCATTCGTCTCGCCCGCGCCGCCCGCGAGCGTCGTCGTACCCGGTCCTTCGAGCGCACCGCCCGCGGCGGGTCCCGCGCCCGTCACATCCGCTCCGGGGCGCTCACGCCCAGCAGGTCCAGGCCGTTGGCCAGGACCGTGCGGACGGCATCGTTCAGCCAGAGGCGGGTGCGGTGCTCGTCCGTCACCTCTTCGTCCGGGTACGGGTTGGCGCGCAGCTTGGCGTCGTCGTTGTACCAGGAGTGGTAGTTGCCGGCGAGGGCCTCCAGGTAGCGGGCGACGCGGTGCGGCTCGCGCAGCTCGGCGGCCCGGGCGACGATCCGCGGGTACTCGGTGAGGCGGCCGATCAGCGCGGACTCCGACTCGTGGTCCAGCAGCGACGGGTCGAAGGCGTCCTCGAGACGCACGCCGCGCTCGGCGGCGTTCCGGTCCACGGCGCAGGTGCGCGAGTGCGCGTACTGCACGTAGAACACGGGGTTGTCGTTGGTCTGCTTGAGCATGTCCTCGCCCTGGAGCTCCAGCGGCGTGTCCGCCGGGTAGCGCGAGAGGGAGTAGCGCACGGCGTCGCGCCCGATCCAGTCGACCAGGTCGCGCAGCTCGATGATGTTGCCCGCGCGCTTGGACAGCTTGGCGCCGCCGACGTTGACGAGCTGGCCGATCAGCACCTCGATGTTCTGCTGCGGGTCGTCGCCGGCGCAGGCCGCGATGGCCTTGAGGCGGTTGATGTAGCCGTGGTGGTCGGCGCCGAGCAGGTAGATCTTGCCGGGGAACCCGCGGTCCTTCTTGGACAGGTAGTAGGCGGCGTCGGCGGCGAAGTAGGTGGGCTCGCCGTTCGCGCGGATGAGGACGCGGTCCTTGTCGTCCGTGAAGTCGGTGGTGCGCAGCCAGACGGCGCCGTCCGCGTCGAACACGTGGCCCTGCTCCCGCAGCCGGTCCACCGCCTGCTCGACGGCGCCCGACTCGTGCAGCGCGCGCTCGGAGAACCACACGTCGAAGTGCACGCCGAAGCCCTCCAGCACCTCGCGGATCTCCGCGAGCTGGACCTGGTACCCCTCCTCGCGCGCGACGGCGACCGCCTCCCGCTCGGGGAGGTCCGTCAGGTCGGGCCGCGCCTCCAGCACCTTGGCGGCGAGCTCCTTGACGTACTCGCCCCGGTAGCCGCCCTCGGGGACCTCTCCCCCGGTCGCCCGGGCGAGGATCGACGCGCCGAACCGGTCCATCTGGGCTCCGGCGTCGTTGATGTAGTACTCGGCGGTGACGTCCGCGCCGGCCGCCCGCAGGATCCGGGCCATGGAGTCGCCGAGCGCCGCCCAGCGGGTGTGGCCGATGTGCAGCGGGCCGGTCGGGTTCGCGCTGATGTACTCGAGGTCGATGATCTGGCCGGCGAGCGTGTCCGTGCGCCCGTAGGCCGCGCCGGCCTCGACGACGGTGCGGGCCAGCTCGCCGGCGGCACCGGCGTCGAGCGTGATGTTCAGGAAGCCCGGCCCGGCGACGTCGACCGACTTGATCCCCGCGTGCTCCCCCAGCCGCGCGGCCAGGTCCTCCGCCAGTGCCCGGGGCGTGGTGCCGGCCTTCTTGGCGAGCTGGAGCGCGACGTTCGTGGCCCAGTCGCCGTGCTCTCGCTGCCGCGGTCGCTCCACGTGCACCGACGCGGGGATCGCATCGGCAGAGAGCTGGAGGGTGCCGTCGGCCACAGCCGCGGCAAGGGCAGCGCTGAGCGCTCCGGAGAGCTCGGTAGGGGTCACACGACGATTCTACGGGCGAGCCCTGATACGAAGCCCGCCGTTTCCACAGGCCGGGAAGCGCGCACGACGCTCGTCACAGTTATCGATGCACGTCCCCAGCCCCTCACCTGGTAGTCTCGTTTCGGCCGTCACGGAAGCGAGACATCGCTCCCCGCATCGGTCCCGCGCCTGTAGCTCAGTGGATAGAGCGTCTGCCTCCGGAGCAGAAGGTCGGGGGTTCGAATCCCTTCAGGCGCACCCGCGAGAACAGGCCGTGACCAGCGATTTCGCCGGTCACGGCCTGTCTTGTTCGCCGTCGTGGTGACCTTCGTTCGGTCGTTGCTGGCCTAACTGCTGGCCTACGTGCCTTGAGCGCGTCGCCCGTCGGACGCTCTCCGTCTTGGAGCACTGACAGTGCCACCACCTCGACCAGCAGGTCCGACCACCGCCTAGATGGGCAGGACAGTTAACCTGCCGACTGAGCTGACGCACGCGGCGCGCCCCGCCCGACGGAGAATCACTCCGGGCTCGACATCCGAAGATCAGCTCGAGTCCTCGTCGAGGCCTAGTTCGTCTGTACTGTAGATGCGCCGAATGAATTCATATCGACGCTTCGTCTCACGACCCAGTTGGTCCCGCTCAAGCTGCTCTTCGATCAGCATATGGACCGTGTCTCCAAGGGACAGCCTCAAATCCAAGAGTGTGTCACGTTCTACGTGAACGTCATAGGACGGACTTCTCCGCGCAGACCCTGATTTGATTTTCACATAGCCGGATTCACGCAGTTCCACAACACGCCCACTGACCGGAGTCTCAGTGGTCTTGGGTGAGACCTGCTTGAGGCGGCGCAAATATCCGCGACCAGCGCTAGTCAGCCGCGCCGTTGATCGGTTTCCGCTCATGGAACTCCACAGAAACTCGGCTTCGAGATCATGCTCGTCAAGGGTGTCGGAGACCATCTCCAGGCCCTTCACGTAGCGCGTAAAGCCTCGCAGGTCCGCGGCCTCTTCGGTCGCCTCTACCACCTTTATCAAGGTTCGACCGATGTCGTCTGCGGCTGTGGCGCTCACAGGTGCCTCGGGATCGTCAAGGACGAGATCAGGCTCGTCGCCCTCGCTATCGTCTGCCAACGAGATTGGCACCGGGCGAAGGTAGAGAACCGTACTGCCGGTCCCAACGCCCTCAAGGCCCATGTTTACGGAACGCGCATCTTGAAAGATCCGGCTTATCCCGTCAAGTATTGGCGCAAGCTGCAAATCAAGGAGGCCGCGCCGCGCAGCACCTCCCATTAAGCGGACGGCGAGCTGCTCGGTGAAAGAGGCACCCGGGTTGAATTCTCGAATTGCATCCAGATAGTTCTGCCGCTCTTCGATTTCGAGCGCCAAACCCTCGGTTGGGCCAGAATCCTCCGACTCGCCCCATTCTTGAAGCTCTTCTTGGTGCTTCTCCAAGAGATAGCGCCGCACTGACGAGGTCACAGTTCCACCTCCAGGTAGCCGCGCCGCGTAGCCGCCGACGCGACCGTCGGACTCAGTGTCGCGCCATCACCGGTCGGCCGACACCTCTGCCACCAGTCATCGTAGGCCCCGCGAGCCTGAAGATACTCTCGATCATCATCCGCCAACAAATGCGGCTGAAAAATATTGGGAAGCGGTCGATGGAGGACTTTTAGCGGGGATACTCCGAACTCTTGCTTTACCGACTTACGGTGAAAAGCCTTGGAGATCCAGCCCGCCCGCTCCTTCCCTTTCAACGCGTTGCGTACGTGTGCATCGAGGAACACGGTCAGGTCGATGTTGTCCGGGTCTCGCTTCGTGCTAACGAAGCTGCCGGCCAGCCACAAGTACAGCAGCAGGGGACGGTCGCCTAGGTAACTCGCATGCAATGCCTCAAGATCGGCGAAGCGGGCAACATAGCGCTCCAGACCAAGCCACAACTGCGCGCGAGTCTCCGACCCCGTAAAGCGTGGAGCTTCCACGAGCTCAGCACGCGCTTCTTCGAACCCAAGGCGCGTGCGCCCTGGGGGCGGGAACCCGGTCTCAGAATCAAACCTCAGCACGATTGAGATTCCAATTGCGATACGCACGCGGCATAGTCGCGAATCTACCGATCCGAGCAGCAAGGCGCTACAGCCTGGCAAGGTTTCACCCAGACGAGAAGCCGACATCACTCCGAGGCCTCCATGTCTCCGAACGCGCGTGTTCTCATATATGGTAGTCACTTCCCAAGGCCCTTGGAAGCCCTCTGTTCTGGATCGCGAGGACCACGGACTCATGGGGGCTGGCCATGAGTCGAGGCTCGGAGCAGTACGGCGCATCGCTTCAGGAGCCAGAAGCTGAGCCGTGACCAGCGCGAATGCTGGTCACGGCCTCCGGCCCTGGCAACCCGCCTGCAGTCGCTGCTTGCCTACACCTCCTTGAGGACGTCGTCCATCGCGCGCGCTCCGTTCTGGAGCACCGGCCGCAGCTCGTGCCGGTAGACGCCCTCCGTTGTCGCGATGTCGCTGTGACCGACGAGCCGCGACACCTCCTCGATCGGCATCTCGTTCTGCGAGAGCAGCGACACGAACGTGTGCCGCATGTCGCGCGGGGTCCACTCCCCCGGCGTGATGCCCGGCACGTCGCGGAGCGCGATCCGGAAGTCACGCCGGACGTTGTCCGCGTTGAGTTCTGTTCCCGCTCCCGTCGTGAAGACCAGATCCGGACTCGGCCAGGCGTCCCCCATCGCCCGCCGGCGGTCGTCCTGCCACGCCCATTGGCGGTTGAGCGCCCGCACGGCGAGGCTCGGCAGCGCCAGCGTGCGGCGCGACTTCTCTGTCTTGGTGTCGCCGTCCTCGCGCACGGAGCGCCAGACCCACACGTGCGGCACGGGAGTCAGGTGGACGTGATCCCAGCGCAGCGCCCGCGCTTCCTCGGTCCGTAGACCCACCGTGAGCGAAACGACGATGTAGGGGTACATCCAGTGCTCACGAGCCGATGGGCTGTTGAGGATCGCGCGCACCTGGTCCAGCATGAACGACCTCGACTCGCGACCCGTGCGGCCCTTCGGGGGCTGGACCAGAGTCGTGACGTTTCGCTCCGCGAGGCCGAGCGTCACGGCCCGGTCGATCGACCTACGGAGTACCGAGAGGATCTGCTTCAGTGCGGAGCGCCCGAGGTTCGGTGCGAGCTCGTGCATCCACTTCTCGACCTCGACGGGCCGCAGATCCTTGATTCGGCGCCCGCCCAGGTGGGGCTTGATGTGGTGCTCGTAGAAGTCACGGTTGTTCCGCACCGTCTTCGGACCGACCTCCGTGCGGCTGTACGTCAGCCAGTCCTCGACGGCCTGCCCGACGGTGTAGCGGTCCGAGCCCTTGACCATGCCGGCCTCGTACTGGCGAACGCGCTCGTTGACTGCCTTCAGTGCTGCGGCCTCGGTCTTGCCCGAAGCTGTCTTGCGGATCTCGTCTCCCTTGCCGTCGTACCCGACGACCTTCTCCGCGATGTACCGGCGCCGCTTCTCGTTCCAATACACGCTGCCCTCCCCACGGGGGCGCCGGCCCTTGATGTCGTTGGTGTCGGTCATGCTGCGCTCCTGAGAGATTCGACGTACTCGGTCAGTGCGGGGACAGGGACCAGGCGCCGGGCGCCGATCTTCACCGTGCGGAGCGCTCCGCAACGGATCAGGGCGTAGGTCTGTGTGCGCGACAGGCGCAGTGCCTCGGCGGCTTCCTCGACGCGGTAGAGGACGGGGACGACGGCGGTGGCGGGGCCGGTGTCGGTCGGCGTACTCATGGCGGTGTCTCCTTGCATGGGCAGGCGGGGTGCCGTCCCAGCCGTCCCGCCGTCCCACGGGCGCGTTTGCGCAGGTGGGAGGCGGTTCCGGGTGGGACGGGTGTGGTTTTGGGTGCCGTCCCACATCCGTCCCACGGATCGGGTGGGACGGATGTGGGACGGTTCGGTTTGCGGGTGCCGTCCCAGCCTTTTCATGCCGTGACCTGGGGTTTTGCCGGGGTGGGACGGCGGGACGGCGGGGACGGCACCCTGACTAGCGGGCTACTTGGTGGGGTGGGGGCAGTAGCGGTTCCAGGCGTCGGCGAAGTCGGCGCGGCGGTAGCCCTTGGCCTGTCCGGTCTCCAGGCGCAGGTTGCGCGAGACGATGTCGAACTCGCGCAGGAGGTCGGCGAGCTGGCGCACGGTGAGTCCGGACTTGCCGTAGGTGGGCCAGGGGCTTTCGTCGTCGAGCTTGAGCCGGTCCACGAGGGCGGCGGAGGGGATGGCTTCGGCGTCGGCGAACGCGGTGCGCACATCGGCCAGGAGCCGGGTCTGGATGGATTCCTTGATGTTCGCGTCGCGGGACTCGGTCAGGGCGATAGCGGCGGCGCGGGCGGCGTCGGGCCAGTGCCCGCCTGCGAGGTCGGCGACGGCGATTAGGGGTTCCCACAGGTCGGCGGGACGGTCTTCGACGGGCATGTCGGGGGTGGCGAGTTCGAGGTCGCGCATGTTGGCGCGGACCCACCGGTTGAGCTGGACGCGCAGCCGGTCCAGCGGTTCCCCGTCGCGGCGGCGCCGGTAGGGCGCCACGGTTTCGCCGGGGGCGCGGCGGCGCATGCGAATCACGACGGCGCGGGATTCGATGGTGTCGGGCATGGCGCCGATTCCGGCGAGGGCTGCCATGGAGAAGGTGGCGAGCTGTTCGACGGTGTTGTGTCCGGCGTTGTACCGCAGGGCGGGGGTGTCGCGTTCGAACCCGGCGTTCAGCAGTCCGCGCAGGTCCTCGTCCCCGGCGGCCTTGGCGCCGAAGATGGTGTCGGCCTCGTCCAGGAGCAGGGTGGGCGGGTCGCCCTGCTTCTCGGCGATGGACCGGTACACGGCCGACGGGGAGGCGTTGACCGACCGCAGCGGGGCGTGGGACAGGGCGTCCACGAGCTGCAAGAGCCGCGACTTGCCGCACGCTCGCTCGGGGGCGCGGATGACCAGGCGGGTGGCGAACGTCCAGGCGGGCATGGCGTGGGTGGCAGCGATCCACAGCACCACCCCGGTGGTGGCGTGGGTGTCGGGCAGGATCACGTACCGGGTGAGCGCGGCGCGCACCTGGTCCAGCACGCTGGCGCCATCGGTGGGGGGTTCGGGCTGGACCAGGGTGGTGGTGGTCTCGGTGGTCATAGCGGTTCCCTTCACTGGTGGGGGTCCTGGGGGTGCATGCGTCCGTCGTTGATCGCGGCGCGGTGTTCGGCCTCGGTCAGGTCGTCGAACCAGGAGTCGTCGTAGCCGTGCCCGTACACGCGGCCCGGGTCGTTGGGCGGGACGACGCGGACGCCGTAGATGGGGGTGAGGAAGTGGGCGCGCAGGGCGTCGGCGCGGTGGCGCAGGGACGCGATTTCCACGCCTCGGTCACTGTCGCCGGGGCCGAGGTCGGTGTGGCAGGCCGCGCACCGCCAGTGCTCGCCCCCGATGACGGGCGGGAGGGGTCGGTGGTCGTCCAGGACGACGGCGACCTCGATCCGGTCGAACATCGCGCCGATCGCACGGGCTGCCACGGAGCGCCAGTAGGCGCGGGTGCGGGGCTTGCGCCGCTCCCACGGGATCGACCCGTCAGGGCGGGTGTAGGCGGCCTTGGCGGCCCGTTCCAGCGGGGTGGGGATGGTGGGGTTCACCAGTGCTCTCCTTCGTGGGGTTAGGCGGCGGTGCGGGGGTTGTTGGCGCCTCGGCGGAAGCCGGAGCGGATGGTCTGTGCGGCCTCGGCCTCGGTGAACGGCGGGGCGCCGATGCCGAAGTGCACGGACGCGGCGGACAGCAGCGCGTCGTACGCCTCGGGGGCGGGCAGGGCGCCTCCGGCCACGAGCTGGCCGAGGGCGACGGCGGAGCAGAACAGGCCGTGATTCCGCCCGCCCTCGCCCAGCTCGCGCACCCTGCGGACCTCGCCGTTGACGGCGGCGGCGACGTACCGGGGCACGTTCGAGCCCAGGCGGGGCGTGATGTGCCGGACCGTGCCGGGCGTTGGCGGCGTGGGGGACGACGGCGCCAGGCGGTCGGTGATCCAGGCGGGCAGTTCGGCGACCTCGGCGGTGTCGGTGACCTCGTAGGCGCGTCCGCCTGCGAGGGAGGGTGGTGCGACGACGTAGCCGCCTCGGGCGCGGGTGTCGATCAGCCAGCCCAGGCGGCCCGCGCTGTTGCCCAGCTCGGTGCCGGGACCGGCCTCGGGGCGGCGGTAGTAGCGGTGCACACCACCGGAGGGGGTGGTCACGGTCCAGGTGGCCGGCAAAACCTCTCCCGCCTGCTCGGCGAGGTCGGCGAGGACGGCCTCTCCGGTGGTCACGTCTCGGCTGGACCAGTGCTCGGGGACGACGGCGCCGGGCTTGGCGATGTCGGTGTCCACGACCAGCAGCCGGGAGGGTCCGGTCGCGATCCCGATCCCGAACGGCCGCGTGGACCATGCCCGCGTGATGCGGTCGAGGTCGTTGGTGGCGCGCTGCTCCCAGCCGGTGTGCTCGCTGCGGCACCACGGGTCGGTGCGGTCGCACTCTGCGGCCTGGTGGCGCGGGGCCGCGGGCCGCTTGGTGCCCGGGGTGAGCGGGAAGACGTGCCAGCCGCTGGCGGCGTACTCCAGGGCGGCGGCCAGGAGGGTGGCGTGGTGCTTGTCGGCCAGCGAGCTACCGGCGTGGGTCGTGGGGTTCATGGCGTTGTCCTTCCTGCGGGTCGTGACCGGTGGGGCGGGTCCGGCGGCCGGAGTTCAGCCCGGCCGCCGGACTGGGGCAGGGGCTACTTGTTCTTGAGGGGCTTGGTGGTGCAGCCGGGGTGGACGAACACGCGGCTGTGGAGGATGCGGGCGTGGAGGATCCAGGTCTCGCCGTTGCGTCGCGGCTTGCCGCAGACCGGGCACGGGGTGTTGGGAGCGGGCTGAGCCATCGGGAAGTCCTCTCGGTGAATGCGGGGTGTTTCGGGCATGGGTGGGGTAGGGGCACGGCGGGTTGTGGTAGTGCCCGCCGTGCCCTGGCGGGGGTGGGGTTTCGCGGGGTGGGGCGGGTTTGCCGGTGGGGTGGCTACCCGGCTACTTCCGCAGAATCACGCGGTTTTCGCCGGTTGTGGCGCCGCTACTGGTAGCGGGGGTTCCGGCTACCGGAGCCGGGGTTGCCCAGGCGTCCGGTGGGGGCGTGGTCGCGGTCGTCGTCGGGCTCGCACACGCACTCCAGCGGGTACACGGCACCGCACACGCACTCGCCGAACTGCTCCGGGTCCTGGTCGGGCCACGACGCGGCGCCCTGGTCGTCGCCCTCGGGCGGGTCGCCGAGGGCGATGCGGAACAGGACCCCGAGCAGCACGGCGGCGAACGCGACGACGGCGAGCAGGGCGGCGACGGCGGCGAGGGTGTGCAGGTGGGCCTTCATCGCGGCGATGGTGGCGGCCGCCGCCAGGGCGAACAGGGCTCCGGCGGAGCTGATGCCGGTCTCGATCCCGGCGACCAGGGCGCGCGCGTCCCGTACCAGCTCGGCCGCCGCGGTCCCAGACTGGTCCAGCGTGTTGGGTGTGGTGGTCATGGTCAGTTCACCTCCGCGAGCACCGGCGCCACGACGGGCCGCGCGGTGTCCGTCGTGTCCGGCTCGGTGCTGTCCGGGGTGGTGTCGGCCGTGCGGGCCTCGGACAGCAGGCGGCGGGCGGTACGGTCGGTGACCGTGTGTCCGGCGTCCGCGAGGGCGGACATCGCGGCCGACGCGGTGGCGTCCGGCCGGTCGGCGAGCACGGCGGTCACGATGGCGAGCCGCTTCGCCTTGTCCGCCCCGGCAGGCCGCGCGGTGCGGCGCGCCGGGCGGGAGGTGCGGGCGGTGGTGCGTGAGGCGCGCCGCGCCTCGGCCGCCGCAGCGGTCCGGGCGGACTGTCCGGCCCGGACACGGGCGGTGTCGCTCGTGATGTCGGCGACCTCGGCAGCCACGTGTCCGGCCGCCTCGATCGCGTACGTGTCCGGGTCCGTGTCCGGGCCGGACAGGCGGACAGGCGCGGTGTCCTGTCCGGGGGTGAGGATCGCGGACAGTCGTGCCCGGTCCTCGGTGTGCAGGCGGGCCACGTCGGCGGTGCCCTCGCCCACGGCGCCAAGGGCCTCAACCCAGGTCGCGACCTGGCCGCGCATGGCCTCCGGCGGCACGGTCCGCAGGGCGACGGCGCGGGCGCGGCGGCGGCGGGCCTCGGCGGCCGCGAGGCGGCGGCCGCCGTGGTGCTGGGCGCGGAAGAGGTCTTCGGTGGCGAGGAACAGGGCGTGCATGCGGCGGGCCTGGCGGGCGCCGGTCCAGGACTGGCCGGTGGCGAGGTGGCGGTCTCCGATGAGGGCGAGGTGCCACATCAGGGCGGAGAGCAGCGGCACGAGGAACCGGAACACGGCAGCACCGGCCGGGTGGCCGATGAACAGCTCGTGCCAGGCCGCAAACGCGCCAGACGCGGAGGACAGCGCCCACGTGAGCGTCAGCAGTGTCCCGCCGGGGCGATTGTCCTTGGCGGCCTCCCGCGCCAGCAGCGCGACGGTGACGAGGGACAGCTCGAACACTCCGGCCGTGGCGTAGGCGGTGGCGGCGTCCATGGCGAGCACGTCGATACCGAACGCGACCATCGCGAGGTAGGCGCCCACGGTGGAGATGAGCGCGACAGAGACGGCGGCGGCAAGCACGAGGCCGCGTGAGCTGGCAGGGCGGGTCAGGGTGGTCATGGCTCAGTCCTCCGAGTCGGTGCAGTCCGTGGTGCCGAGTTCGTCGGTGATGTGGGCGCGGGTCAGGCCGTTCTGCACGGCGCCACGGTGCTTGACGCCCTTGGCGGCGATGCCGTGCGGCTTCACGGCGGCGGTCACCTGGGGACCCGTCCAGCCCTCATACAGGGCAGGCTTGTGCTCGGCCAGGCGCTCGGCGAGGACCGAGGACCAGATCTTGCCGTTGGGCCAGTCCGGGTCCTCGGAGGGCCAGACGGCGAGGATGTGGTCGAGGATGGTCGAGTGATCCTGGTCGGCCGCGATCTCCCCGGCCGCCTCCCCGGTCAGCAGGCCCCGTGCCTCCCGGACGGCGCGGGCGCGCTCGACGATCTTGTCGGCGAGTTCCCCGTCGATGTAGGCGCCGCGCACGAGCTGGGGGTCGGACTTCTCCCCGGCGAATAGGGCCACGCCCTTGTCTTCCTGGGAGAAGATCGTGGCCCGGTGCCCGGCCTTGTACATGGACGTGCCCAGCACCATGTCGTTGGTCGTCTGGTCGCCCACGCGCAGGGACATGCGCAGGGACAGCAGGGCGCTGATGCCGGTGGGGATGGCGTCCTTGTTCGGCCGCTGGGTAGCAAGCCACACCATGATTCCCAGCGCCCGGCCGCGGCGGGTGATGTCCTCGACCAGCTCGGTCACCTCGCCCCCGACGTCGGGGGCCTTGAATCCGAGCTGTGACTCGTCGATCACCAGCAGCAGCGGCTTGAACCCGTGCAGGTTCCCGGCCTTGGCGAGTTCGTCGGTGACCTTGGACTCCAGGGCCACGCTCCGGGGCAGGGACCGGATCACGGCCGCGCGACGCCGCATCTCGGCCTGCACGGCGCGCAGGTCGGCCAGCAGGGCGCGCAGGTCGTCGCCGTCGTCGCCGGAGCGGCACACGTGCGCGATCGGGGCGAACGGGAGCAGGTCGCCGGTGCCCTTGAGTTCGTGAATGTGCAGCTCGGTGCGCGGGTCCAGGGCCGCGGCCATGATCAGCACGCGCAGCAGGAACGTCTTACCCATGCCCGGCAGGCCACCGATGATGCCGTTGTTGTACATCAGGCACGTGGTCACCGGCCGTCCGCGCTGGTCCTGGCCGATCTCCAGGTCCTCGAACACGTTCGTCTCGCCCTTGAGGCGGTACTTGAATGACACCGCGCCCCGCTCCGACAGCGCCCGGTCGGCGATGTACAGGTTCAACCGGGACGGGTGGGCCTTGGGGTTGCCCTCGGGCCACACACAGTCGATCGGGCGGCGCAGGGCCGCGGCGAGGCGTTCCTTGCGCTCGATCACGTCAGCGGCCGTGGCGCCCGGGGGCAGGTCGATGTGGATCTCGACGCCGCCGGTCGCGGGGAAGATGCGCAGCACCTTGATCTCGGCGTTGCCGCGCTTGGCCTCCCCCAGCGATCCAAGACCGAGGGTCAGGAGCGCTTCCTGGACGACGTCGACGGTGAGCTTGGGAACCTCGGACGTGGCCGCCTCGGTGATCGGGGCGGCCACGCGGCGGGTGCCCACGATCCCGAACGCGGTCACCGCGACCGCACCAGCGAGTCCGGTGGCGAGCATGAGGCCGTCCTGCCCGGCCTGCGCGTTGATAGTCGCCCCGGCGACCCCAAGCAGGACACCACCGGCCGCGAGACCGCCGAGACGGGCACGCACGCCGTCCGCGTGTTCCTTACGCAGCGTCTTGTACTCGGCCGTACCACGGGCACCCGCGATCAGCGCGTTCCGCTTGGCCTTGTTCTCGCTGTCCAGCACCCACCGGGCCACGGCCTTGGTACAGATGCCTAGACCGAGCGTGGCCCGGCCGAGGAACCGGCCGAGGTACAGCGGGGACCGGACGCCGTGGTGCGCCGACCAGGTGGCCAGGAACTTCGCGTGCCGGCGGAATGCCGGGACGAACACGTCCCACGAGGTCAGCCACTCCGGCAGCACCGGAACCTCACGATCCCCCCGGTGCTCAATCACGCGGGCAGGGCGCGCCGCGACCTCGGCCGAGGGCGCGGGGGCGTCGATCACCTCGGCGGCGTCGGGTGCGGGGTTGTCCTCCGGCTGAACCATGCCCTGGTCCAGCGCGTCACCCCCTACGTGGGGGTTGTTGCCGTTGACCAGCTCGGCCAGCTCGGCATCCGTCGGCGTCCAGCCGTCATGCTCGTGGCCGCTCATCAGGCACCCGCCGCGTTCGAGATGGCCTGGACGAAGGAGTCCAGGGCGGACTGGAAGCCGCCCAGGATCGTCGGACCCCACGCCGTGGCGGCCAGGGACAGGCCGAACAGGACGCCCAACACCCAGGAGCCGACCGCGATCTTCTTGAAGTAGAAACAGGCGCCCGAGACGAGCAGCAGGACGACGAACAGAGACATCGTGACCATGGGTTTCTCTCCTTCAGGCAGCAGCCGACGCAGGCGCGGCGGCCAGGGAACGGGAACGGATCGAACGGCGGCCGCCCGCGTGGCGGAACTTCACGACCGCCACACGGGCGGCCGAGGACTTGCGCGACACCGCAGCCAGCACAGCCACGGCCTGACGGTGACGACGCACCGCGACCTCACTCGGACACACGGCCAGGACGCACTCGGCGTCCACGACCGCGCACTCGGCCTCGATCACCGGCCACTCAGCCTCGATCGCGGCCAGAGCCGACAACGACGGCTCGACTTCCTTGTCCATGGCTTCCCTTCCATCTCGGCGTGCTGTGAGCGGGATCGATGTCGCGCCTCACAGACCTGATGAATGGAAACCTAACAGTAGATCTGTACAACCTGTCAACTGATTGGATGCGGTGGACGCGACTTGGCAGGCGCGCCAGAAGGGTGGATGATCGGTGACATCCCAGTTGTTAGGCGGGAGCTAGCCAGTTGATAGTCTCTGTTGTGAGGTAGGTCACATGTCTCAGTACAGTCCGGAAGACGTCGGGGGTAAGAAGCTTGACCGCGTCGAGCACATCCTCAGGAACGACATCGAGGCGGGCAGACTCCGCGACGGCGAAGCGCTCCCCTCAACCCGCGCGCTCGCCGAACAGATGGGCGTGAGCGCTTGGACGATCAACAAGGCCATGGAACAGCTCGCCGCCGAGGGCCTCGTCGAAAACGTCTCCCGCTCGCGCCGCATCGTCCGCAGCGGCGCCACGACCCAGGCCGCGCCCAACGAGGCACCCGCACCGCACACGTTCCTGATCGGCGGCTACGCAGGCTCGGGCAAGTCCGAACTTGCCCGCGTGCTCTCGCGACTCACAGGGTCGGCCATCGTCGACAAGGACACGATCACGCGGCCCGTCGTCGAGCGGCTCCTCGAAGAGCTCGGGCAGCCGCCGTACGACCGCGAGTCTCCCGCCTACTTGGAGCACGTCCGCCCGCACGAGTACGAGGCACTCATGTCCACGATCCAGGAGAACGCGGACGTTGGTCGCGGGGTCATCGGCTCCGCGCCATTCATCCGCGAGTTTCAGGACCCGGCGTGGATCGAGCGCGTGAGCACGCGCCTCAATGCCGCTGGCGTCGGGCTCACGCTCGTGTGGGTCCAGACCGACACGAGCACGATGCTCACTTATCTCAAGCGCCGAGGTGCAGCCCGCGACACAGCCAAGCTCACCAACTGGGAGAACTACCTCGGCGGGGTCGATCTCACCTACCGGCCCATCGCTGAGCACGTCATCATCGAGAACTCGGCATCGAGTGAGCCGCTCCAGGGGCAGGCATCGCGGATGCTCGCCACGATCCGCGACGGGTCGGCGGCCAAGTGAATGCCGCTGACGCGATCCGCGAGTCTCGGCTCGTTGCGATCCTCCGCAGCAACGACACCACCCACCTCACGGCAGCCGCTGAGGTGCTCGCCGACGAGGGGGTCTGCACGATCGAGTTCCCCCTCACTCGGCCCGAGACGCTCGATGTCATCTCAACGACTGTGGCCCGCCTCGGCGCCGACATCTACGTCGGTGCCGGCACGGTGCGAACGATCGACGATGCTCAACGCGCAATCGACGCCGGCGCGAGCTTCCTCGTGGCTCCCAGCCTGTCCCTGGCTGTCGTCTCATATGCCCAGCGACGCGCCGTCACGATGGTCCCCGGCATCTTCACCCCGACCGAGGTAGACCATGCCGCCCAGGCTGGCGTCGATCTCGTCAAGCTCTTCCCTGCCAACTCGCACCGCCCCGATTTTGTCCGACAGCTTCGCGCACCGCTTCCGGACGTTGGCGTAATGGCAACGGGCGGCATCACCCTCAACGACGCACGAGAATGGCTCGACGCCGGGGCAGACGCACTCGGCATGGGTTCTTCTCTATTCGGCGACGGTCTCGCCACCGGCGACTTTTCGGAGCTACGCAGGTCGCTTCGGGTGTGGCGAACCATTGAAAGAAATTCGCTCGAAAGTAAACGAAATTAGCCGAGTGTGGTCCACCAACAGCCTGACATCTTTCTATGGCCAGATCTGAGCAAGCCTCATGGACTAGGAATCGGGCTCATCGTCGCCAGCTACAGGCCCAAAGGATAGATCGCCTCTGCGAAGCATGGGGAGCGCAACAGTGACCCCAACGCGCTGCCCCAGGTCGCTCATAGCTTGGCGAAGATAAGGGTATAACGCCATCAAAGCGACCCGGTCGCCGAACTCGATCACAACTTCAGGGGGAACTTCATCCAGATCCAGGGAGGGGTCGCAATCGTAGAAAGCGCCCATATCGGCAAGAATTCGACCAGAGGCGTGATTCAACAAGAATTCAACCCGATAGTCGAGCGCCCGTGGACGCCTTCGTATACCCGTCTGGACTCCTACCTGCCCTTCGCTAGGATCGATCTGTTCGTCACTTGAATCCGCGTCGCCGGAATCGCGCTTCTCAGATTCGTACTCATCGCGGGCGGTGGCAATGAGCTCATATGTGTGAAACTTGACGAGGTTAAGGCTTGCAGCCAGATCCTCGACCTTCACAACCTTCACGGAATCGTTCCCCATCTCATCAAAACTTCGACTTGCGGGCCGTCTTTAGAATAGTGCTGCCATCACAGATCCATCGCGCACCATCCCTGCCTTGGAATTCATCGGGGTCCAAATGTGTGGAATCCGAGTAATCCCACTTAAAAGCAATCCCATGCTGCCGCTCTGTCACAAACGGCGAAGGCGAGGTGTTGACATTACGCCCGGCAACTGGAATGTATACGAACAGCAAGGGGTGGTTCGCGAGCTGGCCGTTGAACCAGTCAATGCACGCATCGTCGACCGGGCAGGGCTCGTCCGGAAGCTCCTTACCAGTAGATTCCGCCCAGGCATAGACCGACGCCCAGGTCCAAAGCCGATTCCCGCCCGGAGTGATCGCACGAGGCCTCGGAAATCCATCGCCCCGCGCACCAGTCGCCCAGAGGCGCACGGCCTCGCGCGTAAACGAAAGCCGTTCGCTTATATCTGTCGCGTTGACGAGGTCTTCGTCAATACGCACAACGCGCGCGCCTGGTACAGCACGACGAAAATGGTCGAGCGCGCGCTGAACGGCTTCCTCGCCGGACTCTGCTTCGACTTCAAATTCAACCGAAACATCTCCATCGATTGATGACGGATAGACCTCGATGTCTTCCGAATATAGAGCGTCGAGCATGGCGGTATCGTTGAGATCTAGGCTGTCTACGGCTGCAGTGAAGGTGTAGACGGTCATCGCAACTCCTGTATGAGGGTGTGCGCCGACACAGGCGCCCACTTGTCAGAGTAGCGCTCGTGTTGGCATGCGCCAACCCCAATCCGGGGTGAATCGGACAGCGGGCCAGTCGTGACCCTGTCACCACTGCCGCCGGTCCGGGTCCTTACCATGCGGACACTTACGCGCAGCTTTCCATACGGCTCTTGCCGTATTGTTGGCTGTTCTATAGACGGGAACCTTGCACGGCTTCTCGACTTGATCGGTGACGTCGCCGCACTTGAGCCAGCCGCAGAGGTGAGAAGAGTCACCAACCTCGTCGTCGTACTGCCAGTCGAAGTCCTTCTTGAGGGACCTGATCGCCTTCTTGGCCTCGGGGTCGTTGGGGTAGCCGCTCATCTACCGCACGCCTCAGCAAGGTGTGGTAGCCCGTTCGCGGGTCGCCACGCTGACATCCTTGCTCCCCTCAGAACATGTCTCCTGGTCAAGGAGCGTACCGAGTCCGTGCCGCAACGAGCGACTCCCACGTCGAAGTGCGGTCGAAGATCACCCGACCTGCGCCGCGCTTGGGCTTCGGCAGCTGATCGATGGCCTGACGCGTCAGGTCGCGCGATGGGGCCGGCAGAAGGAGCCAGCCTTGGGCCACGTACATCGCTTGGTGCTGGCTGACGCGCACCCCCGCCATCCGGCGCCTCAGGCATGCGCGTCCGGCCCTGCCGACAGGCACGTCGGATCCCCCAGCACCATTTCGGGGGCGCGACCTGCGACAGCCCTTCCTGTGACCTGGATGCCGCCGGCCAGTACCACCAGCTGCTCGCGCGCCCTTGGCAGGTGTGTGCTTAGACTCGCCACAGTTCCTCCTAGTCGATTGACCCTGAACGAGGACGCTTGGCCCTCACCCCTGCCAGGGTGGGGGTCAACTCGTTCAGGACGAAAGCCAACACGACATGACTGACGTTGTCTCGCTCAGAACGGTGTTGTGGAGAACTTTCTGACTTCGGCCTGCACGGGTTCGACGTCGCCCAACAGCCGCTCACCTCACGAGCGGCCGCCATCGAGGCATGCGGGGCCTCAGCCTCGTCCCGCTTGGTGCTGGCTGACGCGCACCCCCGCCATCCGGCACCTCGGGCTGAGGCAGGTGGAGGTGCCGCCCCGGGAACGGGAAACGGGTCGCCTTGCAGCGATCCCGCCTGGCATTCTGTGAGGCGTGTCGACCACGGAAGAGACAGCAGGTGCGCGTCTGTCTAAGACGGCGCTGCGAGACTTCGGCCCGCCTTTACCTCACGATGAGCGCAACTACGGCCTGCCGTCGTACCGCGTGACCCTGCTGCCGCAGGAGGCCCCGATCCCGGTGTTGTTGCGCCACGCTCTGACCCTGATTGGGATACCCCATAGCGGGCCTGGCGAGAAGGTGGCGTGGTGGGTGTCGTTCACATACAAGGGGTACCCCTGCGAACTCGCCCACCAGAAGTTCGGCCTTCGACTGCGCATCGGTGGCGACGGCCTCACTGAAGCACAAGCTGAACGCCTCCTGGCCGCGATGCACAAGAAACTAACGTCCGCCGTCAGGACCGTGGAAGAGCTGCTGACCGAGACAGCGAGCGACACTCTCAACGCTGGCAACGTCACCGTCGTCAATCAACACAGGCAGCTACGCAGGGCCTACGACTACTTCCGCGAGAGGGCAACCAACCCTGACGTGGTCGATGACGTGTACAAGACCGGAGAAAGCGACTCCGGCACCTGGTCGTCTTTCCTGCTGGGCCGCAACGTTATGGCGTTGAACGCTTCCCACGACCTCGTGGCCGCCATTTCTGCGTTTGTGAGTTCCCTTGAGCACGACTTCGTCCTTGCTCTGCCTTTTCTCGACTTTGCCCCTGAGACGGATGACCTGACCAAGATCATCGGGGACCGGTGGGGCGAGAAATGGCGGCGCGTGGTCGGACATTCGGACCCGGAGGCGGTCCGTCTACGGGAGCGACTGGTCGAGATCGTCGAGCGGTGGCGCAATCCCTACTCACACGGCGGTTTCGAGAAGGGGCATGGCGCAACTATCTACCTGCACACGCCGGGCCTTGGCGCGCTGCCCGTCGGACTAACAGGCGTCCGTGAGAGCCCGCTGTTTTCGCTCCACGCTGTATCCGAAACGGACATCAAAGGAGTCTTCACCCTATTCGACGAGATTGACGCATACCTAGCCAAGACCTTTCCTCACGCATTGGAGTGGATCGAGTCAGGACTCGATGTCCGGTTCGATGCCGAGTTCATGGCTCAGGTGGTGAGGTGCACCAAGTCTCGGGGAAGCCTGGAGAAGTTGATCGACGAGCACGGCTACCGCCAGGACATGATCACGAACATGGACTACTAGCAGACCGGCCCGATCCAGCAGCTTCCACACGTCCGGGTTGCTGGCCTAACTGCTGGCCCATGGAGACGACCAGGCCCGGACAGCCCTGTACGGATCCGAACAGTTCGGCGCCGAGTTGACCCGACGGGGTGAGCGGGTAGGCGACCGACTTTGGCTCCGGAGCAGAAGGTCGGGGGTTCGAATCCCTTCAGGCGCACCGACAGCAACAGGCCGTGACCAGCCGAAACGCTGGGCACGGCCTGTTGCTCCCCCGGCGGGTGACGGCTTGGGCGGCCTCTGCTGGCCCAGCCGCTGGCCAGGCACTCGCTACGGCGTGCCGCACGCCGGGCCCTTCGCTCGCACGGCGGCCTGTCTCGTGGGCAGCAGCGTGTCGCGGTCGACGGCGCACCGCCCCCCCTACGGACCCAGGAGGGCAAGCGGAATCACCGCGATGCCGTCCTGCTCTCGGCGGTAGGCCCACCGGCCCGTCGTGATCACGCCGGCGTCGATGAGATCGTCTCCGAGCTCTCGCTGCAGCCAGCGCAGATGCTTCAGGTCGGAGTCTCCGGGGTGCGCCTTGAGCTTGACCTCGAACGCGGCGACCCTGCCGTCGCGACGCTCCACGATCAGGTCGACCTCGTGATCGCCGTTCTTCGTCCGCAGGTGGCTGACCCGGGCATCGGACGCCTCCGCGTAGACCTGGACACTCAGGGCCGCCAGGTGCTCGAACAGCGCCCCCAGCATGACGGCGTCCCGACGGTTGCCGCCGTCGTCGGCTCTCAGCAGCGCGTGCTCGCCGAGGCCGAGCAACGAGGCAGCCAGTGCCGGGTCGGCAAGCCGATGCTTCGGGCTCTGGGTGAGCCTGTCGAGGTGGTTCCGGACCGGAAGCCATGCGGGAAGCGGGTCGAGCTGCCACAGCTGCTCGAGAACGTCACGGTAGACGGTCGTGGTTGTCCGGCTCGGCTTGTCGGTGACGCCTGAGGTCGCGGCGTCGAGGATCTGGGTGTAGCTCGTCGCTGACGACGTCGCGGCCGCATAGGCGGTCAGCCATGCCTTCAACGTCGCGGGCCTGCGCACCGGATAGCCGTGCTCAGCGAACTCACGCTGGACGATGTTGTCCACGTAGGCATCGAGCCGCCTTCGGCGAACGCGTGGTGCGAGCCGGCGGATGTCCGGGAAGCCCGAGGCCACGATCTCGCGCACGTACTCCGCGAGCGCCACTCCGGTCTCTCCCCTCACCTCTGCCACGCCGTCGAGCATCGTCGCCAGGCTGACGGCCGGGGCTTCGATCTGCCGCTCGAAGACGCTCAGCGGGCGCATCCGCACGTCGATGAACCTGCCGGCGCCGGAGTGCACCGTGACGCCTCGCGGCGTGGTGGCACTTCCGGTCAGGATGTAGGCCCCCGGCGGCGCACCGTCGTCCACGGCCCGCCGCACGTAGTCCCAGGACTCGGGCATGCGCTGCCACTCGTCCACCAGCAGCGGCAGCTCCAGGAAGGTCAGCAGGCCAGGGTCCGCCTCAAGCCGGATCCTGTCCCCGAGCAGGTCGAACGAGACGACGCTGTGCGCACGCTGCGTGGCCGTGAGGGTCTTGCCCACACCTTTGGGTCCCTTGATCGCTATCGCGGGCGATTCCGGCTGGAACTCATCGAGGAAATCGTCGACGACACGCCTTTGGTAGCTTACGCCGCTGTACCGGGTGGCGATCATCTACTGAACCTTTGGCCACGTGTCTACTGTACCGTTCGACATCTTTTCACTGTACGTCTGGACACCATGCCCGGTCCACCGGAAAGCGGCGCGACGCGCACCGACGCGAGCTACGCACCGCCTCCGTCGCTCTCCCCGCCCGTTTCGCCGTCACCGCGCAGCGCACGGATCATGCTCTGCAGCGTCCGGAACGCGTCCGACTGCTCGGTCTCGGTCATGCCAGCCAGCATCCTGACCTCGACGGACCGGACCGCCACGGTCGCCTCCTCGAGGCTCCGCCGGCCGCGAGGCGTGAGCCGCGCGGGAAGAGCCTTGCCGACGGGCGCCGCCGCGGGCCTGGTCACGTACCCGTCTCGCTCCAGGGCCTGGAGCAGCACGTTCATCGTCTGCCGGGTCACGAAGGCGCCCCGCGCGAGCTCGGAGTTCGACAGGCCCGGTCGCTGAGCCAGCAGCTCGAGGCAGGAGTAGTGGGTCACGCTCATCCCGAGCGGCCGCAGCACCTCCTCCATGGCCGCGCGCAGTGCGCTCGACGCCTCTTTCAGCAGGTAGCCCAGTGACGTCTCCAGATCGATGCCGTCGCGGTCTTGACTCATGTCAGTATTCTGACATACGTTGCCTCGTGTCAGAAGACTGACACGCAATGGAAGGAGCAGCACCATGCCCGCCACCGGTCCCGACTTCATCTCGCTCCAGGCACACGACCTCGACGCCTCGCAGGCGTTCTACGAGCACTACCTCGGCCTCGTCCGCTCACCAACCGGGCCTCCGCACGCCGTCGTCTTCGAGACGAAGCCGATCGCGTTCGCACTCCGCGACGTCGTTCCCGGCACCGATCTCGCCTCGGTCACCCAGCCCGGTATCGGCGCCGCGATCTGGCTCCACGCCACGGACGTCCAGGCCATCCACGACGCGCTCGTCGCCGACGGCCACACCATCACCTCCGCACCGGTCGACGGCCCCTTCGGCCGGGCCTTCACCTTCGCCGACCCCGACGGCTACCAGGTGACCCTGCACGACCGCGCCTGACGAGTCCCGGTGCCGGCCGGCCACCCGCCGCCGGTCGCCGACCCGGCCCGTTTCGACGGCGCCGAGTCCGGCCGGACGTCACGACGGGCACCTGCTGCGTGTACGGCGTCGCACCGATGACCGGGATGCCGGTATCGTCCGCCCCATGCCCGATGCGATGGTGCCCGACGACACGGCAAGCACGTCCGTGACACCCGACTCCGCCTCTCCCGCGAACGACTCCCCGGCGACCGACTCCTCCGTGGCCGGCGGCGCCGTCGAGCTGTTCCCGTCGCGCGGCCACGCCGCGGCCCTGGCGGTCACCGCGATCGTCGTCGCGATCCTCTGCGGCGTGGCCGACATCATCGGGTTCAACGCCGCGCAGACCGACCCGTCGACGCTCGCGATCGTCGTCACCTGCGCCGGGGCTGTCGGCGCGCTGATGGCGATCGGCGCCGCGATGATCGCCCTGCGGCGCATGCTCGTCGCCCGCTGGCCCGTCCTGATCGTCGACGACGAGGGCTTCACCGACTGGCTGCCCAACCTCGGCGTCGAACGCGTCGAGTGGCCGGAGGTCACCGGGATCCGGGACGCGAGCCTCGCCGGGCGCCCGGTGGTCGCGGTCGACGTCGTCGACCCCCACGCGGTCATCAAGCGGCAGCGCACGCCCGTGCGGCGTGTGGCCGCGGCGACCAACCTCCGGCTCGCCGGGACGCCGGTGGTGCTGAAGCCCGGCAGCATCGACGCGTCCGCGGAACGGATCACGGCGGTCCTCGCACCGCACGTCCCCGGCCGGTAGACAAGGCTTGACACCGCTTGTGTAGACTTCCTCACAACACCTCCAGCGGGCGAAGGGGGAACCTGCCATGAGCGGCCTCGACGAGACCGGGCACGATGCCGGCTCGGACGCCGGATACCGCGACTTCGAGTTCGAGCGTCGCTTCTTCGTCCGCGACTTCCCGCGCGAGCTCCGTGACGCGCCCGCCCTCATCGTCCAGTCCTACTTCGTGGCCGACGCCGGCTACGCGCTGCGCGTCCGCGTCCAGGCGGACGACGTCGACATCCCCCAGGAGCCCGCCACCGGCGCGGAGAGCATCCTGCGGGCACACGCCGACGCGATCGACTTCGCCGCCGTGACGGTGAAGGGGCCCGCCGTGGGCGGCACACGCTACGAGGCGGAGCGCCCGCTCGACCCGAGCATCGCGATCGAGCTGGTCCGGCGGGGAGGCAGCCCCGTCGTCAAGACGCGGTACGCCGCGTGGCTGGGCGCGGACGGCTGGTCGATCGACGTGTTCGGCGGCGCGAACCATCCGCTGATCGTCGCCGAGTGCGAACGCTCCGGGCCGGTCACCGACCTGCAGATCCCCGACTTCTGCGTCACGGAGATCACCGACGACGCCCGCTTCGCGAACGATTCCCTCGCCACGACGCCGTACGGCAGGTGGGCGACGACGTTCGACGCCGAGCTACGCGCCGACGGCCCGCGGTTCCGGCAGGACTTCGGGCCGAACTCACACCTCAGCACCGGCTGAGCGACCGAGCGACCCGCGCCAGGAGGACGCCCGCCGCCAGAGCGGGCAGGGCGGCCTCAGCCGTTCCAGAGCCCCAGCTCCTGCACGCCGTTCACGTACTCCCAGTGCCACGGCTCGTACTTCTCGCCGCCCACCTGGGCCCAGGCCGGGTTCTGCCAGCCGTAGGCCGGCGCGTTCGCCCACAGCCAGGAGTAGACGTCGCTGCTGGACGTCTCCTGCTTGCAGATGTCGACGGCGAGCCCCCAGCCGTGGTTCGAGGTACCGGGCGACGCAGCCCAGTAGCCGAGCTGCGCCTTCACGGCGTACTGCGTGTCCAGGTCGCGGTAGCTCGCCACGAGGCACATGTTCCGCCCGAACCGCGCACGGAACGCCTCGTTGAGGGCGGACAGCGAGACCGCCGCATCCGGCCGGAGCCGCTCGTCGGCCTGCCACAGCTCGCACAGCGAGTGGTCCGCGAGCAGTCCGTTGCCACCCTCGACCGTGGTGTCGAAGTTGCAGTCGGGCAGCGGGCTCCGGTCGGCCTCGCGGCTCACGGCCTGGGTGTCGGCGCGCTCGATCTCCGGTGCTGCCATCACGTTCTCGGACGCACGAGGCGCGGTCTCCGGCTCGGTGACCAGGTCGAGGGGCGTGGGCCCCGTCGGGGTGGCCTCGACCTCGAACGGCGACTCGCCGCTCCGCTCGGCGTGCTGGCCCAGGGGTGCACCGATCGTGGCGGCCGCTAGCGTGCCGAGCACCGCGGTGCGGGACAGGAACCGCTGCGCGGGTGCGGTGCGCGGCTCGGGGGACCCTCCTCGGTCGCTCCGGGCCGGGCGGGGAGCCCGCCGGGTCGTCTGGCTCCGCTGCAGGGCTTCACGGCGAGCACGCCGGGTCGAGTACACGGGTGGTACACCTGGGCCGGCCGCTGGCTCCACTGCTCCTCCGAGGTCACTGCCGCAGCCCCCTGATGCGGCGGATCGTTATCCGGGCCTGACCTTAGCCGTCGTTCGCGGAGGTGCCAAGCCGGTCAGTACTCGGATGTGCGAAATACCACCCTTGCTACCCATAACCTCTGTAGCCGGGCCAGGACGCCAGCCTGTGACCCCGACCGTCAGCGCCGCTGCATCGCGTCGCGCACCTCGCCGACCAGCTCCTCGAGGATGTCCTCCAGGAACACGACACCCAGCAGCGCGCCGCCGTCCCCGACGACCCGCGCGAGGTGCGCCCCCGAGCGCTGCATGACGCGCAGCGCGTCCTCCACCTCGTCGCCCGGCCGCACGCTCGCCAGCGCCCGCACACGCCACAGCGCCACGGGCTCGGTCCGTGCCTCACCCGCCGCGTACAGCACGTCTTTCAGGTGCAGGTACCCGATCAGGCGCCCGCCGTCGCCGTCGCCGCCCGCTCCACCGTCCGCGCCGCCGCCCACCACGCTCCCCGCCGACAGCACCGGGAACCGCGAGAAGCCGTGCTCGGCGACGAGCCGTTCGACCTCGTCGGGCGTCACCCCCTCGGCCAGCGAGACCAGCGAGCCGACGGGGACCATGACGTCGCCCGCGGTCTTGCCGGAGAACTCGAGGGCACCGGCCAGCAGCCCCTGCTCGTCCCGCAGCACGCCCTCGGCCTGCGAGTGCTGCACGATCGACTGCACCTCCTCCGCGGTGAACGCGGAGGCGACCTCGTCGCGCGGCTCGACGCCCGCCAGGCGCACGGTGTGGTTGGCGAGCCAGTTCAGGGCGCCGATGACCGGCCGGACCACCCGGGCCAGCAGCACGAGCGGCGGCCCGAACCACAGCACCGCCTTCTCCGGCCTGGCCACGGCCAGGTTCTTCGGCACCATCTCGCCGAGCACCACGTGCAGGTACACGACGATCGTCAGCGCGATCGCCATGGCGATCGGGTGGGCGAGGGCCGGACTGGCGCCGATCGCGTGCAGCGGCTCCTCGAGCAGGTGCGCGAGCGCCGGCTCGGCCACGATGCCGAGGCCCGTGGAGCACACGGTCACGCCGAGCTGCGCGCACGCGAGCATCAGCGAGACGTGCTCCATCGCCCAGAGCACGGTCTGCGCGCGGCGGTTCCCGGCGGCCGCGAGCGGCTCGACCGCGGACCGCTTCGCGGACAGCACGGCGAACTCCGCGCCGACGAAGAACGCGTTCCCGGCCAGCAGCGCGACGGCGATCAGGATCGCGGTGGTCGTACTCATCCGTGCATCTCCTTCTTCGCACGCCGGTGTCCGACGGCGGCCTCGGCACGAGCCTCCCCGGTGTCGTCGGGCAGCGGGCAGACCCGGACCCGCTCGACGCGACGCCCGTCCATCGACTCGACACGCAGCAGCACGCCGGGGACGGTCACCTCGTCGCCGGTTCGGGGCACACGCCCGAGCTCGGCCATGACGAGCCCGCCGAGCGTCTCGTAGGACGCGCCCTCGGGGACGACGACGCCCGTGTTCTCCTCCAGCTCGTCCGGCCGCAGGCCGGCGGGCACCAGCCACTCGTCGTCGGGCGCGCGGACGACGCCGGCGCGCCGCCGGTCGTGCTCGTCGGCGACCTCGCCCACGAGCTCCTCGACGACGTCCTCGAGCGTGACCACCCCGGACGTCCCGCCGTACTCGTCGACGACGACGGCCATCTGCAGCCCCAGGTCGCGCAGCTCGACCAGCAGCGGGCCGAGCCGCACGGTCTCCGGGACCCGGGGCGCGTCGACCATCAGTGCGACGGCCGGGACCTCGGCCCGGCGCTCGTGCGGCACGCCGACGGCCCGGCGCAGGTTCACGAGGCCGACGACGTCGTCCCGGTCCTGCCCGATCACGGGGAACCGGGAGTGCCCGGTGCTCACGGCGAGCCGCACGACGTCGGCCGCGGTGGCGTCGCGCTCGACGACGACCATGCGCATGCGGTCCGTCATGACGTCGTCGGCGCTCAGCTCGTCGAGCTCGATCGAGTTGGTCAGCAGGCGCGCGACACCCTTCTCCAGCGTGCCCTCCGCGGCCGACCGACGGACCAGCGAGGCGAGCTCGGTCGCGGACCGCGCGCCGGACAGCTCTTCGCGCGGCTCGACACCGACCCGGCGCAGCAGCGCGTTGGCCGAGCCGTTGAGCAGCAGGATCAGCGGCTTGAAGAGCACGGTGAACACGTGCTGCACCGGGATGACGAGCCGCGCGGTGCCGAGCGCCGACGACAGCGCGAAGTTCTTCGGGATCAGCTCGCCGAACAACATGGAGAAGCCGTTCACCAGGACGAGGGCGAGCACGGTCGAGAGGGTCAGCGCGACGGCGTCGGACAGCGGGAAGCCGCCGAACGCCGCTGTGAGGAGGCTCACGAGCGCGGGCTGGGCGGTGTAGCCGAGCAGGATCGTGGTGACGGTGATGCCCACCTGGGCGGAGCTGAGCTCCGTGGAGAGCCGCTTCAGCGCGGCGCGCACGGCGCGGTCACGGCGCCGGGGCCGCGCGGGTCTTCCGGACGAGCCCGGACTGTCACCCTCCTCGTCGTCCCCGACGACGGCGGGGTCCAGAGTGACCAGGGAGAACTCTCCGGCCACGAAGATTGCGGTACCTGCGGTGAGGAGCACCCCGACGGCGACCATGATCCAGTCGACGGTCATCGGGGGCTCCTGGGATGGTGCTCGATCATCGTGAGCATGATCGTAGCGTCAGTCGCCGGCGCTCGGGGCGCCACGGCACCAGGGGTACGACATGCCCGCTTCCGGCCCGGGTTCAGCATCCTTTCAGGCTCAGGGGTGCAAGATGGACCCATGTCTTCAGGTACGCCGCAGCAGCCGGGCAGCCCCGCCCGCCCCGACCCCGCCTCGTCGGGCGCCACCGGTACTGGCCAGCAGAGCGCCACGATCCTGGTCGTGGAGGACGAGCCGACCATCGCCACGGCGATCGCCCAGCGGCTGTCCGCCGAGGGCTGGCGGGTCGAGGTCGCGCGCGACGGCCTGTCCGGCGTCGACGCGGCCGTGCGCCTGCGTCCCGATGCCATCGTGCTCGACGTGATGCTCCCCGGGATCGACGGTCTCGAGGTCACCCGGCGGATCCAGGCCGAGCAGCCGGTGCCGATCCTCATGCTCACGGCCCGCGACGACGAGACCGACATGCTCGTCGGCCTCGGCGTCGGCGCCGACGACTACATGACCAAGCCCTTCTCCATGCGCGAGCTCGTCGCCCGCCTCAAGGCCCTCCTGCGGCGGGTGGACCGTGCGGCCCAGGCGGCGGCCTCGACGCCGTCGGAGCCGCCGATGGCGATGGGAGACGTCACCGTCGACCGCGCGCAGCGCCGCGTCTACCGCGGCGGCGACGAGATCCACCTGACGCCCACCGAGTTCGAGCTGCTCGTCATGCTCGCGTCCTCCCCCAAGACCGTCCTGACGCGCGAGCGCCTGCTGGCCGAGGTCTGGGACTGGGCGGACGCCAGCGGCACCCGCACCGTGGACTCGCACATCAAGGCGCTGCGCAGGAAGCTCGGCTCGGACCTGATCCGGACCGTGCACGGCGTGGGGTACGCGTTCGAACCGCCGTCGGCGTGATCCGATGAGCCGGAAGCTGCCCGGCGTCGCCCGCACCCTGCGCGACGTCCGCCCGCTCGATCCCCTGCGCTCCATCAAGATCAAGCTCGGCATCCTCGTCGCCTCGACGGTGACGCTCGCGATGATGATCACGTGGCTCGGTCTGCAGCTCCAGATGGGACCGAGCCGCACGTTCCCGGTGGCGATCCTGCTGTCGCTGTTCCTGACCCAGTTCCTGGCGCGCGGCATGACGTCGCCGCTGCGGGAGATGACGCACGCCGTGCAGGCGATGGCCGACGGCGACTACACCACCCGCGTGCGCGCGACGAGCCGTGACGAGGTGGGCCAGCTCGCCGCCGCGTTCAACCAGATGTCCGAGGACCTCGCGTCGGTGGAGCAGACGCGGCGCGACCTCATCGCGAACGTGTCGCACGAGCTGCGCACGCCGGTGGCCGCGCTGCAGGCGCAGCTGGAGAACATGGTCGACGGCGTGGTCCCCGCCACGCCCGCGATGCTGGAGCAGGCGCACGCGCAGACCGAACGTCTGACCCGCCTGGTCACGTACCTGCTGGACCTGTCCCGCCTCGAGGCGGGCGCGTCGGCGCTGTCGGTGTCGGTGTTCGACGTCGGCGACCTCATGGAGGAGTGCGCCGACGGCCTCCAGATGGTCGACGCCGCGAAGGACCTGCACTACATCATCGACGTGACGCCGCCGGACCTGCAGATCGAGGCGGACCGCGAACGGCTGCACCAGGTGCTGACGAACCTGCTGCAGAACGCGATCCGGCACTCGCCCACGGCGGGCGACGTCCGCATGGACGCCTACCCGGTGGACAACACCGTGGTGCTGGAGGTCAGCGACCAGGGCCCGGGGATCGCGCCGGAGGACCGGGAGCGGATCTTCCAGCGGTTCGCCCGCGGCACGGCGTCGGTCCCGGGGGCGACGGCACCCACGGCGCCAGGCCCGGACAGCGGCCTGGGGGCGGCGTCCGGGGGCACGGCGCCGCCGGCGAGCGGCGGCACCGGGATCGGGCTGGCCATCGTCCGCTGGGCCGTCGAGCTGCACGGCGGGCACGTCGAGGTGGCGGACTCCGGGAGGGGCGCCACGATGCGTGTCACGCTCCCGGCCCGGGCGCACCCGGCACCCGGCGTCGCCGCCGAGCGACTGGTCGGCGAGTAGGCGCCGGCGCGTTCCTGGATCCCGTCAGGGCGCCGAGGACAACCCCGCAGGGTGGTGATCTCCGTCACATGGATCAGGGATTGTCTCGCCCGATCACGGGCCGAAAGCGCGGCGTTGACGTGTTCCAGAACGAAGGTTGCCCGTCTTTTGCCTGCCCAGCAGAATTCATGACGAAGCATCGTCCATGACACTTCGGCGACGCCGAGAACCTGTGGACGTCACACCCGCTTCAGAGCCCATAAGGCATACCCTTGTCCTGTCCGAAACCATCGGACTGAGGCCGTGACCGGTCAGCGCCGGCACCCTCACAGAGCGCACGACTATTGGGTGAAGGTGGGCGATCCGCGCGTGTCCCCTAAGGCTGGTTCAGAGTCGATCAGCGTGGCGAGCTCGTCGTTCGGAGCCAATGAATGGCTTGTGGACGAGCTCTACCAGCAATACCTGAAGGACAAGAACACCGTCGACCCGGCGTGGTGGGAGTTCTTCGAGGACTACACGCCATCGCAGGACAACGGCCGCAAGACGACCGGCACCGAGACGCAGGCGGCTGCCCCTGCCGCCGCTCCGGCCACGCCGAGGACGCCGTCGCTGTCGGGCAGCCAGGGCACCGCAGCGGCCGAGGCCGCGCAGCTCCCCGTGGAGAAGGTGATCCCGGCCGACCCCAAGGTCACCGCCGCCGCCCCGCCCGTCGCCACGCCGGCCGTGCAGGACTACGGCCAGTCCCTCCTGCAGCCCAAGCCGCACCACGACGATGCCGTCGACGACGTGCAGAAGCTGCGCGGCCCCGCCGCCCGCGTCGTGACCAACATGGAGTCCTCGCTCGAGGTCCCCACCGCCACCTCGGTGCGCGCCGTGCCCGCCAAGCTCATGGTGGACAACCGCATCGTCATCAACAACCACCTCAAGCGCGGTCGCGGCGGCAAGATCTCGTTCACCCACCTGATCGGCTACGCGCTGGTCGAGGCGCTGAGCGACATGCCGCAGATGAACGCGCACTACGAGACGGTGGACGGCAAGCCGGGCGTGAACCAGCCCGGACACGTCGGATTCGGCCTCGCGATCGACCTCGCCAAGCCGGACGGGACCCGCCAGCTCCTGGTACCGAGCATCAAGAAGGCCGAGGAGCTGGACTTCGCCGAGTTCGTCGCGGCCTACGAGGACCTCGTCCGCAAGGCGCGCGGCGGCAAGCTCGGCGTCCCGGACTTCCAGGGCACCACCGTCTCGCTGACCAACCCGGGCGGCATCGGTACGGTGCACTCCGTGCCGCGCCTCATGCAGGGCCAGGGCACCATCGTCGGTGTCGGCGCGATGGACTACCCGGCCGAGTTCGCGGGCGCGTCGGACGAGCAGCTCGCGCGCATGGGCGTCTCGAAGGTCATGACGCTCACCTCGACGTACGACCACCGCATCATCCAGGGTGCGCAGTCCGGCGAGTTCCTCAAGATCATCGCGGAGAAGCTGCTCGGGCTCGACGGCTTCTACGACCGCGTGTTCGCCGCGCTGCGCGTCCCGTACGAGCCGGTGCGCTGGGTACGCGACAACACCGTCGACTCCGACGTCGAGGCGGCCAAGCCCGCCAAGATCGCCGAGATCGTCCAGGCGTTCCGCTCGCGCGGCCACCTCATGGCGGACACCGACCCGCTCGCCTACCGCCAGCGCAAGCACCCCGACCTGGACATCCAGAACCACGGCATGACGCTGTGGGACCTGGACCGCATCTTCCCGACCGCCGGCTTCGGGCCGAAGCCGAAGATGAAGCTGCGCAACATCCTCGGCCTGCTGCGCGACTCCTACTGCCGCTCCATCGGCGTCGAGTACATGCACATCGCCGACGTGGCGCAGCGCAAATGGCTCCAGGAGCGCCTGGAGTCGGGCTACGCCAAGACCCCGCGTGAGGACCAGCTGCGCATCCTGCGCCGCCTGAACTCCGCCGAGGCGTTCGAGACGTTCCTGCAGACCAAGTACGTCGGCCAGAAGCGCTTCTCCCTGGAGGGCGGCGAGTCACTCATCCCGCTGCTCGACTCGATGCTCTCCCAGGCCGCCGAGGGCGGGCTGGACGAGGTCGGGCTCGGGATGGCCCACCGCGGCCGGCTCAACGTGCTGGCGAACATCGCCGGCAAGAGCTACGCACAGATCTTCAAGGAGTTCGAGGGCCAGATCGACCCGAAGTCCGTGCAGGGCTCGGGCGACGTGAAGTACCACCTGGGCACGGAGGGCACGTTCACCGCGGAGTCCGGCGCGACCACCAAGGTGTATCTCGCGGCCAACCCGTCGCACCTGGAGGCCGTGGACCCGGTGCTCGAGGGCATCGTCCGCGCCAAGCAGGACCGCATCGACCTGGGCGCCGACGGCTTCTCCGTGCTGCCGATCCTGGTGCACGGTGACGCCGCCTTCGCCGGCCAGGGCGTCGTGCCCGAGGTGCTGAACCTCGCGCAGCTGCGGGGCTACCGCACCGGCGGCACCATCCACGTCATCGTGAACAACCAGGTGGGCTTCACCACCGGCCCGCAGTCCTCGCGGTCCACCACCTACGCGACCGACGTCGCCAAGGGGTACCAGGTTCCGGTCTTCCACGTGAACGGTGACGACCCCGAAGCCGTCGTCCGCGTCGCGGAGCTCGCCTTCGCGTTCCGCGAGCAGTTCGGCCAGGACGTCATCGTCGACCTGATCTGCTACCGCCGCCGCGGTCACAACGAGGGCGACGACCCCTCGATGACGCAGCCGATGATGTACAACCTCATCGAGGCGAAGCGGTCCGTGCGCAAGCTGTACACGGAGAACCTCGTGGCACGCGGCGACATCACGGTCGAGGAGGCCGAGGCCGCGCTGCAGGACTACCAGAAGCAGCTCGAGCGGGTCTTCACCGAGACGAAGGCCGACTTCGAGCCGGCGCCGCAGTCCGAGCTCATCGCCGGCCTGGAGCGCCCGGAGGCGCAGCTCGAGGACGCCGGGACGATGGTCGGCTGGCAGACGGCGATCAGCCACGACGTGCTGCAGCGCATCGGCTCGGTGCACACGACGCCCCCGGAGGGCTTCAACGTCCACCCGAAGCTCGCCAAGCTGCTCGAGACGCGCGAGATCATGTCCAAGGACGGCGGCATCGACTGGGGCTTCGGCGAGCTGGTGGCGTTCGGCTCGCTGCTCATCGAGGGCACCCCGGTGCGCCTCGCCGGCCAGGACTCCCGCCGCGGCACCTTCGTGCAGCGCCACGCGATCCTGCACGACCGCGACACAGGCGCCGAGTGGACCCCGCTGCTGTACCTGACGCCGGAGCAGGCGAAGTTCTGGGTGTACGACTCCTCCCTCAGCGAGTACGCGGCCCTCGGGTTCGAGTACGGCTACTCGGTGGAGCGCCCCGACGCGCTGGTGCTCTGGGAGGCGCAGTTCGGCGACTTCGTCAACGGCGCCCAGACGGTGATCGACGAGTTCATCTCGTCCGCCGAGCAGAAGTGGGCCCAGTCGTCGTCGGCGGTCATGCTCCTGCCGCACGGCTACGAGGGCCAGGGGCCGGACCACTCGTCGGCTCGCATCGAGCGCTTCCTGCAGCTCGGCGCGGAGAACAACATGACGATCGCGCAGCCGAGCACCCCGGCGTCGTACTTCCACCTGCTGCGCCGCCAGGCGTACGCCCGCCCGCGCCGCCCGCTGGTGGTGTTCACGCCGAAGCAGCTGCTGCGGCTCAAGGCGGCGGCCTCGGCGGTCGAGGACTTCACGTCGGGCACGTTCCAGCCGGTGCTGAGCGACACCTCCGTCGACGCGGCGAAGGTGGACCGGCTGATCCTCTGCACCGGCCGCGTGTACTACGACCTCCTCGCCGAGCGCACCAAGCGTGGCGACGAGGGCGTGGCGCTCGTCCGCCTGGAGCAGCTCTACCCGTTCCCGGAGGAGCAGGTCCGCGCGGAGATCGCGAAGTACCCGAACGCCGAGGTCGTGTGGCTGCAGGACGAGCCGCAGAACCAGGGCGCGTGGTCGTACATGCACCTCGCCATGCCGACGGACCTTCCCTACGTCAAGGTGATCAGCCGCGACGCGTCGGCCAGCACGGCGGCGGGCACGGCGCGGCTCCACCAGGCGCAGCAGAAGCACCTCCTGGAGCAGGCCTTCACACGCTAGGCGCACCGTCCCGGGCCAGCCACTGGCCCGGGACGGCCGGGGCGAACGCCCGAGGACGGGACCGACCGGTCCGTCAGGCCTCGTCCTGGTGGATCCCCAGCCATGCGTGCCAGCCCGTGTGCAGCACCAGCCACGCCATGAGGCCGTAGCCGGCCTGGCCCGGGTAGGTCGTGCCGTGCTGGGCCAGGTCCGCCAGCCACTGCTCGTGCTGGGCGAGCGGGGTGTACGTGTCCACGTACGGCACCCGGCGCCGGCTCGCGACGTCGGCGAAGGCGTCCGACAGCTCCGCGATCCGGTCCCCCTGCTCCGGTGTCCCGGGAGGCGGCCCGACGACGAACGTGGACGTCCTGTTGGCCTCCGCGACGTCGAGGATGTTGGCCAGGTTCAGGCGGGAGCGCGCCACGGACATCCCGGAGGCGACGTCGTGCCGTCCCAGCGCGACGACGAGCCGGTTCGCGACCTCGCCGTCCGGGCCGAAGCGCACCTTCGTCTCGTCCTCCCACCGCGTGCTGAGCTGGGTCGACGTCTCGCCCGGGATGGCCAGCGTGAACACCATGGCCGGCCGTCCGAAGTTCGTCCGCGCCACGACACGACCGGTCCAGCCGAGCGCTCTCGCGTCACCGACACCGGTGGCCAGCTCGTCGCCGACGACGCAGATGCGCACCTCGCGTTCCTGCACGGACCTCTCCTTGCCTCAGCACTCCTGCTGCCGCTCCCCGGGCCCGCTGCGGGCGGGTGTCACCGACCTCGGCTCACCCTCCGTCGTACCCTTCGTCGCGTCAGTATTGATCGTGCCGCTCCTCGGACTCCGCTCCGGGTGAGTGCCTCGTCCCCTCGGCTCTCACCCTCCGCCGCGCCCTTCGTCGCGTCAGTCGGCCGGACCGCACGTCGCCCCGGCCGGCTCCATTGTCGGTCAACCGGGATGTACCACCTGGGATTTGACGCTCAGGCGCGCCGTTCGTCGAGCAGAGTGACACCCCACCGCACCCGGTGCGTGTCGGCCGGAGCGAGCCGCACGAGGCGGTCGCCCGTGACGAACGCGTCCGCATAACAGCTCATCGGCTCCGCGGCCAGGCCCGCCCGGCGGTGCCCGTCGGCGACGTGGTCGCCCGAGCAGGCCTGCCACACGTCCATCGAGTCGTCCATCCACAGCGCCGCCGTGCGGCCGTCCGTCCCGGTGAGCCGGATCCAGGCCAGCCCGTCGTCGTCGCGCAGGACGTCGACGAACGCGTCGTCCAGGTCGCGCCCGGCCATGCTCACCGGCTCCCGCATGTCGAACATGCCCGCCACGGGCTCCGTCCCTGTGGGGAGCAGGCGCTCGTCGGTGGTGACCCGTGTGGCGGCGTCGAGCCGGACCACGCAGTCGTCGAGGTCCGCCCCGCCCGTGGAGAGCCACGGATGGAACCCGGCACCGTACGGCGCCGTGCCGGCGCCGACGTTCGTCGTGGCCAGGGTCACGGTGAGGCCGCCGTCGGACAGCGCGTACGTGATCTGCGCGGTGAGCTGGAACGGGTACCCGGGCTGCGGGACGACGTCGAGGCCGAGCGTGACGGACACGTCGGTGCGGTCGACCAGCCCCCAGCGCTCCCACGCGGCGAGGCCGTGCAGCGCGGTGCCGCGTGCCGGCTCGGTGACGGGGAGGGAGTATCGGACGCCGTCCGCCTCGTAGGCGCCGTCGCGCAGGCGGTTGGGCCAGGGCAGGAGCACCGCACCGTTGAAGACGGGGTTGACCTCGTCGACGGCGAAGGGGACGACGACGTCGCGTCCGCCCACCGTGTACTCACGGAGCGCCGCCCCGACCTCGGTGACGGTGGCCCGCTGCTCGCCGTACGAGATGCTGTGCTGGGTACCGGACGGCGCGGGTACCGTCTGTGGGTCTGTCATCACCCTCACACCTTAAAGGTGCCAGGGAACCAGGAAGTTTCCGCGCCGTACGGATAGCGTGGGAAGGCAGGCTACCCATGCGCAGCGCGAACCCCGGGGGTCGCTGCGTCCCCACACGGCCCGAGGGTGGGCCACGCGGACGGCACACGTCCGTGAAATGCGCAGGAGGATCGATGGAACAGCAGGTACTCGGACGGTCGGGCCGCCTCGTGTCGGCCGTAGGCCTGGGCACCTGGCAGCTCGGGGCGGACTGGGGCGAGGTCTCCGAGACCGACGCCCGCGACACCCTGGAGGCCTCCCTCGAGGCAGGTGTGACGTTCTACGACACCGCCGACGTCTACGGCGACGGCCGGAGCGAGCAGGTGATCGGCACGTTCCTGAAGGACCACGCCGACGCCGGCATCACCGTGGCCACGAAGATGGGCCGCCGGATGGACCAGGTGCCCGAGAACTACGTGCTCGCCAACTTCCGCGAGTGGACGAACCGGTCGCGGAAGAACCTCGACGTCGAGCGGCTCGACCTCGTGCAGCTGCACTGCCCGCCCACTGCCGTGTACTCGTCGGACGAGGTGTACGACGCGCTCGACACCCTCGTGGACGAGGGCGTCATGGCCCGCTACGGCGTGAGCGTCGAGACGACGGCGGAGGCGCTCACCGCGATCACGCGCCCTGGCGTCGCCACCGTGCAGATCATCCTCAACGCGTTCCGGCTCAAGCCGCTCGACGAGGTGCTGCCCGCGGCCTCCGAGGCCGGGGTCGGCATCATCGCCCGCGTCCCCCTCGCCTCCGGCCTGCTGTCCGGGAAGTACACCAAGGACACGCAGTTCGCCGAGAACGACCACCGCAGCTTCAACCGCGACGGTGCCGCGTTCGACGTCGGCGAGACGTTCTCCGGCGTGCCCTACGAGGTGGGCATCGAGGCCGCGGAGCGCTTCACCGAGCTGGCGGCCACGTGCTTCGACGGGGCCCTCACCCCGGCCCAGGCCGCCATCGCCTGGGTGTGGCAGCGCCCGGGCGTCTCGACCGTCATCCCCGGCGCCCGCAACGCCGACCAGGCGCGCGCGAACGCCGCGGCGGGCGACGCGGCGACGCTGGGGCCGCTGTTCACCTCCGGGGTGCGGGAGATCTACGAGGAGCTCGTCGCCGGGCACGTGAGCGCCAAGTGGTGACCGAGGACCGGCGGTGAGGGGCACTCCCTCACCGCCGGTCCTGGCCGTGTGGGCTGTCGGTGATCAGCCGCGCAGGACTGCCGCGGCGCCCGAGACCGTGTTGGTGGAGAGGTAGCAGACGGCGCCCTTCTCCGGGTGGTCGACGACGACCGTGCGCTGGGCGCTCGACTCCAGGGGGGTGCCGTCCAAGGTGACCTTCCCCGTGACGCTGCGGGCGCGGAGGTTGACCGGGGTGCCCGGGTCGAGAGTGATCGTGACCGCGCCCGCCACCGTCTTGGCCGAGATGAGCGGCGTCGTGCCCGACGACGCCACGTCCACGGGACCGGACACGCCGTTGATCGTCACGCGGCCGAGGCCGCCCGAGACGGTCGCCGGGCCCGAGGCCTGGTTCACGACGACGTCGCCGGTGTGCTCGCTGACCACGATCGCGCCCGAGACCGACTTCACGGAGAGCGACCCGGAGGTGCCCGTGACGACCACGGCGCCGTTGACGCTCTTGACGATCACTCCGGCCTGGCTGCCGGTCACGGTCGCCTCCGCGCCGACCGTCGCGACGTCGACCGCCGCGCTCGCGGGCACGGTGATCCGCACGACGGCGGAGTCCTGGTCACGCAGGCCGCGGAAGCGGTCCACGAACCCCTCGATCCCGGGGAAGTCGTAGGCGACGCGGAGCTTGCCGTGCTCGGCAAGCACCTGGAGGGGGCGGGAAGAGACCTCGAGCACCTCGATGGTGGCTCCGGAGGTGCGCGCCGGGTCGGCAACGATCTCGGCCCGGCCGTTGGTGAGGCGGGCGGTCAGCGAACTGGTGTCGGCGACCTCGATGGTCTGCGGGGCGGCGACGCTCCAGGACTCGGTGGTCATGGTCATGCTCCGTTCGTTCAGCGGTGCTTCGTGTCGGACTCGTCGGTCGGCGTGCTCGTCGTGGGGTAGTCGGACGCCGGTGTCGGCCGCCCGTGGGTCATTCTGGTCGATTTCGGGCCATGGGGCAGGGTGGTGGCGATCGCGGTGCGCGCGCCGTCGAGCACGGTGCGCAGGGTCTCGACCGTGAGGGAGCCGACCGCGCCGGCGGCGTCGGCCTCCCGCAGGTCCGCGAGGACGTCCCGGCGGAACTTCTGCAGGGCCGCCTCGGCCTCGTGCCGGAAGGCGTTCGACGTCGTCCGCCGCGGGTCGGCCGGGACGTCCGGCTCGGGGCGCGGCCGGGCACGCGCTTCGGCCGCCGCGGCGGCGAGCTCGGCCCGCACACCGCGCATCGCCTCCTTGATGTCGGCACGCACCTCGTCGGCCCGGGACCGGACGGTCTCGGCGACGGAGGACTCCAGGCGCACGACGTCGGCCCAGCGTGCCTGCACCTCGGCGCGGCCCGCCGGCGTCAGCTCGTACGGGGCCTTCCGGCCGGTGGCCCGGTCCATCGGGACCCGGCGCACCAGGCCCTCCTCCTCCAGACGCGCGAGCCGGGGGTAGATCGTGCCGGCGCTCGGCCGGTACGTGCCGCCGAAGCGGTCCGCGAGCTCCGTCATCAGCTCGTAGCCGTGCCGGGAGCCCTCGACGAGCAGCGCCAGGAGGTACAGGCGCAGCTCACCGTGGGCGAAGACCGGAGGCATCAGGCGCCCCCCGGCGCGGCGTCGGACGGCGCCGGGGCGGAGACGCGGTGCCCGGGGCCGCCGTCGGACGCGGTCTCGTGCGTGCCGAGCACCGTGACGTCGCCCGATACGGAGACGGCGCGCACGTGGGTGCGCTCGCCCCCCGCGGGGCGGACGACGGCGCCGCCGTGCCCGGTGACCCGCATCCCGCCGACGGTGACCCGCCCGCTGACGGCCGAGGCGTGCGCCTCGACCACCGACGCGTCCGGGACCCGCAGCAGCAGGTTCCCGGAGACGGAGTTCGTCTTGACCCAGTCGGGCTGGGTGGTCAGGTCCATGGTCACGTCGCCGGACACGGTGGTGGAGGTCACGTGCTCCACGGCACCGCTGAGGACGACCTCGCCGGACACGGTGGTGCTGGTGATCGCGCCCTCGTGGTCACGGACGGTGGTCTCGCCCGAGACGTTCGTCAGGGTGAGCGGTCCGTGCGTGCGGGACACGAGCAGGCTGCCGTTCGTCGTGGAGACCTGGGCGGCGCCCTCCGTGCCGGACAGCAGCACCTCCCCACGCACCGTGCCGGCCTTGGCGTCCATCCGGGCGGGGACCGCGATGTGGATGTCGGCCCGGGCGTTGTCCCGGAAGTCGGCCCACTTCCGCAGGAAGCCGGCGAGGCCGCCGGACGGGTTCGACTCGTGCCCGACGACGAGCCGGCCGTTCCGGGACCTCACCTCGACGGGACGGCCCTCGACGGAGTGCACCTCCACGCGCACGACGGGCTCGTCGTGCGCGACGACGTCCAGGCGTCCGTCGACGAGGTGCGCGTCCAGCGCGGTGACACCGTCGATCTCGATGGTCAGCGGACCGGTGACGGTCCAGTTCTGCTCGCTCATGCCGGGCTCCTCGGGTCCTGGGCACTCCTGCGGGGATGACTCGCGCATCGCGGGTCTCCAGCAGTGCACCCGAGACGCGATATATCGCGTTGAGACACTCACGATATATCGCGTTCCCACGGCGGGCAAGGCCCCTGCCGTGGGATCATGTGGCGAGTCCCATCCGCACCTGTCAGGAGACACCCATGAGCAAGCGTGGCCGTAAGCGCAAGGACCGCAAGAAGAAGTCCGCCAACCACGGCAAGCGCCCCAACGGCGGCTGACGCCGGGCGGATGCACGTACGAGAGGGCCGGAACCCCGAGGTTCCGGCCCTTCGTCATGCCCGGGTCCGGGCGGCGCGTGATACTGCGGCGCGTGGACCGCGCGGCGAGGTCAGAGGGCCCCGCCGGCCGCCTCCGGGGCGTCCTGCGCGCCACCCGCGTCGCCGATGGTCTCGCGCGCGACGAAGTTCTCCAGGTCGAACAGGTTGTCCTTGGCCCGCTGCGCGACGGTGAGCAGCGTGTTGGCGCTGGCCACCTCCTCGACCTGCTCCTTGAGGAACCAGAGCAGGAACTGCTCGCCGAGCATGTCGGCCTCGGCGCGCGCGGCGCGGAAGATCGTCTCGATCTGGGCGGTGACCTGCTTCTCCTGGTCGAGGGCGAGCTGCAGGGGCTCGGCCACGTCGGCGAAGTCGTTGCGGACGGTGCCGTTCCCCGGGATCCGGACCGGCACGTCGCGGTCCAGGTGGTACTGCACGATCATCATGGCGTGGTTCCGCTCCTCGACCGCCTGGCGGTAGAAGTGCGCGGCGAGCTGCGGCAGGTCGTGGCCGTCGAACCAGACGGCGATCGCGATGTACTGCTGGTGCGCGGCGAGCTCGTGGCCGATCTGCTCGCCGAGCAGTCGCCAGAACTCGGAGCTCTGCGAGGAATCCGTGGTGGAAGTCATGCGTCCAACGTAATCCCCCGGGAATGGATGGGCACTGACCGTCGTTTTCGCTCTCGTGATCTCGTGCCCCCCTGCCCCGACCGTGTCCGGCGCGGTGACCGACGCCGTCGCCCCTTTCCGCCCTGCTCCTGGCGCCCTCGACGCTGCCCCGCGGGCGCGCCGCGCCGTCGTGCGGCTCGGGAACGAGATGGACGCCACAGGAAAGGATCGCGTGACGCAACTACCCTCGATGGTGATGACGGATCACCCGCAGACAACCACGCCTGACGACGCGGCGGACCGAACCCCCGAGACGGAGGACGATGCCGCACGCGCCGCGCGGTTCGAACGCGACGCGCTGCAGTACATCGACCAGCTGTACTCGGCGGCGCTGCGGATGACCCGCAACCCCGCCGACGCCGAGGACCTGGTGCAGGAGACCTTCGCCAAGGCGTTCGCGGCGTTCCACCAGTACCGGCCGGGCACGAACCTCAAGGCCTGGCTGTACCGGATCCTGACGAACACGTTCATCAACAGCTACCGCAAGAAGCAGCGGCAGCCGCAGCAGTCGCAGGCGGAGGAGATCGAGGACTGGCAGATCGCACGCGCGGCGTCGCACACCTCACAGGGGCTGCGCTCCGCGGAGGTCGAGGCGCTCGACCGGCTGCCGGACAGCGACGTGAAGCGTGCCCTCGCCTCGCTCCCGGAGGATCGTCGCATGGTCGTCTACTACGCGGACGTCGAGGGCTTCCCCTACAAGGAGATCGCAGAGATCATGGGGACACCGATCGGGACCGTGATGTCCCGGTTGCATCGCGGGCGCCGGCAGCTGCGTGAGCTTCTCGCCGACTACGCCGCGGAACGCGGAATGGTGAAGACCGAGGCGCCCGGAGGTGCGAAGTGAAGGACCAAGAGCGGGACGACGAACCCGCCGTGAAACCCATCCCGCACGACGCTCCCGGTTCCGGTTCCGAGTGTGAGCATGCGCTCCAGCACCTGTACGAGTTCCTCGACTCCGAGATGACGCCCGAGGACGAGCAGACGATGCGGGCCCACGTGGCGCACTGCTCCCCGTGCCTGGCGGAGCTGAGCGTGGAGGACCTGGTCAAGCAGCTCGTGAAGCGGTCCTGCGCGGAGCGCGCACCCGACACGCTGCGGCTGCGGATCCACGAGCAGATCCGGCTGGTGGCGGGCTGACCCGTCGGACGGTGCGGGGAAGCAGGTCGAGGCCTGCGCCGCCGCTCCCGGACCGAGGTCCCGGCGCGTCGCCGAGAATCCGAACGGTCCTGCATGGACGGAACGCCTCTCCTTTGACAAGGTGTACGCATGGTGCTGCGACATATCGCTAGACCCCTCCTGGCTTCCTGGTTCGTGGCGACGGGCGTGCAGGCCGCACGCAGGCCCGCCGAGCACGTCCAGGCCGCGAAGCAGGGCTCCGGTCTCGTGACGAAGGCGCTCGGCGCCGAACCACTGAGCGAGAGACAGGTCAAGACGGTCGTGCGCGCGCACGGCGTCGCCCTCGCGACGGCGGGCGGGCTCCTGGCGCTCGGCAAGGCTCCGCGCACCGCGGCGGTGGCGCTCGCACTGCTCACGGTGCCGCTCGCCGTCGTCAACCAGCCGTTCGGCTCGTCCGACGGCGACCGCGAGGCGCGCTCCCAGCGCTTCGTCGGCAACCTCGGCGCGATCGGCGCCGCCCTCATCGCGGGTGCCGACACCGAAGGGCGCCCCGGCGTGGGCTGGCGCGTCCAGCAGGCCAGGGCCGCCAGAGCGGCGGCCAAGGCGGCGAAGGCGTCCGCGAAGGACGACTGACCCTCCGAACCGGCGACCGTCGCGCACAGGGTGCTGGTCGGCGGAACGCGCCACGCCCCCACCGGTGCTCCGCACCCGGGGGTGCACGTGAGCGCCGAGCCGGTCAGGCCGTACCCGTCCGGCTGGCGAGCAGGCGGCGGAACGAGGTGAGACGCAGGGTGCGGAGCGCCCGCGTCCCGTCGTCGGGGGCGGCCGCCTCCCAGTCGTCCAGCGCGCAGTCCGGTGCGTCGGACTGGTGGGTGCAGCCGCGCGGGCACTCCGCCGCGGCCTCGTCGAGGTCCTCGAACGCGCGCAGCAGGTTCGCGACCTCGACGTGCGCCAGCCCGAACGACCGCACGCCGGGCGTGTCGATCACCCACCCGTCCTGCTCGGCGGCCGTACCAGGCCCTGCCGGCAGGGCGAGCGCGACCGCCGACGTCGAGGTGTGCCGCCCCCGCCCCGTGACGTCGTTGACGTCACCGGTCGCCCGGCCCGCCGTCGGCACCAGGGCGTTGATCAGCGTGGACTTGCCCACTCCCGAGTGGCCGACCAGCACCGACGCCCTCCCCCGGAGCCGTTCCCGGACCTCCTCGACGGACAGCGCGTCCAGCGCAAGGCCCTCCGGCTCGCCGCCGCTCTCCCCCGCCCGCGTCACCACGACATCCACGCCCAGCGGCTCGTACAGCCCGCGCAGCTCGTCGGGCGCGGCCAGGTCGGCCTTGGTCAGGCAGAGCAGCACGTCCATGCCGGCGTCGTACGCGGCGACCACGCACCGGTCGATCATCCCGGTGCGCGGGGGCGGGTCGGCGAGCGCGGTCACGATCACCAGCCGGTCGGCGTTGGCGACGACTATCCGCTCGTAGGGGTCGTCGTCGTCCGCGGTCCGGCGCAGCACGGAGGTGCGTTCCGCGATCCGCACGATCCGCGCCAGCGACCCGTCCTCGCCGGACACGTCGCCGACGACGTCGACCCGGTCCCCCACGACGACCCGCGTGCGCAGGAGCTCGCGGGCCTTCATCGCGAGCACGACGGCTCCGGCACCAGGGACGAGGAGCGTGTACCGGCCCCGGTCGACGCCGGTGACCATGCCCGTGACGGCGTTCTCGTGGCTCGGCCGGCGCTTGGTCCGGGGCCGCGAGCCGTGCTTGGAAGGACGGGACCGGAAGTCCGACTCGTCACGTGCGCCACCCCGCGCCATCAGCGCCGGCCTCCCCTCACGCGCCCGCTCCGAGCATGTCGTGCCACAGGGCGGGGAACTCGGGCATCGTCTTGCCGGTCGTGGCGATGTCCTCCACCTCGACCCCGGGCACACGCAGCCCGAGCAGCGCGCCCGACGTCGCCATCCGGTGGTCCTCGTACGTGTGGAACGCCCCCGCGCGCAGCGGCCGGGGCGTGATGACGAGACCGTCGCGGGTCTCTTCCGCCTGGCCGCCGAGCCGCGTGATCTCCCTGGCCAGCGCGGCCAGCCGGTCCGTCTCGTGGCCGCGCAGGTGCGCGATGCCGCGCAGGCGCGTCGGGGAGTCGGCGAGCGCTGCCAGGACGGCGAACGTCGGCGCGAGCTCACCCGCGGCGTGCAGGTCGAGGTCCACGCCGTGGATCTCGCCGTTGCCGGTCACGGACAGGACGCCGTCGGCGATCTCGGCGGTGCCGCCCAGGCGCCTCAGGATGCCGGGCAGCAGGGCACCCGGCTGCGTGGTCTCGCGGGGCCAGCCGGGGATGCGCACCGTGCCGCCGACGACCAGGGCCGCAGCCAGGAAGGGGGCGGCGTTGGAGAGGTCGGGCTCGACGCGGACGTCGCGGGCGGCGATCGGCCCGGGCTCGACGCTCCACATCCCGTCGCGCGAGTCGTCGACGGTGACGCCGACGTCGCGCAGGGTGGCGATCGTCATCTCGATGTGCGGGAGGCTCGGCAGGGTGGTGCCGACGTGCCGGAGCGTGAGGCCCTGCTCGAAGCGGGGCGCGGCCAGCAGGAGGCCGGAGACGAACTGTGACGACGCCGACGCGTCGACGTCCACCGACCCGCCGCGGACGGTGCCGGTGCCGGTGACGGTGAACGGGAGGTGGTCCGGGACGCCGCCGTCCGGGCCGGTCACGGAGACGCCGAGCGCGTGCAGGGCGGTGAGGACGGGACCCATGGGACGGACGCGCGCGCTGGGATCACCGTCGAACCGGACGGGGCCGGCCGCCAGCGCCGCCACGGGCGGGAGGAAGCGCATGACGGTGCCGGCGAGGCCGCAGTCGACGTCGGCGGCGGTCGCAGGGCTCGTGCCGGGGGTGACCTGGAGCGTGCTGGGCGTGGGGCCCTCGGCGATACCGGCTCCGAGGGCACGCAGGGCGCCGATCATGAGGTCGGCGTCGCGGCTGCGCAGGGCGCCGCGGAGAGTCCCGGGCCCGTCCGCGAGGGCGGCGAGGACGAGCAGGCGGTTTGTCAGGGACTTGCTCCCGGGCACCTCGACGGTCGAGTCCAGTGGCCCGGCGGCGGTCGGCGCGGCCCAGGTCGGCGCGGTGGGGGCATCAGTCATGCCCTGAGGCTATCGTCCCCGGTCATCGCCGGCCGGGCGTTTCACGGCGGGCCTGGTCATCGTGCGGGACGGGTCCGGACGTTCCGTCACCGCCGGGCGGGCTGCGGGGGCGGCGATCGTCACCAGACGGCTCGGAGCGGGCCCGAGCGGCTCGGCCTGCGCGCCTCTCGCCGGGAGGAGACGATTTACCGCTACGGTGGCGGGCGTGGCCGCCGTGACCAAGACCAGCTATGACGATGACCTGCGCCTTGCGCACGTCATCGCCGACCAGGTGGACGCGCACACGATGTCGCGCTTCCGAGCTCTCGACCTGCACGTGGAGACCAAGCCGGACAACACCCCGGTCTCCGATGCCGATCGTGCGGCCGAGGAGCTGATCCGCGCCTCGCTGCAGCGTGCCCGCACCAGGGACGCCGTCGTCGGCGAGGAGTACGGCGCGGCCGGCAGCGGCTCGCGGCGCTGGATCGTCGACCCCATCGACGGCACCAAGAACTTCGTGCGGGGCGTGCCCGTGTGGGCGACGCTCATCGCGCTGGCGGACGGTGAGGACGTCGTCGTCGGCCTGGTGAGCGCACCGGCACTGGGACGACGCTGGTGGGCGGCGCAGGGTTCCGGCGCGTGGACCGGCAAGGGCCTGCACTCCGCGTCACGCATGCACGTCTCGGGCGTGCGCGAGCTGGGCGACGCGTCGCTGAGCTACGCGTCGCTGAGCGGGTGGGAGTCGCGCGGCAAGCTGGACGCCTTCCTCGACCTGACCCGCCGCTGCTACCGCACCCGCGGGTACGGGGACTTCTGGTCGTACATGCTCGTGGCGGAGGGTGCGGTGGACATCGCGCCCGAGCCCGAGCTCGAGGTGTACGACATGGCCGCCCTGGCGCCGATCGTCGCGGAGGCCGGCGGGAGGTTCACGTCCCTCGACGGGAAGCCGGGCCCGTGGGGCCGGAACGGGCTGGCCACGAACGGGCTGCTGCACGACGAGGTCCTCGGCCTGCTGGGCTGAGCGTCCCCCGAGCAGGCAGACTCGTCCCATGCGCATCTACGTGCCCGCCACGCTCGACGAGCTCGACGACGTCGACGTCGGCCACACCTCCACCGTCTGGTCCGTCACGCCCCGGGACGTGCACGGCGTGACGCCGGCTCTGGTCGCCGAGCTGGCGGACGAGGGCTCCGAGCAGCTCGAGTACGAGGCGTTCCTGGACGCCGCCGCGGCGTCGACGACCCTCCTGGCCGCACGCGAGGACGCCCCGCCGCTGCGCACCGTCGTCACCGTCGAGGTGCCCGACGACGCCCTGGCGCCCGCCGCGGACGGCGCCGGCGCGCCGGAGACGCCCGCCTCCGCGCTACGGCTCACCCGACCCGTGCCCGACGTGCCGATCGTGTGCGTGCACGCCGACGAGCCCGCCGCCGCGGCCGACGTCGCCGAGGTGCGCAGCATCGCCGACGGGGACGACGACGAGGCGCTCACAGCGGCCGTGCTGCGCCTCGACGAGCGTGACCTGCTCTGGTACGACTGGTCCGAGGTCAACGCGATACCTCGCTGATCGTGGCAGGGTCCGGCGTGTCCCGCCCGCCCGGCGACGCCCGCGTGCGTACCGCTCGGCGGACCTGGTCCGCGAGCTCTCCGAACGCCGCTCGCGCGGGTGACCCCGGGGCGCACTCGGCGAGCGACCGGCCGCTGAGCAGGCCCGCGTCCAGGCCGGCCGGGTCGTCGGGAACCAGGTGCGGGTCCACGCCGGCGAACCTGTTCAGCGCGGTGCGGATCGCGGTCCGGGGCTGCGCGCCGACGGTCGCCGAACGGACCCGGTTCACCACGACCAGCCGGTCCGGGGTGAGGGGTGCGGGAACCTCCGCCAGGTCGTCGAGGCCGCGCACGAGACGCTGCAGCCCGATCGGGTCCGCACCGCCGACGACCACCACCACGTCCGCCGCGGCGAGCGCGCCGAGGGCGGCGGCGTTTCGCTGCGGCGCCCGGGTGTCGTAGGAGAGCAGCTCGTCGGTCTCCAGGACCGGCCCGGTGTCGATCACGGTCCAGTCGGCCAGGTCGCGGAGGCGCTCCCACACCACGTCGAGCGCCGCACCCGAGAGCTCGGCCCAGCGGGTGGCGCGACCGAGACCTCCGAGGACGCGTACCCCGGGCAGCGTCACCGGCGCATAGCGCGCGAGGGTCTCGACGTCGAGCGGCCCGGCGCCGGCCGCACGGACGGCGCCGGCCAGACCGGCCGAGTCGCCCAGCGTCCCGAGCCTGGGGCCCACGCACGGGCCGTAGGTGTCCGCATCGACGAGGACTACCTGCTCCCGGGCAGCCTCCCGCAGCGGGCGGCCGCCACGCCGGGCGGACCGGCGCGGCCGGCCGCGCCACGGACGGACTCCGCGCAGGCGGTCACCACGTCCGCGGTCGCCACGCCCGACGCCCGTCACCGTGCCCGAATCGGTCGCCAGCGCCACGGCGAGCTCGATCGCTGTGGTGGTGCGGCCCGGAGCGCCGACCGGGCCCCACACCGTCACGATCCTGCCCTTGCCCGTCCGGCCGACGGCCGGCTCGCCCGCTCCAGGGGTCTTCGGGGACAGCGCACTCCGCTCGTCGCGCACCGCGCCCAGCAGGTCCTCCACGGAGCGCGCCACACCGTCGACCCCGACCGCGGCGAGCCGCTCCGTGCTGGGCTCGGGCGCATCGTCCAGGGCGACGACGCGCACGCCCGCCTGGTGCATCCGCGTCACCGCGTCCCTGCCGAGCCCGGGGAGCGTCGCGGACACCACCGCCGTCCGCCCGGATCCCGCCTCGGCCGAGGCGAGCAGCTCGGTGAGGTCGGCGCAGCGACGCGTCACGGTCGCGCCGCTGCGTGGCGCACCGAGCGTCCGCACCACCTCCGCCTCCGCGGGTCCGAGCACCGCGCAGAGCACGGTGATCGTGTCCGTCGCGTCCGCCGCGCTCACCGGACCGCTCCCCCGACCGGGACGACGGCGAGCGTGCCCGGCTCGGCCAGCACGGTGAGCACACCGGCCAGCGCGTCCCGCTCCACCAGGACGTGCAGCGTCGTCGTGCCCGACACCACGAGCGCGCCGTCCGGCACCTCGACCTGCTCGACGACGATGTCCTCGGCAACGGTCCGTGGCTCGATCGCCGACGCGCCTGACGACGCCTCGGGCGTGCCACCGGAACCGGCGTCGGGGACGAACCAGAGGTCGGCCACCGCTCCGGGACGGACGCGATCGGACACGCCGCCCGCGATGGGGAGCGTGACGGACCGCATCGTGCTGCTGTCGCCCAGCCCCGACCGGGGGACCAGCTCGCCATCGGCCACCACCCGCTGTGCGACCAGCCCGGTCGGCACCTCCTCGTCGGCCCGGAGGTATCGGTCGAGGCCGGCGCTGAGCCGGACGTCGGCCACACGGAGCGACTCCCGGGTGACGGACTCGCCGGGCGTGAGGGCGCCGTCGGCCACGAACACGGGTACTGTTCGGCCCGCGGAGGCGACCAGCCAGGAGCCCAGCGCGACCGACACGGCGACGATCACGATCCCGGCCAGCAGCCGCGGGTCGCGCCAGCCGGGCGGGCGCAGCCTGGCGGCGGGCCGGTGCACGGCCGGCGCGGGTGGTGCGTCGATCATATGGTTCCTCTCCGTCTGCGGACCGGAAGCGGTGAACGTCCCCCAGACATGGTGAGCGAACCTCCGGGATCCGGCATCCGATGAACTCTTCCTGTGGATAACTGGTAAATTCCGCGCTCCCGTCGGGGTCCTGTGCCATAGTGGTGTCATGGATAAGCGGTTTCTCTCTCTGGCTGACGTGGTCGAGACCTTGAACATCTCCATGGCGCAGGGTTACGCACTGGTGCGCACCGGTGACCTTCCAGCCATCCAGGTGGGCCCGAAGAAGGTCTGGCGCATCGAAGCGGCAGAGCTGGAGTCCTACATCGAGCGCCAGTACGCGAAGAGCCGTGAACGCCTCAAGGCCGGCGAGGGCTGAGCGCCAGGGCATCATCCGAGACGATCGCGAGGAGCGGCGCGTCCCCAGTGGGGACGCGCCGCTTCTCGTCGGTCACGGACCGCTTCGGGCCGGCGGTCGCCGGCCGGCCTGACCCCGGCACGCCTCCGGCCCGGCCGGTCAGAGCTCCAGCCCGGCCGGAGCGTGGCTCACGCAGGTGAGCGCGGCGAGCGGCAGCACCCGCCGCCCCTTGAACGAGCCGCCGACCAGGTCCAGGTCCAGGTGGTCGGCGCCGACCCGGGCGATCCGCCCGCGGTGCAGACGCCCACGGGTACGCACCAGCACGGTACGCCGGTCGCGTTGCAGGCCACGCAGGTGGGTGGTGATGGCGAGCTCCCGCCCCGCAGCGGGCACCGAGCCGGTGCCGAGCCCGGAGATCCCGTCGACTGCCGACAGCGGGATCAGGTGCCGGTCGGCGCCTCGGATCTCCCCGGCGAGGAGCAGCCAGGTCTCCGCCACCTCGCGCACGACCCCGCCGACCGGCTCCCCGTCCGGCAGGTCGACGACCACCCTGGCGCCGCGCGCCGCGCGCAGGCGATCCGCGAGGCCGATCCGCGTGTGCTCCGCACGGGTCAGCTCCGCGACCATCGCGTCGGACTCGGCGGCTTCCTCGGCGTCGGCGAGGGCGTCGAGATCCGCGGCGAGCTCCGACCAGCGAGCATCCGATGTATCCACGGGCCTACTCTGCGTCATCCACAGCCCCTCCGCCTATCGGTGGACGGCAGGAGCGACCCAATGTTCAATAGCGACATCAACAGCTATCGGCTGACTGCTGATGCAGATGTTGATCGGTTCTCAGGTCGACAGGGGGTATTTCATGGCGGAGACAGAGCTGGACGTCAGACCGGGCACGAATCCGGTGGTGCTGGCGATGATCATGATCGGGGCCGCGGTCACCGCGTGGCTGCTGGCCGCTCGTGCGGCCCACGTCTGGCAGGAGGGGGCGGGCGCCATCGACCGGACCGTCGAGCTGCTGGTCGAGGCCGGGGCGACCGTCTGTGCGGGATGGATCGCCGTCGGCGCCGCCGTCGGCCTGCTGTACAGGATGACCCGGCACGCAGGCCGGGAGTGGCACGCGGGAAAGATGTTCCTCGCCCGCTGCGCACCAGGGCTCGTACGCCGGGCGGCAGGCGTCGTCGTGACGGCGAGCGTGGGCCTCGGCGTCGCCGCACCCGGTGCGTTCGCCGCACCGGCCTCCGTGGACCCGGGCGGCACCGATCCGGCCGGCGTCGTGGTCGACCTCGGCTGGCAGCCGACGCCGGGAGGAGCCGCCGGTGACGCGGTCGGCACGGGCGACAGGGACGGGGTCGGCACGGGCACCGGCCTCGGCGGGTTCGATGGGGGCAGGGTCGGTGGCCACCTCGGCGAGGTCGGCGGAGGTGTCGGCCTGGTCGGTGCCCTCGCGGGCGCCGACGTCTCGGCGGACGCGCCCGGGACGGGGACGGCCCGGCCGGGATCCGGACGGGCCCGGGATCCGGAGCGCGACCGCACGGTCGAGCGAGAGGCCCGCGACGGCAGCCCGCAGAGGGACGACGTCGTGCTCGTGGGGAGGAACGACACGCTCTGGTCGATCGTCGGCCGGCACCTCGCGTCGGACAGCCCCGGAGCCCGTGCACCGCGCGCCGCCCGCATCGCACGCGAGGTCGTCGCGTGGCACGCCGCGAACCGTGGCGTGATCGGTGACGACCCTGACCTCATCCAGCCCGGGACCGTGCTCCACGCACCGAATCCGCGACCCCTCGGAGCCCGGTCATGACCGCCGTCGCCGGCCCCCCCTGGACCGGTCCGTACGCGCACCGTGCCCCGGCAGCGCCCGCCCGCGGAACCCGCCGCGCAGGAGCCGCGCCGCAGCCTGCGCAAGGTGCAGCTGGGCGGGCCCGACCCGGACCTCGCGCGGGCCGCCGAGGTGCTGAGCCAGATCGACGAGCGCCCCACCCCGGAACCGGACCCGGACCTGCCGGACCCCACCGCGCTCGTCTGCCGGGTCGCGCGGGCCGCCATGGAGGTGCTGCGAGGCGAACGGCCGGCCAACCAGCTCGCACGGTGGACCTCGACGCAGGTCTACGACCAGCTCGTGGCGCGAGAGCGGCTGCTGAACGGCGCACCGCGGGCCCGTCGGCGGCCGGTGTCGCACCGGGTCGGGATCCGGCGGGTGCGGCTGGTCCGGCTCGGCGCCGCATCGGCGGAGGCCACGGTCGTCCTGCACGACGGCGAACGGGTGCGGGCCGCTGCCGTCCGGCTGGAGGGCAGACGCGGCACCTGGAAGGTCACCTGCCTGGAACTGGGCTGATGTGCTGAGGAGGACGGTAGCCACGGCGTCTCCGGCACCACGGCCTTCAGCACCGCGGCGGCAGGCCTCCGGCCAACCGGCCGGAGACCTGCCGCCCGCTACAGCGAGACGTACAGGTCGGCGTCGTGCCGTGTGCGGGCGACGACCTCGGCATTGCGCTGGTCCGATCCGTACGCCCAGGCGTGCGCGGACTCCGGGGTCTTCCCGTGGGCGTGATGGCGGGCGGTGAGCCGGTCGAGCCGGACGTCGTCGGGCAGGTCCACGTACCAGACTTCGGCCATGTACTCCCGGGCGCGCGGCCACGACCCCGAGTCCGCGAGGAGGTAGTTCCCCTCGGTGATCACCAGCGGCGTGTCGCCGCGCACGACGACGGCGCACCCGATCGGCTCCTCGATCTCACGCCGGAACTCCGGCGCGAGAACCGGCGCGTCCTGTGGACGCACGGCGGCGATACGCCCGATCAGGTCGGCGTAGCCGGCGTCGTCGAACGTGTCGATGGCCCCCTTGCGGTCCCGGCTCCCGGTCGCCTCGAGGACGGAGTTGGCGAGGTGGAAGCCGTCCATCCCGACCACGACCGCGATGCTCGGCCCGAGAACCGTGGCGAGCCCGGTGGCGAGCGTCGACTTCCCAGCCCCCGGAGGGCCGGTGATCCCCAGGATGGCGGGACCCTCACGGGCAGGATCGCCCGCGAGGAGGCGCGCTCGCTCGACGAGGTGCGTGGGGACGGACGGCGGGTCCGCGACGACGGGCACGGCCGTCCCCGCACCTTCGCCCCCCGCGGCCGGCGCACCCTCGGTCGCCGCCTCGTCGGTCGGCGCCGCACCCGCGGCCGTCCCCGCATCGCGGGCGGCCTGTGCCACGGCTCCGGCACTCACGGGAACACCGCTCCGAGCCTCGGTCTCTCCGAGATGCTCGAGCCAGTCGCGCGGCCCGACGTGCTGCACGCGCAGCGACGCCACGCGCACCGCCTCGGCGCACGCGGCGGGGAGCTCGAAGCCGCGCGCCACGGCGACGGCGAGCGCGCCGTGGAAGGCGTCGCCGGCGCCGAGCGTGTCGACGGCGGCCACGGCCGGGACCTCGACGGTCCCGGCGGAGGCGCCACGGCGCCAGTCGACCGGCGCCGAGCCGTGCGTCACCACGGTCGCCCCGGGCAGGCGCTCGTACCAGGGCTCCCAGCCGTCGGGGACCTGGAACGCCGCCGAGCAGGCGATGACGTCGGCGGCGGGCAGCAGGTCGGCGAACACGGGACGCCACCGGCCCGCGTCGAGCACGATCGGCGGACGCGCTCGCAACGTCCGGGCATGCGCGAGCACGGCGCGGGCCACGGCGGGGTGATGGCCGTCGAGGAGGATGACGTCGGGCGCCGGGAGCGCGGCCAGCTCGTCCACACCGGGCCCTCCGACCAGGGTGAGGGCACCGTCGGCCGAGACCACCGACCGCTCCCCCGTCACGTCGTCGACGAGCACCGCGGAGACCGCCAGGTCGTGCCCCGCCTCTGCGACGTCATGCACCTGGACCCCGTGCCGTTCCAGGTCGGCCCGCGCCGCCGTGCCCACGGCGCTCGTGCCCAGGGCGGTGATCAGCACGGCACGCTCGCCCAGCGCGGCCGCCGTGACCGCCGCGTTCGCTGCCGGGCCGCCGGCGGAGACGTCCTGCCGGGCAGCCGTCACCTTCTGGTCCCGCTCGGGCCGGGCAGCGCGGTGAATCACGTCGAACGTCGCAAGACCGGCGAACCAGCAGGTCAAAGGTTCACGGCCATGCTGATACGGAGTCTCTTGCACCATGTCATGAGGCTACGTCACACTCCGGCATCCCTGGCAAGAATTGACACGGTTGGCAATCCGGACATGTTCCTAGGCTGTGGATAACCCCGCACAGCCAGCATCATGACATCTCATACTGGATGACATGGCCCTCAACGCTTCCATCCGACCTGGACAACGCCTGACCGATGACGAGTCGCTGCTCGCGCTTGCCGAGTTCCTGCATCAGGGCATCCGCCCGCGGGAGCGGTCGCTCTGGTGCACGCTCCTCGACTCCGAGCGCCGGCTGCTGCCCGCCGTCGTGCCCTTCGACGGCCTGCCCACCGAGCCCGAGGTGCCGTTCGCCGCGCGGCTCGGCTACATCTGGGCGGCGGCCCTCGGCCCGGTCACGAGAGCCAGCACCGTCCTCATGCTGGAACGCCCGGGTGCCGAGACGGTACGGGACTCCGACCGGGCCTGGCGCACCACCCTGCACGCGGCGGCCGCCGAGGTGCGGATCGCCGTCGCCGGATTCTTCCTCGCCACCGCCGACGGCGTCCGCCCCCTCGCGCAGGACGACCGGTGACCCGATCGCGAAGGCCGTCTCGCGCGTCGGACTCGCGGTGGACAGCCCGCCCCGCGGGCCGCTAGCGTTCCGGCCATGACGTCGCGCCTGACCTGCCAGAACTGGTGGCCCGCCTCCTAGGCGGGCCCGCGACGCACACTCCACGTCCACGACCGCCTCGCTCCGGGGCGGTCTTTTCGTGTTGTCACGAGGCTCTCGGTCCGGGGCGGGCACCCGAACCGAGAGGCCTCGCATGTCCCGCACTCCTGGCCCCGCAGGCTCCTGCACCGACACCCCGGCAGCTTCCTCCGCCGACGCTCCAGCAGACCCTGCCGCCGAGCCCTCCGCGGAGCCCGCCGCCGGCTTCTGCGCGGTGACCGCCGCTGGAGCCGGCGCCGGCTCCGTCGCAGCACCCGGCTCCGTCGCAGCACCCGCCTCCGGTGAGCATCCGCTCCTCGACCGCGTCCTCGCCTCGGACGGCTCGCTCCCCTTCGCGCTCCTGCGCCGGCACGGCGGCACCGAGGTCGAGGTCCTGGTCGGCGACGTCGTCGACGCCGGCCTCCTGGGTGACGTCCCGCTCGACGGCGCGCCCGTGCTCGCCGTCGTCCCGTACCGGCAGGCGCACGAGCGCGGCTTCACCGTGCAGGACGACGGCGCCCCGCTGCGCTGCCTGGTCGTGCGCGAGTCGGAACGGGTCCTTCTGCCCGACGCCGTCGCCGTCCTCCCTCCTGAGCCGGTTGCCGCCGAGCCGCTCGGCTTCGACGTCGCCGACGCCGAGTACGCGGGCGTCGTGCGCCGGGTGATCGACGACGAGATCGGGCGGGGCGCGGGCGCCAACTTCGTCGTGATGCGCCGCTTCGAGGCACGCACCGATGCTGGGCGCGTCCCGGCGCTGGCGTCCTGGTTCCGGGCTCTGCTCACGCACGAGGTCGGCTCCTACTGGACGTTCGCGGTGCACGCACCGGCACCCGCGGGCGGCGGGCAGCCCTCCCCGGCCGCCGCCTCGTCCCTGTCCCTGGCCGGGGCGACGCCGGAGCGGCACCTGACCGTGCACGACGGCGTGGCCCGCATGAACCCGATCAGCGGCACGTACCGCCACCCGGTCACGGGCCCGACCCGCGAGGGTGTCCTCGAGTTCCTGCGCGACACCAAGGAGAACGAGGAGCTCTTCATGGTGGTCGACGAGGAGATGAAGATGATGAGCGCGCTCTGCCCGGACGGCGGGCGCATCGTGGGCCCGTACCTCAAGCAGATGGCGCGCCTCAGCCACACCGAGTACCTGCTGGAAGGCCGCACCACGCTCGACCCGCGCGACGCCCTGCGCCTGACGATGTTCGCGCCCACGGTCACGGGCTCCCCGATGGAGAACGCCTGCACGGTGATCGCGCGCCACGAGACGCGTCCGCGCGGCTACTACTCGGGCTTCCTCGCCCTGTTCGAGCCGGAGGCGGCCCGCGCCGTCACCGAGCACGAAGCAGCGGCCGGGCCGGACACCACCGACCACACCGACGCCCCGCGTGCGACGACCAGGTACTCGCTCGACGCGCCGATCCTGATCCGGACCGCCTATCTGCACGACGGCGGGCGGATCTCCGTCCCGGCAGGCGCGACCCTCGTGCGCCACTCCGTGCCCGAGCACGAGGTCGCCGAGACCCGGGCCAAGGCGGCGGGCGTGCTCGCCTCGCTGGGGCTGGCGCCGCGGGGGGCGGGCCCGGATGCCGTCGTCGACCTCAACGCGCAGCCCGGCGTCGCCGAGGCGCTGGCCGACCGCAACCGCCAGCTCGCGGAGTTCTGGGTGCGCCCGCAGGACGTCGACCACACCACGACCTCACCAGCCGGCCCGGACTCTTCCCCCGCGGGCCCTACGCGCACCACGGTCGCGTCCGCCGGGCCGACCCACCCCCGGCCGACGCCCACCACGGTCGGGTCTTCCACGGTCGGACCCGCCGCGCAACTGCCCGCCCTCTCGCGCCTCGCCCCCGGCGACGCCCGGGCCGGGCGGAGCGCGCTCGTGATCGATCACGAGGACCAGTTCACGACCATGCTCGCCCACCAGCTGCACCATCTCGGCATGGACGCCCGCGTCGTGCGGTGGGACGCTGTCGACGACGTGCTCGCCGACGACCTCGTCGTCCTCGGCCCCGGCCCGGGCGACCCGCGGGACCACGGCGACCCGCGCATCGCCGCCATCGTCGAGCGGATCCACGGCCGCGTCACCGCCGGCCGGCCGCTGCTCGCCGTCTGCCTGAGCCACCAGGTGCTCGCAGGCCTGGCCGGGTTCCCGGTCGGGGCGCTGCCCACCCCGCACCAGGGCGTGCGGCTCGACGCGGACGTCTTCGGCACGACGGCGGCCGTCGGCTACTACAACACCTTCGGCGCACGGCTGACCACCATCGAGGCGTCCGACGCCGTCAACCCCGTGGCCCGGCTCGCGCTCGAACCGTCCGTGGACGCGAACGGCGTGCTCACCGCCCTGCGCGGCCCGGGCGTCGCCTCGGTCCAAGGCCACCTGGAGTCGGTCCTGTCGGCCGACGGACTCACCGTCCTGGACGCTCTGACGCGCCACCTCCTCGACACCCCGGCGGAAGCGGTCCTGAGCCTGCCCTCGGCTCGCCCCCGCTGACCGTCGACCACCTCGGCCCACCGGTGTCACCGAGGCAGCACGCCGGCAGTGCGACGTGCTGTCTCGGTCTACCCGCTCCGCCCAGGCAGCCCCTCGCGGGCGGGAGCCGCCGAGGCGGTATGTCACGAGCGGGAGGCGCTGCCTCGGCGGTTGGTCCCGGGTCGGAGCGGGCCGCCGGGTGGAGCGGTCAGGCCGTCAGGTCGCGGTACTTGTCCAGGAGGGTGACGAACTCCGCGCGCAGGCCGTACGGGTCCGTGCCCAGCGCCCGGGCCGCGCGGTCCCGGGCGGCGTCCAGGGTGGCGTCGCCGGCGTGCTCCGACTCCCGGGCGATCAGCCCGGCCTCGACCACGGACGACGCGAACTGGAAGTCGGTGGACGGCGAGTCCGTGCGCCGGTCCGCGGTGACCGGGTACTCCACCTCGGTGCTCGTCCTCTCGCCCGGCTCCTTCCAGCGCACGTGCACGGTCATGAGCTCGTCCGAGCCGGAGGCGTCCGAGTCCTGGTACTTCAGGCCGTCGTCGCCGGCGTCGCCCTCCGGGGCGGGAACGATCTCGTAGAAGGCGGTCACCGAGTGGCCGGCGCCGACGTCGCCGGCGTCCTTCGTGTCGTCGTCGAACTCCTCGTCCTCCAGGCGCCGGTTGTCGTAGCCGATCAGCCGGTACTCGGACACCACCGCCGGATTGACCTCCACCTGCAGCTTGAGGTCCTGGGCGACCACGAACATCGTCGAGTCGAACTCGTCCACCAGCACCTTGCGCGCCTCGTCGATGGTGTCGATGTAGGCGTAGTTGCCGTTCCCGTGGTCGGCGATCGCCTCCATCGTGTTGTCCTTGAGGTTGTACATCCCGAAGCCCAGCACCGAGACGTACACGCCGGACTCCCGGGCGCCCTCGATCATCTCCGTGAGCTGCTCCGGCGTCGAGGGCCCGACGTTGAAGTCGCCGTCGGTCGCGAGGACCACGCGGTTGTTGCCACCCTGGATGAAGTTCTTCTCCGCCAGCTCGTAGGCGGTCTCCAGCCCGGCCGCGCCACCGGTGGAACCGCCCGCCTCCAGCGACTCGAGGGCGTCGACGACCACGCCGTCCTCCGAGCCGGGGACCGAGTCGAGCAGCACCCGGTCGTCGCCCGCGTACGTGACGACCGAGACGACGTCGTCCGGGCCGAGGTTCTCCGCGAGCAGCGCGAACGACTGGGCCAGCAGCGGCAGCTTGTTCGCCTCGTCCATCGAGCCCGACACGTCCAGCAGGAACACGATGTTGTTGCCCTCGTGCGTCGGCACCGCCTCCGTGGCCTGCACCCCGACCATCGCCAGATCGTGCCCCGGCGCCCACGGCGCCTCGGCGACCTCGGTGGTCACCGCGAACGGCTGGTCGTCACCGGGATCCGGGGCGGGATGGTCGTAGTCGAAGTAGTTGACGAGCTCCTCGATGCGCACGCCCTCGGGCGTCTGGCCCTGGTTGATCTGACGGCGCAGGTTGCTGTACGACGCCGTGTCGACGTCGGCCGAGAAGGTCGACAGCGGGCTGGTGGCGACCTTCTGGAACGGCTGCTCGGCGGCGTCGTCGTACTCCTCCTGCGGTTGCGTGGGCGCCTCGCGCCACGTCTCAGGAGGCGCGACGACGTCGCCCTCGGCATACATCTGGGCATCGGCGGCCGGGGCACCCCGACTGCTCTCGAAGTCGCTGTCGCCCCCGCACGCGGTCAGGCTCAGGGCGACGACGGCGGTCGTGGCGAGCACGGCGGTGGTGCAAGGCCGGATGGTGGGGGTCATGGCGCTTTCCTCTCGTCCGGAGGTCTGGGCACGGGTCCCAGTGTCCGGACGGCGGCAACGGCCTCACCAGCACGAACCAGTCACGGTCCCGTACCGTCTGTGTCACGCCCGACGACCGTGTTGCGCCGGTCAGGTCACGGTTGCACAACGCCCAGGCCGGACGGGGCGGGCCGTTGGTCGGCCCCGGGGATGTCGAACATCCGGATCGGGCCGTCCCCCCGCCCCGACCGGACCATGCCGACGGCGGTCCGCAGGTCGGTGCCGGCCAGCGCGAGCGCCTGCTCCATGCGCGCAGCCTTCTCCATCAGCATCTCGGCCTGGGGCACCGTGACCGCGGCCTGCGTCGTGACCCGCTGGTCGACGACCGCCTCCGCCGAACGGATCGACGCGTCGAGCGTGGCCAGGGCAGCCGGGTCGCTCCCGGCCGAGGCTTCCCGGACGTTCTGCGCGACGACGATCACCGTGTCGAGCCGTACCGACGTGGCGTCGACGGCGCCGACCCGCTCGTCGAGCCGCGCGTTCAGCAGCTCGAGGCGATCGGTGGTCGCGGCACGCGCCGCACTCACCCAGCCGACGAGCAGCGTCGCCGCGATGGCGAGGACCGCGGCCCCGACGACCCAGCGACTGAGCCTGCGGGCACGGGCGGCGCGCTCGGCGCGACCGGTGCGGTCGGTGCGGTCGGTGGTGGCACGGACGGACGTCTCTCGGTTCCTGGAAGGCTCCAGAACAGCAGCCTGTGTAGTCACTCGTCTCCCCCTGAGAACGAAACTGACAGCGGACGATGCGCTCAGGCCGCGCCTCTTGACATGACACTGCGAAGATGTCAGGCGGCGGGCTCGATGGAAACGAGAGTAGGTCGCGGCGGGCCGCGCCGCGCGCCCAGGTCGTGATCTGTGGACAGCGCCCCGCGGCGCTCGCAAACACAGCATCTGACCTCGTGAAACGCGTTTACCTCGAGGTCCCTGCACCGGACTTCGCGGCCACGGTGAGACGGTGCGTCGGGCCGGTTCGATCGGTCCGGTCGGCATGCGGCACGGCGGTCCGAGCCACGGGCCTTCTCCGGTCGACGGCCTGTCCACGACGCGCCGGCCGGGGCGATTGTTCCGGCCCACCGCGGCGGGTGTTGCTCCCGGGCCGGTGGGAGTAGGTTTCCAGGGAGCCGGGGCGTACCCCGGAAGCTCCTGACAGGAGGTCCCGATGCAGCACGTCCTGACAGCAGCCCTCACCGGCATGGCCCTTGCCGCGTCGCTCGCGACCGCGGCACCCGCTGGCGCGAGCGCGCCCGCCGCCGGCGTCGGGCACGACGGCGCCCCGGAGCAGTGGCGCTCCCTCTGGGTGGACGCCTTCAACGAAGGCATCTACACCCCGGCCGAGGCCCAGGAACTGGTCGACGAGGCGTCCGCGACGAACGTCAACGCGCTGATCGTGCAGACCGCACGCCGCTACGACTGCTTCTGCAACCGCGCGCTCTACCCGCGCACGGACGCCACCGTGGACCCGGCGCCCTACGACCCGCTGGACGAGATCATCGCGCGCGCCCACGACGCCGGGATCGAGGTGCACGCCTGGGTCACCGTGAACACGATGTGGAACCTGCCGGACGGTCCGCCGAGCTCGCCGGACCACATCTTCACCACGCACGGGCCGGACGCCGAGGGCGACGACCGCTGGATCAGCAAGATGGCCGACGGCCGCGAGGTCGTGAACGACCGCGTCTACCTCGACCCGGGCCACCCGGACGCCGTCGACTACGTGGACGCGGCGATCTCCAGCATCGCCACCGAGTACGACGTCGACGGCATCAACCTCGACTACATCCGCTACCCCGACCTCAGCTCCACCCCCGAGTACAGCGAGTGGGGCTACAACGACGTCGCCGTGGCGCGCTTCCAGGCGGCGACCGGCCGCACCGACGTGCCCGCGCCCGACGACGCCGAGTGGAGCCAGTGGCGGCGCGACCAGGTGACCGGCCTGGTGCGGCGGTTGTACCTGTCGCTGTGGGAGATCGACCCATCGCTGCGGCTGTCGATGGACGCGATCACGTACGGCCACGGGCCCGATGCCGTCGGCGGGTGGGAGAGCACGCGCGCGTACGCGGAGGTGCTGCAGGACTGGGCCGGCTGGCTCGACGAGGGGATCATGGACACCGCCGTGACCATGAACTACAAGCGCGACCACGACCCCGACCAGGCGCTCATGTTCGAGGAGTGGTCCGAGTTCCTCGCCGACCACCAGGCCGGCCGGCAGGCGGTGAACGGCCCGGCGCTGTACCTGAACTCGCTGCCCGGGAACGTGGCGCAGGCGGAGCGTGCGGTGGCACCGTCGGCGGCGGGGAACTCCGCGGCGGGGTGGAGCGGGTACTCGTACGCGAACCCGAGCCGGGAGACCGCCACGGACCCAGCGCTGCGCGACGCGGACCAGGCCGCGCTGGCCGCGGCCCTGACCGGGCCGGGCGGGGTCTTCGAGCACGCGGCCACGGTGCCGGACATGCCGTGGAAGTCGGACCCCGACGACGGCCACGTCACCGGGACGCTGACCGGCCGCCACGGGAGGCCGGTGGACCAGGCGAGGGTCACGCTGCGGCCGCTCGGCCACGGGCCGGCCCACGAGCAGGTCACGGACGGCTCCGGGTGGTTCGGTTTCGCCCACGTGCCGGAGGGCAGGTATCTGGTCTGGGCGGCGCTGCCGAAGCGGCCCGGAGGTGCCGCGATGGGGGTCGTGCGCGTCGCGGTGGGTGAGGTCGCGGAGGTCGTCCTGTGGTGAGGTGCGCGCGGCCCGGACGGACCGCACGACACGGCCCCTCGGCGCACGGGCCTGCCTGCCCGCGGGGCCGGTGGAGCCGTCCGCGGCGGGATGTGAGAGAGTTCAACCGGCAGCACGTGCCGCTCCCCTGAGCCGCGTCCCGGAGGTGTTCTCCCACATGACAGTCCTCGTGGCGTACAACGCGTCGCCCCAGGGCGAGTCCGCCCTCCGAGCGGCCACCGCGGAGGCGGAACGACGGCGACAAGATCTGTCCGTCCTGGTCCTGACCCCGCAGGACAGCTCCGAGGTCCCGTCCCACCTCGCCCACCTGCTGGACGGCGTGCCGCCCTCCGTGCCGGTCGCCCCGGTCGCCTACCGGACCGAGTCGGAGGAGGTCGCCGAGGCGATCGTGGAGACCGCGGAACGTGTCGCGGCGTCGCTGGTCGTGATCGGGGCCCGCAAGCACTCCACGGTCGGCACGTTCCTCGTCGGCTCGACGACGCAGCAGGTGCTCCTCGACTCCCCCGCCCCCGTCCTGGTCGTCAAGGCCGGCTACGCCTGAGCCCGGCCTGGACCGCGCGAGGGTGCGGGCCGGTGCGACGACGTCCGAAGCAGGCCACCTGGAACACCTGGACATCCGGCACGGGTGGCCGGTTAGGCTCAGGAGATGGCAGCCGTCTCGCTCGGGATCCCCACGCTGCGGCGCGAGCCGCGCCTGAAGGACCTGCCACCACGTCCCGAGGACGCCCGGCTGGTCGACCGGTACGGCCGTGTCGCCCGGGACCTGCGCGTCTCTCTCACCACGGCCTGCAACCTGCGCTGCACCTACTGCATGCCGGCCGAGGGGCTGCCGGTCATCCCGCGCGACGAGCTGCTCACGCCCGGCGAGATCGCGCGCCTGGTCGGGATCGGCGTGCGGATGGGCATCCGGGACGTCCGCTTCACGGGCGGCGAGCCGCTGATGCGGCGGGACCTGGAGGAGATCCTCGCCGCGTCACGGGCAGCGGCGGAGGCGGCGATGCCCCCTGCCCGCGCGGATCCGCAGCCCGAGGGCGACGGTCACCAGGCGCCGTCGTCGGACGCGGTGCGGTTCGCCATCACGACCAACGCCCTCGGCCTGGACAAGCGCGCCGACGCGCTGCTCGCGGCCGGACTCGACCGGATCAACGTCAGCCTCGACACGGTCGATCACGCGGCCTTCGCCGCCCTCACCCGGCGTGACCGGCTCGACGACGTGCTGACCGGGATCCGCGGCGCGATCGCCGCCGGGCTCTCACCCGTGAAGATCAACGCGGTGCTGCTGCCCGAGGTGCTCGACGGCGCGCCCGACCTGCTCGCCTGGGCGCTGGAGCACGGCTGCCGGCTGCGCTTCATCGAGGAGATGCCGCTGGACGCGGACGGGAACTGGACCAGGGACGACGTCGTCTCCGCCGCGGACCTGCTCGCGCGGCTCGGCACGCGGTTCACGCTCACGCCGGCCGGCCGCGAGGACCCGTCGGCCCCGGCCGAGGAGTGGCTGGTCGACGACGGTCCGGGCACCGTCGGGATCATCGCGTCGGTCACGCGGTCGTTCTGCCGGGACTGCGACCGCACGCGGCTCACGGCCGAGGGAACGGTGCGCTCCTGCCTGTTCGGCGACGAGGAGACCGACCTGCGCGGCCTGCTGCGCTCGGACGCGTCCGACGAGGAGGTGGCCGACGCCTGGCGCGGCGCCATGTGGGCCAAGCCCCGCGCCCACGGCTCCGACGCCCCGGAGCTGGCGAGCGACGCGTTCGCGGACACGACCCGGTCCATGGGGGCCATCGGCGGCTGACCGGGGCCGGGGGCGCCAGGCCGGGGGACGCACACCCGAACGTTCGAGGACGGCCCGGGCGAGGCTTCGGAACTCCTGGCAACAGGTCTGCCCATGCTTCCGAGTGCCCCCGAGCGCACCGTCGGCCGCACCGACAAGGGCGCCGTCATCGCCACCCCGACACGGATGCCGGGGGACGGCGCCACGACGCATCGCAGGTACGGCCCGCGGGCCACCACCGTGCCGGCCCGGGTCGTCGGTCCGGCGGCTCGTCCGCCGCGGCCCTGCCGACGCGTCTACAACCCCACCCACTCCGACTCGCCTTCGGTGAACCGCTGCTTCTTCCAGAGGGGGACCTCGGCCTTGATGCGCTCGACCAGCAGGGAGCACGCCTCGAAGGCCTCCCTGCGATGTCCCGCGGAGGCGGACGCGACGAGCGCGACGTCGCCGACCTCCAGGTGGCCGTACCGGTGCACCGCCGCGACCCGCAGACCGGTCTCGGCCGCGACCGCATGGCACACTTTTTGCAGGACTTCGGAGGCGTCGGGGTGGGCCTCGTAGTCGAGGCTGGTCACGGAGCGGCCGCCGTCGTCGTCGCGGACGACGCCGCGGAACGTCACCACCGCCCCGCACTCCGCCGCGGCGACCGCCGCCTCGACGTCACGGGTCACGGCGTCGTCCAGCGGCGCCTCGGTCACGGTGCTCACGTCGCGCGGGTCGCTCACAGGACCAGCCTAGACCGGCAGGGCGGGCCGCGAGGGTCGCGTCACGCGCCGCGCCGCGCGCCGTCGCGCGGGACCACACCGGGCACCGGCGCCCGCCGGCCCGTGCCGCCATGTGGATTTCCCCACCTGCCCGCCAGGCGATATGGGCGATATTTTGTGGTGATGAGGCTCACGCACCCGCCGTCGACCCGGCGCCGCAGATCTCTGACCGCCACGATCGCGGCGGTCGCCGCACTGTTCGCCGTCTCGGCGACGGCGGCGCCCGCGTCTCGGGCGCAGGACGGACAACCGGCCGACCTGGACCCGGTGACCGCCGCCTACGTGGAGGTCAACAACCACAGCATCGCCAACGTGGGCCGCTACACCCTGGACTCCACGGGCGAGCCCGTCTTCGACATCGGCATCATCTTCGCCGCCAACATCAACTACGACGGCGAGAACGCCTACCTGTACCTCAACCCGCAGGTGCAGGCCACGCTCGACGACGCGGAGACCCTGATCCGCCCCCTCCAGGAGCAGGGCATCAAGGTCTACCTGTCGATCCTCGGCAACCACCAGGGCGCCGGGTTCGCGAACTTCCCCGATCAGGCGTCGGCGGCGGCGTTCGCTCAGCAGCTGGCCGACGTCGTCGACCGGTACGGCCTCGACGGCATCGACTTCGACGACGAGTACGCGAACTACGGCCAGAACGGCACCGGCCAGCCCAACGACCACTCGTTCGTCCACCTGGTCGAGGCACTCGACCAGGCGATGCCGGACAAGGACATCTCCCTGTACATGTACGGGCCCTCCTCGACCCGGCTGGAGTACGACGGCGTGCGCGCCGGCGACCACCTCGACCACGCGTGGAACTCGATCTACGGCACCTGGCGTGCGCCGTCGGTGCCCGGGCTGACCACGGCTCAGGAGGGCCCGGCCGCGGTGAGCCTCACGGGAACGTCCTCGTCGACGGCGGTCGCCCTCGCCCGGCGGACGGTCAGCGAGGGCTACGGCGTCTACCTCACGTACAACCTCACGAACGACGACCAGAGCGCCTACATCTCCGAGTTCACGCGGGAGCTGTACGGCAGCGCGGCCGTGCGCGACTGACGGTCCGGCGTCGACAGAGCCCGGAGACGTGGTCCACCCGTCCCTGAGCCGGCCACTCGGGCCGCGCGGGCCGCGTCGGGCGGTCAGCCCGAGCGGCCCGTACGGGAGCCGCGCCGGATCGCGCGGCCGTACAGCCCGGTCATCCGGCGGGCATGTGTCTCGGGCGCGAACTCGACGCGAGCCTGCTCGGTGGCGCGGGACGCGGCGAGCACCCGGTCCGGATGCCCGGCGAGGTCGACCAGCGCGGCGGCCATCCCCGCCTCGTCCTGCGGGACCCGGATGCCCGGCCCGGACAGCCCTTCGCCGAGCGCCGGGTCGCAGTAGAGGACGCCGCGGCCGGCCGTGACGGCCTCGACGATCGTCATCGGCTGGTTGTCGAAGCCGTAGGAGGTCAGCGCCGCGAGGTGGGCCTCGGCGAGGAGAGCGGGTATCCGGTCGCGGTCCTGGCGGCCGAGGAGGTCGAGGTCCGCGCCCGCGACGATCCGCCGGGCCTCGGCGAGCTGGCTGCCGTCGCCGACGACGACGGCGTGCAACCGTCCCGGACCCAGCTCCCGCTGCGCGGCGACGACCGCCCGGACGAACGGCAGGATCCGCTTCTCCGGTTCGCACCGCCCGATCCAGACCAGCCGCAGCGGCCCGCCGACGCGGTCCAGCGCCCGCCCCGCGTCCCCCGAGGCCGTGACGGTGTTGGGCACGACGGCGACACGGGGCAGCCCCGCATCCCGGAGCCGTTCGGCCTGGTGAGCCGAGGGAGAGACCACCTCGTCGACCTCGCGTGCCACGGTGAGGGTCATGTTGCGCAGCGCGCTGTCGGCCGGCCGGCCAGCCAGCCGGGCGCGCGCCGGACGCAGCCGGGTGATCCAGCGGTGAAAGCCCCGGACGAGCCCGGCGACCAGCCGCTGCGGCCGGGCCGTGGTCTGCCAGAAGAAGGTGTGCACCGTGTGCACGACGGGGATCCCGAGGTCACGGGCGACGCCGACCGCCGCCGCTGCCACGCCGAACTCGGAGTGGAGCTGGACCACCTGGATCCCGCGGCCGGCGAAGATAGCGGCCAGCCGGCGCCGCAGCGGCTCCGAGCTCCGGACCACCGGCAGGTCCAGCCCGGGCAGCACCCACCGCGCCGGCACCTGCTCGTAGGCGACGTCGCCGCCCAGGCCGACCCGCGCCACCGCTGCCGGCGACGACGGCGACACCACGACCACCTCGGCGCCGTGCGCGGCGAGCGCCGCGACCTGCTCGACCAGCGCGGTCTGCGCCCCGCCGACGTAGTCCAGCGCGTAGTCGCAGACCACCGCGACCCTCACCCCGACCGATCCCACGAGCACCACCCTCCAAGGAACTGCGCCATACCACGGGTGATCGGTCTTTCGGTGAGTGATCGACAGTTTGAACTGCCGATCACTCACCGAAAGACCGACCGGGCTCGTGGTCGGTCCTGCGCTGACCGACGGCCCGCCCGAGCGACGTCCCAGTCTGGCAGATCGCCGCCGTCACAACGGCAGCACCATGACCTCGTCGCCCGCGCGCAGCCCGGTGGCGTCGGCCGGTACGTCGATCAGCACGTCGGCGGCCGCCATCGACGCGACGAGGTGCGACCCCGCCCCACCGACGACGTCGACCCCGGGCAACCCGGCCCCGTCTCCGGGGGACCCGGGCCCCGGGGCGTCACGCCTCCGGCCCCGCAGGAACTGCCGCTTCCCGGGCGGGGAGGCGAGGCCGCCGTCGGGCAGCCCGGCGGGTCCGAGGACCGCCCGCAGCACCGGGGCCGGGGGCAGTCCGCCGGCACGGCGCAGCGGGTCGCGCAGGAACACGACGAACGACACCTGGGTGCTCACCGGGTTCCCGGGGAACGTCAGCACCGGCGTCCCGCCCAGCCGTCCGAGGCCCTGCGGCCCGCCGGGCTGCATCGCCACGGACCGGAAGACGATGTCGGTCAGCACGTCCTTGACCACCTCGTGCGCCCCCTGGCTCACGCCGCCCGACGTGATCACCAGGTCCGCCGACGCCGCCGCCCGGCCCAGCGTCTCGCGCGCGGCGTCCTCGTCGTCGCCGACACGTGCGACGTCCGCGACCACGGCCCCCGCCGCCCGTACCGCGGCCGCGAGCGCCACGGCGTTCGCGTCCCAGATCTGCCCGGGGCCCGCGTTCTCGCCCGGCGCGACGAGCTCGCTCCCGGTCGACACGATCGCCACCCGCACCTGCCGCAGCACGCGCACCTCCCCGATCCCGCAGGCCGCGACGGCGGCCACATGGTGCGGCGCGAACCGCGTGCCGGCGGGCAGCACGAGGTCACCGGCGCCGACGTCGGACCCGGCCTCCCGCACGAAGTCCCCGGACGCCCGGGGCGCACGAACCCGCACGTCCCGTTCCGCGGAGCCGTGCGGCCGCAGGCCGTCCGGGACCGGGTCGGCCGGGGAGCGGTTGAACGTGCCGACGTCGGTGTCCTCCACGGGGACGACGGCGTCCGCACCGTCGGGCACGGGGGCACCGGTCATGATCCGTACCGCGGAGCCCGGGGCGAGGGGCGCGGGCCGGCCCGGACGGGCCGCGACCTCACCGGCCACGGGCAGCGTGACGGGTGCGCGGGCGGACGCCGCGGCGACGTCGGCGGCCCGCACCGCGAACCCGTCCATCTGGGAGTTGCGGAACCGGGGCAGGGGTCCGGGCGCGACGACGCCGGCGGCGAGCACCCGGCCGAGCGCCTCGTCGACGGGGACCGCGTCGACGCCGGGCGTCGTTGCCGGTCGGCCGCCTGCCTCTCCCCCGGGCCGCCCGCCGATCAGCTCCGCCAGCAGCCGTCCGACGTCGTCCCGATGCTGCTCGACGCTCACCTTGCTACGCACGCTCCGAACCTACCCCGCGCCGGGCCGGGTGCGCCCCGCCGTCACGCGTGGACGTGCGCCCGGTGGCCCACGGCGGCCGAGACCTCGTTCTCCGCGACCGCGAGGAGGCGGTCCGCCAGGCGGCGCAGGGCGCGCGCGGCGGCGATCTCGTCGCCGATCTCGGGCACCTCGGCGTCGGAGGGCGCCTTGCGGGCGTGCCCGACGGCGCGCACCTCGGGCAGGCCGCGGACCGTCGCCTCCGCCGTCGTGCTCCCCGAGGACTCGTTGAGCGTGATCTCCACCTGCCAGGTCAGCGTCCGGGGGCCGGGTGCGCCCTCGTCGGCCACGAACACCGGCTCGGAATGGTCGACGAACGCGTCCGTGCCGGGGTAGACGAGCGACTCCTCACCCGTGTCGGCCCAGCGCACGCGGTACGGCGGCGACCCGTCGCCGTGGGGGCAGCCGACGACGACGCCGTCCCGCGTGGCACCGCCGACGACACCCGCCGCCGTCACGATCCGGTCTCCCACTGCTGCTTTCATGGTTCTCTCCCCGTCGAGCGATCCTCTCCCCCATGATGCGCCCGCACCGCCGCACCCCGCAGCGTGGTCGGCACCTGGTGGTGGAGCCGGCGGCCGTTCGGGCTGCCGGTCCCCCGCCGAGACGCCGACCACGCTGCGGGGTGGCGGTGGCGGGCAGAAGGGTCAGACCGGCACCGGGACCATGCCCACGACCTTCTCGTACAGCGCCTCGAAGACACCCAGCGTGGCGCCCATCGTGTGGGCCTGGATCAGCTCGCGGCTCGCCGCCCCGTACCGCTCGCGCAGGGCGGCGTCGGTCAGGAGCGTGCGCAGGTGTCCGGCCAGCTCGCCGACGTCACCCGGCTGGAACAGCTCGCCGTTGCTGCCGGGCTTGACCAGGTGCGGCAGGGCCATCGCGTCGGCGGCGACCACCGGTAGCCGGGCCGCCATCGCCTCCATGGTCACGATGCTCTGGAGCTCGGCCACGCCTGGCATGCAGAACAGGTCGGCGGACGCGTAGGCGGTCAGCAGCTCGTCGTCGGACAGGAAGCCGCGGAACCGCACGCGGCCCGCCACACCGAGCTCGGCCGCGAGCGCCTCCCAGGCGGCGCGGCGTTCGCCGTCGCCCACCACGTCGAGGCGGGCGGGCACGTCGGGGGCGATCCGGGCGAACGCGCGGATCAGCTCGTCGACCCGCTTCTCCTGGTTGAGCCGGCCGACGAACAGCACGGTCGGCTCGTAGCGCCCGGGCGGGCCGGCGGGCGTCCCGTGACCTGCGGTGACGGCGGCCCGGGCGTGCTCGTAGGCCTCGGCGTCGATGCCGTTGGACACGGGGAACGCCCCGGTCAGGCCCGCGCGGCGGGTGATGAGGTCGACGGCGCGCGGCGTCGGCGCGGTGACGACGTCGGCCTGCGAGTAGACGCGGCCGAGGTCCCGGTACATCCACTCGGCGAACGTCTCGTGCATGGTCTCGGGGATCGGCAGGTAGCCCACGATGTTCTCGGGCATGAGGTGGTTGGTCGCCACGAGCGGCACACCGGTCCGCTTCGCGTTGCTCACGACGGCGCGTCCGAGCGACATGTGCCCGTTGGTGTGGACGACGTCGGGCCGCACCCGTTCGTACACGTCGCGCACCTCGGGTGCGGCCTCCCACGGGAGGCAGGCGCGCATGGAGTCGAGACCGGGCAGGCGCCGCGAGGTCACCCGGTGGACGACGACGCCGTCGCGCAGCTCGACGCCCGGGCTCCCGTCCGGGGAGGGGGCGACGACGTGCACCTCGTGGCCGCGAGCCGCAAGACCTGCGGTGAGCCGGTCGGCAAAGCGTGCGGCACCGTTGACGTCGGGTGCGAACGTCTCGGCACCGACGAGGATCCGGAGCATGTTCACGTGATTCTCCTGGGGTACAGCCCCGCTACGGGGGCGACGACCTGCACTGTTGCCTGCAACCGTCTAAGACGGACAGGACGGGCACTTGGTTGGGTGGACGGATGGTCAGGGACGGGGTACCGGGACGCGCTCGCGCTCGGCGCGGGCAGCCACGGCGTCGGGATGATGGTGGGCGAGCGTGAAGACGCCGGCGGTCGCGGTGAGGGCGGCGGCCCCGAGGAGGGCCCAGGCGCCGAGCGGCGTCTCCGACCCTTCACCGAGCAGGACGGCGCCCAGCACGACGGCGACCAGCGGGTCACCGACGGTCAGACAGGCGATGACGATCTCCGGAGCCCCGGCGTGGAACGCGTGCTGCACGAGCCAGGCGCCGACGAGAAACGCCACCAGCGCGCCGGCCACGCACCCCAGGACGAAGGGCGACAGGAGCCCTTCCTCACGGGCCGCCTGCGCGGTGACCCGGACGAGGGCGGACAGCAGGCCGTACGCCGCCGCCACCGCGGCCGCGAGGGCGAGGCAGCGCAGCGGGCCACGGCCCTGCCGGGCCATCCCGGCAGAGCCGAGCACGGCGACGAGCCCGGCCACGACGAGCCCCGCGGTGAGCGTCGCCATGGCCGACGGCGTCTCGGTGGTGGCCGACCCCACGGAGGCGACGACGAACACCGCCACGCCCCCGACGGTCAGGGCCGCGCCGACGAGCACCCCGCGCGACGGCACGGTGCGTGTCTTCCACGCCGACATCAGCACCGCCAGGGGGACCGCGAGGACCCCGACCGGCTGCACGACGCGCAGCGGCGCGAGCAGCAGCCCGACCCCGTTGACCACCGAGCCGACCGCGGCGAGGCCCGCACCCTGGAGCCAGCGCCTGCGACGCACGATCGCCAGGAGGTGGCGGGCGTCCAGACGCGGTCCAGGACTCCGGCCCGCAGCACGGGTGGCCTCGGCGCCGGGCACCGGGTCGTCCGGGTGCTCGGTGGTCGTCACGGCGTGATGCTGCAGCACCGACGCCGCGGCGAAGCACACGGCGCCGAAGAGCGTCAGGCCCACGGCGAGGAATGTCATGCGCCCATGATGTATGGCGTCACGGGCGCCGAACCATGGGGGTCTCCCCCTATTCATCGGGGGTTCACCCCCAACTTGACCTGGGGATTCCCAAAGGTCCCGACAAGGCTCGCCGGGAGGGCGGATCCACTGGCTAGGCTTCCCCGAGATGGCACGCGAACCGCACCCCTCCCCCTACGCGAAGCTGGTCGCCGAGACGCCCGTGACGCGTTCGGCCGTCACGATCCGTGGCGGCACCACTCACCTGTGGCACTACGGCGCCGCCGACGGCACGGCCGTGCCCGGCGCGGGCGGACACATGGTGCTGCTGCACGGGTTCCGTGGCGACCACCACGGGCTCGAGCCGATCGTGGCGCACCTCCTGAGGGTTTGCCCTGATCTTCGGGTCACCGTGCCGGACCTGCCGGGCTTCGGGGAGTCCCCGCCCCTGCCGGGCGTGCGGCACGACGTCGAGGGCTATGCCGCATGGGCGCGCGACCTGGTCCGGGAGGTGGTCCCGGGCGGCGGAGCACTGCTGGCGGGGCACTCGTTCGGCTCGGTGGTCGCCGCGGCGGCGATGAGCGAGGCACCGTCGGCGGGGAAGCCGACGGCCGGGCAGGTGGAGGCGTCGGGCGAGCCGGCGGCCGGAGTGCGGCGGCTCGTGCTGATCAATCCGATCCCGCGGCGGCCGCTGTCCGGGCGGGACGTGCCGTCCGTCGGGGCGACCGCCGTGCTGCACTCGCTGGCCGGGCGCCTGCCCGAGCGGGCCGGAGCCGGGGTCCTGCGGCACCCGCTGCTCACACGGGTCGCGAGCGTCGCCATGGTCCGCACGCCGGACCGGGCGCTACGCCGGTGGATCCACGAGGAGCACGGCCGGTACTTCGCCGGGTTCGCGACGCGCGCGTCCCTCCTGGAGGCGTTCCGGGCGTCGGTCACGGCGAGCGTCCGCGAGTCGGCGTCCGGCGTCGCCGTCCCGACGCTGCTGGTCGGTGGCGCCAAGGACGACCTGGCCCGGGCGCCGGACCAGCGGGACCTGGCCGGACTCTTCCGGGACGCCCGCCTGGTACTGATCCCGGACGTCGGCCACCTGACCCACTACGAGACCCCGGCGGCGGTGGCCGCCGAGATCGCCGCCTTCCTCGGGGCATAGGGCCGGCTCCGGCGCCACCGGGCCGGCCTCAGAGACGTTCGATCACCGAGATCGGGCTCTCCACCGCACCCGTCACCGCGCGGAGGAACCCCGCCGCCACGACACCGTCGCAGACGCGGTGGTCGAAGACGAAGCTCACCTGTGCGATCTTGCGCGGCACCACCTCACCGTCCACCACCCAGGGCCGGTCGATGATCCGTCCGACGCCCAGCATCGCCACCTGCGGGTGGTTGATGATCGGCGCGCTGCCGTCCACCCCCAGGCCGCCGTAGTTGTTCAGCGTGAACGTGCCCGCCGTGAGCTCCTCGCTCGTGGCTCCGCCCTCGCGGGTCCGCGTGACGAGGTCCCGGATCGCGGCGTCCAGACGCCCGGTGGTCATCCGCTCCGCGCCGAGCACCGCCGGGGCCACGAGCCCGCGCGCACCCTGCACCGCCAGGCCCAGGTTCACGCGGTCGAGCTGCACGATCTCGTCGCGCTCGGCGTCGAACCGCGCGTTCAGCACGGGGTGCTCGGCGAGCGCCGCCGTGACGAACCGTGCCAGGTACGCGAGCAGCCCGGGCCCGTCGGGCCGCGCGGCCCGCAGGCCGGTCAGGGCGGTGAAGTCGACGTCGACCCAGATCGTCGCCTCGGGGATCTCGGCCCGGCTGCGCGCCATCGCCGTCGCGGCTGCCTTCTGGAACCCGGTCAGGGGGATCCGCACCTCGCCGTCTCTGCGCGGTGCGGCGTCATCGGAGCCCGCCACGCCGGGGCGGGGCGCCTCACCGGCCGTGCCCGGCACCGACGGCTCGCGCGCGCCGTCCGCCGGCCCGTGCAGGTCCGCGGGGCCGCGCCGCTCCGCCCGGCGCGGGCCGCGAGCGAGCCGGCCGGGGTCCCGGGGACGGCGGTGCCGCCTCGGCCCGGCCGCCTCCGGGGCGCCACCCTGCGTCCCGTAGCCGACCAGCACGTTCCCGGACCCGGCGCGTTCCTCCTCCCGCAGGGTCGCGGCCGCCGACGTCGGCACCGGGGTGTCCGCGAGGTCCTCCGCGGTCGCGACCGGCGCGTCACCGGCCGCCTCGTCCGCGGCGTGCCGCACGGGCTCGCTCCCGGTGGTGTCCGGCGCGTCCGCGGCCACGGCCGCCTTGTCGCCGACCTCCAGGAGGGGCAGTCCGACCTCGAGGGTCTCGCCCTCGCTCGCGCACAGCCGCTCCACGACACCCGCGTACGGCGTCGGCACCTCCACGAGGGACTTCGCGGTCTCCACCTCGGCCACCGCCTGGTCGACGACGACGACGTCCCCCTCCGCGACGAGCCACGTGACGATCTCGGCCTCGGTGAGCCCCTCGCCCAGGTCGGGCAGGGCGAACGTCCTGGTCATGCGGTCTCCTCCGGCTCGTGGCACGCTCGGGCCCGGTCGGCTGTCGTGGTCGGGGCTCCGTCGCTCATGCGGCCTCCTCCCATCGGAGGTCGTCGACGGCGTCGAGGACGCGGTCCACGTCCGGCAGGTGCAGGCGTTCGAGCTTCGGTGGCGGGTACGGGACGTCGAGCCCGGTCACGCGCCGCACCGGCGCGGCGAGCGCGTCCCAGCAGCGTTCGGTGACGCGCGCGGCGATCTCCGAGGCGACGCTCACGAAGCCCGGCGCCTCGGCCACGACGACGGCGCGCCCGGTGGAGCGGACCGCCCGGCACACCGTCTCGTCGTCGAACGGCTGGATCGAGCGCACGTCCACCACCTGCAGGCTCCGTCCCTCGGCGGCCGCGGCGACCGCCGCGTCCAGCGCGACCGGGACGCTGGGCCCGTACGCGATCAGCGTCGCATCGGTCCCGGGCCGCCGCACCACCGCCCGCCCGACGGGCGCGACCGGCAGGTCGAGGTCCACCTCGTCGGCGCCGAAGTACAGCTTCTTCGGCTCCAGGAACACGACCGGGTCGTCCGACGCGATCGCCGCCCGCAGCAGCCCGTAGGCGTCCGCCGGGCCCGACGGCGTGACCACGTGCAGCCCGGGCGTGTGCGCGAAGTACGCCTCCGACGAGTCGCTGTGGTGCTCCACCCCGCCGATCCCGCCGGCGTACGGCACGCGGATCACCATCGGCAGCCCAAGCTGCCCGCGCGTGCGGTTGCGCATCTTCGCGACGTGGCTCGTGATCTGCTCGAACGCCGGGTACGCGAACGCGTCGAACTGCATCTCGACCACGGGTCGCACGCCGTTCATCGCCATGCCGACGGCGACGCCGACGATCCCGGCCTCGGCCAGCGGCGTGTCGAAGCAGCGGTCCTCGCCGAACTCGGCGGTGAGGCCGTCGGTGACGCGGAAGACGCCACCCAGGCGGCCGACGTCCTCCCCGAACACGGACACGCTCTCGTCCGCGGCCATCGCGTCGCGCAGGGCCCGGTTGAGGGCCTGGGCCATCGTGAGCTTCTCGTTCATCGCACCGCTCCCTCGGCGTCGCGGGCGGACTCGTCCGCGAGCATCGCCTGCTGCTCGCGGAGCTGCGGGGTGGGGACCGCGTAGACGTGGGCGAACAGCTCGCCCGGATCGTGCGGGACGTCGGTGCCGAGCCCTTCGCGCATCCGGTCCGCCAGGTGCTCGGCGTCGGCGGCGAACGCGGCGAGACGCGCGTCGTCGACGGCGCCGGCGTCGGCGAGGTAGGTGCGCAGGCGGTCGATCGGGTCGCGGCGGGACCAGGCGGTGACCTCGTCGGCCTCCCGGTAGCGGGTGGCGTCGTCGGCGTTGGTGTGGGCCTGCATGCGGTAGGTGTGCGCCTCGACGAGGCGCGGGCCGCCGCCCGCGCGGGCGGCGGCGACGGCGGCACCGAGCACCGCGAGGAGGGCGGCGGCGTCGTTCCCGTCGACGCGCTCGCCGGGGATGCCGTACCCGGCGCCCTTGTGCGCGAGGGACGGCGCGGCGGTCTGCCGCGACAGGGGCACGGAGATGGCGAAGGTGTTGTTCTGCACCAGGAACACGACGGGCGCCTGCAGCACGGCCGCGAAGTTGAGCGCCTCGTGGAAGTCACCCTCGCTGGTGCCGCCGTCGCCGCACAGGGCGAGCACCACCGTGTCCTCGCCGCGCAGCCGGGCGGCGTGCGCGACGCCGACCGCGTGCGGGAGCTGGGTGGCCAGCGGTGTCGTCAGCGGCGCGACGTGGTGGGCGGCCACGTCCCAGCCGTGGTGCCACTCGCCGGACAGCAGGGTGAGCGTCTCGACGGGGTCGACGCCGCGCGTCACGACGGCCGCGGTGTCACGGTAGGTGGGGAAGAGCCAGTCGCCGTCGGACAGCACCTGCGCGGCCGCGACCTGGCAGGCCTCCTGTCCGTGCGACGACGGGTACACGGCGAGGCGGCCCTGGCGGACCAGGGCGTGCGCCTGGTCGTTGAACCGCCGGGCGGTGATCATCGCGCCGAGGGCGGCGACGAGGTCGGATGTCGGTGGGAAGGCCGGCGTCACAGCGGCGTCGCCCCCGGGGGTGACCGGAGCACCGTCGCTGTCGATCAGGGTCACCGGCTCCGTCGCCGGCAGCAGACCCTCTGGATCAGGTCTCATGCCGCGATTCTCCGTCGGAGAGCCATCTGGTTGCCATCACCTGGCAAAGATCGAGAGGATGTGTCGGAGCGCGGGCAGATCGGGAGCCGATCGTCCAACCCTGCGCGCGCGACGGAGCGGAGGCGAGACGGGTGGCACTCGACAGCACGGACGAACGCATCCTGGACGCGCTGCGCCACGACGGGCGCATGTCGATGCGCGCGCTGGCCGAGGCGTTGCACATCTCGCGGGCGAACGCGTACGCGCGCACGCGACGGCTCCGGAGCGACGGAGTGATCCGGGGCTTCCATGCCGACATCGACCCGGTCGCAGCGGGCATGGCGACGTCGGCGTACGTGACGCTCAACCTGGAGCAGACGCAGTGGCGCAACATCCGGGCGCGGCTCGAGGCGATGCCCGGGGTGGCGCACTTCGCCCTGGTGGGCGGCGAGTTCGACGTCGTCATGCTCGTGCGGGCGCGAGACAACGGGGACCTGCGGCGCATCGTGCTCGACGAGATCCAGGGCATGGAGGGCGTGCTGAGCACCCGGACGCTGCTCGTGTTCGAGGAGACCGAGCCGCAGTACGGGGACCCCGGCACCCTCCCCGGCTCGCGGCCGGAGTAGCCGCTCGCACCGCGGTCCGATGACGGGCCGGCGTCGTCGCCGGCTCGCGGCAGCCCCACGGGCGCGGGCCCGGCGGCCGCAGACTGTTGCCCGGTTAAACGCTTGACCACTGTCCAGGCTCTTGACCTGCGCGGACCGCCGTCCAACACTGTCAGGAAATCGTCCCGTCGCACGAGGGAGTGCACCCCATGTCGAAATCGTTTACCAAGTGGGCCACGCGCCGCAGGAGCCGTCTCACCCGGGTCCTGGCCGCGGCCGGTGCCGCGGCCGCCGTCGTCCTGACCGGTGTCGCCGCCGCCCCCGCGGCCAGCGCCGCCGACTGCTCCGGCGGCTACGTCGCCCTCACCTTCGACGACGGGCCCAACGGCGGCACCAGCCAGCAGCTCATCAGCGCGCTGAACCAGGCCGGCGCCACCGGCACGGTCTTCCCGACCGGACAGAACGCGCAGGCGAACCCGGGCCTCATGCAGGCGTACGCCGCGGCCGGGCTGCAGATCGGGAACCACTCCTGGGACCACCCGTACCTCACGCAGCTGAGCCAGGCGCAGGTGCAGCAGCAGCTGTCGAGCACGCAGAACGCCATCCAGCAGACCTCGGGCGTCACCCCGCAGGTCTTCCGACCTCCGTACGGCGCCACCAACGGGACGGTGCAGCAGGTGGCGTCGTCCCTCGGCATGACGCAGATCATCTGGGACGTCGACTCCCAGGACTACAACGGCGTCGGCACCGACCAGATCCGGCAGGCCGCGCGGCAGCTGAACGCCGGCGGGACCATCCTCATGCACGACTGGCCGCAGAACACGGTGCAGGCGGTGCCGGGCATCGTCCAGGACCTCGCGGCCCGCAACCTGTGCACCGGCCACATCTCGCCCAGCACCGGCCGGGCCGTCGCCCCGGCCGGCGGCGGCCAGCCCGGCGACGGCGGGGGCGACCCGGGCAACGGTGACGGGACCTGCTCGGTCACCATCACCCCGGGCCAGCAGTGGGGCGACCGCTTCAACACCACCTTCGCGGTGAGCGGCACGGACGGCTGGCGGGTCACGATCACCACGGGCCCGGGCCAGCAGCTGCAGAACTCCTGGAACGCGTCCGTGAACGGGTCGTCGGGGACCCTGACCGCCACCCCGAACGGCAACGGCAACACGTTCGGGATCACGCTCTACTCGAACGGGAGCTCGACGCCCCCGACGGCGAGCTGCGCCACGGCCTGACCGGCACCGGATCGGGCACCGTGCACCGGCTCGGGGTCGACCCGCACGTCGACGGGGCATCGTCCCGCTCGCAGGGCCGACGTCGAGCCGGTACGGTCCGGCGCTCGCCTCGATGTCGCCGCCGTCTCGCGGCCGACGGCGCGTCCCGGTGTGCGCGCACCGGGTGCGGCCTGGCAGAGTGACCCGTCGTGGGTAGAGGACGAGCCGCCACGATGACCGACGTGGCCCGGGCTGCCGGCGTCTCGGTGATGACGGTGTCGAACGTGCTCAACGGGCGGTCGAACGTCGGCGCCGACACCCGGCTGCGCGTGCTCGAGGTCGTCGACGAGCTCGGGTACGAGATCAACCTGACCGCGCAGCGGCTGCGATCGGGCCGGACCAGCACGATCGGCCTCATCGTGCCGCGGTTCGACCAGTCCTACTACGGCGATCTCGCGGCCAGGATCGCGCAGAGCCTGGAGCCCGACGGCATGCACCTCGTCGTCGAGCAGTCCGGCGCGAGCCGCGAACGGGAGCTCTCCGCGCTGTCGCTCGCCCGGCTGCAGCAGTACGACGGCATCCTGCTCAGCGCCGTGGGGCTGGAGTTCGCCGACCTCGACCGGATCCACCCCGACGTGCCGATCGTCCTGCTCGGCGAGCAGGCCGTGCCGGACCGCTACCACCGCGTCCGGATGGGCAACGCCGAGGGGGCGCGGCTCGCCACGGAGCATCTCCTGGCGTGCGGCGCGCGCCGCATCGCGGTGCTGGGCGGGAGACTGTCCGCGTCGCACCCCGACATGGCGACGTTCCGTGCCGACGGGTGGGCAGACGCCCTGCACCGAGCGGGGGCGGACCAGGAGCCCGGCCTGGTGATCCCCCTGAGCACCTACTCGATCGCGGAAGCGCGGGCGGCGATCACCGAGGCCGTCGAGGCAGGACTGGAGCTCGACGGCGTCTTCGCCGTCACGGACGAGGCCGCGATCGGGGCGATCGCGGGGCTGCACGACGCCGGCCTGCGGGTGCCCGACGACGTCCAGGTGGCGGGCTTCGACAACCTGCACCTCGCGGAGCACCTGGTACCGGGGCTGACGACGGTCGACCCCGACCACGAGGGGATGGCGTCCGAGGCGCTGCGCCTTCTGCGGCGCCAGATGGCGGACCCGAGGTCGGAGGCGGAGCACGTCGTCAGCCAGGTGACCCTGATCGCCCGCGGCACGACCCGGTCCTGACGTCCACGAGAGCAGGACGAGCCACCGATCAGGGATGCCCGGTCGATGACCGGTCACGAGCGGCGCCCGGACGGCGCCCGGACGGTGTCACGACAGCATCTTTGCTGGTCACGAAGATCGGTCGCGGCACTGCGCCCGGACAGGCAGCAGAAGTACCCAATCTCGACATTCACCCAGGTCGAGGAAAGCCGGGCACATCCGCCCAGGGCGGTGACCATCGGATTGTTGGACAACCGTCCAACTCGGGTACTCTCGCCCGCAGCAGCCTGCGGAGGAGTGACATTGCTGAACGAGATCAACAGGTCCCAGGGACCTAGGCCGGTCGGCCGAACGCTCACGGAGCGGCTCGCGGGTGTCTTGTCCGAGCTGTCCGACGAGGAGTACTACGTCCTGCGGAGCCGTGCCCTTGCCCGGCGCCCGACGTCGTACACGAGCCTCGCGGACGAGCTCGGCATCGGCGAGCGCGACGTCGTCGCCCTCGAACGTCGTGCGACCGTGCGCATCACCAACGCGTCGCGCGGGTCGGACCGCGATGCCCTCGCCGACGCGATGAACCAGCAGAACAGCACCATCGCGCTCGCCACGCTCCTCCCCCAGCACCCCGTGCTCACCGAGACCGTCCCCCGCACCAACCTGCCCGTGTGGGCGTTCCTGGTGCAGACGCTCGGCCTCGACGGGACGACGCCGGGCGAGGCCGCGACGCAGGCGGGGAGGCAGGGCGCGCCGGGGGCCGCCGTCAGGAAGCGGACCGGTCGCCCGACCCATCCCCGGCCGACACCCGCGGTGCTCCCTCCCGCGGGTCCGGGCGGCGCCGTGCGGCCCGCGTGGACGGCATGGTTCCCGTGGCTGATCACGCTCGACCTCGCCGGCGACGGGCGCAAGACCTCCTCGTGGGACTTCGAGCCGCAGGCCCGTGGCCGGCTGCGGCACCAGGTGAACGCGCTGACCACGATCATCACCGAGCGGCTGCCCGCCGCCCCGGTCGGGGTCATCTTCCCGGCGATCGCCTCCGACGACAGCATGACCGACCTCGAGATCCCCGAGAGCCACACGGACCGGTTCCGCGAGGCGGGGATCGCCCGCTTCGGGGACCTGGCCGAACGCACCATCGCCGAGCTGCGGTTCCTGCCGCACTACGGCGCCAAGACGCTCAGCACGCTCGTGCAGCGGATGGTCTACCGCTCGCTGCAGCACCCCGCGCCCGAGGGGACGCCCGCCACGCCCGCCGCCGAGCTCCTGGAGCGCCCGCTGAACGAGCGCCTCGACTCGACGCTCCGATACCTCGACGAGCGCGCACGGGTGATCCTCACCGCGCGCCGGTTCGCCGAGCCGCCGGTCAGGCTGCAGGATCTCGCGGACCGGTTCGAGATCTCGAACATGCACGCGCAGCAGATCGACAGCCGTTCCGCGACGCTGGTGCGCAGCACGCTGATGAGCCCCACGCTCCAGGCCGCGATCGACGAGCACCTGCCGGCCCCGAACGGGCGGATGCGGGTCGACGCGCTCGTCGCGCAGGTCCCGGTGCTCGGCAAGGTGGTCCCGGCCGCCGCGGGCCAGCCGGCCTGGCGGGTGCTCGACGGCCTCGGCGGCCTCTTCGAGGTGACCGACGGAGAGGCCCGGCGCGCCTCGTCGAACCGCAAGCGGTCGGCGAACCCGCCGGTCCCCACCCGCCGGACGGCCTGAGCACCTGTCGGCGTAGCGCCCGGCGCTGCTCCCCGGGACGTGGTCGGTCCTTCGGTGAGCGATCGGTCGTTCAACTGACCGATCGCTCACCGAAGGACCGACCGCGTCCCTCGTCCCGCGCGCCGGGCCACGGCGCGCGGACCGCTCAGTCGGCCCCGGCGACCAGGGGCGTCAGCGTCAGGTCCGGCTTCTCGCGCTGCAGGCCGCGCATCCGCCAGACGTCGCGGAACAGCGCGAGCAGCGTGCCGTCGTCGCGCCGCGCGATCTCCGCGCCCATCGCTGCGGCGACGGTCGGCGCGTCGTCGGCCGACACGAGCCGGGCCACCGACAGGTCCAGGTGCTCCAGCACCATCGGCGCCGAGAACTCGTGCTCCATACGGAACGTGGCGACCTCGAACTGCAGCGGCCCGACGGCCGCCAGGATCGGGGTCGCGTCCCCGCGCAGCTCGCTGACCAGGTACTGCACCACGCCCTCCTGCTGGAGCTGTGCGATGCCCTTGCGGAACTTCTTCGACTGCCCCGGATCCTTGACACGCGCCAGCGCGAAGTGCTCCGGCGCGAACGCCGGCATCGGCGGGAACCGGACGGCGGGCCCCTCCGGCGCGTAGAGCGAGTCCCCGACGGCGAGCGTGCTCGCGTTCACCAGGCCGACGACGTCACCGGGGAACGCCTCCTCCACGGTCTCCCGGTCCCGGCCGAAGACCTGGAGCGCGTACTTCGTGGCGAACGGGCGGCCCGAACGCTCATGGGTGACGGTCATGCCGCGCTCGAACCGCCCGGAGCACACGCGCAGGAAGGCGACGTGGTCGCGGTGCTTCGGGTCCATCCCGGCCTGCATCTTGAACACGAAGCCGCTGAACGGGGCGTCCACGGGGCGGGTCGGCAGGTTCTCGCCGTCGCCGCCCGACGACGGTGTCCCGGCGCCTCGCACGTCCGGCCGGGCCGACGGCGCCGGGGCGAGCTCGACGATCGTGTCGAGCAGCTGGCGTACGCCGATGTTGGACAGCGCCGCGCCGAACAGCAGCGGCGTCGTGCGTCCCGCGAGGAACGACTCCCGGTCCACGGCGTCCAGGAGGCCCGCGCCGTCGGTGGCGTCCTCGTAGTCGGCGGCGAGCCGGTCGCGGGCCGTCCTCGCGTCCAGCCGCTCCTCCAGGGCGAGGCTGGCGCCGCCGGGCGCGCGCTCGTACGTGTGCACGTCGCCGGACGCGACGTCGAGCAGCCCGAGGAACCGTCCCGCCTCGCCGACAGGCCAGGTCAGCGGCGTCGGCGGGAGGCCGATGCGCTCGGCGAGCTCGTCGCAGAGCTCCAGCGTCTCCAGGCCGGGGCGGTCCCACTTGTTGACCATGGTGATGACGGGGACGCCGCGGCGACGGCAGACCTCGAACAGCTTGAGCGTCTGGGGCTCGAGGCCCTTGGCGGCGTCGAGCAGCATGACGGCGGCGTCGACGGCGGTCAGGACGCGGTACGTGTCCTCGGAGAAGTCCGCGTGGCCGGGCGTGTCGAGCAGGTTGATGGTCACGTCGCCGTACTCGAGCTGGAGCGCCGCGGACGTGATGGAGATGCCGCGCTTCTGCTCCATCTCCATCCAGTCGGAGACGACGCCGGACCGGTCGCCCTTGCCGTGCACGGCACCGGCAGTCTCGATCGCGCGGGCGTGCAGGGCCAGCGCCTCCGTGAGCGTCGACTTGCCCGCGTCGGGGTGGGAGATGACGGCGATGCTGCGGCGCCGGGCTGCCTGGAGCAGCACCATGTTTTCCTCCTTCACGAACACCGGGGTCGGGGCTCACCCTACGTCAGAACGTTTCGACCAGACCGTGGCGGTACGCGTGGACGACCGCCTGGACGCGGTCGCGGAGGCCCAGCTTCGCCAGGATGCGTGAGACGAAGGTCTTGACGGTCTCCTGGCTGATCACGAGGGCCGCGGCGATCTCGCTGTTGGAGAGCCCGTCCGCGATGAGGCGAAGCACCTCCAGCTCGCGCGGGGTCAGCGGGGTGTCGCCGGTGCCGGCGCCGGCCGGCCGGATCCGGGCGGCGTACCTGCCGACGAGCTGCGCCGTCACGTCCGGGTCGAGCAGGGCCGCGCCCGCGGCCACCGTCCGGATGCCGTGCAGCAGCTGGGCCGGTGGAGCGTCCTTGAGCAGGAACCCGCTCGCGCCGGCGCGCAGCGCCTCGTAGACGTGCTCGTCCAGGTTGAACGTCGTGACGACCAGCACCTTGACGGGATGCGCCACCTCGGCGCCGGCCAGCAGCCGGGTCGCCTCGATGCCGTCGAGCACGGGCATGCGGACGTCCATGACGACGACGTCGGGCAGCAGGCACCCGGCGAGGTCCACGGCCGCGCGGCCGTCGCCGCACTCCCCCACGACCTCCAGGTCTGGCTGGGCGTCGATGATCGTCGACAGGCCGGTACGGATCATCACCTGGTCGTCACAGACCAGGACCTTGATCGGCGCGGTCACGAGGCGTCTCCCGCGGGGATGCGGGCGCGCACGGTGAACCCGCCGTCGTCCGCCGGCCCGGCGGTGAGCTCTCCGCCGAGGACACCGACGCGTGCGTGGAGACCGGGCAGCCCCCGCCCGCTCCCGCCGACGGCGGGCCGCCACGCCTGCCCGCCCTGCCCTGGCCGTGCGCCGGAGGCGCCGGTCTCGTCCGGGGTCCGGGCGTCCGCACCGCGCTCCCCGGGCGGCACGCCCGCGCCGTCCGTCCTGACCTGCACGACGACCTCCTGGCTGCGATGGTGCACCTCGACGCGGGTGGGACTGCCCGGGGCGTGCTTGAGCGCGTTCGTCAGCGCCTCCCGCACCACCCGGTGGACCACGAGCAGCGCGCGGCCGCCCGACTCGGCCGGCGTGCCCTCCTGCGTGAGCTCGACGGGCTGCCCGGCGCGGCGGGTCTGCTCCACGAGCGCGCCGAGGCTGTCGCCGGACGGCGTCCTGGCCCCGGCCCCCGTCCCGGTCCCGGTCCCGGTCCCGGTCCCGTGGCCAGGGTCGAGCAGGTCGAGCAGGTGCCGCAGGTCGGCGATGGCGAGCCGGCCGGTGTCGGTGATCCCGGTGAGCGTGTGGTCGAGCCGGTCGGGCGCGGACATGAGGTAGCGCGCGGCCTCCGCCTGGACCACCATCGCCGTCACGTGGTGGGTGACGACGTCGTGCAGCTCACGGGCGATGCGCGCGCGCTCCGCCGCGCGGGTGTCCACGGCGACGCGGCGTCGACGCTCGGCCTCGGCGGCGCGGGCGGAGCGCAGCCAGGCGCCGATGCCCCAGGCGAGGGCCAGCGCCAGGTAGAACGTCCCGAAGCCCTCGACCCCCTCGGTGGAGCCGCGGCGGTCCAGCGCGACCGCCAGCACGGCGTACTCCACGGTGAGCAGCAGGACGACGACCCGCCGCCCGCGCTCGAGGTGAGCTCCGGCACTCACGAGCGCGATGGTCATCGCGTTGCCCGAGAACGAGTGGTAGGCGCCGAGCTGATCGATGACGAAGCCGAACGACACCAGGAAGAGCGACACGCCGGGCCACCGCCGCCGCACGGCGAGCGGAAGGCACTCGAGAGCGACGGCGACGACGGCGGCCGCGTCGAACGGACGGGCGGCCAGCTCGCCGACGTGCGTGCCGTAGGAACGCGTCGCCGGCACGAACGACAGGGCGGCCGGCAGCAGCGCGAGCGGGAGGTCCCGGACGGTGACGTCGAGCCGTCGCCACGCCTCGAGGGCTCTCCGGCGGTCGATCACCCGGGAAGCGTACCGGCGTCGTCGGCCGCTTCCACCGGCCGGGTGCCGGGCTGCCCGTGCCCCGGACCGGCGTCGGCGGCGGGCACGGCGGGCTGCCTGCGGTCGCTGCGCCGGCGCGGCACCAGGTGCCCGCGGCGCCGGGCCACCAGCAGGAGCACGAGCGTGGCCAGTCCGCACCCGACCAGCGTGTACACGCTGCCCTCCGGGCCGAGGGCACCGCCGGTGACGAGCACCGGACCCGACGTCGAGGCGTCCAGCAGCCCCTGCGGGGTGTCGTTGCCCGACACCTCGGTACTGAAGATGCCGCCCGCCGCGAAGTTCCAGCCGAAGTGCACACCGATCGGCACCCACAGGTTGCGGGTCGCGATGTAGGCGGCCGCGAGCATGGTGCCGCCCGTGAGCCCGATGACGACGGCACCCCACCAGTCGGCGTTCGGGTTGAACAGGTGCCCCAGACCGAAGACCGCGCTGGTCACCACCAGGGCGACCCACGTGCCCGTCCACTCCTCCATCTTCCGGAACAGGACGCCGCGGAACAGCACCTCCTCGGTGGCCGCGGCGGCGGCCATGAAGCCGAACAGCCCCACCGCCCCCGGTACGGAGCCCAGGCCGTCCACCCGGTAGCTGCCGAGGAACGCGATGTTCGAGATCACGAACCCGAACAGGACGACACCCAGCAGCGTCCCGAGGACGAGCCGGCCCGCGGCGCCCTGGCGAGCCACCTCGGTCACCACGCGCCGCTCGGTCCACCGCACCACCAGCCCGTAGACGACGACGGAGAGCCCCGCGGCCGTCAGGCCCGCCACGAGCAGGAGCCAGGGGCTCCCCTCCAGCGCGAGCACGGCCCGGCCACCGGCGAAAGCCACCGCCACGGCGGCCACGAGCTGCCAGACGAACCTCATGAGCACTCCTTCGAACGGGCCCGCGGCCGGACGGTCGCGACTGCTGCCCGGAACACTACGAATCCGCCGCACCCGGCGTCGTCACCCTGGGGTGGACAGTTGCGCGTAGCTCTCCCGGGGGACGGCCCGGGAACCGGTCCGGTCCGCCCGCCTGGCCGACCGGCCCACGGCGCAGGGCCGAAGGTCCCGGCCGCGCGGGGCCGTCGACCCTGACGGGCACCCGTCCCGGAGCGCGAAGGTGGTCATACCGGGCCGGAGTCCCTCCGGCCAGGGACGGGACAGAGAGGGAGATCATGAGCAGCATCGCCATCGACCAGAACGCCCGGGTCGCCGAGCACGGCGGCCTCCTCACCGCCGGGCACGTCGCGAGGTACTCGTTCGCGGGGATCCGGCTGCTGCTGGCCTTCGAGTTCCTGTGGGCCTTCGGCGACAAGACCTTCGGCTGGGGGCTCGCCACGCCGCCCGAGGGCGCGTGGCTGAACGGGGGCTCGCCGACCGCGGGATACCTCGGCAGCCTCGAGGGCACCTACTCCGGCTTCTTCGGCGCGATGGCGGGCAACGCCGTCGTCGACTGGGTGTTCATGCTCGGCCTGCTGGGCATCGGCCTCGCCCTCGCGCTCGGCATCGGCATGCGGGTCGCGGCCGTGACCGGCGCCCTCCTGCTCCTGATGATGTGGCTGGCGTCGATGCCGCTCGCGGTGAACCCGTTCGTCGACGCCCACCTGGTGGACGCGCTCCTGCTGGTCGCCCTGGCAGCCGTCGCGGCGGGCGACACGCTCGGTCTGGGCCGCTGGTGGGCCGGCCTCGGCATCGTCCGGCGCGTCCCGGCGCTCCGCTGAACCTGACCAGGCCGGAGGCACTACGGTGACAACCATGAGCGGGTCCGCGGTCAGCGTCTTCCTGGTGGACGATCACGAGGTCGTGCGCCGGGGCGTCGCGGACCTGCTCGGTGCCGAGCCCGACCTGGAGATCGTCGGCGAGGCGGGCACCGCCCGCGAGGCGGTCGCCCGCGTCCCGGCTCTCGCGCCCGACGTCGTGGTGCTGGACGTCCGGCTGCCCGACGGCGACGGCGTCACCGTCTGCCGCGAGCTGCGGTCCCGGATGCCGTCCGTGGCCTGCCTGATGCTCACGTCGTTCGCGGACGACGAGGCGCTCTACGACGCGATCCTGGCCGGTGCGGCCGGCTACGTGCTCAAGCAGGTGCGGGGCACGGAGCTGGTCGACGCGGTCCGGACGGTGGCGTCCGGCGGGTCCACGCTGGATCCCCGCGCCACGGCACAGGTGATGGAGCGGCTACGGGCCGGCGCCCGGCCGCGGGAGGACCCCCTCGCGGTCCTGACCGGGCAGGAGCGCCGCATCCTCGTCCTGATCGGCCGGGGCATGACGAACCGGGAGATCGGCGTCGAGCTGTTCCTCGCCGAGAAGACGATCAAGAACCACGTGTCGAGCATCCTCGCGAAGCTCGGGATGACCAGGCGGGTCCAGGCGGCGGTGTTCGCCACCCGCCTCGACCAGCAGCACGAGCCCCGGTAGCGGGAGCACCCCACCCCCGGGCGGGCCGGGCGCCCTCGGCCACGGACGGGACGGGCCCGGCTACGGGTCCGCCAGCGGTACCCGCCACTCGAGGTGGGTGCCGCTCGCCGTCCCTGGCTCGACCCGGAGCGTCCCGCCCAGGTCGGCGGCCCGCTGCGCGAGATTGTGCAGGCCGCTGCGCGGGACGTCGCCGGGGATGCCGACTCCGTCGTCGACCACGGCGAGGACGACGTCGTCCGACACCGCCAGGCGGACCGAGACCGTCCGCGAGCGCGCGTGACGCGCGACGTTCGACAGCGCCTCGCGCAGCACGGCGACGACATGATCGCCCGCCTCGGGCGGGACGGCGGTGTCGACGGGCCCGTCGAACCGCAGCCGCGGTGCGTGACCGAGCGACTCGGCGGCGGCGTCCACCTCGGTGATGACCCGCGAGCGCAGGCCCACCCGGCGCGCGCCGGCCCCGCCGGGCTGCAGCCGGTGCACGGTGGTCCGGATCAGCGCGATCGTCTCGTCGATGTCGTCGACGGCCTGACCGACCCGCTGCGCGTGGTCGCCGTCGAGGCCGCGCTGGAACGCCATCAGCGACAGGCCGGTCGCGTACAGCCGCTGGATGGCGAGGTCGTGCAGGTCGCGGGCGATGCGTTCCCGGTCGCGCAGCACGGCGAGCCGCTCCACGTCGTCGCGGTGCTCCGCCAGCTCCAGTGCCACGGCCGCCTGGGCGGCGAACCCCTGCAGCACCTCGACGATCACGGGCGCGAACGCCGGCTTGCCCCCGTAGCGTCCGACGGCGAGCACCCCGCGGGTGCTGTCCGGCTCGCCCAGCGGGAGCACCACGAGCGGGCCGATCTCGTGCCGCAGGTCGAAGGACAGCTGGGCACGCTCGTCGGCCGCGGCGTCGTGGGAGAGCATCGGTGCGCCCGACTCGTAGACGGCGCTGGAGAACGTACCACCGGGCGGCAGCATGACGCCGACCAGCCGCTTCGCCTCGACGCCGGACGCCGCCCGCACCACGAGGCGGCCGGACTCGGGCTCGGGCAGGGCGATCAGCGCGATGTTCGCGGCCGTGACCTGCATGGCGTGCTCGCCGACGAGGGCGAGCACCTCGTCCGGGGAGTCGCCGGCGAGCACCCGGCGGGAGATCTCGTCGCTCGCCCGGGCCGACCGCTCGCGCAGCCGCGACTCCTCGTAGAGGTGCGCGTTCTCGATCGCGACGCTCGCGCCGGACGCCAGCGCCTCCAGGAGCGTCTGGTCCTCCTCGGTGAAGTCGCCCCCGCCCCGCTTCTCCGTGAGGTACAGGTTGCCGAAAGGGGCACCGTGCACCCGCAGCGGGGCGCCCAGGAAGGTCCGCATGGGCGGGTGGTCGGCGGGGAAGCCCACGGAGGCCGGGTGCTCGGCGAGGTCGTGCAGCCGCAGCGGGACCGGGTGCCGGATGAGCTCGCCCAGGATCCCGTGCCCGGTCGGGTACGGGCCGATGGCGTGCACCTCCTCGTCGGAGAGCCCGACGGTGAGGAACCGGGCGATCCGACCGTCGTCGCCCAGCACGCCCAGCGCCACGTACCGGGCGCCGACCAGCCGCGCGGCGATCGCGCTGATCTGGTTCAGGGCCGTCTCGAGGTCGAGTCCGCGCCCGAGGTTCGCCAGGGCGTCGAGCAGCAGCTCGGCTCTCTCGTGGGCATGGTCCGCCACGGCATCCTCCTGGGTCGGGACCCTGCCTCTTCACCGTAGCGCCTGGGACCGGTCCTCGGACGCCACGGGCCAGTCGTGTCCTGAATGTCACGGAAGTCTCCCGCGGCCGCGATCAGGCGCCCAGGACCCCGGTGGTGAGCCGGTCGACGGCGTCGCGCACCGCGTCCCGCGCCGGGGCGAGGTACTTGCGCGGGTCGGTGGCCGACGCGTCCGCGGCGAGGTACCGCCGCACCTGGTCCGTGTACCCGACGTTGAGCGCGGTCCCCACGTTGATCTTGCGGATCCCCGCCGTGACGGCGGCCCGGATCGCCGGGACGGGCACCCCCGAGGAGCCGTGCAGCACGAGCGGCACCGGCAGGCGCTCCGCGAGCCGGGCGACCAGGTCGAGGTCGAGCTCTGCGGTCGCCGCCGTCATCGCGTGCGAGCTGCCGACGGCGACGGCGAGCCCGTCGACCCCGGTGCCCCTGACGAACGACGCCGCCTCGTCCGGGTCGGTCCGCACCCCCGGCGCGTGCGCGCCGTCCTTGCCGCCGATCGCGCCCAGCTCGGCCTCGACCCACAGCGACGCGCGGTGCCCCGCCCCGGCGAGCTCCGCCGTCGTCGCGACGTTGTCCGCGTACTCCAGGTGGGCGGCGTCCACCATGAGGGACGAGACGCCGAGCCGCCCGGCCTCCGCGACGACCGACCGGGCCAGGCCGGGGTCCTGCACGTGGTCGAGGTGCACGGAGACCGGGACGCCGGACGCCGCCGCCACCTCGCGGCACGCCGCGGCCAGGGGTGCCGCCCGCCCGCCGTGGAAGCGCACGGCGTTCTCGCTCACCTGCAGGATCCCGGGTGCCCCCGCCGCCTCGAGCCCCTGGGCGATGCCCTCCGCGTGCTCCAGCGTGATGGCGTTGAACGCGAGGACGGCGCTCCCGGAGCTCACGGCGTCGGCGACGAGCGCGCCCGTCGCGGCGAGCGTCATGGCGTGCCAGCCGGGACGCCGGCGCGCAGCGGCTCGGGCAGCAGGTCGCCGTGCGCTGCGGCGAGCTCGTCGCAGACGGCCCAGATCTCCTCGGGCGTCAGCGTGGAGGCGGTGTTCGGGTCCATCAGGGCGGCCTGGCGGACCAGGAGCGGGTCCCCCGTGCGGGCCGCCTCGACGGTCAGCCGGCCGACCGAGACGTACGCCTGGTTGACGGCGGCGCACTGGACGGGCAGCGCGCCCATCGGCAGCGGCGCGACCCCCGACCCGTCCACGGCGGCCGGGACCTCGACGACGGCGTCCTGCGCCAGGTTGTCGATCAGCCCGCGGTTGGGGACGTTGACGTGCACCTCGCGGCGCGTCCCGGTGACGATCGAGTGGATGATCTGCGGCGCGTACTCGCTCGCGCCCTCCTCCAGCTCGAGCTCGCCGCCCGCGGCCAGGGTCTGCCTGGCCCGGTCCAGCTCGGCGAGGTTCTCGCGGCTGATGCCCACGTACTCCAGCGGCTGCAGCCTGTAGCGCTCGACCTGAGCGTCCGAGCGCAGGAACCACGACAGGTACTCCGACGAGTGCTCGCTCGTCTCCGTGGGGTAGTAGCCGATGCGGCGGAAGATCTCCACGCGCACGCGGCGCTCGAGCCCGGGGTCGGACCCGATGCGGTCGCGCAGCGCCGGGTACAGGTCCTGCCCGCGGTACTCCCACTCGAGCAGCCAGGCCTGGTGGTTGACGCCGGCGGCGCGGAATCGCGTCTCCCCCACGGGGACGCCCACGAGCTCGGCCAGGTCGTGGGCGGTCCAGTAGACGCTGTGGCAGAGCCCTGCCACCTTGAGCTCGGGCGCGACGACCGACAGCCACCACACGTTCATCGCCATCGGGTTGGTGTAGTTCAGCAGCCACGCGTCGGGGCACACCTCGCGCATGTCCGCGGCCAGCGCCGTGAGCACAGGGAACGTCCGCAGCGCGCGGAAGATCCCGCCCACCCCGGTCGTGTCGCCGATCGTCTGGCGCAGGCCGTGCGCCGCCGGGATCTCCAGGTCGGCGAACGTCGCGTCGACGCCCCCGACCTGGATCATGTTGATGACGAAGTCCGCGCCGTCGAGCGCGGCACGGCGGTCCGCGGTCGCGACGACGGTGGCCCGGCCGCCGAGCCGGCGGTCCACCTGGCGTGCGGTCGCCTCGGCGACGTCCAGCCGTTCGGGGGAGATGTCGTGGAGCACGAGGCGCGCGTCCACGAGCTCCGGGAACCTCAGGATGTCGGCGACGAGCTGCCGGGTGAAGACGACGCTCCCGGCGCCGATGAACGCGATGCTGACCATGTGCCCGATCATCCGTGGAGCCGCGCGAGATGTGCAAGAATACGATCAGAATTGGCGACAAACGATCAGTATGAGTGAGCGGTTCGAGAAGGGAACGGCATGGCGAGCACCACCGAGGCGGCACCGCACGCCATCTCGCACAAGCGCAGCGAGCGCATGATGCGGACCCTGACCTTCGTCAACGAGCACGGCACGACGCGCCTGACCGACCTCATCCGGGAGCTCGGCGTGTCGTCGGCCACGATGCGGCGCGACCTGGCCGCCATGGAGGACCAGGGCCTGCTGGTGCGCACGCACGGCGGCGTCCGCGCGCTCGACCCGACGACGGAGGTCCCCGTGCTGCTGCGGGACAACCGGTTCCGGGAGGCCAAGCTGCGCATCGCCGAGCACGCGGCCGGCCTCCTGCCGTCCGGGCGGTACTCGGTCGCCATCAGCGGCGGCACGACGGCGGCCGCGGTGGCGCGCGCGCTCGCGACCCGCCCCGACCTCGCGATCGTCACCAACGCGCTGACCACGGCGACGGAGCTGGCGTCGCGGAGCAACCTGAAGGTGATCATGACCGGCGGGTTCGTCCGGTCCAGCTCGTTCGAGGCCGTCGGGGCGCTGGCCGAGAACACGTTCAACGCCATCAACGTGGGGACCGCGTTCCTCGGCACGGACGGCATCAGCGTGCGCGGCGGCGCGACCACCCACGACGAGACCGAGGCCCGCACCAACCACGCGATGCTCGCGCACGCCGAGCAGGTGGTGGTCGTGGCGGACGGCTCGAAGGTCGGCCGGGTGACCCTCGCGAAGGTCGCCGACCTCGCCGAGGTCGACACGCTGGTCACCGACTCCTCGGCCGACCCGGACGCCCTCGCGGCGATCGCGGCCGCAGGGGTCGACGTGCAGGTCGTCGAGGACTGACCGGGTGCCTGCCCGCGCGTCGGACCGCGGCCAGGCCCGCGCCCGTCGCACGACACCGGCCGGAGACCGTCGCCGGCACACCTAGGCGGTGCGGACGTCGACCTCCGGCACGAGACGCCACGCCAGCTCCGGGTCGAGCACCGCCGCCCCGGGAACCTGCGCGTTGGCGGTCCCCGTCGCCGTCGCGAGCGCCAGCGCGCCCGCGAGGTCGTCGCCGCGGTCGAGCGCGACGAGGAGGCCGCCCAGGAAGGAGTCTCCGCTGCCCACGGGGAAGCCTCCGGTGCGGTCGCCCAGGCGGGCCCGCAGCACCCGGGCGCCGTCGGTCGCCCACGCCCCGGCGGCGCCGTCGGTGACGACGACCAGTCCCCCGGTCCGCGCGTGCACGGCGGCGAGCAGCTCCGGCGGGGACGCAGCGCGTCCGGGCCCGCCGTCGTGCGCGCCACCGGCTTCCGCACCGACCAGCTCCTGCGCCTCCGCCCGGTTGACCTTCACGAGGTCGGGGCCGGCGTCGACCGCGTCGCGCAGCGCCGCGCCGTGGCTGTCCACGGCGACCCGGACGCCGACGTCGTGCAGCCGCCGCACGACGTCGGCCAGGAGGCCGTCCGGCGCGGAGGCCGGCAGGCCGCCGGAGACGAACCACCACCCGGGCCGGGAGGCCGCGAGCCCGGCGGCGGTGTCGAGGACGGTGTCGGCGGTGCGCGGGGAGAGCGGCACGGCCCGCTCGTAGATCTCCGTGAGGGCGCCGGTGTCGTGCGCGAAGACCGAGACGCAGCTGCGGGTGGGCTCGCCCGGCACCACGCGCACGTCGACGCCGGCGGCCCGCGCGCCGTCGGCGACGTCCTGCCCGATGCCCGCGCCGAGCACCGCCACGGCGGAGACGCGCGCGCCGAGCGCGGCGGCGGCACGGGCCGCGTTGAGCGCCTTGCCGCCCGGCACCCGGTGGACCGAGCGCGGGCGCTGGATCCCGGCGAGCTCGTCGACCACGTACGTGACGTCGAGCGCCGGGCTGAGCGCGATCGCCGAGATCACCGGGCCAGCACCCGCTCCAGCTCGCCGAGCGAGGCCTGCCGCCCGGTCCCTCCGGAACCCGCGGTGGACAGCGAGCCGGCGACCGTCGCCCACCGCACGCGCACCTGCTCGTCCCGGACGCCGTGCGCCAGGGCCGCCAGGTAGCCCGCGTCGAAGCTGTCCCCCGCGCCCGTCGTGTCGACGACGTCGACGGCGGTGCCCGGCGCGCGCACGACGTCGCCGTCCGCGCCCACCGACCAGCCGCCGGCGGCCCCGTCCTTGACGACCACGCGCGGGCCGCGCCGGGCCAGCCGGGTGGCGAGCACGACGTCGTCCGGGCCCTCCGGCTCGCCGAGGGCGCCCGCGATCGCGCGCAGCTCGTTGCGGTTGGGCAGGAGCAGGTCCAGGTGGGGCAGGACCGCGTCGATCCCGGCCCAGGCCTCCTCCGGGTCCCAGTTGGTGTCCAGGCTCGTGGTCCAGCCCTGGGCCCTCGCGCGCGCGAGCACGCCGGGCAGGGCACGGGCCAGGCCGGGCTGGAGGAAGTACGACGCGACGTGCAGGAGGCCGGGGCGCGCGGCCCGGGCGTCCAGCTCCCGGGTGACCCGCGAGCCGGTGAGCGTGGGGATGGTGCCCGGCACCGTGAGGATCGCCCGGTCGCGAGGGGTCGAGAGGATCACCGAGAGCCCGGTGGGCTCGTCGCCGGACGTCTCGACGCTCCCGACGTCGACCCCGTTCGCGCGCAGCGCGTCGAGCGTGAACGTGCCGAACGTGTCGGCGCCCACCCGGGCCACGAGCGACGTCGGGACGCCCAGGCGCGCGACGCCCGACGCCGCGATGCCCGCCGACCCGCCCAGCACGAGGTCGCCCGAGTCGGCGAGCTGCTCGGCCTGGCCGAAACGGGGCACGACGTCGCCGCGCAGGACGAGGTCGACGTTCGCGTCCCCCGCGACCACGACGGGCAGCGGTGCGTACGGCGGGAGCCCGGTGGCGGTCATCCCTTGACCCCCGTGAACGTCATGGTGGCGATGAACTGCTTCTGCGCGAAGACGAAGAAGAGGATGAGCGGCAGCGTCGCCACGACGTTGCTCGCCATGAGCAGCGACCAGTCCGTGCGCCGGGCGCCCTGGAAGTTGGTGATCCCGAGCTGGAGCGTGAACGCGCTCGGGTCGTTGATGGCGATCAGCGGCCAGACCAGGTCGTTCCACGAGCTCAGGAGCGTGAAGATCGCCAGGGTCGCGAGCGCCGGGCGGGCGAGCGGCAGGACGATCCGCCAGAACGTCCCGAACCGCGAGCAGCCGTCGAGCACGGCGGCCTCCTCGAGCTCGGCGGGCAGGGACAGGAAGAACTGGCGCATCAGGAAGATGCCGAACACCGACGCCAGCCACGGGACCATGGCCGCCGCGAGCGTGTCGATGATCCCGACGCGGGCGAACATCACGTAGGTCGGCACCATGAGCAGCTGCGTCGGGATCATGATCGTCGCGACGATCAGGAGGAACCCGGCGTTGCGTCCCGGGAACTTCAGCCGCGCGAAGCCGTAGCCCGCGAGGGAGCACAGGGCGAGGTGGGAGACGACGGCGACCGCGCTCACGAGGATCGTGTTGCCCGTCCACAGCAGGATGTCGGTGTCGCCGAAGAGCTTCGCGTACCCGTCCAGGGTCAGGGAGGACGGGACGAACCGCGGCGGGAACCGGTTGATCTCCGACTCCGGCGTCAGCGACGTGAGGAACATCTGCACGAACGGGACGGCGAACAGCAGCGCGACGGGCACGAGCACGACGTGCCACCAGCCGGTACGGGGCCGGCGCCGGCGGGCGGGCCGGACCGGGCCGTCCGCGTCGTGGAGCAGACGGGCGGGAGTGGCGAGCAAGGTCATCAGAGTCCACCTACCGTGCTGCGGCGCGAGTAGGTCGTCACGCCGACGGTGATCGCGAGGGTGACGGCGAACAGCCCGTAGGCGACCGCCGACGCGTAGCCGAACTCGAGCTCCTTGAAGGCCGAGGTCCACAGGTAGTAGACGATCGTCTCCGTGGCGCCCAGCGGTCCGCCGCGCGTGGTCGTGTACACCAGGTCGAACAGCTGGATCGCCTGGATCGTCTGCCAGATCGTGACGAACACCGTCACGGGCGCGAGCTGCGGAAACGTCACGTGCCAGAAGGACTGCCAGCGGTTCGCGCCGTCGACGAGGGCGGCCTCGGAGAGCTCGGCGGGAATGTCCTGGAGGGCGGCGAGGTAGATCACCGTGGTGAAGGCCGCCTGTCCCCACAGCGACATCAGCGCGATGACCACCATGGCCTGGTGCGGGTCCTCCAGCCAGCCCTGCTGCGGCAGCCCGACCACGCGCAGCACGTTGTTGACGAGCCCGAACTGCGGGTTGAACAGGTAGGTGGTGAGGATGCCCGTCGCGGCGGCGGACACGACGAACGGCAGGAAGATCAGCGTGCGGTACAGACCGACGAGGATGATGCGCCGGTTCAGCGCCGCGGCCAGCCCGAGGCCGAGCAGCACCGAGGCCGGCACGAACAGCGCCGTGTACAGCAGGGTGTGCCCCGCGGCGGCGGCCAGGTCCGGGTCCGCGGCCATGTCGCGGTAGTTGTCGAGCCCGACCTGCTCCGGGACCGAGAACCCGTTCCAGTCCTGCAGCGAGAGCAGGAACGCCCAGACCGCGGGGAAGATCGACAGGCCGAGCACGATGAGGGTCGCCGGCGCTACGAACCCCCAGCCGGTGAGCCCGTCCCGGCCGCGGCGGGCCGCGGGGCGCCGCCGGACCGGTGCGGGTGCGGGTGGCCGGGTCGGGACGGCGGTCGCCGTCACTTGTCCGCCAGGGCGGCCGTCGCCTCGTCGGCGGCTCGTGACAGCGCGTCGGCCGGCTCGCCCTGGCCCTGCAGCACCTCGGAGATCGCGGTGCCGATCGCCTCGGAGAGGTTCACGTAGCCGGGCACGGTGGGACGGGGGACCGTCGCGTTCGCGCTGTTCTCTGCCATGACGTCCAGTCCGGGCATCTCCTCGACCTGCTTCTGGAACTCGGGCGTGTCGATCTCGCTCTCCCGCAAGGGCAGGTTGCCGTACGCGACGTTCCAGCGCACGTCCTGCTCCGGGTCGGTGAGCCACTTCGTGAACTCGTACGACCAGTACTCGCGGTTGGCGTCCTGGTGGTCGAAGAGCACCCACAGGTCCGCGCCGGAGATGGTCGTGTGCTGCCCGTCGGTCCCGGGCAGCGGCACGACGCCGTAGTCCGTGCCGGCGACCTGGAGGTCGTAGAGCGACCACGGGCCCGAGGTGATCATCCCGATCTGGTCGCTCGCGAAGATCTGGCCGAACTTGGTGTCGGTCTGGTCGAGGTACACCGACTCGTCCTCGACCGCCATGTCGCGCAGCAGGGTGAGCGCCTCCACCCCGGCGTCGGAGTCGAAGGTCGCCTCGGTCTGGGTGTCGTCGAGGATCTCGCCGCCGTTCTGCCACAGGTGGGGCCAGAACTGCCAGGTCGTCTCCTCGGACCCGGACACCGAGTACCCGTACCCGTAGGTGCTGGTCTCGGGGTCGGCGAGGTCCGCGGCCGCCGTGCGGAAGTCGTCCCAGGTCCAGTCGGCGGTGGGATGCTCCACCCCGGCCTCGTCGAAGACCGTCTTGTTGTAGATCAGGGAGAGGTTGTCGACGACGGCGGGGAACCCGATGGTCGCCTCACCCGTCGGCTGCGCCGTCTCCCGGGCCGCCCCCGAGAACTCCTCCCAGCCGACGTCGGGCTCGGCCACCTGGTCGGTGATGTCGAGCGTGCGGTCGGAGTCGGCGAGCTCGCTCGCCCACGACCCGAACGCGTACGAGATGTCCGGGTAGGTGCCGCCGGCGAACGACGACGACAGCTTCTGGAGCAGGTCCTCCGTCGACGGCGCCCCCGACGAGACCTCGATGGTGACGTTGGGGTGCTCCTCCTCGAACTCCTCGGCGAGCCCGGTGAGGATCGTCTGGGCCTGGTCGGCCTGTCCCGTCCACCAGGTCAGCGTGACGTCGGCGTCCTCGTCGAGCGTCGTCGCGCCCTGGTTCCCCGACGCGCACGAGGCGAGCAGGGCCGTCGTCGCGAACAGGGCGGCGGCGCCGGCGGCGCTCCTGCCACGGGCGGTGCGGATGTGGTGACGCAGCATGGTCTTCCTCGTCTCTCCTGCGTACTTCTCTGGTCTCTGGGGGTCGTGCATCGGTCCTTCTTCGGTCAGTGCACCGGTCGGCTCCGCCGGCCGGCCCGTCGGTCAGCCGAGCACGACCGAACGGGTGAGGTGGCGGGGCGCGTCGGGGTCCAGCCCGCGCCGGGCGGCGAGCTCGACGGCGAGGCGCTGGGCCTGCACGAGCTGGACCAGCGGGTCGAGGTCTTCGTGCAGCACGGTCGCTCCCGTGCGCTCGACGTCCGCGACGAGCTCGGGCTCGGCGGCGCCGAAGAGCGTCACCAGGCTGGCCTCCCCCGCCACGGCCACCGGGCCGTGGCGGAAGTCGAGAGCCGGGTACGACTCCGACCAGGCCTGCGCGGCCTCGCGGATCTTGAGCGCCGCCTCCTGCGCCAGCCCGTGGCTCCAGGACCGGCCGAGGAAGACGAAGTGGTCGAACCGCGACGGGTCGACGGGCAGCGGTGCGGTGAGCACGTCGGCGGCCTGTGCCAGGACGGGCGTGAGGTCCTCGCCGAGACCGGTACGGGCCAGCACCAGGACGGAGGTGGGGAACCGCGTCTGGACCACCGACTCCTCGTCCGCGAAGTCGAGCACGAGCGTCTCGTCGGCCGCCTCGGCCACCGGGGTGCCGGCGACCCCCACGACCGCCGCCCGCACCGTGCCGGCCGGCACGGCCGCGAGCGCCTCGAGCACCTCGCTCGTGGTACCGGACCGGCTGATCACGACGACCCGGTCGTACGACCGGGTCGGTGTCCACTCGGAGGCGTAGGCGGCGTCGGTCTCGCCGTGCCCGGCGCGTTCCCGCAGGACCGCCAGGGACTCGGCGACGAACGCGCTGGTGCCGCAGCCCAGCACGAGGACCCGCTCACCCGGGCGGCCGAGCACCGCCGCGCCCTCGCTCGCCGCGGCGACGGCACGGGCCCACACCTCGGGCTGGCTGCGGATCTCACGCTCGGTGGTGCTGCTGATGCTCACGTGCGGCTTCCTGTCGTCGTCCAGGACGCCCAGGACCGGGCGCCGATGTACGGCGCCTCCTGCCTCCCTGGCGGTCGGCCGGGCTCCGTTGACGCCCATGGTGCTCGCCCATTGCGCGAGAGTCATCAGGACTGGCGGATTCGCTCATTCTGATTGATTGAATCGCGTAACAAGTCGGCAATCTGCTCAGCCATGCTCGATGCTCCAGGGACGGCACGCGCACGTCGAGCACTTTCCTGGACCGTCGCCGAGGAGGCAGTCAATGAGCCACGTTCCCGATCCCCTGGGAGCCACCGACCGCACCCCTACGACGGTGCCGGACCTCCGGCTCGTCGACTGGGCGCCGCGGCCGCGGGTCTCGGTCCCCGTCACACGGGTCGCGCGCGCGGCGGTGCCGGCCGTCGACGTGCACAACCATCTCGGGCGCTGGCTCACCACCGGCTGGTGCGCCCCTGACGTCCCGGCGCTGCTGGCGATGATGGACGACGCGGGGATCGAGGCCGTGGTCAACCTCGACGGCCTGTGGGGCGACGAGCTGACGGCCAACCTCGACCGGTACGACCGCGCTCATCCGGGCCGCTTCGTCACCTTCTGCCAGGTGGACTGGACCCTCCTGGCCCGTCCCGGCGGGGAGCACGAGATCCAGGAGCAGCTACGGGACAACGCCGCGCGCGGGGCACGGGGCCTCAAGGTGTGGAAGAACGTCGGCCTCACCGTCACGGGTCCCGACGGCGAGCTCGTGCTGCCGGACGACCCGCGGGTGGTCGGCGTGCTCGCCCTGGCCGGGGAGCTCGGGCTGCCCGCCCTCGTCCACGTGGCCGACCCGAAGGCGTTCTTCGACCCACTGGACGCGCACAACGAGCGGTTCGACGAGCTCGCCGGCCAGCCCGACTGGTCGTTCGCCGACCGGGACCGCTACCCGTCCTTCGCGCGGCTGCTGGACGCGTTCGAGCGGCTGCTCGCGGCGACGCCGGGCACCCGGTACGTCGGGGCGCACGTCGGCTGCGTCGCCGAGGACCTCGACCACGTCGAGCGGCTGCTGCGCGCGGCGCCCCACCTGGTGGTCGACATCGCCGGACGCCTCGGCGAGCTCGGCCGCCAGCCCCGGCGGTTCCGGCGCCTCGTGGAGGACTTCCCCGACCGGGTGCTCTTCGGCACGGACGCCTTCCCCCTGACCCGCGAGCAGCTCGACGTCCACTTCCGCTTCCTGGAGACGGACGACGAGTGCTTCGACTACGCACCGGGCGAGGACGTGCCGCCGCAGGGCCGCTGGCAGATCTCCGGGGCGGCGCTGCCCGCCCACCTGCTGCCGGGCCTGTACGCGGGCAACGCCCGCCGGGTGCTCGGGCTCGACGAGCGCTGACCCGGTTCCGAGGCTCGGTCGGGCGCGCACGAGCGCTGCCGGTCGCGACGCCCTGTCCGGACCGGAAGGTAGGCGTCTGACCAGGTCCCGAACCCGGGCGCGGCGGGCCGCGCCGCGTTCCCCACGACCTCACCGGGTCCCGTCGCCGCCGTGCCGTGGGCTGTACGGCGCCGCACGGGACCACTCCCCGGACGCTTCGTCGGCCGACGCCAGGCCGTTGGTCCCTCCCGCGTCCCAGGCGCGCGCGATGCCCAGGCCACGCAGGTCGGCGTCGTGCACGGTGACGCCGTCGGGCCCGATCCAGCGTTCCGGCGGGAAGCGCTCATCGGTCGCGGCGCCCCAGCGGCGCATGAACGGAGTGCCGCTGTTGGTGATCACGACCGAGCCGTACGCGGCCGGGAGCGGTTCGGCGGGGAGATGGATGAGCACGTAGGTCCCCGCAAGGTCCGACGCCTTGACGGAGGCCACGCCGTACCAGTTGCCGTCCGTGTCCCGCTGGATCGCGTACCCGCTGGCGTCGAGGACGATGGCGAGGTGCGGCAGGTCGGCGTCGCGGAGATCCTGACTGGTGGGGTAGGTAGTGCCGACCTGGTACATCGAAAGCCCTCCTGGATGCCGAATCGAGTGGTATTCACCCATCAAAGAGGATAAGTCGCGATTCAGCAGGTCTGGAGGGCACGCTCAGGGGCGTGTCCGCGGTGCGGTGGCGGTCGCCACGCGGGACGGCAGCCGGCGCCGTCCGCGACGGACGCGTCTCATGCGCCGTCGAACCTGTACCCCAGCCCTCGGACCGTGTGGATGAAACGCGGGCTCGTGGGGCTGTCGCCGAGCTTGCGCCGGACGTTGGCCACATGCACCTCGACCGTACGGTGGTCCGCCTCCGCGACCCGGCCTCCGTAGCGGTACTGGTCGGGCCAGAGCAGGGCCGCCAGCTCGCCCTTGGCCACCGTCCGGCCGTGTGCGCCGTGGAGGGCAGCGAGGAGATCGAACTCGGTGCGTGTGAGCTGAACGAGCTCGCCGGCCAGGCGGACCGTGCGGCGTGCGGTGTCGACCTCGAGGCCTCCGACAGCAGCGCCGGGCTCGGACGAGGCGAACTGCTCCGGAGCCGATGCCGCGACGCGACCGGCGCGGCGCAGGAGTGCGTCGACGCGCGCCCGGAGCTCCCGCGGCCGGAATGGCTTCGTGACGTACTCGTCGGCACCCGTCTCCAGACCCATGAGCGTGTCGGGCTCGTCGACCCGGCTGGTGAGCATGACGACGATCGTGTCGGAGAAGGTCCGCAGGCGCCGCACGACCTCGAACCCATCGATGTCGGGCAGGGAGACGTCGACGGTCGTCACGATGGGGTCGTGGGCCTTGACCAGCGCCACACCCTGCGCGCCGGTCGCCGCGGGATGAACCGTGAACCCGGCCTGCCGCAGCGTGATCTCGATGAGGGCACGGATGTCGTCGTCGTCCTCGACGATGACCGCGACTCCTCGACCCCAGGTCTCCTCCATCTGCCGAACGTAGCAACGACACCGCCGCACCGCCGTACAGGCCAGCGGCTGTGCGGTGCCTTCCGGGCCCTGCGGGCACCGAGGTGGCCACGGCCAACGGCTCCTCGGCGGTCAGGCCCGTAGGTGTGGGGCACCACGATGCCGCACGGAAGGGTGCCCGCCACGGTGACAACGATGGCAAGCACCCTTCTGCCGCGCAGAGATCACGCTTCCTTGCGAGGCATGATCCGTCGCACGGCCACCCCGGCTGCGATCATCGCGAATGACGCCAGTCCGAGCCACAGCAGGTTCTCCGGGCCCGTGGAGGCCAGAGCCGCCGCACCCCCGCCTCCGAGCGTGCTGAGTGCTGCACCGTTATACATTTCACCATCTCCTCTCTCGGTTCATCACAGAGTCCAGATATGCCTTTCCGTGGCAGACCTGAAGAAAGACGTCGAACGGCAGCTCATAAAGCGTGCAGGCGATCATCTGTTTGACCGGTCCCCGGTCTCGCAGAGTGATGACGCGCTCAACGACAAAAATTCCGGTCAGCGCCAGCCAGAACGGCTCGATGTTGAGTGAGCCGAACGCCACGAGAGACCAGACGATGGTCGCCAGATAGGTGGCGGTCACCAGGACTCCCAGCATGGTCACCAGCTGCCGGGCCCAGTAGGGCGCGGTGACGCGCGTCAGGCCGTACTGCACACAGTTCTCGATGGCGCCACGCTTCCAGCGGAGGCGCTGGTTCCAGAGCTCTCGCCAGGTCGGCATCACCTCGGTCGTCAGCGTGCAGCTCTTGGGCGACAAGATCTTGTACCCGAGGTGCATCAAGGCGAACGAGATCTCGTTGTCCTCCGTCAGCACCGTCGTGTCGTAGATACCGCCGTGCCCGTCGCCGATCGGGATCTCACGCGACAGCCTCGCCGACTGCACGTGCTGCAGCGTCGAGGCGCGAAACACCGCCGCGGTGCCGGTGACGACCAGGCATTTTCCTTTGAGACGACGCACGTCCCGCGCGTATCGCGCGTACTCGTTGCGCTGCAGATGGCCGACGAAGCCTCCGCCGTCCTGCCCACGGAACACACCTCCGACGGCCCCCAGCCTGTCGTCGGCAGCGAGGTGCGAGAGCGCACTCTCGATGAACTCGGGGTCCAGCACGCTGTCGGCGTCCTGGACCAGCACGAAGTCATCTTCCTGAAGCCGGGGAAGCACCGTGGACAGGGCCTGGTTGAGAGCACCGGCTTTCTTGTGGCTGTTTCCGACCGTCTCGGTGACGTGAGCGCCGGCACGCTCGGCGAGCTCAACGGTGTTGTCAGTCGAGTTGTCCGAGACGACCAGCACCTCGTCGGGCAGCCGAGTCTGGCGGCTCAGCGCCGTGACGGTCTCGGCGATCCCTTCTGACTCGTTGTGCGCCGGGATCAGGACTACGACGCGACTTCCGGTCGAATTGCTCGTCGAGGCTTCGGCCATCACTGCCACGCCGTGCGAGCCGACGTGGTCACCCGGATTTTCCTCGACGTCGCCTTGGCACCCGACCCGTCCGCGGGAGCACATTCTCTCCGCCATGGCGGTGCCTTTCATGAGTGTCTGACTGGCTGCTTCCAGCGTGCAGCCCAGAACTCAACGCCCAGCCGAAGATCCTCAAGAGGATCGCAAGATCTCTCTTGAGATATTTGAGGCACTCAAGATTCTTGAGGTAAACCCGTGGAGCGAGTTCCACGCCCCGGTGCGGGTTACCCGGCGGTCTCCGGACCGTCGGGGCGTGCATCGGCGACCTCCACGGGGAACGGATATGTGCGGGCCCCGGTGAACGCGTCGTGGATCGGCAGGATGAGCGAGGCGAGGCGACGAGCGTCGGTGTCACCGGTCGCCGTCCACAGAGCGGCACAGTGCTCGTCGGTCTCGACCTCGAGCTGCTCACGCGCCGCGATGCCGGCATCGGTCGCCGCACCGTCGGCGTCGAAACGGCGCCCAGGTTCAGGTCCTCGACGGTGCGGAACCGGCTGGTACGCGTGCCCTGCCGCGCACGCCCACCGTGCACGAGGGCAGGACGAAGGGCCCCTCACCTGGCAAATCCCCAGGTGAGGGGCCCTTCTTGTGGTAGCGGGGGGAGGATTTGAACCTCCGACCTCTGGGTTATGAGCCCAGCGAGCTACCGAACTGCTCCACCCCGCGTCGGTGATATGAACACTACGCGACGGCATCCGCGAACGCAACCTGATCCGGCCGTGGAGACGCAGGTCACACGTGTTCGAACCGTTCCGACCTGCGAGGCTCCATGTCATGGCGAACGACGCGACCGTCCCTCCCGGCGACTCTGCTTCCATCGGCACCCTCGATGCCGGCCCCGTCACCCCCGCCGGTGACGCCGGTCCCGCCGCCGACGCCGCTGACCCCACCCACCACGGCGGCCCCGCCGGCACCGCAGCCGCCGCCGACGCCGTCGCCACACGGCTCGCCCGCCTGACCGACCGGCTCGCCGGCCTGTCCTCGCTCGCCCCCGGCCCGGAGACGAACCAGCTCTTCTCCGCGGTGGTCCGGACCGTCACGACCACGCCCGAGACGGTCGCGCGCCAGGTCGGCACCCATGCCGCGGTCACGGCCCGGGCCGAGCGTCTCCGTGCCCTGAGCGCGCGCGGCGAGTCCGCGCTGGAGGTGCACTGGTCAGAGCGCATCACCGCCGCGCCCGACCCCCGCGCCGAGCTCCAGAGCTTTCCCTACCAGGACAACTACCGCGAGCTCGTCGACATGGAGCTCGCCCTGCTCCGCCGTCACCTGACCGGCCGGTCCCCCCGCTCCGTCGTCGTCCTCGGCTGCGGGCCGCTACCGCTCACCGCCACCGGCTACGCGGCAGGGCTCGGCGTCCGGACGGTCGGCGTCGACCACGACCGGTCCGCCGTCGGCGCGGCGCGCGGGTTCGTCGAGGCGACGGGCTCGCCCGCGACCGTCGTCGCGCACGGCGACGCCGCCCGGGTCCCCCTGCGCGAGCACGAGGTCGTGGTGCTGGCGGCGCTCGTCGGCACGACGACGCAGGAGAAGACCACGCTGCTGCGATCGCTCGCCGACCGGATGCGGCCGGGCGCACTGCTGCTCGCCCGTAGCGCCCGCGGGCTGCGCACGCTGCTCTACCCCGAGGTCGACCCGCACGCCATGGCCGGGTTCGACGTGCTGGGTGTGAGACACCCGGCGGGCGACGTCATCAACTCGATGATCGTCGCCCGCCGGGTGTGAACGTCGGTACGGACCGTGGACGGGGTCGTCTGCACGACGGCCCCGTCCACGCGGCGGTGCGCTACTCCGCCCCGCTCGCCTGCTCCGCCGCGACGGCGTCCTCGATCGCCTGCTGGAGCTCGTCCTGGGCCTCGCCATAGGCGGCCCAGTCACCGTCCCGCTGAGCCTGCTGCGCCTCCTGCAGCGCGTCGGAGGCGCGCTGCAGCGCCTCGTCCAGGTCGCCGGTGGGCTCGTCCGCGGGCTCGGTGGGCTCCTCGCCGGGCTCCTCCTCACCGGGCTCGTCCGTCGCGGCCGGATCCTCGGGCTCCTCGACCGGGACGTCCTCGCCGTCGACCGGAGCCTCGGGCGCCTCGCCCTCGGTCCCGCCGTCGGCATCGCCCGCCTCGGCGCCGGAGTCGCCCCCGAACACCTGGTCGAGCGCCTCGGTGAGGGTGTCGGCGTAGCCGACCTCGTCACCGAACGCCACCATCACCTTGTGCAGCAGCGGGATGCTCGTGCCCTCGGCGGACTGGATGTACACCGGCTGCACGTACACGAGGCCGCCACCCACCGGCAGGGTCAGCTGGTTGCCGAGCAGCACCGTCGAACGGCCCTGCTCCAGGATGCGCAGCTGCTCACCGGCCACCGGGTCCGAGTTGAAGATGTTCTGCACCTGGCCGGGGCCTGGCACCGTCGTGTCTCGCGGCAGCTCGAGCAGCCGGAGCGTGCCGTAGTCCTCGGCCTTCTCGCCCGCCTCCGACCCGGCGTCGGCCTCCGCGGCGAGGAAGCCGGTCAGCACCTGCCGTGGAGTGTTACCGCCCGGGATGAACGTGGACGTCAGCGAGAAGGACGGATCCTCCTGGCCCGGCATCTGCAGCGTCAGGTAGTACGGCGGCTGCAGCGGGCTCGCCGTGGCGTCGGTCGTCGGGTCCTCCGGGTTGTTCCAGAAGTCGTTCCCGGAGAAGAAGTCGCTCGCGTCGGTGACGTGGTACTCGGTGAGCAGCGTGCGCTGCACCTTGAACATGTCCTCCGGGTAGCGCACGTGGCTGATCAGCTCGCCCGACATCTCCTCCATCGGCTGCACCGACCCGGGGAACACGTTGTCCCAGGTCTGGAGCACCGGGTCCTCGGCATCCCAGGCGTACAGGTCCACCGAGCCGTCGTAGGCGTCCACGGTGGCCTTGACCGAGTTGCGGATGTAGTTCACCTCGGCGGGCAGGTTCACGGGCGCCCCGTCCTGCTGCAGGGTGAGCGTGTCCGTCGTGGCCTCCTGCATCTGGCTGAAGGCCGCGTACGGGTACTGGTCCGTCGTCGTGTAGGCGTCCACGATCCACTTCACGCGCCCGTCCACGACCGCCGGGTACACCCGGTTGTCCAGGGTCAGCCACGGGGCGACCTTGGCGACGCGCTCCTGCGGGTCGCGGTCGTACAGGATCTGCGACTCCTCCGTCACCCGGTCGGAGAGCAACAGCTGCTCCTCACCGAACTTCAGCGCGTAGAGCAGCTTGCTCCCGAACGACCCGATGTCCGGGCCGGCGTCGCCGTCGAAGGTCGACTTGACCTGGTCCCCGCCGTTCTCGGCGTCGTCCGCCGGGTAGTCCAGCTCCCAGGGCTCCCGCTCGTCGCCGGCGGGCTTGCCGACCACGGAGTAGGTGGTGGTCGACGGCGAGAAGTAGATCCGGGGCTCGTACTCGCCCTCGAGATCGGTGATCGCGCCCTCCGACGGGATGCCGCCCTCGAAGAAGGCCGGCTGGCCGCCCGGGCCCAGCTGGTTGCCGTAGGCGGCCACCACGCCGTAGCCGTGCGTGTACACGGTGTGGTCGTTCACCCAGTTGCGCTGGTCGCTGCCCAGGCCGTCCTGGTTGAGCTCGCGCACGGCGATGACGGTGTCGCGGCTCTCCCCGTCGATGTCGTACCGGTCGACGGCGAGGGAGTCGCTGAAGTTGTAGTACTGCTTGTTCTGCTGCAGCTGGCGGAACGACGGCGAGACGATCTCCGGGTCGAGGAGACGGATCGACGCGGTCGTGTCGGCGTCCGAGCGCAGACCGCCCTCCTGCGCCTCCGTCGCCGCATCGTACGGCTGGGTCTCGACGTCCTTGATGTCGAATGCCTCGAGCGTCGCGTCGATGTTGCGCTGGATGAACGGCTGCTCGAGCTCCTGGGCGTTCGGCGCGACCTGGAACCGCTGCACGATCGCCGGGTAGATCCCGCCGATCACGATCGCGGAGACCACCATCAGCCCGACGCCGATCGCCGGCAGCTGCCAGTTGCCGCGGAACGCGGCCGCCAGGAACAGGACCGCGACCAGCAGCGCCACGACGGCGAGGATGCCCTTGGCGGGGATGACCGCGTGCACGTCGGAGTAGGAGGCGCCGTCGAAGCGTTCGCCAGCGCTGGCCAGGATGGAGTAGCGGTCGAGCCAGTAGTTGGCGGCGAACAGCACCATCAGCACCGTGCCGACCACCGCGACGTGGATGCGCGCGGAGTTCGTGGTGCGCGGCAGGTTGCCCTGCGGCGGCCCGATCCGCAGCCCGCCGTACAGGTAGTGCGTCACGATGCCGGCGATGCCGGAGATGATGACGACGGCCATGAGGAAGCCGATGATGCTGCGCAGCGCCGGGAGCAGGAACACGTAGAACGAGAGGTCCATCTGGAACTGCGGATCGACCTCGCCGAACATCTCGGAGTTCATGGCGAGCAGCACCGTCTGCCACTGGGCCGACGTCGCCACACCGGCGAAGAAGCCGACCAGCACCGGGGCCGCGAACGTCACCACCTTGCGCAGCGGCTCGATCGCCTCACGGTACTGCTCGAGCGTGGCCTGCTCGGCACTCGGCACGTACATGGGACGGGAGCGGTAGGCGAAGGCGAACGACGCGAACACCGCGCCGGCCATCACGACGAAGCCCACCACGAACAGCAGCCCGCGGGTGATCCACTCCGTCCAGATCACCCGGGAGAAGCCGATCTGGCGGAACCAGAGGATCTCTGTCCAGAACTGGGCCAGCAGGAGGAGCGCGACGACGACGACGGCGACCGCGACGATCGCCAACCCGAGGGGACTCCGTCGGCGAGCTGGGGGAGCGCCACCCTGCCGGGGACGCGGTACGGCGAAGGACACGGCGTTGTTACCTCACTGCTCTCGTCGGCGTTTCAATCTACCCAGGGGCAACGGGCAGGACGGTCACAAGGTTCCCACATCTAGGACGACTCCGAGCAGGTGGGCAGCGTCCCGCCCTCCCCGGCCCCGATAGCCTCCATCGCCTCCCGCGCGTCCCGCAGCGTCTCGACCCGCACGACGCGCAGCCCGTCGGGCTCGTTCCCCGCCACCTCGGCGCAGTTGCCCGCGGGCGCGAGGAACCAGGTGGCGCCGTCGCGCAGCGCCCCGTGCAGCTTCTGCTCGATGCCGCCGATCGGGCCGACGAGCCCCTCCGGGCTCATCGTCCCCGTGCCGGCGATGTGCTCGCCGCTCGCCTCGTCCTCGGGCGTGAGCTTGTCGATGATGCCGAGCGCGAACATCGTCCCGGCGCTGGGGCCGCCGATGTCCTCGATCTGGATCGACACGTCGATCGGGAAGTCGTAGTGCGGGTCGATGTAGACCCCCATCACCGCGCGGTCCTCCCCCTCGACGCCGGTGGTGGTGATCGTCAGGTCGACCGTCTCGCCGTCGCGCCGCACGCCGAGGCCGACATCGTCCCCCGGCGTCGTCGCCGCGAGACCGTCGATCAGCTCCGCGTACGTCGCGACCTGCTCCCCCTGGAACGAGACGACGACGTCCCCCTCCTCGACCACGCCCTCCGCCCCGGTCCCGGGCTCGGCCCCCGCGACCTCGAGCCTGGCCGGGACCGGGTGGTCGAGCTCGGCGAGCGCCGCCGCGGTGGCCGACTCCTGCGACGTGACCATCTCCGCCTGGCTCACCTCCTGCTGCTCCTGGGCGCTGGTCTCCTCGGGGAAGATCGCCTCGACCGGCACCACCGAGCGGGTCGGGTCCAGCCAGGCCTGCACCGCCTGCCCAGCCGCCACGGGGTACCCGGGCCCGCCGGAGACCGAGACCGTCGTCAGCCGCAGCTCGCCCGTCGACTCGTACGTCTCGGCGCCCTCGATCTCGATGAGCGGCGCGTCGCCCTGCTCCCCGAGCGTGTTCTCGGTGGGCCCGGGGGCACGCACCGCGTACGGCACCGGCATGACGAGCGCGACGGCCGCGAGGACGGCCGTCAGCAGGAGCGTGATGCCCAGCGTGAGGGTCCGTCGCGTGACGGGCGGGGCGTCGAGGTGCTCGACGCCGGCATGCAGGTCGGTGTACGCGTCCGCGGCGCGGCCGTCCGGGGAGGCCGCGTGCCCGTCGTCGGACGCGTGGGCCCGGCCGGACGGCATGGAGTTCTCGAGGTCGCTCGACGTCACCGGCTCATCATCCCCCATCCGGCTGGAGGATCCCTGCGAGAGCTCCTGGGGCAGCCGCTTGTGCGCCCAGAGCGAAGTCGGGAACCCGCCTTGTGGTCCCCAGAGTTCAGTCCACGTGGATACGGTGGCTGTCAGGGCGTCCACGCACGGCCCGAGGAGTACCCCCGGGTGCCCCGCCGAACGAACGAGGAGCAGCATGAGCGAGAACCCCAGTCAGGGCGATCAGCCGTGGGAGGAGATGCTCCGTTCCATGCTCGGTGACGGGGCGGACGAGGTGCTCGCCGAGATGCGCGCACGGGGCTTCGACCCGTCGTCGATGGCCGGCGCGCAGGATCCGATGATGATGCAGTTCGCGCTCTCCCAGGTGCAGCGGATGCTGGCGGAGCCCGGCGCCGGCCCGGTCAACTCCGACGTCGCGCACGACGTCGCCCGCCAGGTCGCCGTCTCCGAGGGTGACCCGTCGCTCACCGGCGGTCAGGCCAGGTCCGCCACGGACGCGCTGTCCGTCGCGGAGCTCTGGCTGGACGCCGTCACCGACCTCCCGCCGTCGGTCGGGACGGCGCGCGCATGGTCCCGCTCGGAGTGGGTCGAGGCGACCCTGCCCGCGTGGAACAAGCTTGCCGCACCGGTCGCGGCGTCGGTCTCCGAGGCACTCGCCACCGTGCTCGCCGACCAGCTCCCGGAGGGGGTGGACGACGGCGTGGCGATGCCCGGCATGCCCGCCGGCGCGCTCGCCGGTCTCGGGATGGACCCCGCTCTGATGATGCGGCGGCTCGGCTCGGCGGTGTTCGGCATGCAGGTGGGCCAGGCGGCCGGGACGCTGTCCCGCGAGGTCTTCGGCGCCACCGACATCGGTCTGCCGCTGCTCGACGACGCGCACACCGTGCTCCTGCCCACCAACGTCGACAGGTTCGCCGAGGGCCTCGACGCCCCGGCCGACGAGGTACGACACTTCGTCGCGCTGCGCGAGGCCGCGCACACCCGCCTGTTTACCCACGTCACGTGGCTGCGCGGGCATCTGCTGGGCATCGTGGAGCAGTACGCCCGCGGCATCACGATCGATCTGGACATGCTCGAGTCCCAGGTGCGCGACATCGACATGTCCGACCCCGACGCCCTGCGCGGCGCGCTGTCGGGCGGGGTCTTCGGGCTGCAGAACACGGCCGAGCAGAAGGCCGTGCTGCTGCGGCTGGAGACGACGCTCGCCCTGGTCGAGGGCTGGGTCGACGAGGTGGCGGCGGCCGCGGCGCTCCCCCACCTGCCGCACTCGGTACCGCTGCGCGAGATGATTCGCCGGCGGCGCGCGGCCGGCGGGCCCGCCGAGCACACGTTCGCCACGCTCGTCGGCCTCGAGCTGCGGCCGCGCCGCTCCCGCGACGCCGCCCGGCTCTTCACGGTCCTGATGGACGACGGCGGCCAGGCCGCCCGGGACAGTGTCTGGGACCACCCGGACCTGCTCCCGGTCACGGAGGACCTGGACGATCCGGCGGGCTACCCGGCCCGGCGCGCGGCGGCGGCCGAGGAGCACGCCGACGTCGACGCCGCCCTGCGCGAGATCTTCGGCGCGGACGAGGGGTAGGGGTCAGTCGCCGGTGACCCGGGCGAACCGGCGGCCCGTCGCGGACGTCGGGGTGATCCGCAGCCACTCCGTCTTCGTGCTCGTCCCGGTGAACGAGACGAGCCCGGTCGCCTCCGCCTCGGCCAGCTCGGCGTCGGTGTCCAGGAGCTTCGCGACGCCCTTGACCACCACCGAGTAGGCGACGTCCGCGCCCCACTGGTCCACCTCGAAGGCCACCCGCGGGTTGACCACGGACTCCACCAGCTTGCTGCCCGGCGTGGTGTGGATGTAGATCTGCCGGTTCGCCACCGCGTAGTTGACCGGGAAGATGTCTACGTCCCCTGCCGCCGCGGTCGCCAGGCGGCCGATCGGGACCACGGACAGCAGCTCCCAGGTCTCGTCGTCGGTGAGCGCGGCCGTCGGGTCAGACGGTGTGGGTTGCGTCATGCGGTCCTCCACGATCCGGTGCGGCTCGCAGCCTGGGCGCGGCGGCCTGCTGTACACATCGTGGACCTCGGCGACCGAACGCGCAGCATCTTCGGGCGGATTCATCCACCGGGGCCGGTCCACCAGGGCCCGTCCACCGGGCTGCCGCGGCCTGCCGGACCTTGCCGGGGGCGCGGCGGGCAGGACCTCGCCGGGGCGTGCGGTCCTCCACGTCCCTGTCCCGCTCGTCCCGGTCCTGCACGTCCCGGTCCTGCCCGTCCCGGTCTTCCCCTCAGTCTTCCTCGTCCGAGGTAGGGGTCGCGGCGTCGTCCTGGGCGTAGGAGGCTCCCTCCAGGAAGCCGCGGGCGCGCTCCGTCCTGGGGTAGGCCTCGAGGATCTTCCAGAACGTGGGGCCGTGGCCGGCGTGCAGCAGGTGCGCCAGCTCGTGCAGCAGGACGTAGTCGAGCACCCAGGCGGGCATGCCCTGCACGCGGGTCGAGATCCGGATCGAGCCGTCCAGCAGCGTGCACGAGCCCCAGCGCCGGCCCTGGTTCGACGCCCAGCGGACGCTGGAGGGCTTCGCGCGTCCGTCGAGATACCGCTCCGACAAGGACTCCGCACGGGTCATGAGCTCCTCGTCGGACGGTTTGCGACGTCGCTCCTTGTCCTCGAGGCGGGCCAGCATCTTCGCCACCCATTCCCGTTCCTGGGCCCGCGAGAAGCGCGCCGGAATCGCGACGATGGTTCGTTCACCGTCGCGATACGCGCTCACCGTGGCGGTACGACGTCGGCTCCGACGTACCTCCACGGACGTCGGATCGTCGTGGGCCACACCAAGACGGTAGCGTTTATCGGCGCGAAGTAGTCAAGAACACGCCCCGTGACGTCAAAGTTGCCTCGCTCGTGCGTGTGCCGCGACACCTCTTCCGGCCCGGCGCGGCGCGGGCGCGGGCGCGGGCGCGGACGGCCCGGCGGCCGGGCCTGTGGACAGACGGCGCGGGCCGCCCCGGCCTGGCACGGTGGAGGCTCGTCCCCCGCACTGCCCCTGGAGCTCGCCCATGGATGTGGCCACCGCCGACCGTCTCCCCACCCACGAGCCGGCGCCGCGCGCCGCGTCGCACCTTCGCCCGGGGACGCCTGTGATCATGCGTTCGGGCGGCTCGGTGCAGTGCGGGACGGATCCGCGCTGGGCGCTCGTCGTCGACGGGCTCACCCGCGCCGAGGCGGCGTGGCTGCGCGACCTGAGTGACCGCCGGCACGTGTCGCCCGAGCAGTCCGCCGCACGGCGCGGCGTGGACCCCGGGCGCCGGGGTCTCCTCCTGGAGGTCCTGTCCCGGGCCGGGATGCTGGTCCCGGCACCGCCGGCCGGACGGGCCGCCATCACGGGCGAGAGCACGGCGGACGCGCGGACCCTCGGCATGCTGCGGGCCGACGGCGCGGGCGCCGCCACCCTCGCCGGGCGGGCGGCAGCCACGGTGGCGCTGGCCGGGCTCGGCCGCATCGGCTCGGTGCTCGCCCTGATCCTCGCCACGGCCGGGGTCGGCCGCCTGGTGCTCCACGACCCGCAGCCGGTGCAGACCACGGACGTCGGGTTCGGCACCCACACCGCACGTCACGTGGGAGAGCCCCGGGACAGCGCCCTCGCGCACGTGCTGGCCCGCAGGTCGGCGGGGATCGACGTGCAGGTGGACGGGGAGACCGAGCCCGACGTCGCCGTGGTGGTGGAGTCCCGGGCCGCTCTGCCCGCCCGTTTCACACGGCTGATGAGCGCGGGCGTGCCGCACCTCTCGGTGGTGGCGCGGGAGGCGGACGTCGTCGTCGGGCCGCTGGTGCTGCCGGGCCGGAGCGCCTGTGTGACCTGCCTCGACGCGGACCGCGCCGATCAGGACCGGGACTGGCACCTCGTCGCGGCACAGCTCCGACAGGGCCCCGAGCAGGTGCAGGAGGCCGCACTCACGGCCCTGGCAGCGGCGACGGCCGCCGGCCAGGTGCTCGCCCAGCTGGACGGGCACCGGCCGACGGCCGTCGGTTCCTGCCTGGAGGTCGCACTCCCGGACTGCTTGCCTCGCGTCCGGAGGTTCGATCCGCACCCGCGGTGCGGGTGCGTCGTCCTCGCGCGCTGACGCCCAGGGGCCGCGCGGGTGGATGGTGTCGTCGCAGCATCCACCCGCGCGGCCGCCGGGGTCATGCGGCCGCCGGAGCCCCGGCGTCCGCCGCGGTCTCCGACTTCCGGGGCCGGCCACGGCCACGCTTGCGCGCGACCACGGCGCCGTCGATGAAGACCTCGCCACCCCAGACGCCCCAGGGCTCACGCCGCTCGAGGGCGCCGGCGAGACAGCCGTCGATCAGCGGGCACGCGCGGCACAGCGACTTCGCGTGCTCCACGTCGGCGGACTGCTCGGCGAACCAGAGCTCGGGGTCGTTGGTACGGCACGGCAGCAGCAAGTCCATGATCCGGTTGAACTCGCGGGAGTCGACGTCGCTCGTGGCAACGCCGGTCGAAGGGTTCCAGGGGCCGGATCCGCCCTGGGGGAGGGTGTCGAGGAGCGCAGTGAGGCGCACGGTTGTCTCCTGTGGTCCTGTTACGTAAACGTCGTCGGTGAACGTTGGTGGGGCAGGACCCAGGTCTGAGGCTCTTCCAGCCGGCCTGGTGAGGCCGGGATCTGCCTGGAAAGAATTCAGGCCACGGGTCCTGGTGGACTCCGCGGCCTGAAGGCGTCTGGTCTTTCTAGACCGGATGCGCTCCTGGAGCGGAGTCGGAGGTGAGGATGGGGTTCGGGAAGCTCCCGCCCTTGCCGCGAGCACGCAGCGTGTGGACAGAGAATTCCGCGCGCGCAGAGACGGGCCGGCTCGCGCACGTCGACACACCCGTGCCGTACAGCGAATCCGTCCACGTCGGGTTCTGCTTCATGATCTCCATCAGACTTCCCACCTCCTCACGCACTCGGGGCCCAGCCTTTCGGCCACGCCCGCTCTTTCAAGGACACGAGCAGACTATGCCGCCTGCCTCACGGACTCCAACTCTTTTTCCAACTTTTTTTGCTGACGGTTCACCGGGAATCGTCAGCCCGGATGAAAGCGCTGTCCAGGCCAGGTTTTGTCGATCGTCACACGCCCGGAGCGCTGCCGACGATCGACAGGATCGTCGATCCGAAGCGATCGATCTTCCCTGGGCCCACCCCGTTGACCCGTGCCAGCTCCGCCGCCGACCTCGGACGCGCCTCGGCGATCTCGGCGAGGCTCGCGTCGGTGAGGATCGTGTACGCGGGCTTGTCCGACTCCAGCGCGACCTCCTGGCGCCACTCACGCAGGGCGTCGAAGAGGGCGACGTCGTGCTCGCCGGTCAGCAGCGTGCGCGCCTTCCCCCGGCCGCCGCGGGTCCTGCGCGGACCACGCGGCTCACCGTCGGGCCAGATGCCGTCGAGGAAGCGCGTGCGCTTGCGCGTCGCCCGCCCGCCGGGGTTGCGGCTGCGCGCGAAGGACACGTCCAGGTGCTTCCGCGCGCGGGTGATCCCGACATACAGCAGGCGGCGTTCCTCGTGCACGGCCGCATCCGTCTCCGCCAGGGAGATCGGCATGAGGCCCTCGCTCATCCCCGAGAGGAACACCGCGTCCCACTCCAGCCCCTTCGCCGCGTGCAGCGATGCCAGCGTCACGCCCTCGACCGTCGGGGCGTGCTGCGCCTGGGCCCGCTCCTCGAGCTCGGCCACCAGCGTCGCGAGCGTCGCGGGCGAGTCCTCCGGTGCCGCCTCCGCCAGGTCGTCCGCCAGTGCCACGAGCGCCTGCATCGAGTCCCAGCGTTCGCGGGCCGCGCCTCGGACGGCGGGGGCCTCTGGCGCCCAGCCGGCGGCGGCGAGGACGTCGCGCACCTGTTCGGGCATGCTCAGGTCAGGCTCGGCGGAGCGGGCGGCACCGCGGATCAGGACGATGGCGTCCCGTACCTCCTTGCGCTGGAAGAAGCGTTCGCCGCCGCGCACGAGGTAGCTGACCCCGGCGTCGGTGAACGCGGTCTCGAACGCCTCGGACTGGGCGTTGGTGCGGTACAGGACGGCGATCTCGTTGGCCGGGACGCCGGACTCGATGAGCCTGGCGGCACGGGTGGCGATGCCGGATGCCTCCGACTCGTCGTCGTCGTGGGTGGTGAACGTGACGGGGGGTCCGGGTGCGCGCTGCGGGACGAGCTCGAGGGCCTGGGCGGCACCCGGCCCGGCCCGGCGCAGGAGGTCGTTGGCGAGACCGACCACCTGGGGTGTCGACCGGTAGTCGCGGACGAGCCGGATCTCGGCGGCGTCCCGGTAGCGGCGCCGGAAGTCGAGGAGGAAGTCCGGGGTGGCGCCGGTGAAGGAGTAGATCGTCTGGGACGGGTCGCCGACGACGCAGAGCTCGTCGCGCCCGCCGAGCCACTGGTCCAGCAGGAACTGCTGCAGGGGGGAGACGTCCTGGTACTCGTCGACGACGAAGTGCCGGTACTGGCCGCGGACCTCGTCCGCGACCGCCTTGTGGCTGTTCAGCATGTCCGCGAGCATGAGGAGCACGTCCTCGAAGTCGATGGCGTCGCGCTCGGTCTTGACCTCCTCGTACATGGTGATGAGGCGCGCGATCGTCTGGTGTCCGTAGCCCGACGGTGCCGGGCGGCCGCGGGCGGCCGCCACCTTCTCGTAGTCGTCGGCGGTGATGAGACCGACCTTGGCCCACTCGACCTCCGAGGACAGGTCCCGCACGGCGACACGGTCGACCGACAGGCCCAGCCGCCGCGCCGACTCGGCGACGATCTGGGCCTTGTGCTGCATGAGGCGGGGCGGAGCACCGCCGACGACGCGGGGCCAGAAGTAGCCGAGCTGGCGCAGGGCGGCGGCGTGAAAGGTGCGGGCCTGCACGCCCTGGACGCCGAGGTCCCGCAGCCGGGTGCGCATCTCCCCTGCCGCGCGAGCCGTGAAGGTGACGGCCAGGACGCTGTTCGGCTTGTACCTGCCGCTGCGCACGCCGTAGGCGATGCGGTGCGTGATGGCGCGGGTCTTGCCGGTGCCCGCGCCGGCGAGCACGCACACCGGGCCGCGCAGGGCGAGTGCTACCTCGCGCTGCTCGGGATCGAGCGCGTCGAGGATCGAGTCGGGATGAACCGGGTCCATCGCGGAGTTGGAACGAGCAGGCGCGTGCGTCACCATGGCACGGATTCTGTCAGGAGAGACCGACACCGACGACAGCGGCCGGTGCTGCCTGCAAGGACGCCGCTGCCGACGACCGTCGGCAGCGCATGCCGGGCACCCGCGACCACCGTCGTACATCGCGAAGGAGACGAAGAGATGACCGAGACCGCCACGCCGGTCCCCGCCCCGGGGACCGTCCTCATGTACTCGACCACCTGGTGCGGGTACTGCCGGCGGCTGCGTACGCAGCTCGACTCGGAGGGCATCGGCTACGAGGTGATCGACATCGAGGAGCGCCCGGAGACGGCGGCGTTCGTCGAGCAGGTCAACGGCGGCAACCGCACCGTCCCGACGGTGATCTTCCCGAACGGCGGGGCGGCGACCAACCCGTCCCTGGCAGACGTCAAGGCGGCCCTCGCCAACTGACCCTCTCGCGGCCGTCCTCCCTGCCGACGGCCCCCTCCCCCCTCGCGGTCGGGTGCACAGTCGTGGTCGGGTTTCGGTCCCTCGGAGCCGACCCGTGCCGTGCGCCCGACCGGGAGAGCGAGAGCGCTCGACCGCGTGGGGTCAGGCCGGAGGGCGGTCCGGGGCGGTGCCGAGCCAGTCCTCGATGAGGGACCGGGCGATCGACGCGCGGCCGGGGGCCCGCAGGACGCCGTCCGCGTAGGCGGCCGACAGCTCGCCGCGGGTGAACCAGCGGACCTCCGCCATCTCGTCGCCGTCGGGAACCAGGTCCGTGGTCTCGGCGTGGGCGTGGAACCCGAGCATGAGCGAGGCGGGCATCGGCCACGCCTGGCTCCCCCGGTACTCGACCCGCCCGACGACGATCCCCGCCTCCTCCCCCGCCTCCCGCGCCACCGCGTGCTCGGCGCTCTCCCCGGGCTCCACGAACCCGGCCAGGACGGACATCCGGTCCACCGGCCACGTGCTGCCCCGGCCGAGCAGCAGGCGGTCGTCGTCGTCGACGATGGACATGATCACGGCGGGGTCCGTGCGCGGGTAGTGGTCCTTCTCCTCGCTCTCGCACCGCCGCACCCACCCGGCCGCGGTGGGCTCGGTCGGCCTCCCGCAGCGCGGGCAGTACGCCGTCACCGCGTGCCAGTTGGCGAGCCCGACCGCCTCGACGGCGAGGCCCGTGGACAGGGCGTCGTCGGAGTCGGCGAGGTCGCGCGGGGTGATCCAGGTGAGACCGTCGGGCAGGCCGGTGACGGCGTCGTCGGCGAGGCCGGGCAGGGCACGCGCGACGTAGGCGACGTCGTCGGCCTCGCCGAGGAAGTAGTGCTCGGCACCGGCGACACCGGGCGCTGCAGCGGCCTGTCCGACGACGGCGGCCTCCCGGGTCGAGAGCAACGCCGGGACCCGCCCGGCCGCGGCGACCCGCCCGGCGCCCACCAGCAGCACCTGGGTCTCGGGCCGGGCGAGCACCTCGTCGAGAAGTCCGGGCTTGGTCCGCCGGTGCGCGGCACGGTCGTGCGCGACGTGCGCGAGGGGAAGATCGAGCATGGACCGACCGTAACGGCCGTCGCCCGGCGCGGGTTGCACGCCGGGGGGCCCGAGCGGAATACCGTAGGGCCGTGCCACGTACTCCCCTCGCGCTCGCCGCCCTGTCGACGGCGGCCGTACCCGGTCTGGAGGCGGCGTCGGTCCGGACCGACACCATGCCCGGCGACTACGACGCCGCCATCGTGACCAGCCAGGACGACCAGGAATGGGTGGTCCGTGCCCCGCGGAGCACCGTCGCGGGCGCCGCGCTCGAGGCGGAGATGGAGCTGCTCGAGTCGCTGAAGCTGTACGTCGACACGGGCGTGCTGCCGTTCGTCGTACCGCAGATCGCCGGGTACGCGCTGCTGCCCGAGGGCGGACGCGCGGTGGTGCACCGGCGGATCGTCGGCGAGTGGCTCGACGTGGAGTCCCTCGCGCCGGGTCCCGGGCTCGCCGCGGACCTCGGCCGGGCGATCGGCGCGATCCACGAGCTCCCCGGCTCGGTGGTGGAGGGATGCGGGCTGCCGAGCTACGCCGCGGGCGACTACCGCGACCGCCGCATGTCGGAGGTCGACGAGGCGGCTAAGACCGGACGCATCCCGCCGACCCTGCTGCACCGCTGGGAGGCTGCCCTCGAGGACGTGTCGCTGTGGAAGTTCCAGCCCGTCGTCGTGCACGGCGACCTCGCCGCCGACCAGATGCTGGTGGACCGCGGGCGCGTCGTGGCGATCTCCGGATGGTCCGAGGCGAAGGTCGCCGACCCCGCCGACGACCTCGCGTGGCTCCTGGTCGCCGCGCCCGTCGAGGCCGCGGACTCGATTATGGAGGCCTACCAGCTGCGCCGCACCGAGCTCAGCGACCCGCGTCTGCAGGATCGCGCGCTGCTCGTGGGCGAGCTCGCGCTCGCGCGCTGGCTGCTGCACGGCGTGCGCCACCGGCTCCCCGAGGTCGTCACGGACGCCACCGCGATGCTCCAGGACCTGGACGAGGCGACGCGCGAAGAGGGGTGAGCACCCTCGGCGCCCGACGCAGCCGATCTCCTGCGCCAGGCAACGAAACCCGTGGTCACAGCGTCATAGCCAGTATGAGACACACAGTGAAGAAGACGTTCCGTACCTCCGTCCTCATCGCCGGCCTCGCCGCCGGCATGACCGCGGGGGCGACGTCGGCGGCCGTGGCCCAGCCGGCGCAGGTCGCGTGCGCCGCGACCAGCGCCGTGCCCCTCGCCGAGCCGGCGCGCAACGACCCGCCCACGTGCGAGCCCACGACGACGCCGATCACGCTCGGCGAGCCCACGCCCGGCGCCACCGACGACTGGCAGAGCACCGAGACCGACGGGGTCGGCTACCTGATCCCGCCGGACTGGACCGGCGAGGCCGCCGAGGGCGACGGCGGCAGCGGCCACGAGTGGTCCTCCCCCGAGGTCGCCGTGCCCGACGAGGAGTTCGGGGACCTGCACTGGCGGGTCCTCGTCCAGTCACCGTTCTTCGACCAGGAGATGCCGGACCCCGACCGGCTGAACGACCTCGGCTTCCACGCCTCGTACATCGGGATCGAGGGCGCTTCGGAAGCGGTGCTGGTGGCCGGGCAGGGCGGCCACTGGTGGGACGGGTCCGTCGAGATCATCGGCTTCGAGGTCTACGTCCGCTCGGAGACCACCGGGGTCGTCTCCCGCTTCATGGGTGAGCTCCCCGCCGGTGCGGAGGGCCAGTTCCTGCTGGACAACTTCGTACCGACCATCCAGCCCTGATGCGACGACCGTGCGGCAGGACCCGTCACCACGGCGGGCCCTGCCGCACGGTCGAGCCCGCGGTCACTCGGCCGCGCCCGGCCGTGCACGGTCAGCCGGCCGCGCACGGCCGGGCGCGCGGTCAGTCGTCGGTGCCGCGGATCAGCGCCTCCAGCTCCTGCTCCGTGAGGAGGCGCGCCGGGCGGACCGTCGTGTCCGAGCCCAGGTAGTAGAACGCGGCGCTGACCTGGTGCAGCGGGAGGCCCGTCCACCGGGACCATGCCAGGCGGTAGACGGCCAGCTGCACCTCGCGCGCCGCCCGGGCGGTGCGGTCGTGCGGCTCGCGGCCCGTCTTCCAGTCCACGACGACGACGCTGCCCGGCTCGCCGTCCGGGTCCGGGAACACGGCGTCCATGCGGGAGCGCAGCATGACCCCGGCGACGGGGGTCTCGACGTCGGCCTCCACCGCGACCGGGGTGCGCGCCGCCCACTCCGAGCGCAGGAACGTCTCGCGCAGCTTGGCCAGGTCCGTGTCCACGGGCAGGTCGTCCGCCTCGGCGCCCGGCAGGTCGTCGACGTCCAGCAGCGACGCCGACCGGTAGAACTGCTCCACCCAGCCGTGCAGCTGGGTCCCGCGCCGCGCGTGCACCGTGGGCTCGGTCGGGATCGGCCGACGTAGCTGCAGCGTGAAGTCGTCGCGGTCCGCCGCGAGACGCACCAGGCCCGACGCCGACACGTGCGCGGGGAACTCGACGGCCCCTTCGTCCCGCTCCGCGCGCTCCGTCAGCAGCATGGCCGTGAGCTCGACGAGGTCGTGCCCGACGGCGTCGTGCAGCACTCCTTCCGGCGCGGCGATCCCGTCCGACGCCGCGTCGCCGACCATCGCCGCCGTCGTGCGCAGGACGTCCCGGGCCGGGGTCACCGTGCTGCCCGACGCCGCCTCCGCCGGCCACGCCGCCGTCTCCGTGACCAGGTCGCGCGGGTTCTCGGCATCTGGGTCCGGCGGAGTCACCCAGCCCTCGGTGGAGATCAGGCCGGCCTCGCTCAGCTCCTCCAGGAACACCGACGGCGTGCGGGGGCGGGCGGCGGTGCCCCACCAGGAACCGGTGAGGAGCAGCCCGCGGCGCGCCCGCGTGAACGCGACGTACGCGAGCCGGCGCTCCTCGGCCAGCCGGTGCGCACCGCAGTCCTGCTTGAACTCCTCGCGCAGCGCCACCAGGTCCTTCGTGTCCGACGCGGCCTCCCACCGGAACGCCGGCAGATCGTCGGCGTCACCGCGCAGGTGGTACGGCAGCTCGCCGAGGCTGCTGAGCCAGCCGCTCGACTTCTCGCCGGACCGCGAGCCCCGGTCCCACGCCGGGAACACACCACCGACCAGGCCTGGCACCGCCACGACGTCCCACTCCAGCCCCTTGGCGGCGTGCGCCGTGATGATCTGGACCGCGTCCGGGTCGGGTTCCCGCACCGGCATGTCCAGCCCGTTCTCCCGGGAGCTCGCCACGCCCAGCCACGCGAGGAAGGCGCCGAGCGTCGCGACGTCCGCGGACTGCGCGAACGACGCCGCGACGTCACGGAACGCGTCCAGGTGCTCGCGCCCCCGGTCACTGACGGCACCGGCGGCGCCCGCGCCGAGGAGCGCGGCCGCCGTGACCGCCTCCACGTCCAGCCCCAGGGCACGCTCGGCCTGGACCACGAGCTCCGGCAGCGAGAGGTACGTCAGGCCGCGCATCCCGCGCAGCACCGCCGCGAGCGCCGTCAGCCGGGCGTGCCCCTCGCGGGTGAGCGTGCGGCCGTCACGGGCGGGCTGCCCGAGCTCGGGAAGGTCGTCGAGCGCGTCGATGATGGAGCGGTGGTCGACGACATCGCCCTCGACCACGGTCACGTCGTCGGGTCCGGGCTCACCGGCTGGGGCCGGGTCACCGTCGGGTGCACGATCGCCCGCCCTGCGGGGGTCGTCCTCGCGGGCGATGTCGGCCGCCCAGGAACCGAGGGCGAGGAGGTCGGCGGCGCCGAGGTGCACGCGCGGGCCCGTCAGCAGGCGCAGCAGCGAGTCACCGCGCGACGGGTCGTGCGCGGCCTCCAGGAGTGCGACGACGTCGACCACCTCAGGCGTGGTCAGGAGCCCGCCCAGACCGACCACCTCGACGGGCAGTCCCTGGGAGCGCAGCGCGACCTCGATCGGGACGAACTGCGAGCGTGCCCGGCACAGGACCGCGGCGGTGGTGCGGCCGTGCGGGTCGGTGCCGGGGCGCCAGTGGGCGGCCACCCACTCCGCGACCGCGGCCGCCTCCTCTTCCATGGTGGCCGCGACGTGCCCGGACACCTGGCCCTGCCCGGCGCCGGGGCGCAGGTCGAGGGGCGGGACGTGGACGTCCGGCGCCCCTCCGCCGCGCGCCGTCGCCCGGCCCGGGCCCCCGGGGCGGCGCAGCGGGCCGGCGATGACGTTCGCCGCGGCGAGGACCGCGGCGTCGTTCCGCCACGAGGTGGACAGGTAGTGGACGCGCGCGGCCACGGCGTCGTCCCGCCGGAAGCGGTCGGGGAAGCGGGCGAGGCCGGAGGCCGACGCGCCGCGCCAGCCGTAGATGGACTGGTGGGGGTCGCCGACGGCGATCACCGGGTGGCCGTCGCCGAACAGACCCGCCAGCAGCTCGACCTGCGCGTACGAGGTGTCCTGGTACTCGTCGAGCAGCACGACGGCGAACCGCGAGCGCTCGGCGTTCCCGACGGCGGGGACCGACCGGGCGAGCTCTGCGGCGAGCGACACCTGGTCGCCGAAGTCCAGGGTCTCGGAGAGCCGCTTGCGGCGGCGGTACTCCACGACGAGGTCGACGAGGCGGGCGCGCTCGGCCACGGAGCCGATGAGCTGCTCCACGTCCTTGGTGCGGTTGCGCTGCTTCTCGCCGAGGGGGACGGACTCCAGGTGCTCGGCCATGTCCGTGAGGCGGGCGCGGGCCTCGGCGGGCTCGACCAGGTGCTCGCCCAGCGCCCCGGACAGCGCGACGACGGCGGCGACCACGGTGCTGACGGCCTTGTCGGTGCCGAGATCGTCCGCCCAGGACTCCACCACCTGCGACGCGAGCTGCCACTGCTCGGCCTCGCCGAGCAGTCGCGCGCTGGGTTCGACGCCGATCCGCAGCCCGTGGTCGCCCACGAGCCCGGCCGCGTACGCGTTGTAGGTGGCGATCGTGGGCCGGTCGATGGCCAGGTCGCCCGCGCCGGGCAGGGCCTCGCCCGACTCCTCGCCGAGCGCGCGGGAGAGCTGTGCGAGGCGGGTCTGGACACGCTGGGAGAGCTCGCCGGCGGCCTTGCGGGTGAAGGTCAGGCCGAGCACCTCCTCCGGCGAGACCAGGCGGTTCGCGATGAGCCACACGACGCGCGCCGCCATCGTCTCCGTCTTGCCCGACCCGGCGCCCGCGACCACGAGGGCCGGCTCGAGCGGGGCCTCGATCACGGCGGTCTGCTCGTCGGTGGGTTCGGGCCTGCCGAGCAGCCTGGCGATGGCGCGCGCGGAGAACCGGGGGCGGCCCGCGTGCGACAGCGCCTCGTCCTGGGTGCGACGCAGGTCGCGGGCCGGGCCGGCACCGCCGGTCGAGTAGGCGTCGACGAAGAAGTCGTCACCGAACAGGGAGTCCTGGCTCACTCGACCACCTTGCGTCCTTCGGGCTGCAGCGGGCAGGAGCGACGCACCGAGCACATCTCACAGAGCTTGTTGCGCTGCGCCGCGAAGCTGTCCGACGCCATCGTGTCGGCGGCCTGCTCGACGACGTCCCGCGCCCACGACTCGCCGTCGGGCCCCGGTGCGAGCGCCGACTGGTCCCGGACCGTCGCGCGGGCCGACGGCGTGCCGACGTAGACGAGGCTGGCGCCCTTGCTGACCGTGCCGTCCGGCAGGTCGAGGGCATCCTGCTCCACGGCGAGCTGGTAGGCGCCGAGCTGCGGGTTCTCGGTGGCCTCGGCCTTGGACTGGGCCGACTTGCCGGTCTTCAGGTCCGCGACCCGCACGCCCTCATCGCCCGCGTCCTCGACCCGGTCGATCTGGCCACGGAGCCGCGCGCGCCCTACGCGCAGGTCGAAGTCCGCCTCGACGAGCAGCGGCTCGCCCGAGCCCGCGAGGTAGCCGGCCAGGCGCTCCACCATCTGCTCGGCCCGCCCGCGCAACTGCCGGGAGGGCCAGCCCTCGGGCAGCGCGAGCTCGGGCCAGCGCCGGTCGAGCTCGGCCTTCAGCTCGTGCAGGGAGCCCTGCGGCATGTCCTGCGCGATGGAGTGCAGCAGCGTGCCGAGACTCTGGTGGGTGGCGTCGGGTGCCGTCCCGCCGGCCGCCTCGAACACCCAGCGCAGCGCGCACGTGGACACCGTCTCCACCTTCGAGGGCGACACCGTCACCGTCTCGCGCGGGCCCCACAGCGCGGCGTCGCTCGACGCCTCCGCCACCCCGTACCAGGTGGTCGGGTCCGCCTCGGCGACCCCCGCAGCAGCCAGGCCGGCCAGCAGCCGCGCGGCTGTCCGGGCGGGCTCGCCGGCGCCCTGCGCGTGCGGCGACTCCGGTGCGTCGGGCGCGGCCGACGGCTCCGGTCCGGCCATCGGCTCCGACGGCTCCGCACGTGCCGTCGCGCCCGCCGCGACCGCCCGGACCAGCTCGGCACGTGCCGCCGCGACGACTCCGCGCAGGTCCAGCGGCGGGCCGACGACGGCGCGGCGGGGATCCGGGCCCCCACCGTCGTCGTCGCGCGGGGAGATCAGGTCGCAGAAGGCGCTCGGCGCATCCTCGGCGTCCTCGACGGCAGTCACCAGCAGCCGCCGCCGGGCGCGGGACGTCGCGACGGCGAACGCCCGCAGCTCGTCCGCGAGCACCTGGCGGCGCGCCTCCGCGCCGTGCACGCGGGCATCGTCCGCGCGCCCCGCATGCAGCTCCACCAGGGCCTGCGAGCCGAGCAGCGAGTCCCGCAGGCGCAGGTCCGGCCACACACCGTCCTGCACTCCGGCCACCACGACCACGTCCCACTCGCGCCCGGCCGCGCCCGCCGGGGTGAGCGCCTCCACGGCACCGCCACCGGACGCGGACGCCGCCAGCGAGTCGGCCGGCAGGTCCTGCGACTCCAGGTAGTCCACGAAGGCCGCCACGGGCGCCCCCGGCATGCGGTCCACGAACGTCTCCGCGGCGCGGAAGAGCGCGAGCACGGCGTCCAGGTCCCGGTCCGCGCGCAAGGCGCCGGGCCCGCCACCCAGCGCGTACTTGCGCCAGCGCTCGGCCAGCCCGGTCGCGTCCCACACCGCCCAGAGGACCGTCTGTGCCGTCGCCCCCGGCTCGGCGGCCGCGGTGCGGCCCGCCGCGAGCACGCTCGCCACCTGCACCGGGCCGCGTCGCACGTTCTCGGGCAGCAGCCCGGCACGGGCCGGGTCGCCCAGCGCCTCCACGAGCAGCGCGTCCGAGGTGCGCCCGCCGCCGTCGGCCAGCTCCTCCGACCGCAGCGCCCGCCGCAGCCGACGCAGCCCCACCGCGTCGAGCCCGCCGATCGGAGACGTGAGCAGGAGGGCGGCGGTCTCCGGATCGAGCGGCTCGACGTCGCCGCCGGAGATCTCCGCGGCGATGAGCGCCTCCAGGCTGCCGCGCGGTGCCCCCGCCGCGACACGGGCGGCCGCGAGCAGGGGTGCCACTGCCGGCTCGTCACGGAGCGGCAGGTCCGACCCGAGCAGCGCCACGGGCACCGAGGCCGATGCGAGCTCCCGGCGCAGCGCGGCAAGCCGCGTGCCGCTCCGCGCGATCACGGCCATTCGATCCCACGGCGTGCCGTGCAGCAGATGCTCCGCCCGCAGCTCGCGCGCGATCCACGCGGCCTCCTGCGCCGCACCCGGCAGGACGGCCACCCGCACGGCCTCGCGGGTGCGCGCCTCGCTCGCGCTGGACGCGCCCGCCTCCGACCGCGTCGGCACCTCACCCGTGTCGCCGCCCGGCTCGTCTTCCGGTCGCGCCCCCGCCCGCCGGTGCAGCACGCTCGCGAGCACGGGGATCCGCCCCGTGACGGCCCGCGTCACCTCGCGCAGCGCCGTCCCCTGCCGCCAGGCGGTGCCGAGCACCACCGTCGCGGCGTCGAACGACCCCACCGGGCCGGTGCTCGCGGCAGCACGCCCCACCAGACCCGGTGCGGCACCACGGAAGCCCTGCACGGCGCTGTCCGGGTCACCCAGGAGCACGACCCGCGCACCGTCGTCGTGCAGGACGTGCAGGAAGCGGGCGGTGGCCGCCGTCGCCTCCTGGTAGTCGTCCACGACGACCAGGTCCCACGTGAGGCGCGGCAACCCGGGAAGGTCCTGCTCCCAGGACTGCAGCGCGTGCGTCGCCTCGTCCACGACGACGGCCGGGTCGTACCGCGCCCCCGTGTCCGGGGTCCCCGACCGCAGCGTCATCACGTCGAGGTACTCCTCGTAGAGCCGGGCCGCCATCACCCACTCGGGCCGCTCGTGCGACCGGCCGAGCCGGTGCAGCTCGACCGGGCCGAGCCCGCGCTCGGCCGCGCGCATCAGCAGGTCACGCAGTTCCTGGCGGAGACCGCGCAGCCCGAGGGAGTCGGACGGCAGGCCCGGCGGCAGCTCGAGCCCCGTACCATCGCCCTCCGCGTGCCCGGCCAGCAGCTCCGCCAGGATCAGGTCCTGCTCCGGCCCCGAGACCAGCGTGGGTGGCGGCGCGTCGAGCGCGAGCTCGCGGGTACGCAGGATCGAGAACGCCGCCGACGCCACCGTGCGTACCATCGGCGCCCCGACGGTGCGGCCCGCCCGCGCCGCGACGTCGTCCCGCATCCGCGCGGCCGACCGGCGCGACGCCGACAGCACCAGCACCCGCTCCGGCGCCGCACCGGCACGCAGCGCCTCGCCCGCGACCTGCGTCGCGACCATCGTCTTTCCTGTCCCGGGCGCGCCCGCCACCAGCGTGACCGGCCGCGACAGGGCGACCTCGACCGCCTCGGCCTGCGCGTCGTCGAGCGCACGGACGACGGCGCCCCCCAGGTCCTGCCCGGGCGGCACCAGCCGGAGTCTCGGTAGTGCTGTGGTCACGCCGAGCATCCCATCACGAGACACTGACACAGCCGTGGACCTGCGTCTTCGTCGCAGCCCGGGCGGCGTGTACGCGGGACGTCGGGCGGGACGCGGGGCGCCCGGCGAGCACGCAGGGCGCCCCGCGGAACGGAAGAGGTCCGTCAGCCCTTGTCCGGTGCGGGCCACGGTTCGGGCCTGCACCCCCGGATGTCGCGAGTCTGCTGGACCATCACCGTCGCCTTCTTGCCCTTGCCCGCGCACAGGTCGTGACGGTGCCCGATGACATGCCCCACCTCGTGGTTCACCAGGTACTGGCGGTACCGCGCGTCGCTCTTCCAGACGTCGGAGCCCTCCGCCCAGCGCCGGAAGTTCAGCACCGCCGTCCCGACGACCCCGCACGACAGCGACCCGCCGGTGTCCAGGGGGAGGCAGAGCCTGTCGGTCGTCCTCGGGCTGGCGAGCACGACGCGGAAGTCGTAGTTGTCGCGGTCCGTGCGCGCGAACGTCACCTTGTCGACCGAGCTCCAGCCGCGCGGGTCGTTCAGGGTCGTCATGACGGCGTCCGCGAACACGTCCCGGTCGACCGGGAGCCCCTTCTCCACCGCGACCCGCACCTTCAGGACCTCACCGCGCCCCGGCGCGGGCTCCCTGCCTTCCGCGGTGCGCAGCTTCCCGGACGCCGCCTTCGCGACCTCGACGTCGTCGCCGAGCAGCCCGGAGCCTTCCTCGGGCGTGGGGCTCTTGGCCGAGTTCCTGCGACCCGCCCGCTCGGGCGGCGCCGTCCCTCCGGCGTCCGGCTCCCCTGCGGAGTCCGTCGCCGCCTCCGACGTCACCGACTCCTCGGACCCTGTCGTCCCGCCCGGGTCCGGTCCTTCCGGCGTCGTCCCCCCGGCCGACGCGTCGTCCGGCGTCCGGGCGGCGGCTCCGGCGTCCGACGACGGGGCCGCTGCCGCACCCACCTCCCCGGTGCTGTCCTCGCGCATGGCCTCCGCGTCCAGTCCGACCCCGCCCTCGAAGATCTTCGACACCGCGGCCCGCGACTCGGCGGGCCGCTGGGCGAACATGACCGTGGCGCCCGCACCGACGCCGGCCACGAGTACGAGCGCGAGCACCAGGGCGGACCTGCCGGGACTGGGAGCCTTGTGCACGGGGACATCGTGCCACGAGGTCACGAACCGGTCACGCAGGCGGCGCACGCCGATCTGTTCCCGCATCGGCCCTCGGCGAAACCGCACGGCCAGGACCGGTCGCCGTGGTTAGGATCGCGACGAGCCGGGATCCCCCGGCGACCCGCCGCCCGTCCGGGCACGTGAAGGAGTGAACGTGGAAGTCACCATCGGTGTGCAGCACCTGCCGCGCGAGGTCGTCGTCGAGACCGAGGAGGCGGCCGATGCCGTTGCCGCCGCGGTGAAGAAGGCCCTGCCCGACGGCGTCCTGGAGCTCACCGACACGCGCGGGCGCCGCGTCATGATCCCCGCGCACAACGTCGGCTACGTCGAGATCGGCAGCGAGGAGCAGCGCAAGGTCGGCTTCGGCTCTCTCTGACGAGACGGCGGCGGCCGGAGAGCGCCGTCGCCCCGGCCACGGCACCAGCCAGGCCGGTCGGCCGGGTCCGTGACCAGGCTGACCGGGCTGGGCCGCCGGGGCCCGGCGCAGAGTTCTGCCACGGCCTGGACGAACGCGACCGGCCCGGGCCTCCCGCGGGCAGCGAGGGTCGAGGGCGACGCAGGAGCGCCCGCAGGGGCCGGCCCCTGCGGCTGCGAGAAGCAGGGGCGAGCCCGGCAACTCCGGAAATCAGGCCTGAGCCCGGCGATTCGGGACAACCCAGCCCCGGAGAACCCGGATAACGCGATCGCAACCTCGGACGCGTACCATGAGGCCGTAATCGGTTGCCCGGTCGTCCTGTTCACGACTTCCGACTCCGCGCTCCGGCCGCTCGGCCGCCCCGCGGAACGCGCAGCCCGCGGCGCCACGACGGGGCCCGGCGCGCGACGAATTTTCACGATCGGCTGCCGCACGAACGGCGCGTGCCGATCGCCCGCAGGGGGCCAGCTGCCGCGCCGACGAGAGATGAAGGCGCCAGTGACCACCACAGACAGCCCGGCCGCGAGCGCGGCCGAGACCGATTCCCCCGACTACAGCTCACCGTCCGCCATCCAGGCGCAGAACGTGACGTTCGCAGACTTCGGCGTCCGTACCGAGATCGTCGCGGCACTGAGCGACTCGGGCATCACCCATCCGTTCCCCATCCAGGCGATGACGCTCCCGGTCGCGATGAGCGGCCACGACATCATCGGCCAGGCGAAGACCGGCACGGGCAAGACGCTCGGCTTCGGCGTCCCGCTGCTGCACCGCATCGTGGCACCCGGCGAGGAGGGCTACGACCAGCTCGTCGCGCCCGGCAAGCCGCAGGCGGTCGTCGTGGTCCCGACACGCGAGCTCGCCGTGCAGGTCGCGAACGACCTGGCCACGGCCTCGGCGAAGCGCTCCGTGCGCATCGTGCAGGTGTACGGCGGCCGTGCGTACGAACCGCAGATCGAGACCATGAAGCGGGGCGTGGACGTCGTCGTCGGCACGCCGGGCCGCATGATCGACCTGATGAACCAGGGCCATCTCACCCTGCTGCGGGCCGGTACGGTCGTACTGGACGAGGCGGACGAGATGCTCGACCTCGGCTTCCTGCCCGACGTCGAGAAGATCCTCGCCCAGACTCCCGCCCAGCGGCACACCATGCTGTTCAGCGCGACGATGCCGGGCGCCGTGGTGAGCATGGCCCGTCGGTACATGAAGCAGCCGACGCACATCCGGGCCGCGGACCCCGACGAGGGCGCCACGGTCAAGAACATCAAGCAGGTCGTGTACCGCGCCCACGCGCTGGACAAGGTGGAGGTCCTGGCCCGCCTCCTCCAGGCGGAGGGCCGCGGCCGCACCATCGTGTTCGCCCGGACCAAGCGCACCGCCGCGAAGGTCGCGGACGAGCTGCGCGACCGGGGCTTCGCCGCGGGCGCCATCCACGGCGACCTCGGCCAGGGTGCTCGCGAGCAGGCGCTGCGCGCGTTCCGCAACGAGAAGATCGACGTGCTCGTCGCGACCGACGTGGCCGCCCGTGGCATCGACGTCGACGACGTCACCCACGTGGTCAACTACCAGTGCCCGGAAGACGAGCGCACCTACCTGCACCGCACCGGCCGGACGGGCCGCGCGGGCAACAAGGGCACGGCCGTCACGTTCGTGGACTGGGACGACGTCCCCCGTTGGAGCCTCATCGACAAGGCGCTGGAGCTCAGCATCCCGGAGCCGGTCGAGACGTACTCGACGTCCCCGCACCTGTTCGCCGACCTCGGCATCCCCGAGGGCACCAAGGGCCGCCTCCCCCAGGAGAAGCGCGTGCTCGAGGGCCTGGACGGCGAGAAGCTGGAGGACCTGGGCGAGACGGGCAAGCGCGCCGGCAAGGGCGAGCGCGACCACGGTGGACGCTCCGGCGGAAGCCGGGCACGAGGCGGCCGTTCCGACAGCGGCCGCGGTGGCTCGGGCCGTTCCGGGTCCGACGCCGGGCCCGCGCGCGCGTCCGACTCCGCCGCCCAGTCGTCGGCCGGCGCGGAGGGCGACGCCACCCAGCGCCGTCGTCGTGCCCGGAACCGCCGCCGCACCCGTGGCGGCCGCCCGGCCACCCCCCCAACGGAAAACTAACCGCCCCACCCGGCGACCACACCGCCCACCCCGCCACCGTGCCTACGGTGTGGTCGGTCTGTTCTTGAATGATCGGCAGTTTGAACTGCCGATCATTCAAGAACAGACCGACCACACCGTTGAGCCACACGCACCGTCAGGTCAGGCGCGCAGGGCCGCCATCCAGGACTCGATCGCGTCCGGCGTGCGCGGGAGGGCCGCCGAGAGGTTCTCGTTGCCGTCGGCGGTGACCAGGACGTCGTCCTCGATGCGGACGCCGATGCCGCGGTACTCCTCCGGGACCGCCAGGTCGTCGGCCTTGAAGTACAGGCCCGGCTCGATCGTGAACACCATCCCGGGCGTCAGCTCGCCGTCCAGGTACATCTCGCGCCGCGCCTGCGCGCAGTCGTGCACGTCCAGCCCCAGGTGGTGGGACGTGCCGTGCACCATCCAGCGCCGGTGCTGCTGGCCCTCCTCGGTGAGCGCGACCTCGGCGGTCACGCCGTCGGGCAGCAGGCCCCACTCCTCCAGCCGCGCCGCGATGACCTCCATCGCCGCCGAGTGCACCTCGCGGAACTTCACGCCGGGCCGTGCCACCGCGAACGCGGCGTCGGCCGCGTCCAGCACCGCCTGGTAGATCCGCCGCTGCACGTCGCTGTACTCGCCCGACACCGGGAGCGTGCGCGTCACGTCCGCCGTATACAGGGAGTCCACCTCGACACCGCCGTCGAGCAGCACCATCTCGCCCTCGCGCACCACGCCGTCGTTGCGGATCCAGTGCAGCGTGGTCGCGTGGTCGCCGGAGGCGGCGATGGTCTCGTAACCGACGGCGTTGCCCTCGAGACGGGCGTTGCCGTCGAACGTCGTCTCGATGACTCGCTCGCCGCGCCGGTGCGCCACCGCACGCGGCAGCGCCCGCACCACGGCAGCGAAGCCCTCGATCGTGCGGGCCACGGCCTCGCGCAGGTGCTCGATCTCCAGCTCGTCCTTGAGAAGGCGGATCTCGGAGGCGGCCTCGACGAGCGCCGCGTCGTCCAGGGTGCCCGACGACGACGTCGCCGCGGCTCCTGCTCCCGCTTCCGTCTCGGCGCGCTCGGCGAGATCCAGCCCGGCCTCGGCGCGGATCGCGTCGACGAGGGTCTCGACCTCCTCGTCCGCGCCGCTGACGACGAGCAGCACGACGCCGCCCTCCCCGACGTCCTTGGCCAGCGCGTCCTTCAGCTCCTCGACGTGGCGGGCCTCGACGCCCGTCAGCGTCTCGACGTCGGCCAGCGTCGGTCGCGCACCCACCCAGAACTCGCCGTAGCGAGCGTCGGCGAAGAACTCCTCGTTGTCCCGCGGGGCGAGCGGCCGCACGTACAGCACGGCGTGGTGGTTCGACGGCGTGCCGTCGGCACCCGGGTCGCCCGTACCGGGGTCGACGGGGTGCAGCACCAGGACGGCGTCCGGCTCCTGGTCCGTGCCCAGGCCTGTGAGGTGGGCGAACGCCGTGTGCGGGCGGAACCGGTAGTCGGTGTCGTTCGAACGCGTCTTCAGCGGGCCGGCGGGTATCACCAGCCGGGCACCGGGCAGGCGGGCCGACAGGGCGGCCCGACGCGCGGCGGTGAAGGGCGCGGCACGCGACGGCGTGACGCCGAGGTCGGCGCGCGGCGCCCACCGGGACATCACGAAATCTTTGAAGGCCTGCGAGACCGGGCGCTGCGAGCGGTTGGATCCCCGCTCTTCGACGGACTGCTCGGACGAGGTGGTGTGCTCGCTCATCCGCTCAGTCTGTCACCGCCCCGGGCCCGCCGAAACCACCTGTGCCGCCGAGCGGAGCGGGTGGGGACGGCGACCGCGGTGCGCGCGGGTGAGTCGGCGCGGGCCAGCGCGGGTGAGCCGGTGTGCGGTCCGCCGCCACGGCCGGCGGGGGGCCGACGGCGACCCGCGCAGACCTGGCGGCGGGAGAGGCGGAGAAGTGGGCCAGCGCGCGCGTGAGGGCACGGTTGAACGCGGCCGGGTCGTCCGTGTTCACGTCGTGGCCCGCGCCGGGCACGACGACGAGCGCCGCGTCCCGGGCCGCCCTCAGGTGCCGCCGCTCCTCGAGCCGCATGGCGTCACGCGCGCCGTTGACCAGCCACACGGGCGCGTCGATGCGGCGCAGGTTCGCCAGCGACGACCGTCCCACCAGGTGGGTGAGGGAGTCGGTCACCACGTCCCACCGCGGCCGGTGGGCCTCCGCGCTCTGGCCCGGCGCGACGGTGACCTGCTGCGGGTCGGCACCGCCGGGGGCACCAGCCCTCAGCCGCTCGGCCACGCGTGCGAGCAGCGGATACCCGCACGTCGCGGCGGCCACCCTGGCGGCCGCCTCGCGGCTGGCGACACGCGCACCTGCGACGACATCCACCCACCCCTGCGCGAGATCGCGGTACAGCGCGACCGGTTTGCCCTTCGGGTCGGAGGTGCAGCCCGCGGCGACGACGCCGGCGAGGCGGGCGGTGTGCGTGGTCTCCCGCGCGGCCCAGGCCAGCGACGTGTAGCCCCCGAGGCTGAGGCCGACGACGGCGACCGGCCGGTCGGGCCCGAACCCGGCGACCGCCTCGTCGATCACTTCGAAGGCGCGCGGCATCGTGAACTTCTCGCCGGCCAGGGCGCCGTGCGCGGGGAGGTCGACGGCGGCCGCGTCGTGGCCGAGCGATCGCACGTGCTCGACCTGCTCCGCCCAGATCGCCGACGACGTTCGCATTCCGTGCACGAAGACGACGGCGGGCAGGGCGGGCTCGAGGCGCATGACCACCATCGTGCGGCACCGGGTGGCCGGGCGGGCGGCGCGGGCGCGTGGTCCTCGTGAAGAGCGGGTGCGATCCGCTCGAATGTGCCGGACCGCCCGCCCGGCGGGGGTGCCGGACGTCACGTCTCGCGCGGGTTCACGCGGCTCGCGGTAACTCTAGACTCGGTCCGTGATCGACCTCCATACCCATTCCACGGCGTCGGACGGGACCGACACCCCCTCCGAGGTGGTGCGAGCCGCTGCCGCTGCGGGCGTGGCCGTCGTCGGCCTGACCGACCACGACACCACCGTCGGCTGGGACGAGGCCACCGGTGCCGCTGCCGCCGCGGGCGTGGCGTTCGTGCGCGGCATGGAGATCTCGGCGAACTCGCTCGTGGGCGGCCGCCCCGTGGGCGTCCACCTGCTCGCGTACCTGCACGATCCCGGCCATGCGGGGCTCCTCGCGGAACTGACGCGGACACGCGACTCCCGGGCGACGCGCGCGGAGCGGATCGCGGGGCTGCTCGCCGAGGACTACCCGATCACCTGGGAAGACGTCCTGGCGCAGACCGGGCCGGGAACCACCATCGGTCGGCCGCACCTGGCCGACGCCCTCGTCGCCGCGGGAGCCGTCGCCGACCGCGACGAAGCGTTCGCCACCATGCTCCACACCGGGAGCAGGTACTACGTACCGCACTACGCCCCGGATGCCGCCGAGGTGGTCCGCCTGGTGCGCGACGCCGGCGGCGTCCCCGTGTTCGCCCACCCCGGCGCGGACGGCCGGGGGCGGGTCGTGCCCGACGCGACGGTCGTCGAGCTCGCCGAGGCCGGGCTCGCAGGGCTCGAGGTGGATCACCGCGACCACGACGCGGACGCCCGGCGACGGCTCACCACCCTGGCGGACCGGCTCGGACTGCTGATCACCGGCTCTAGCGACTACCACGGGCGTGGCAAGGCGAACCTGATGGGCGAGAACACGACGTCGCCCGAGGTGCTGGCCGCGATCGAGGAGCAGGGCACTCTCGCCGTGCTGCGGCCGGAGGGGGCGGAGGCCACCGGGGCGGAGGCCACCCGCGCGCAGGCGGGCGGCCCGCAGGGCGCCACCGAGGGCTCGTCGGGCACGGCGCACGGGGTGGCCGACGCCTCGTCGGGCCAGATCGGCGGTCCCGCGTGAACGAGCTGCTCGCACTCTTCGCGACCGTCTTCGTGACGCTGTTCGTCATCATGGACCCACCGGGGACCGTGCCCGTGTTCCTGGGCCTGACCAGCAGCATGGACCACAAGCGGCGCAACCGGGCCGCGCGCCAGGCGATCCTGGTGTCGTTCCTGGTGGTCGTCATCTTCGCCGTGTTCGGCAAGTACGTGCTGGCCTACATGGGTATCTCGCTGCCCGCGCTGCGCGCGGCGGGCGGCCTGCTGCTGCTGTTCGTGGCGATGGAGCTGCTGACCGGCAAGGCGGAGGAGCCGTCGGCGTCGGCGAACACGAACGTCGCGATGGTCCCGCTGGGCACCCCGCTGCTCGCGGGGCCCGGCACGATCGTGGCGACCATGGTGTTCGTCGAGGAGCACGCGTCCCTCGCGTCCTGGGCCGTGATCGGTGGCGGCGTCGTGGCGGTGCACCTGTGCGTGTGGCTCTCGATGCGGTTCGCGAACATCATCCAGCGCGTCCTGCGGGACGACGGCGTCACCCTGGTCACCCGGATCGCCGGTGTGCTGCTGGCCGCGATCGCGGTGCAGATGATCGCGACGGCGGTGACGCAGTTCGTCACCGACCCCGACATCCTGCTGGGGCACTGACCGGCACGACGAACCCCGTCAGGGCTGTGCCGGCCACGGCTCGCAGGCGCAGGGTGCGCCGCGTCGCCCGCGGCCGTCAGAGGTCCACCGTCTCCAGCGTGACGGTGACCGGCGCGTGCGGCGTCAGCGACTCCTTCGTACGGACAGCTTTCTTCATCGGCAGCACGTACCCGCTCTCCCGGTCGGACGGGAAGACGGACGTCTGCCAGGTGGTCGACCCCACGGTGACCCGGACCCGGATCGATCCGAACCCGCGCGGCGGGAGGGGCAGGTCGGCCAGCTCGTCGGACACGTCGGCCGGAACGGAGACGAACCACCAGGACTCGGTCCGCGCCTCCCACTGCCACAGCGGAGCACTGAACGATGCACGCACGAGGTGGATCGTATGCCCTGCGGCCGAGCCGCGACGTCCGTGGCCCGCTCCTGAAGTGATCGGCCGTCCGGTCACCACGCACCGACCTGGTCGGCATGCTCGTGAGCGATCGGCCATCCGGTGACCGATCGCCTGCCCGGTCGGTCGGTTCGTGAGTGATCGGCAGATTGAACTGCCGATCACTCACGAAGCGACCGACCGCATCGGTCGCCTCACGGGACCGGACAGATCGGCGGAGCTATGAGCTCGCCGGGCCGTCGTGCTTCGGGGTGTCGGGGGTATCAGGGCTGTCGGGGGTGCTCGACGTGCCGGGGGCACCCGAGCTGTCCGGGGCGTCCGGGGACTCCTTGGCGGTCTCCGGGCGCATCGCGCCGTAGCGTGGCTTGCCCTCCGGGGTGACGAACCGGGGGTCCGGCTTGCGTGGCGCCGACGGCGCATCGGCGGGCCCGTCCTGCCCGGACACCGCGCCGGGTCCCGCGACCGCACCGGCGTCGGACACGCCCTGGCCGGGCGTCCCCTGGGTCGGCGCCCCCTGGCCGGGCACGCCAGGTCCGGGCAGCCCGAACCCGCCCTGCGCAGCGTGCCGGACCATGCTCCCGGACGGGCGCCCCACGCCGCTCGGGGACTCCAGCAGCATCGCGCGCGCGTCGCCCGCGTGGTCGTGTGCGCAGAGGATGGCGTACGTCGCCGCGACGATCTGGGACGACGACGTGAAGTCACGCCGCCCGCGGGTGAAGGCATAGGACAACACACTGAACAGCAGCCCGAACCCGGCGCCGAGCCCGATGCCGACGAACAGCACGCCGCCACCGCCGTCGCCGGCGAAGAGAGTGAGGAGCAAGCCCACGAAGAGGCCGAACCAGGCACCGGACAGCACGCCCGCGAGCGCCACACGCCCGTAGGTGAGGCGCCCGGTGACACGTTCGACCATGCGCAGGTCGGTGCCGACGATGGTGACGTTCTCGACGGGGAACTTGTTGTCGGACAGGTAGTCGACGGCCTGCTGTGCCTGGAGGTAGGTCTCGTACGCGGCGACCTCGTCTCCGGCGGGCAGGGTGGGGACCTTGGGTATCGCGCCTGGGCGAGACATGCTCATCTGCACAGTTTCCCGCACTTCCCTGAACATCGCGAGAAACCGGCGGGTCGGTCCCCTCGCGTGTGCCGGCGCGCGGCCGTCAGCAGGCCGCGCACCTGCGGCGTAGCCTGGCCACCATGAGCTCCACGTCCCCGGTGTTCGTGGCGCGCCTGGCCGGTACGACGGTCTTCGACCCGATCGGGGACCATGTGGGTCGGGTGCGCGACGTCGTCGTGCTGATGCGTACGAGCGGGCCGCCGCGCGCGGTCGGTCTGGTCGTGGAGGTCCCGGGACGACGGCGGGTCTTCCTCCCCCTCACCCGGGTGACGAGCATCGATCCCGGCCAGGTGATCAGCACCGGGCTGGTGAACATGCGCCGGTTCGAGCAGCGGGCGATGGAGTCGCTGGTGCTGGGCGAGCTGCTGGACCGGCGGGTGCGGCTGGCGGACGGGTCCGGCGAGGCGACGGTCGAGGACGTGGCGATCACGCGGCAGCGCTCCGGTGACTGGCTGGTGAACCAGCTGTTCGTGCGGCGCCGGCCGGAGCAGCGGGTGGTGCCGCTCGCGCTGCGGCGCCGGGGCTCGACGCTGACGGTTCCGGTCGACGGCGTGACGGACCTCGCGCGGCCGGACGTCGACCAGGGGGCGGCCCGCCTGCTGGAGGCGTACGACAACCTGCGGGCGGCAGACCTCGCGGACGCGCTGCACGACCTCGCTCCGGCCCGGCGCGTGGAGGTGGCGCGCGCGCTGGACGACGAGCGCCTGGCGGACGTGCTGGAGGAGATGCCGGAGGACGAGCAGGTGGCGATCGTCACGGAGCTGGACGTGGATCGGGCGGCGGACGTGCTGGAGGCGATGGAGCCCGACGACGCCGCCGACCTGCTGAACGAGCTGCCGGACGCGACGGCGGACGACCTGCTGGCCCTCATGGAGCCGGAGGAGGCCGCGGACGTGCGCCGGCTGCTGGAGTACGGCGAGGACACGGCGGGCGGCCTGATGACGACCGAGCCGGTGATCCTCGGCGCGGACGACACGATCGCGATGGCGCTGGCGCAGCTGCGGCGCAAGGAGCTGCCGCCCGCGCTGGCGGCGATGGTGTTCGTGGTGCGGCCGCCGCTGGAGACGCCGACGGGCCGGTTCCTCGGGGTCGGGCACTTCCAGCGGCTGCTGCGCCATCCGCCGCACGCGGCGGTGGCGTCGGTGGTGGACTCGGACTCGCAGTGGTGGCTGACGCCGGACGCGCCCGTGGGTCGGGTGACGCGGCTGATGGCCGCCTACGACTTCCTCGCGCTGCCGGTGCTGGACCCGGAACGCCGGCTGCTGGGCGTGGTCACGGTCGACGACGTGCTGGACCACATCCTGCCCGACGACTGGCGCGAGTCCCACGACGAAGGGCTGGTCGAGGTGTCCGGCGACGGGACCCGGGCCGGTTCGGACGGCGGCCGGGCCAGGCCGGACGCCCGGCCTCGGTCCGTGCGGGACGACGGCGGGAGGGCTTCCCGTGGCTGACCGGCTCGACCGGCCGAAGGCCTCCGGGTTCCGCCGCCCGCGCTTCGACCCGGACCTCGTGGGCAAGGGCGCGGAGACGTTCGCGCGGTTCATGGGGACCGGGCAGTTCCTCATGTGGATGACGCTGTTCGTCGTCGTGTGGGTGACGCTGAACGCGGTCGCGCTGTGGGGGCTGCGGTGGGACCCCTTCCCGTTCATCCTGCTCAACCTGTTCTTCTCGGTGCAGGCCTCCTACGCGGCGCCGCTGATCCTGCTTGCGCAGAACCGGCAGGACGACCGCGACCGTGTCCTGGCGGAGCAGGACCGGCAGCGCGGCGAGCGCAACCTCGCGGACACGGAGTACCTGGCCCGCGAGATGGCGTCCCTCCGCATGCTCCTGAGCGAGGTCGCGACCCGCGACTACGTCCGCTCGGAGCTGCGCGCCCTGCTGGAGGAGCTGGACGAGCGGCGGGAGCGGGAGGACACCACGGGCCGGGACCAGCCGCAGGAGCGCACGATCGCGGACCCGCAGCGGTAGGCGGCCTGTCACACCAGCCCGGCGTCGTGCACCGTGATCGCGACCTGGACGCGGTTCTCCGCGCCGAACTTGGTCAGGATGCGGCCTACGTGGGTCTTCGCCGTGGACTCGCTCATGTACAGGTCGGCGGCGATCTGCGCGTTGGACAGGCCGCGCCCGATCGCGACGGCGACGTCCCGCTCGCGCTCCGTGAGGCGGGCGACCCGGGCGGTCGCCTGGTCGGCGCGGCCGTCCCGGGGCTGCGCCACCGAGGCGATCAGCTGCGCCATGACGCTCGGGGACAGCGTGGGCTGCCCGGCGGCCGCCGCCCGGACCGCCTCGACGAGCTTCTCCGGCGGCGTGTCCTTGAGCAGGAACCCGGCCGCGCCCGCGCGGAGCGCCTCCAGCACCAGCTCGTCGGTGTCGAACGTGGTGAGCACGATGACCCGCGACGACGATCCCTCCGCACCCAGCGTCCGCGTCGCGGTCAGCCCGTCCGTGCGCGGCATGCGGATGTCCATGAGCACCACGTCCGGGCGCACCCGCCGCACGAGATCGAGCCCGTCGGCTCCGTCGGACGCCTCGCCGACGACGGCCACGTCGGCCGCACCGCCCAGGATCAGCTTGAGCCCGGCACGGACGAGCATCTCGTCGTCGACCACCACGACCCGGATCGGGGCCGACGACGGCCCGGGTTCGTCCCGGCCCGACTCCCCCGGGGCGGGCAGGCCGGTGGCGCCGGTGCCCCGGCCGGTATCTCTGCCCGTGCCGGTCACGGGGTAGCTCGTGTCGCTTCTCATGATGCCGCCCACGGTAGCCACGCCCGCACCACGAATCGACCGCCCTCGGTGCCGTAGCCGAGCCGCCCGCCGCCCAGCTCGGCGCGCTCCGTCAGCCCCATGAGGCCCAGTCCGGACGCGGGCAGCACCTCCACCGCGTCCCCGGCCGACAGCGGATTCGCGACCGTGACGTCGACGCCGTCCCCGGGGGCACCCGCGACCGTCACGACCACCGGCTGCCCCGGGGCGTGCTTCCTGGCATTGGTCAGCCCCTCCTGGACGATACGGAACGCCGTCCGCGAGACGGCCACGGGCAGGTCCTCGTCGGTCGCCCGGTCGTCGTGGAAAGCGACCCCGACCCCGGCCGACCGGCTCTCGTCCAGCAGCGCCGGGAGCGCGTCGAGCGTGGGCTGGGGCCGGTGCACGTCGTCGCCCTCCTCGCCCAGCACCGCACCGCCCTCGGGGACGTCGCGAAGCACGCCGAGGATCTCCCGCAGCTCCGCCATCGCCGAGTGCGCGGAGTCGCGGATGGTCTCGGCCGTGCTCGTCACCTCCTCGCGCGGCAGGTCCTTGCGGTAGGCGAGCCCGCCGGCGTGCATCGTCACCAGGGAGATCCGGTGGGCGAGCACGTCGTGCATCTCGCGGGCGATCCGTGCCCGCTCGTTCGCGCGCGCCTGGGCCACCCGGCCCGCCTGCTCGCGCTCGGCGGTCTCGGCACGCACCTCGAGCGAGCGCACGTGGTCCCGGCCCAGCCCGATGTAGGCACCGACGGCCACCAGGAGGACGTAGAACATGACGCCGCCGAGGACGACGTCGAGCACGCCGTTCAGCATCGCGTCGTGCAGGTAGGGCCTGATGAAGAGGTAGGCGGTGTAGGCCCCGACGTGCACGACGGCGACGACGGCGATCGACACCCACCGACGGGTGGTCGCCAGGGAGACGATCGCCACGCAGGCGGCGCCCCCCGCCAGGTTCGACACCCCCATGAACAGGGTGAGGACCACCGCGATCGTGAAGGGCGCGCGCCGCCGCAGGTGCATGAGGCCGAGTGCGACGATCCCGAGGAAGAGATCGAGGGCGGCCAGCGCGCCGGGCTGCACCGCGCGATCGCCCACGTCCTCCTGCCACACGACGGCGACCATGAGAAGCATCCCGAAGACGACCGCCGCCAGCGTCCGCCACGTGGCGCCCCAGAGACGCTGTCCGAGGCTCTGCCGCGGTGGCGCCCCGGGCCGCACCGTCGGGCCTGCCCCGGCGGGCCCGGCACCCGCGGGCACTCCAGGGGACGCACCAGCCCGCCGCACGGCGGACGCGGCCGCCCCGCCCCCGCTCACCGCAGCCGCCCCAGCGCGTCCGCCGCGCGCAGGAAGCCGTCGATCCCCAGCGTCCACGCCAGCAGGTCGCCGCTGCGCCTCCATCGCGTCTCCTCCCCGTCTCCTGCCGCCGCCCGCGTGCCCACGGTCCGTGGCGTCTCCCAAGCCCCGGTCCGTGACGAAACTACCCGCCGCGCGCCCCGTCGGACATCGTCCTTTCGGCCGATGTCCGGCGCACGATCGGACGACCCCGCGCGGGACTCCCGGACCACGCACCGCGCGCTTTCGGCCGATGTGCCCGCCGGGTGCCGCGGGAGAGCGTGGAGCCATGATCACCGCAGACCACCTCACCAGGCGATACGGCGACTTCACCGCCGTCGGTAACGTGACCTTCGAGGCCCGGCCGGGCCTCGTCACCGGATTCCTCGGGCCGAACGGCGCGGGGAAGTCCACGACGATGCGCATGCTGTGCGGGCTCACGCCCATCACCTCCGGCACCGCGCACGTGCTGGGCGTACCCTTCCGCGAGCTGGCCAACCCGGGCCGGCGCGTCGGGGTGCTGCTCGACGCGTCCGCGCAGCACGCCGGCCGCACGGGCCGGGAGGCGCTCGGCGTGTCGGCGATGCTCATGGGCGTCGGGCGCCGCCGCGTCGGCGAGGTCCTCGACCTCGTGGGCCTCACCGCCAAGGAGGCCGACCGCCGCGTCAAGGGCTACTCGCTCGGCATGCGCCAGCGGCTCGGCCTCGCGAACGCGCTCCTCGGCGAACCCGAGGTGCTCATCCTCGACGAGCCCGCGAACGGCCTCGACCCGGCAGGCATCCGCTGGATGCGGGACCTGCTGCGCGACTACGCCCGGTCCGGCGGGACCGTCCTGCTCTCCTCCCACCTGCTGCACGAGGTGGAGCGGGTCGCGGACGAGATCGTCGTCATCGGCAACGGACGCATCGTCGCCAAGGGGGCCACCGAGGACCTGCTTTCCGGCTCCGAGCGCAGCCTCGAGGACCTGTTCCTCGACCTGACGGCCGACGTCTCGCGCGACGGCCCCGCGCCCCACGAACCCACCAGCCCCGAGTCCATCAGCGAGTCCACCAGGGAGAACGCCCGATGACCGCCATCCCCTTCGCCCGCCTGACCCTGGTCGAGTGGCGCAAGCAGCTCGACACGCGCGCCGGCCTCTGGCTGCTGATCTCCATCGCCCTGATCACCGCGGGCGTGCTCGCCGTCATGGCGTTCCTCGGAGAGGGTGCCACGAGCTTCGAGGCGCTCTTCTTCGGCACGTCGACGCCGATCAGCCTGCTGCTGCCCGTCGTCGGGATCCTCGCGGCCACCTCGGAGTGGACGCAGCGCACCGGCCTGATCACCTTCACCCTGGAGCCGCGGCGCAGCCGCGTCGGGCTGGCGAAGCTCATGAGCGCGCTCGGTTCCGGGATCGTGTTCTTCGCCGTGGCGGTCGCCCTCGCCGCCGTGTTCCACCTCGCCGTGGTGGCGTTCACCGACGCGAGGGCCGCGTGGGACATCTCCGCGGGCGCCTTCTGGGGCGGGCTGCTCCTCACCGTCCTCTACATGGCGCAGGGCGTCGCGTTCGGCGCTCTCATCCAGAACAGCGCGGGGGCGATCGTCGCGTTCTTCGCCCTGCCGACCGCGTTCACGCTCGTGGGTTCCCTGGTCGGAGCCATGCGGGACGCGATGCCGTGGATCGACCTCACCACGGCCACCGAACCGCTCCTGTTCGACGCCGGCGCCCTGTCGGGCGAGCAGTGGGCCCAGGTGGCGACGTCGTCGGCGATCTGGCTCCTGCTCCCCCTCACCCTGGGCCTGATCCGCATCGCCCGCTCGGAGATCAAGTCGGCCTGAGAACCCGGCCCGGCAGGCTCGGCCGGCAACGGCCGAGCCTGCCGAGGACCCGCTACGGCTCCATGTCGTCGTGCAGGACCACACGGGACAGCTCGTAGCCGCCGCCCGGCAGGCGCCAGTAGTGCATCCGCCGGGCCGACGGCGTGTTGACCTGGAGCGATACGCGCCAGCAGGCGGCGCCGTCGTCTCTGACGCGCTGGGGGTCGTCGCCACCGAGGCCGGTGCGCAGCGGGTGCACCTGGAGCCCGTTCATCTCGGGGGCCCGCCCCGTCACCACGTGCACCACGGTCCGCAGCACCTTGTCCCGCGAGATCCCCTCGACGGTCTCCAGGGACTCCAGGAACCGTGAGCCGAGCAGGTACTCCTCGAGCGGCCAGCGCTCCTTCTCCCCGGCCGGCACCATCTGCGCCCACGTCTGCGTCACCTCGAACCGGAACTGCTGGGCCGGGTCGGTGAAGTACCGCTCCGTCGTCACCTCGACGTCCCGCCCGAGCTCGCGCCGGTAGGCCGCCGACTTCGACTTCTCCGCCCGCAGCTGGGACCGCGACCGCTCCAGCTGGTGGTCACGACGATCCACCTGGTCGCGCAGGTCGGCGACGTACTGGCGCAGCTCGTCGAGCTCCACCTCGGCCCGCCGCTTCTCGACCTTGATGTCGATCAGGTCCTTTTCCAGCCGCTTGACCTGGGCCTTCTCGGCGTCGAGCGCGAGGCTGAGGTCCCGGACCGCCTTGCCCCCGGCCGAGGACGGGGTCGACCCGGCCACCGGGGCCGGGCGGCAGTCCTCGGGTGGTGCGGGCAGCGGCGCGTCGGCCTCCCCGGCGATCCGCGCCGCGATGTCCCCGGGGGTCGGCCGCCGCCTGGTCTCGGCGGGCTCGGCCGCCGGGACCGCCGCCGAGGCAGAGGGTTCGGCGTGCGAGGCCCGGCTTCGGCCGTTCGTCTCCGCCGGGGCCGTGAGCTCGGGGTACGGCTCGCCTCCTCGGCCACCCGTCACCTCCGCCGGTGTCGGGATGCGGATCGGGCCGCTGCCAGTCTCCGGCTCCTCGGCGGACGGGTCCGGCGGAACCAGCCACGGCGGACCGCCGTCGAGCAGCGACAGCACGGGCAGCGGCTCCTCGGACTCGTCGACGTCGTCGAGCCGGAGCGTGACGGCGTCGCCGGGCGCCTGCACGACGCGGGCCAGCACCGCCTCGCCGGGGGTGAAGAGGTCGTCGAGCGCGTCGAGCGCGTTGCCGGTCACCCGCTCGCGCTGGACCCGGACCTGCACGGCGGGCGCGACGGCGATCGTGACGGCCGCCTCGGTCACGGCTTCCACCCGGCCGACCACAACTTTGCCCACACGATAGGAATTCCTGACCGCGCGCCGCTGGGCGGCGTCGTCGGGCAGCATGCCCCGGACGTCGAGCGTGCCGCGGCCGGCGTCGTGCCTGCCCCGCACCTTCATGCCCGGCCGGAGGACGTTCCCGAGCGGCACGCCGGGGAGGGTGAGCTCCTCCGCGACCGACGCCTGACCGCCGTCGTCCAGCGCGACCAGCGCGCGAGGACCGACGACGCCCAGCACCGAACCGGGTACCTCGACGTGCCCGGCGGCCGCGCCGGCGGCGACGCCGATCGACCCGGCGAGCCCGGCGCGCACCGCCGCGGAGAGGGCGTCGCCGACCAGGCGGTCGCGCACCTTCGGCCCGTCGGCCAGTGAATACGCGAAGTGCAGGGGCGACTGGCGCAGGTCGTGGACCCAGTCGAGCCCGATGGGGTAGACGCGGGACGCCCCGCCGTAGACCTGCGTGTACTCCGGCATCCCGCGCGAGAAGGCCCAGGACACGTCACCCGTCGGGATGACCGCTACCTCGGCCAGCCCGACCACGTCCTCGAGCACGCGCTGCGGGTCGACGTACGGGGCGGTGCGGCCGGCGGGGGTGGAGACGACCACCACGGGCCAGGCACGATTCGGAACTTGGAGAAACCGGGCAAAATCCCGCGCATCGTCTTCGGACACGATCTTGTGGAGGTCGGTGGGTACCGAGACGTTCACCGTCCCGTTCGCCATGCCACACCTCCCTGTCCGCGTGACTTCACCCTATCGGTCGTTACTGAGTATTTGCCTAACGCACGCCAGATTCACGAGATGCCCCGGGGACCCTAGGATCGAGGGGTGACAACCACCAGCTCCGCGACCATCGAGACCCGCGTCCGCGACGCGCTCACGCGCGTCCTCGACCCCGAGATCCGCCGGCCCATCACGGAGCTCGACATGGTGCGGTCCGTCGACGTCGCCGACCCGCCCGCCCCCGGAGGCGCGGACGGCGGCGGCACGCCGGGAGCCCGCGTCACCGTCGGGATCGACCTGACCGTCGCCGGATGTCCCATGAAGTCGACGCTGATCAGGGAGGTGACCGCCGCGGCGAGCGCCGTCGACGACGTGGCCGCCGTGGATGTGGAGCTGGGCGTGATGACGCCGGACCAGCGCGCGGCGCTGCGCACGAAGCTGCGCGGGGGGACGGGTGAGCCGGTGATCCCGTTCGCGCAGCCGGGCTCGCTGACGAAGGTCTATGCGGTCGCGTCCGGCAAGGGCGGGGTCGGGAAGTCGTCGGTGACGGCGAACCTGGCCGTGTCGATGGCGGCGGACGGGCTGAACGTGGGTGTGATCGACGCGGACATCTACGGGTTCTCGATCCCGCGGATGCTGGGGGTGGACCGGCAGCCGACACGGGTGGACAACATGCTGCTGCCGCCGGTGGCGCACGGTGTCAAGGTCGTGTCGATCGGCATGTTCGTGCCGGAGGGGCAGCCGGTGGTGTGGCGGGGCCCGATGCTGCACCGGGCGCTGGAGCAGTTCCTCAGCGACGTGTACTGGGGCGACCTGGACGTGCTGCTGCTGGACCTGCCGCCGGGCACGGGAGACATCGCGATCTCGGTGGCGCAGCTGCTGCCGCGGTCGGAGGTGCTGGTCGTGACGACGCCGCAGGCGGCGGCCGCGGAGGTGGCCGAGCGGGCCGGGTCGGTGGCGACGCAGACGTCGCAGGGCGTGGTCGGCGTGGTGGAGAACATGTCGTGGCTGGAGCAGCCCGACGGGTCGCGGCTGCACCTGTTCGGCGAGGGCGGCGGCGCGACGGTCGCGGCCCGGCTGTCGGAGACGCTGGGCACCCACATCCCGCTGCTCGGGCAGGTCCCGCTCGACGTCGCGGTCCGGGAGGGCGGCGACTCGGGGATCCCCGTGACGCTGGCCGTGCCGGAGTCGCCGGGCTCGGCGGTGCTGCGCGACGTCGCCCGCTCGCTGGCGGCGCGCAAGCGCGGGCTGGCAGGGATGCAGCTCGGCGTCTCCCCCGCGTAAGAGATCACCCGGGAAGGGCGCCGGCGAGGTAGGGGCGAGTGCTCGGGTAGGCGCCAGGGGGGGCACTCCCACGCCCCTACGTGAGCGCTCGCCCCTACCTCGCCGGCGTCGCCCCCGCGGGGTCCCGCCCACGTAACCTGCCCGAAGTGCGGGCGATCTATGCTGATGCACCGTTCTGCCCGCTCGACCCCGAGGACACATGAGCACCGACGACCCGGCCACCGACCACCCGCCCGAGAGCCCGTCCGAGAGCCCGTCCGCGGCCCCTCCCGGCAAGGTGGTGAACCGCACGGTCTTCTTCGGCTCTGCGGCGATCATCCTCGCCGTGGCGCTGTGGGCGATCTTCGCCCCGGCGCAGGCGGAGGAGTCGATCGGCGTCGTCGTCGGATGGATCTCCGAGGGCTTCGGCTGGTACTACTTCCTGGTCGCGACCGGGTTCCTGGTGTTCGCCATCGCGGTGGGCGCCTCCCGGATGGGCAAGGTGCGCCTGGGCCCGGAGCAGTCGAAGCCGCAGTTCAACCTGTTCACCTGGGCGGCGATGCTGTTCGCCGCCGGCATCGGCACGGACCTGATGTTCTACTCGGTGGCCGAGCCCGCCTCGCAGTACTACTTCCCGCCGGCCGGCTCCGGCGAGGGCATCGAGGCCGCCCGGCAGGCCGTGGTGTGGACCCTGTTCCACTATGGGATCATCGGCTGGGGCATGTACGCGCTGATGGGCATGGCGCTGGCCTACTTCGCCTATCGCCGCAACATGCCGCTGAGCATCCGTTCGGTGCTGCACCCGCTGTTCGGCGACCGGGTGTGGGGCAAGCTGGGTGACGCCGTGGACGTCGCCGCCGTGATCGGCACGATCTTCGGCCTGGCCACCACGCTCGGCATCGGCGTCGAGATGCTCAACCGCGGCCTGTTCGAGCTGTGGGGCATCCCCGAGGGGACCTGGGCGCAGGTCGGGCTGCTGGTGCTGGCCGTCGTCATCGCGACGCTGTCCGTGGTCTCCGGTGTGGCGCGCGGTCTGCGGCGCCTGTCCGAGCTGAACGTGGTGCTGGCGATCGTGCTGATCGTGTGGATCCTCATCGCGGGCAAGACGTCGTTCCTGCTCGACGGGCTGGTCATGAATCTCGGCGACTACGTGTCGCGGCTGCCCGGGATGGCGCTGGACACCTACGCGTTCGAGGCGCCGGCCGAGTGGATGGGCTGGTGGACGCTGTTCTTCTGGGCCTGGTGGGTGGCCTGGGCGCCGTTCGTCGGCCTGTTCCTGGCGCGCATCTCGCGCGGCCGCACGATCCGCCAGTTCGTGGTCGGCACGCTGACCATCCCGTTCCTGTTCATCCTGCTGTGGGTGTCGGTCTTCGGGAACAGCGCCCTCGACTTCATGATGAACGGCGGCGAGGCGGGCGCGGAGTTCGGCGCGAACGCCGTGGACGACCCGGCGAGCGGGATCTACGCCCTGCTGGAGCAGTTCCCGGCCGCTCCGCTGACGATCGGCATCGCCGTGATCACGGGTCTGCTGTTCTACGTGACGTCCGCCGACTCCGGCGCGCTCGTGCTGTCCAACTTCACGTCCCGCCTGCACCAGGCCGGCGACGACGGCCCCGCGTGGCTGCGCATCTTCTGGGCCGCCGCGACCGGCCTGCTCACCATGGGCATGCTGCTGGCCGGCGGAATCACCACCCTGCAGTCCGCGACGATCATCATGGGCCTGCCGTTCTCGTTCGTCATGGTCGCCGTGATGCTCGGGCTGTACAAGGTGCTGCGCACGGAGGGCCAGAAGTTCGACGCCGTGCGCACGTCGTTGCCGTCCCACCTCTCCGGGCGGACCCCGCACGCCGGCGCCACCTGGCAGCAGCGGCTCTCCCGTCTGCTCACGTTCCACGACGAGCGGCACACCCGCCGGTTCATCGACAGCACCTGCCGGCCCGCGATCGAGGAGATCGCCGGCGTCCTGGAGCAGGAGGGCGCCGCCGTCCGCTGGTCCGAGGAGCCTGACCGGGGCACCGGCCTGCCGGTGCTCACGCTCACGGTCGAGCACGCGGACGAGGCGCGGTTCACCTACCAGCTGTGCCCGATGGCGTACCCGACGCCGAGCTTCCGCACGAGCATGGCCGACGCCGCCGACACCTACTACCGTGTCGAGGTCTTCCTCGCCGAGGGCACGCAGGGCTACGACGTCACCGGCTACGAGAAGGAGCAGCTCATCGCCGACGTCCTCGACCAGTACGAGCGGCACCTGCACTTCCTGCACTCCTCCGCGGCGCCCACCCGGCGCTCCGAGGACGTCTGAGCCCTCTCCCGCACGCCCGCGGTGGTCCGGCGTCGAGCAGCCGCACGCTGTGGACGCCGGACGCCGGACGCCGGACGCCGGCGGGCGGAACCCGCGCGAGTGCGGTGCACTGAGCGGGTCGTCCCATCCCACCCGAACCACCACCGGAGGTCGGCATGTCCGTAGCCGCCACCCTGTTCGTCGACGGCGGCTGGACGCCCGCCGCCGACGGCGCCACCCGCGACATCGCGTGCCCCGCCGACGGGTCGCCCGTCGACTCGGTGTCGGAGGCGTCCGCCGCCGACACCGAACGCGCGATCGCCGCCGCACGCCGCGCGTTCGACGCCGGGCCCTGGCGCGCCACCACCGCCCCGGAGCGCGGTGACCTGCTACTGCGCGTCGCGGACCTGCTCGCCGAGCGCAAGGCGGAGTTCGCGCGCGCGGAGTCCCGCGACACCGGCAAACGGTTCGTCGAGTCGGAGATCGACATGGACGACTGCATCGCGTGCTTCCGGTACTTCGGCAGGCTCGCCGGGCTCGACGCCGGCCGGGTCGTCGACGCCGGGAGCCACGAGGTCGTCAGCCGCATCCAGTACGAGCCGGTGGGCGTCTGCGGGCTCATCTCCCCGTGGAACTACCCGCTGCTGCAGGCCGTCTGGAAGGTCGCGCCCGCGCTGGCCGCGGGGAACACGTTCGTGCTCAAGCCGAGCGAGCTCACCCCGCACACCGCGATGCTGCTCATGGGGGTGCTGTCGGAGGTCGGCGTCCCGGACGGCGTCGCCAACCTCGTGACGGGCGCCGGGCCGACCGCTGGCGGCCCGCTGAGCACCCACCCGGACGTCGACCTGGTGTCGTTCACGGGCGGGCTGGTCACGGGCCGGATCATCGCCGCGAACGCGGCGGCCACGGTGAAGAAGGTCGCCCTGGAGCTCGGCGGGAAGAACCCGAACGTCGTGTTCGCGGACGTCGCCGCGACGGACGAGAGCTTCGACGCCGCGGTCGACAACGCGCTCAACGCCGCGTTCGTGCACTCGGGCCAGGTGTGCTCGGCGGGCGCCCGCCTGCTCGTCGAGGACTCGCTCCACGACAGGTTCGTCGACGAGCTGGTCCGCCGCGCCGAGCGGATCCGGCTCGGCGGCCCCGACGACCCGGAAGCCGAGACCGGCCCGCTGATCTCCGCCGCCCACCGCGACAAGGTCACCGCGTACGTGGACCGGGCCGTCGCCGACGGCGCCGTGCTGCGCTGCGGCGGGACGTGGGGCGACGGCGACCTCGCGCGAGGCTTCTACTACCTGCCCACAGTGCTCGACGGCGTCGCGCGCGGCTCGGCCGCCGTCGTCGACGAGGCGTTCGGGCCCGTGGTCACCGTCGAGACGTTCCGCACCGAGGACGAGGCCGTCGAGCTCGCCAACGACACGCACTACGGCCTGGCAGGCGCCGTGTGGACGCCGGACGGGGGCAAGGCCCAGCGCGTCGCGAACCGGCTGCGGCACGGGACGATCTGGATCAACGACTTCCACCCGTACCTGCCGCAGGCGGAGTGGGGCGGGTTCAAGCAGTCCGGCTTCGGCCGCGAGCTCGGACCGGCGGGCCTCGCCGAGTACCAGGAAGCCAAGCACGTCTACCAGAACCTGCGCCCGGCCGTGACCGGCTGGTTCCCGCAGCACTGAGGGGAGAGAGCATGTCCCGGGAGTTCGACTATCTCGTGATCGGCGGCGGCTCCGGCGGCGCCGCCGTCGCGGCGCGGCTGTCTGAGGATCCCGACGTCACCGTCGCCCTGCTCGAGGCCGGCCCGTCCGACGTGGACGACGACGCCGTCCTGCGTCTCGACCGGTGGATGCACCTGCTGGAGTCGGGGTACGACTGGGACTACCTCATCGAGCCGCAGGAGAAGGGCAACTCCTTCATGCGGCAGGCACGCGCCCGCGTGCTGGGCGGCTGCTCCTCGCACAACTCGTGCATCGCGTTCCACCCGCCGGCCGAGGACCTCGACCGGTGGGCCGAGCTCGGCGCCGCGGGGTGGGAGGCGCCGGAGTCGCTGCCGTTCGTGCGGCGGCTGGAGAACAACGACCAGCCCGGCGGGCACCACGGCCACGACGGCCCGGTGCGGCTGCGGCAGGTACGCCCCGAGGACCCGTGCGGCGTGGCGCTGCTGGACGCCTGCGAGCAGGCAGGCATCCCGCGCGTGCGGTTCAACGACGGGACGACCGTCGCCGAGGGGGCGAGCTTCTTCCAGATCAACGCCCGTGAGGACGGCGTGCGCTCGTCGTCGTCGGTGTCCTACCTGCACCCCGTGCTGGAGCGGGAGAACCTGACGATCCTCACGGAACACTGGGTGAAGCGCATCACGTTCGAGCCGGCGGCCGGGTCCCGGGTGCCCCACACGGACCAGCGGCGGAGCGGGGGCGCCTCGCAGGGCGGGGACGACGGCGGGACGGGCGGCCTCCCGCGCGCGACCGGCGTCGACGTGCTGGCACCCGACCTCGTCCACACGGAGCACCTCACGGCGCGGCGGGAGATCGTGCTGTCGGCGGGCGCGATCGACTCGCCGAAGTTGCTCCTGCTGTCCGGCATCGGCCCGGCCGAGCACCTGCGCGAGATGGGGATCGAGGTGCTGGTGGACGCCCCCGGCGTCGGCTCCCACACGCAGGACCACCCGGAGGGCGTCATCTCCTGGGAGGCGAAGCGGCCCATGGTGACCGAGTCCACCCAGTGGTGGGAGATCGGGATCTTCGCGCGCACCGCCGAGGCCGAGGCGCGTGGCGACGCCCTGCCCGACCTGATGATGCACTACGGCTCCGTCCCGTTCGACATGCACACCGTCCGCCAGGGCTACCCGAGCGCGGAGAACGTCTTCTGCCTGACGCCGAACGTGACGCACGCACGGTCGCGCGGCACGGTGCGGCTGCGGTCGCGCGACTTTCGCGACAAGCCGAAGGTGGACCCGCGATACTTCACGGACCCGCACGACATGCGCGTCATGGTGGAGGGGATCAAGCTGGCCCGCGAGATCGCGGCCCAGCCGGCGATGGCGGAGTGGACCGGGCGGGAGCTGTTCCCGGGCCCCGAGGTGCGCACCGACGAGGAGATCGCCGACTACGTCTCCCGCACCCACAACACCGTCTACCACCCCACGGGCTCGGTCCGGATGGGCGCCGAGGACGACGAGACCTCGCCGCTGGACCCCCGCCTGCGGGTCAAGGGCGTGACCGGGCTGCGGGTCGCGGACGCTTCGGTGATGCCGGAGATCACCACGGTCAACCCCAACATCACGGTGATGATGATCGGCGAGCGCTGCGCGGACTTCATCAAGCGCTCGCGGAAGTAGTCGGCCGCCGACCACGCCGTCCTGCGGGGTGACTGCGCTTCGACTGCGCTTCCACCCCGCACGGCGGCCCGGCCGCCACCGACCATCATCTCGTCCGAGGGACTCGGCGCGCTGTGCGAGGAACAGCAGCAGTCGCTGACCGAGGTCGGCGCGGGCCTCCAGGAGATCGCCTACAGCGCCTCCGAGGAGGACGACTCCCGCGTGGAGGAGATCGGGGGCGAGCAGGAGCCCGTCGACACGGTGACCGAGATGAGCGAGCAAGCAATCGCGCGGGCAGGGACGACGGCGAGGTAGGGGCGAGTGCCGAGATAGGCCCCAGGGGGGCGCTCCCACGCCCCTACGTGAGCACCTGCCCCTACCTCGCCGTCGGCCCTGGCGAGCGATCTCGCACCTGACGGGGCTGCTCGTGACGCTCGTCGGCGCCCCGTACGGTCTGCGGCACAACGCGCACGCGGGGGTCGACCTGGTCGCCGACCGACTCGGCACGCCCTCGCAGATCGTGCTCTGGCTGCCGGGGCTGCTGTACTGACCGGCCCGGTGCGCTCGTCGGCCCGGTGCGGCCGATGAGTTCCGCCGCCGGGCGTCGTCGGACCTGATGACGGACCCTCACCCGCGAGGGTCCACCGTTCGAGGAGATGATCATGACAACCGTGCGTTCCCACCTCTGGTTCGGCAACAATCTGGCGCACGAGGCGGCAGAGTTCTACGCGGAGCACATCCCCGGCAGCAGCGTCGACCGGGTCCTCACCGCTCCCGAGGGCATCCCGGGCGCCGAGCCGGGCAAGCCGTTCGTCGTCGAGTTCACGGTGGGCGGACAGCGGTGCACCGGGCTCAACGCGGGGCCGGAGTTCACGCTGAACGAGGCCTTCTCGTTCCTCATCGAGCTGGACACGCAGGACGAGCTGGACGGCCTCTGGGACGTCCTGACCGCGGACGGCGGCGCGGCCGGCCCGTGCGGCTGGTGCAAGGACAGGTTCGGCGTCTCGTGGCAGGTGCTGCCGAAGCGGCTCGGCGAGCTGTGCGGCGACTACAGCACCGCGGCCAACATGCGTGCGACGAACGCGATGCTGCAGATGGGCAAGATCGACATCGCCGCGCTCGAGGCGGCGTACGACGGGGAGGAGACGCCGGCGCCCGCGTCCTGAGGCGCCGCGGGGCCGCGCGGCAGGGCCGCAGGGCTCCGGCAGGCCCGCGCGACACCTCAGACCTTCAGCAGCCCGCGACGGTGAGCGAGACTCACCGCCTCCGCACGGCCGGACGCGCCGAGCTTCGCCATCACGTTCGACACGTGGACGCTCACCGTCTTGGTCGAGATGTACAGCCGCTCGCCGATCTGCCGGTTCGACAGGCCCTGTGCGACGAGGGTGAGGACCTCCTCCTCGCGCTCCGTGAGGGTCGATGCCGTCGCGCGGCGCAGGCCCGGCAGCTCCAGCCGGGCGCGGCGGCCGAGCGCCCGCACGGCGTCGGCCAGCGGGCGGGCGCCCACGTCCACCGCCTCGGACAGAGCGGTCCCGGCCTGCGCCCCGGCGGCGCTCTTGTCGCCGGCTCCGAGCAGTGCCTCCGCCAGGCGGAAGCGCGAGCGCGCCACCTCGTAGCGATAACCGAAGTCGAACGCCTCGACGGTCTCCTGCCAGGCCGCCGCGGCGGTGCGCCACAGCTCGTCCGACGTCGTCGGTGCGCCGGCCGGACCGATCACCGCATGCAGCCGGGCATTCTCCGCGGCGGCGCGCTGGAGCCAGGCGGTCCCCTCCGGCCCGAGCACGCCGCCCCGTGGCCGCCCACGGCGCGCCGTCTCCCGGGCGAGGTCGAGCAGGGCGTCACCCCGGTCCAGGCGTTCGGCCGCCGCCTTCTCCCGGGCGGCCGTATCGGCCGCGGTGCCGGCCCGGCCCGACGAGCGGTCCGCCTCCGCCGCGTCGGCCAGGGCCGCGAGGGCGAGCGCGGACAGCCAGATCCCACCGAGGAAGAGCTCGTTCCACACCTCTCCGAGGTGGTCGACGACGCGCTGCGCGAGCTCGAGCGCCTCGTCGTACCGGCCCGCCCAGGTGAGCGCGTCGGCAAGACAGCCACCGCCGATGAACGCGATCATCCCGTCCGCCTGCCAGTGCTCCAGCAGCGCCCGGCCGCGGTCGACGACGTCGTCGTCCCCGCGTGCGACCGCCGCATACATCCCCGCGGCGTCCAGGACCTGGAGCGACGACGGCGGCACGTCCCCGACGGGCCGTCTCGTGAGGTCGCCGTCGAAGTAGCGCATGATCTCGCGCAGGATCCGCAGGCTCACGGCGTAGGCGCTCCAGGTCAGGCCCAGCTCCTCCGCGCGGGCGAGGCCGCCCGCCACCTTCTGCTCGGCGTCGGCGAGGTGGCCCGCGTAGAAGCGGTTGGCCGCCGCGTTGTAGAGGCAGCGCATCTCCGTGAGGACGTCGCCGGCCCGGACGGCGGCGGCCGAGGCCTCGTCGAGCAGGCTCGCGGCCTTGTCGGCGTCCGCGACGTCGAGGACGGCGAGAGTCGCGAGCGCCTCCGCGAGGGCACCGTGCTCGCCCAGGGCGCGCGCCCCCTCGACGGCCAGCCCGGCCTGCTCGCGTGCCTCGTCGTCGAGGTCCATCTCCATCGCGATGCGCGCCAGCAGAGCGTCGCTCCACACCCGGTCCGGGCTGGGATCGGGCAGCGAGCCGAGGGCCTCCCGGAGGTCCTCGCGGGCCTGGGCGGCGTCCTGACCGTGCTCGCCCCAGTCAGGCAGGTCGAGCTGGCGCCGCACGAGGACGTGCCGCAGCGCCGCGGCGCGCTCCGGGTCGCCGGCCAGGCCGTCGACAGCCTGACGGGTGAGGCGCACGGCGCGGCGCGGGTGGCCCGCTTTGGCGGCGGCCTCGCCCGCAGCGACGGCGACCGCGACCCGGTCCGTCCCGAGCAGCAGCTCCGCGTCCGGGACCGACTCCCACACCGCGAGCGCCTGCTCGTGGTGCCGCAGCTCCTCCTCGGGAGCGAGCAGGCCGCGGGCCGCCAGCGCGGCCTCGTGCGAGGCGACGAGGGCTGCGGGCAGGTCGTGCGCCTCGAAGGCGTGGTGCGCGCGCTCGGCGGCCCCGCCGAGGGGCGTGCCGTCGGCGCCTTCCTGTGCCAGGGCGGCGAGGTAGGCGCGGTGCATCTCGGACCGTTCGCCGGGCAGCAGGTCGGTGTACAGGACCTCGGCCAGGAGCGCGTGCCGGAACTCGAGGTGCCCGCCCGAGACCATCATGACCTGCTGGGTCACGGCCTCGCGCAGCGCGGCGTCGATCCCGTTCGTTCCCCGGCGGGCGGCGGCGGTCCGCAGGAGCTCCTCGCGCACGCGGCGGCCCGCGACCGACGCGAGGCGAACGACCTGCTGCGCCTCCGGGTCGAGCCGTTCCAGCCGCGTGCGCAGCACCTCGGTGAGGGTCCAGGGCAGGGTGCCGGGCTCGGGGCCGGCGTCGAGCAGCTCCTCCGCGAAGAAGGCGTTGCCCTCTGACCGGTCCAGCACGCCGCCGAACTCGCCGGCGCTCAGGGGCCCGCCCGCCAGGGCGGTGGTGAACTCCCGCAGCTCGGTCTCGTCGAACGGGTCGAGGTCCACACGCTCCACGTGCTCCAGCCGGGAGAGCTCGGCGAGCAGGGGGCGCAGCGGGTGGCGCCGGTCGACGTCGTCGGAGCGGTAGGTGACCACGACCAGGAGGTTCTCCGAGCGAGCCCGGGACGCGAGGAACCGCAGCACGTCGCGGGTGGAGGCGTCCGCCCAGTGCACGTCCTCGACGACGAGCACGACCGGCCGGCCCGGCTCGCCCGCCTCGCCGAGGCTGCGGGCGATGCCCTCGAAGAGCTGGAGGCGCGCGTCGTGGTCCGCACCGCCTCCCCCGCCCGGCTCCAGCAGGCGCCACAGCGCGGGCCGCTCCGCCACGAGGGCGGCGACCCGCGACGCGGCCTCCTGCCCGGCCGCCCCGCCCTGGAGCTGGGCCAGGGCTTCCGTGAAGGGCAGGTAGGGGATGCCGACCTGGCCCAGGTCCACGCAGTGCACGACGACAGGGCTCGCGCCGGCCCGCTCCGCCGCCTGCGCGACGTGACCGATGAGCCGGGTCTTGCCCACCCCGGCGTCACCGCCGACGAGCACGAGGCCCGGCTTCCCGGCCGAGGCGCGCTCGACCGCCCGCAGGAGGGAGTCGACCTGGCCCTGCCGGGAGATCAGGGGAATCGTGGTGGAGCGCCGCACCCGCACATCGTGCCACCAGCTACTGACATGGCCGGCCACCGGCGCCGACGCGGGCTCCGCGCCCTTCGTCGACGCCGGTCCGGCGGTCATGCGAACAGGCCGCGCGGCGCGGGCTCGGGACGCATGCCCCACACGCCACGGCGGATCTGCGCCGTACGCTTCTCGACCTCCGTGGCCTTCTCGCGCCTGCGGCGGCGCCGCGGCGCGGCGGAGGGGCGCGGACGGCCACCCCAGGCCTTGCGCGCCTGCTCCGCCCGGTACTCCACTTCCGCATCCAGTGCGGGTCCCCACAGTGACATGATTCCTCCGGCTGTCCGGTCCGGCGGGCTCTGCTGCCCGTCCGGTGCGATACGGAAGACACTCGTCGTGAGTCCCGGCCCGCCGGATCGGTCGACCGGGCAGTCCTGGTCGCCGGGAGCACCTCAGACCGGGCCGTCACGTACCTCAGAGCGGCTCTGAGGTACCTCGGAGCGGACCCGCCGGAGCCCTGAGCCGGGATCTCTCCCCTGGTCCGGGCCCGGCGGCCGCCTGAGCCACGTGTCCCCCGGGTCCGGGCCGCCTGCCTCCCGGTCCGCGGAGCCGACGACGTAGAGTGGCCCGCGTGCCTGAGCTGACTGTCGCCACCGCCAACGTCAACGGGATCCGCGCCGCCTACCGCCGCGGCATGGACACGTGGATCACCGCCCGCGAGCCCGACGTCCTGCTCCTGCAGGAGGTCCGCGCGCCCGAGGCGGTCGTCGAGGAGTACCTCGACGGCTGGCACGTGGCAGACGCCGGCAGCGAGATCAAGGGACGGGCGGGCGTTCTCGTCGCCTCCCGGTTCCCGATCGCGGGCGTCCGGCGCGGCCTGCCGATGCCCGGCGACGCCACGGAGCCCGCCGTCGACACCGGCCGCTGGATCGAGGCCGACATCACGCTGCCCGACGCCGCCGGCACGCTCACCGCCGTCTCGACCTACCAGCACTCCGGGTCCACCAAGCCGGGCCAGGAGGCGACGATGGACGCGAAGTACGCGTACCTGGCGCGCACGACGGCACGCCTGGCCGAGCTCGCCGCCGCGGCCACGCCCGCGGTCGTCGCCGGCGACATCAACATCGCACACACCGAGGCGGACATCAAGAACTGGAAGGGCAACCTGAAGAGCGCCGGCTTCCTGCCCGAGGAGCGCGCCCACCTCGACCGCTGGGCCGAGCTGGGCTGGACCGACCTCGGCCGCGCGCTCGGGGGCGACGGCCCGGGGCCGTTCACGTGGTGGTCGTGGCGCGGCCAGGCGTTCGACAACGACGCCGGGTGGCGCATCGACTACCAGCTCGCCAACCCGGGGCTGGCTCCGGCGTGCCGGAAGATCGAGGTCGACCGCGCCCCCACCTACGCGGAGCGGTGGAGCGACCACGCCCCGCTGGTGGCGACCTACGAGCTCTGACGCCGCGAGCCGCCCGCCGCCCGCCGCCGGCACGCTGACGGCGCGCACCCCGCGATCGGCGGGCGGCGGTGCGACCGGCGAGGCCGCGCTACTGACGGACCGCGTCCTGGATCGCGTTGTTGAAGGCGGGGAGCGAGGCGCGGTTCCAGGTGGTGGCCGCGATCCCGGGTTCGAGGTCGGTGGTCATGACGGCCTGGCCGTCCTCCAGGGTCGCGGTGAGGTCGACCCCGGCCCCCTCCGGGCCGATCCCGCGGAAGGACGCCGTGCCGTCGTCGTTCACCTGGCCGGTGAACGCGGTCGTGCTCTTGCTCATCTGGCCGTCCTCGATCTGGGCGAGCTGGAACTCGCCGTCGACCTGGCCGTCGGAGGTGATGGTCCCGGAGATGAACCCGAAGTCCCGCGCGCCGCCCTCGGTGACGACCTCGGCCATGTAGGTGAAGTCGTCGCCCGCCGCGAACCCGTCGGACGGCCCGTCCGAGCCGAGGCCGCAACCGGCCACGAGGACGGCCAGCACGGTCGTCAGGACCGAGCCCGCGAGCACGGATCCTCGTCTGGTTCTGGTGACCGGTGCGCTACCTGTCACGGCGTCGCCCCCCTCGTGTCGTGCACCGCGGCACATGCGGTGTCCTCGTGACACCACCCGACACAACGTAGCGGACCCGACCGGTACTAGGTAAACTGCCTGGCCAGACAGTCAGCATCCACGGCCGGGCTCAGGCCTGCCCGGCGCCCGCCGACGGCGGCGCCAGCAGGAACGCGGGGGCCGTGAGCCCGGCGTCGGCGAACGCGCCGTCGACGGCGGCCACCAGGCGCTCGACGTCGTCGCGCGGGACCAGCGCGATCGCCGAGCCGCCGAATCCCCCACCGGTCATGCGGGCGCCCACGGCCCCCGCCGCCACCGCCGTGTCGACGACCAGGTCGAGCTCGCGGCAGGAGACCTCGTAGTCGTCCCGGAGCGACGCGTGCGACGCAGTCATGAGCGGCCCCACCTCCGCGACCCGGCCGCCGGAGACCAGCTCGGCGAACCGGGCGGTACGCTCGGTCTCGGTCACCACGTGACGGACGCGGCGGGTGAGGACCCCGTCGGCGTCGTGCGGCGCGAGCGCGGCCAGTGCTTCGCCGAGGCCTTCGGGAGCGATCTCACGGAGGTTCGCCAGACCGAGCTGCTCGACAGCTCGCTCGCAGGCCGCCCGGCGCGCACCGTACTGCCCGTCGACCAGCGCGTGCGGGGCACGCGTGTCGACGACCAGCAGCTCCAGGCCGGCGGCGGCCGGCTCGAACGGGACCGGGCGCCCCGACTCGAGCGCCGACAGTCCCGGCCGGAAGTCCAGCAGCAGGGCGCGCCCCTCGGCGCAGCGCAGGGACGCGGACTGGTCGAGCCCACCGGTGGGCGCCCCGGCGATCTCGTTCTCCGCGCGGCGGCAGACGTCGACCAGCTCGGCGCGGCCGGCGTCGTCGGCGGAGAGGCCGAGCCCTGCGACGGCGTCGACCGCCACCGCGAACGCGCTCTCGAGCGACGCGGACGAACTCAGCCCCGCACCGAACGGCACGCAGGAGTCGACGACGGCGTCGAAGCCGCACACCTCGTGACCCGCCTCGGCCAGGGCCCAGGCCACGCCCGCGACGTAGGATCCCCAGCCGCCGACGGTCCCGGGGCCGACGTCGGACAGCCTTGCCTCCCACGGCTCGTCCGGCGTCTGGGCGGACGAGAGCCGGACGACGTCGTCCGCGCGGGCGCGCAGGGCGACGTAGGTGCGGTGGGGCAGCGCGGTGGGCAGGCAGAGGCCCGCGTTGTAGTCGGTGTGCTCGCCGATCAGGTTGACGCGACCCGGGGCGAACCAGACGCCGTCGGGCGTGCCGTCGCCGAAGGCGCGGGCGAACAGGGTGCGGGCGCGTTCGACGCCGTCGGCAGGCGTCCAGGACTCGAGCCACTGCGGCGTGGAAGGCATGGCGGCAATCCTGTCACGCACACCACGGTGCGCGAGGCCCGTTCCACATGGCGTGCGGACGAGCGCACGGCCCGGGCGGCGCGCCCGGCCGCCCGCCCCGGCACCCGGCGCTGCTAGGCTCTTCGCGTCGCGACTGGCGCCATCCGGCCGGGGCCTGCGAGCAGGCACGGCGGGACGAGGTGGAGCAACCACCGGGGAGCGACGTACTGTGCCGACGACGGGTCGTTCGCCTGGGCCCGGGGTCACCTCGCCGAAGGTGCGCACCCCGCCGGGCAGCCGGTCGTGGCAGGCGGACCCGACGCGAGACCTGTGTCAGTCCAGCCAATTCGAGGAGACGCAATGAGCGCTCAGACTCCCGACCTTCCCACCGACGTGATGAACGCGCCCCTCGCGCAGGTGGATCCCGAGATCGCCGCCGTGCTCGACGGCGAGCTGGCCCGCCAGCGCGACACGCTCGAGATGATCGCGTCGGAGAACTTCGTCCCCACCTCCGTGCTCGAGGCGCAGGGGTCCGTCCTGACCAACAAGTACGCCGAGGGCTACCCCGGCAAGCGCTACTACGGCGGCTGCGAGCAGGTCGACATCGCCGAGAACCTCGCGATCGACCGCGCCAAGGCACTGTTCGGCGCCGAGGCCGTCAACGTCCAGCCGCACTCCGGCGCGCAGGCCAACGCGGCCGTGCTGCACGCCCTGATCCGCCCGGGCGACCGGATCCTCGGCCTGGAGCTGGCGCACGGCGGCCACCTCACGCACGGCATGAAGATCAACTTCTCCGGCCGGCTGTACGACGTCGCCGGCTACGGCGTCGACCCCACCACCTACCGCATCGACATGGACGCGGTCCGCAAGGCGGCGCTGGAGCACCGGCCGGACGTCATCATCGCCGGCTGGTCCGCCTACCCGCGCCAGCTCGACTTCCCCGCGTTCCGCGAGATCGCGGACGAGGTGGGCGCCAAGCTGTGGGTCGACATGGCGCACTTCGCGGGCCTCGTGGCCGCGGGCCTCCACCCGTCGCCCGTGCCGCACGCGGACGTGACGTCGTCGACGGTGCACAAGACGATCGGCGGGCCGCGGTCCGGCTTCATCCTGACGCGCGAGGAGTACGCGAAGAAGATCAACTCGGCGGTGTTCCCGGGCCAGCAGGGCGGCCCGCTGATGCACGCGATCGCGGCCAAGGCCGTGGCGTTCAAGATCGCGGCGTCCGAGGGCTTCAAGGAGCGCCAGCAGCGCACCGTCCAGGGCGCGCAGATCATCGCCGACCGCCTCGCGCAGCCCGACGTGGCCGACGTCGGCGTCTCCGTCCTGACCGGCGGCACCGACGTGCACCTGGCCCTGGTGGACCTGCGGGACTCCCGGCTGGACGGCCAGCAGGCCGAGGACCTCCTGCACGACGCCGGCATCACCGTGAACCGCAACGCCGTCCCGTTCGACCCGCGCCCGCCGCGCGTCACGTCCGGCCTGCGCATCGGCACGCCGGCGCTCGCCACGCGCGGCTTGGGCGACACGGAGTTCACCGAGGTGGCGGACATCATCGCGACGGCCCTCAAGGACGGCGCGACTGCCGACGTCGACGCCCTGGCCGCCCGCGTCGCGAAGCTCACGGCGGAGTTCCCGCTCTACCCGAACCTGTGACGGCGCGTCGGGTGCGGCGCACCGGTCGTCCGGACACGTCCGACCCGACCGGTGCTCCGCACCCGACGACGAAAGGAGCTTGACATGGCACAGATTCTCGACGGGAAGGCCACCGCCGCGTCGATCAAGGCGGAGCTCGGCCGGCGCGTGGCCGCGCTGGCCGAACGCGGCGTGGTGCCCGGGCTGGGAACGCTGCTCGTGGGCGACGACCCCGGGTCGCGGTGGTACGTGAACGGCAAGCACAAGGACTGCGCGGAGGTCGGCATCGCCTCCCTCCGCGAGGACCTGCCCGCGGACGCCACGCAGGAGGACATCGAGGCCGCGGTCAGGCGGCTGAACGAGGACCCGGCCTGCACCGGGTACATCGTGCAGCTCCCGCTGCCGAAGGGCATCGACACGAACCGCATCCTGGAGCTCGTCGACCCGGACAAGGACGCCGACGGCCTGCACCCCACGAACCTGGGGCGCCTGGTGCTGCGGGTCAACGACGAGATCACGTCGCCGCTGCCCTGCACACCGCGCGGCATCATCGACCTCATGCTGCGGCACGACGTCGACCTCAAGGGCAAGGAGGTCGTCGTGCTCGGCCGCGGCGTCACCGTGGGCCGCCCGATCGGGCTGCTGCTCACGCGCCGCGCGGTGAACGCGACGGTCACGCTGACCCACACGGGCACGCAGGACCTGGCGGGCCTGGTGGGCCGCGCCGACGTCGTCGTCGCGGCAGCGGGCGTCAAGGACATCGTGTCCGGCGAGATGGTGAAGCCGGGCGCGGTGCTGATCGACGTCGGCGTCTCGCGCGAGACGGACCCTGCCACCGGGAGGTCGAAGGTGGTCGGCGACGTCTCGGCGGAGGCCCGCGAGAAGGCCTCCTGGTACTCCCCGAACCCGGGCGGCGTCGGGCCGATGACCCGCGCGATGCTCCTGGCCAACGTGGTGGAGATGGCGGAGCGGGCCTCCGCCTGACGCCGTCGGCGAGGAGCCGTCCGGGCCGGCGAGGGCGACGCCGTCGCCGGCCTCTCGTCCTGCTACTCGGGACGCGGGGCGGCCACTGGGCCCACGGGGCGCAGCGCGAAGCGCGCTGCGCCCCACGCCGCGTACAGCAGCGGGGCGGTGGCGAAGCCGAGCCCGATCGCCGGGCGCGCGGACACCACCGACGCCAGGAGGGCGAGCAGCAGCAGGACGGCCACGCTCAGGTACCAGCGCCGCGCACCGAGGAACAGCCCGGCGCGCAGCAGGTCCCGCAGGCGGGCGTCGGGCCGCTCGGGCACGAGGGTCAGCGCCAGGAAGGCGGTCGCCACCGTCCCCGCGGTGAGCGTGGCGAGCACGGGGATCACGACGGCACCGGCAGTCCGGCCCCAGAAGAACGCGATGTCCACCGCGAGGACGAGGACGGTGCCGGCGGCCAGCGCCCCGACGGCCAGACCCCGGCGCAGGTGCCGGCGCCACGCGCGGACGAACGTGCGCACCGGCGTGGACGACCCGCCCGCGCTGAACTCACCGAATGCCGCGAAGGCCGCCACCAGCGCCGGGCCGGCCAGCGGCGTGGCCGCCACCAGCAGCGGCCACGTCGCCGTGAGATCGGTCGCCACCAGCAGGAGCACGGCCGGCAAGCACGCGACCGCGAGCAGCACGTTGGTCGCCAGCCCGGTGTAGAGGGTGCCGAAGACCAGCTCGTACGTCTCCGGTCCGATGAGCCGGCGCCGGCGGGCACCGCCGGTGCCGCCCGGCCCGCCGACCGTCGTCCCTGACGGGGTGCTCATCCCACGCTCACCCCTTGACGCCCGTGGTCGCGATGCCCTGCACGAAGTACCGCTGGCCCGCCAGGAACACCACGGCGATGGGCAGGATGGACAGCACGGACCCGGTCATGATCAGCGCGTGCTCGGCGTTGTAGTCGCCGACGAAGCGCTGGAGACCGAGCTGGATCGTCCACAGCTCCCGGTCACGCAGGTAGATCAGGGGCCCGAGGTAGTCGTTCCATGTCGTGACGAAGGTGATGATCGTCAGCGACGTGATGGCGGGCACGGACAGCGGCAGCATGATGCGCCGCCAGATGCCGTACTCGGACAGCCCGTCGATGCGGGCCGCCTCGCACAGGGAGTCGGGGATCGACTCGTAGTACTGCTTCATGAGGAACACGCCGAACGCGCTGAACGCCTGGAGCAGCATGATCGAGTACAGCGTGTTGGCCAGCCCCCAGCTCGAGAGCATCTGGAACTGCGGGATCATGTACGACGCCCAGGGCACGGCGATCGTGCCGATGTACAGCAGGAAGAGCGCGTCACGTCCCGGGAAGCGCGTCTTGGCGAAGCCGTAGGCGGCGAAGCTGCCGGTCAACACCTGCAGGAGGGTCACCGCGACCGACACCGTCATGGTGTTGCGGATCCAGGTGCCCATGTCGCCCTTGATCCAGATGTCGAGGTAGTTGCGCCAGCGGAACGGGTCGGGGATCCACTCGATGGGTGCGGTGAAGACCTGGTTGTTCGTCTTCAGGGAGGAGATGACCATCCAGACGAAGGGCAGCAGGATCGCCGCGGCCGCGGCGATCATCCCCAGGTACAGCAGGACGCGGCCGGTCTTCCGGAGCGCGGTCGGACGAGTGGTCATCACGCATCCCTCCGCTTGTTGTACAGGAACTGCACGACCGTCACGCCGATGCAGATGAGGAACAGGACGACGGCGACCGACGAGGCGTACCCGAGCTCGAACTGCTCGAAGCCCTTCTGCCAGATGTACTGGCTGAGGACGAGGGTGGCCTGTCCGGGACCGCCCTCGGTCATGACGAGGATCAGGTCGAAGACCTTGAAGCTCTCGATGGTGACCATGACCGTCACGAAGAACATCGTGGGCCGCAGGCAGGGCAGCGTCACGTTCCAGAACCGCTGCCACGCGCCGGCACCGTCGATCCGGGCGGCCTCGTGCAGCTCGGTCGGCACCGTCTGGAGCCCGGCGAGGAACAGCAGCATGTAGTAGCCCATGTAGCGCCACGTGCCCACGATGATGACCGCGGGCATGGCCCAGTCCTTGGAGACCGTCCAGCCCGGCAGGTCCCCGCCCACGAAGAGGCCGATGAACTGGTTGATCGGCCCGAACTCCGGGCTGAACAGCATGTTCCACACCACGGCGACCGCCACGATCGACGTGATGTACGGGAAGAACGCCACCGTGCGGAAGAACGCCGCGCCGCGCAGCCTCTGGTTGAGCAGCAGCGCCAGCCCCAGGGAGGCCGCGATGGTCAGCGGGATGTGGAACGCGGCGTAGTAGAAGGTGTTGCCGAGCGCGACATGGAAGCTCTTGTCACCGAGGAGCCGCTGATAGTTGTCGAGGCCCACCCACTCCGCGTTGCCGAAGATGTTCCAGTTCGTCAACGAGTAGTAGAACAGCAGGAAGACGGGGACCAGGGTGAGCACCGCGAACCCGGCGAAGTTCGGCAGGACGAACGTCCAGCCGATCAGGGCGTTGCGGAGCTTGAGCGACGTCCTGGGCGCCCGCCGCCGCAGGGGGTCGGGGAACGGCAGCCCGAGGGCTCCGGGATTGTCGACGACGGGTGTCGCCATGGGTCGTTCTCCTCGTCGAGGGACTGGTAGGTCATGCCTGCCGCGTGACAGCTCGCGCCATCACGCGGCAGGCGGTGGCGGTCGGCGCTCAGCCGACCTCGTTGGCGACGCGGTCCTGCGCGTCCGCGATCGCGTCGTCGACCGGGTCCGACTCGGACATGACCGCCGAGTGAAGGTCGGCCAGAATCGTCTGGATCGCCGATGTGTTCGCGCCCACCGGGTTCTCCGGCAGCGTCTCGTGCGTCGTGTAGGCAAACCGGGACAGGTCGTCCTGCGGGACGCCGTCGAGCCCGAAGACGGCGTCGGCCACCGTGTCGTCGATGAGGGCGGGCGTGATGCCGATCTCGGCCAGCGCGGCCGCGCCGTCCGGCCCTGCGGCGAACCGCAGGAAGTCCTTCGCGGCGTCGACCTTCTCCTCGTCGATCCCGGCGTTGATCCCCATCGTGGTGGGGTCGCCGAAGGTGACCGGAGTGCTGTCCGTGCCGGTGGTGGACTCGTCCTTCTGCGGGATGGGGGCGATACCCCACTCGAACGTGTCCGCGTCACCCGACGCCTGCTCCGCCACCAGCGTCCCGATGTACCAGGAGCCCATGCCGAGCATCGCGGCCTTCTGGGTACCGAACTGCGACTGGTAGGCCAGCTCGTTGGTGGTGACGGTGGCGTAGCTGGGCTGCGAGCCCTCGTCCTGCATCTCGAGCTCGCGCTCGTAGTACGGGGCCAGGTAGCTGAAGTCACCGCTGTCCAGGGCGGCGCCCTCGGTCTGCGCGAGGGCGAAGCCCTGCACCGTGGACTGCCAGCCGTGCAGGTACGAGCCGTACACGTCCTTCTCGTCGATCCCGTCGGTCAGCGTGGCGGCGGCGTCGGCGTAGTCGTCCCACGTCCACGAGCCGTCCGGGTAGTCCACGCCGGCCTCGTCGAACAGCTCCTTGTTGTAGTAGAGCAGCCACGAGTCCTGACGGTACGGCACGGCGTAGGTGGCGCCGTCGACCGCCATCGCCTCGAGGCCACCGGTGCCCGGGTCGAGCTCGCCGGCCACGTCGGAGATGTCGAGCAGCGTGCCACCCTCCTGGAAGGTGACGTAGTTCTTCAGGTTCTTGACGATGAAGACGTCCGGCGCGGTACCGGCGGCGAGGTCGGCGGTGAGCGCCGTGTCGTACTCCTCGCCCGCGGGGTACTCCTTGAGCTCCACGGTGACGTCCGGGTTCTGGTCCTCGTAAGCGGTGGCCAGGGTCTCGAACTCCGGCGTGGAGGCAAAGTCCCAACCGGCCACGCTGATGCTGACGGGACCGTCCGGCTCCCCGCCCCCGGAGGACGAGTCGCCTCCGCCGCATCCGGCCAGGGCCAGCGCCGCCGCGGCGGCGGTTCCCACGGTTGTCATGATCTTGCGGTTCATTGCGTACTCTCCTTCGAGTAGGGATCGCCCCCGTATCAGCGGGGACGACGGTCTTCAGGTCGCGTCGGACCGTGGTTCGTGCGGCGGCGGGAGGACGACGGCGGTGCGCGTCCCGCCCGGCCAGTGCACGACGACGTCATCGCCGGCAGGGTCGACGAACTCGACCCGGGGTTCCTGCTCGATACCGCTCGGTGCACGGGCTGCGGTGTCTCCCGCGGGCCCGGCAGACGTTTCCTTGGCTCTGGCGGACGGCCCACGGACCCCGGCCGGTGTCCCCGCGAGCCCGACCGCGACCGCGAGCCACTCCCCGACGCGGGTGGCGTCGGTCGCAGCGTGCACGAACGGGACCGCCGACCGCACGCCGAGCGGCGAGGCGTCCCGCACCTCCCGCACCCCGGCCCGTGGCAGGTCGCCGAGCGGCACGACGCGCGAGCGCATCCCGCCCGCGTGCGCCTCGCCGGTCCCGGTGGTCGCGGTCTCGTCCCCGCTCACGGCCCAGCCGCTGATCTCCAGCGATCTCGCGAGCGGCGAGCCGGCGTCGTCCGGCTCGAGCGCGTCGACCCGGACGAACCGCACCTCCCAGGCGCCCCGCACCACCGAGGCGGTGGTGAGCGTGCCCGCGGGTGTGGCGGTACCGGGCCGCCCCGACCCGTGATCGGGGGCGTCCAGGTCGGGATCGAGCCAGTGCGAGCTCTCCACCGACGCGACCACCGCGGCCCCGTCCCGCCGAGGCAGCACGCCGGCGGCGACCGGTGCCCCGGTGGCGGAGGTCTCTGCCTCGGCCGCGGCGGGCGCCGCATCGGCAGGGGCGACGGGAAGCAGCTCGGCGCGCAGGGTGCGGAAGCCCGTGCGGTGGGTCGCGCGCCCGGCGCGGTCGAGCAGCACCACGGACTGGTCCGCGGGGCGGACCCACGCCTCCGCGCCGAGCAGCGGCGCAGTGGCGGTCGAGTAGCCGAGCCGCGCGTACAGCGGCGAGTCGCCCGTGCTGTCGCCCTCGCGGGCGTGGTCCGTCCCGTGGTTGACCACCCGGACGACGCCGTCGCCGGCGGTGGCCGACACGGCCCAGCCGGGCGCGGCCAGCACGGAGACCGAGTCCGCCCGTTCGACGGGCAGCGCCTCGGCCGGGGCGGTCCACACGGGGTGGTCCGCCGGGAGCGCGAGCCCGAGCAGCCCCTTGGCCGCCCAGTACGGCGAGCCGGTGCCGCTGTACCGCTGGGCGATCGGCCGCCACCCGTCGTGCCAGCCCAGCGTGAGCAGCCCGCTCGGACCGGGCACGCCGTGGTCGGCGAAGTGCCCCACCACCCGCGTCGCGGCCTGGCGCAGCAGCCCGGGCGGCGTGCTCGGCACGCCCGCGATCGCGCCGGTCCAGAACGGCGCGGCCGCCGCGAACCGGTAGGTCAGCGACCGGCCCTGGACGAGCGGACTGCCGTCCGCGCCGACGAGGCCGACGGCGTCACGCAGGTACCGGTCCAGGTGCGCGGCGTCGCGCTCCCGCCGCGGCACGGGCGCGGCGCCCGGCTCCCCGGCGGGCACGAGCTCGTCCGCCTCGGCCGCGCCGGTCATCCTCGCCCACAGCACCGGGTACAGGTGCAGCGCCCAGCCCGCGTAGTGGTCGTACGACCGCTCGTCGCCGTCCGCGAACCAGCCGTCCGCCCGCCGGAACGAGTCGTGCGCGGCGAGGTCGGACACGATGTCGTCGCCGGACCACGGCCCGCCCGCCGAGCGCAGGAACGTCTCCACCACGATCCGGAACCACACCCAGTTGTTGTGCGGGTAGGTGTCGTCGCCCACCACGGCGCTCAGGTACTCGACCACCTGCTCCTGCACGACGGGGGCGAGGCGGTCCCAGATCCAAGGGCGCGTCATGTCCAGGATCAGGGCGATCGAGGCGGCCTCGACCTTCGCCTGCGGGTGCTCGACGGGCATCACCCAGCGCTCGGGGTGGTCCGGGTCGGTCCCGGCGGACAGCCCGGCGGCGTACCGCTCGGCCAGGTTGAGCGGGTCCGCCCCGCCCTCGCCTGCCAGGCGGAACCCGGCGGCCAGGAACGTGCGGGCGTACCCCTCGAGCCCGTCGACCGCGGTCCCGTACCCACCGGGCGCACCCGGCGGGGTGATCAGGCTGCCCGACGGCGAGGCGTGCTCCAGCGCGGCGGCCAGCAGCCCGTCCGCGTAGGCGCCGAGCTCGTGCCGCGTCATCCCGTCGCGCCCGAAGCGGGTGCGCGACGGCGCCGCGTCCGTCACCGGCCCGGTGGTGCCCGGCGTCGGGCGCCCGCCGCTCATGCGCTCGTCTCCAGGCTCACGCGGGTCACCGGCGACACCGGCTCCTCGCCGCGCACGTACCGCTCCAGCTCGTCCAGGGCGGCCGCCGTCATGCGGCGCGTCTCCGTGCCCAGGGAGCCCGCGATGTGCGGGGTGATCATGACGTTCGGCAGGTCGTAGAGGACGGAGGCGGCGGGCAGCGGCTCGGGGTCCGTCACGTCGAGGATCGCGAACAGGCGCCCGGTCTCGCACTCGGCCTCGAGCGCGGCCGTGTCCACGACCGTGCCGCGGGCGGTGTTGATCAGGGTGGCGCCGTCGGGCATGAGCGCGAGCTCTCGCGCGCCGACCAGGTGGCGGGTGCTCGGCAGGGCGGGCGCGTGCAGCGACGTGATGTCGCTGGTGGCCAGCAGCTCGTCGAGGTCGGTGAGCCGGGCGCCGGCCGCCTTGACCACGTCCCGGTCGGCGTACGGGTCGGAGACCAGCACCTCGCGCGTCTCCAGGGCGCCCAGCCGCTCCACCACCCGGCGACCGGTGCGCGAGAAACCGACGATCCCGATCGTCCGGTCCCGGTTCGACAGGTTGCCGAACTCGCCGAACGACCAGTTGTCCCGGGCGACGCCCGCCCGCGCGGCCAGGAAGGGGGCACGCTTGCCCGCCATGATGACCGCGGCCAGGGTGAACTCGGCGACCGGCACGGCGTTCGCGTCCACCGCGTTGGTGACCCGCAGCTCCCGGTCCCAGACGCCGTCGCTCAGCAGCTGCCGCACGCTCCCCGCGCAGTGGATCACGGCACGCAGCCCCGGGGCGGCGTCCAGCACGTCCTGCGTCAGCGTGGGGGCGCCCCAGGACGTGAGCAGCACCTCGGCCTCGGCCAGCCGCGCGCGGGCGGCGGGGTCGTCCAGGCTCCCCACCTGCACCGGCTCGCCGAGCGTGGCCAGCTCGGCGAGGCGCGCCAGCTCGGCCTCGCCGAACTGCGTGCGGTACGTGCTGTCGGACATGGCCAGCAGCACCTCGGGTCGGTCCACCTCGACGCCCTCCATAGCTTTCCCCATTGATCGCTCGTCGTTCAGGTTCGATCACTCACGATCGATGACGCACAGTCAAACCCATGCAGGGCCGGATGCGCAACCGCGAAAAGACACAGTAGGATGACAGAAGTGATCACTTCCGATCATCGTCCTGGCCGTGGCGGCGGCACGAGACGATCCGACCACGACGAAGGAGTCAGGCGATGACCACCGAGCCTGCGGCGCTCCTGCCGGCCGAACGACGCGCACGCCTCGTGCAACGACTGCACGACGACGGATGGGCGCGCGTCGGCGACCTCGCCGCGGACCTCGGCGTCACCCCGGTGACGGTGCGCCGCGACATCGCCCAGCTCGCCGACGAGGGAGTGCTGGAACGCGTGCACGGGGGTGCCCGGCTCGTACCCGGCGCAGGCACGGAGCCCGCCACGACCACCTCGCCGGACAGCCCCGGCCCCCCGGGCGGCACACCGCGCACCCCGACCGCGGCGCACTCGGCCGCGCCGACCCGCTCTGCCGTCCCGATGCCCGCGAGCCCGGCCCGCGGCGCCACCGGAGCCGCCCCGGAGACGGCGCGGCGGACCCTGACCATCGGCATGGTGGTGCCGAGCCTCGACTACTACTACCCGGAGGTCATCCGCGGCGCCCGCGTCGCCGCGGCCGGCACGGACGTGCGGATCATCCTGCGCAACGGCTCGTACGACGCCGCCGAGGTGCGGCGCCAGGTCGCCGCGCTGGCGGCGTCCACGGACGGGCTGCTGGTCAGCCCGCCCGTGGACGCCCCGGAGGTGGCCGAGTGGCTCGCCACCCTCGGCGTCCCGGTGGTGCTCGTCGAACGCCGCGGACAGGCCGGCCCGTTCCACGAGGACCTCGAGTCGGCGGTGACGGACCACGCCCTGGGCGCCGCCATGGGGGTCCGTCACCTCGCCGCCGAGGGGCACACCCGGATCGGCCTGGTCACGTCCCGGACGAGCCCGACCAGCCGTGGCGTGCGCGCCGGCTGGCGCGACGCCGTCGCCGAGCTCGGCCACACCGACGGAGGCCTCGACCTGGACACGGTCTCGCACCGCGAGGCCGCCTGGCACGACGACGCCGAGCGCGTCCTGGACGCCTGTGCCCGGTCGGGCACGACGGCGCTGCTGGTGCACTCGGACCCCGAGGCGATCAGCCTCGTCGAGCGGGCCCGCGACCGCGGCCTGCGGGTCCCCGAGGATCTCGCCGTCATCGCCTACGACGACGAGGTCGCCGGGCTCGCGGACCCGCCCATCACCGGCATCCGCCCGCCGAAGGCAGCGCTCGGCGCGGCCGCCCTCGACCTCCTGGCCCGGCGCATCGCCGAGCCGGACCGCCCCGTCCACCGCGTGCGGCTCAGCCCGCAGCTCGTCGTCCGGGCGTCGAGCCGGGCCGCCGGATGAGCGGATGCCGTGCGGCGTGACCCCCACGGGTCACCTCCGGCCCGCTCGGGTCGTGCCGGGCGGGCGCCGAGCGGCCCCGCGCGGCATGACCCGAGCGCACCCTAGCCGCGCCCCCACTGCTGGTTGGTCTGGCCGTTGCACGCGTAGGTGATGATCTGTGCGCCCGGCCCGGTAGCACCGCCGTTGACGTCCAGGCACTCACCCGTGCCCCGGGCCCGGATCGTCACGTGGTCGCCCGAGGGGTCGCTCGACCACGCCTGCGCGGTGCTCCCGTCGCACGCCTCCTGCGTCACCGTGGTGGCGTTCTCCTGCAGGCACATGTTCGAGTGCTGCGCCACGATCGTGACGTACCCGTCACCGGCGTCACGGAACCAGAACCGCTGGTTGCCCTGGCCGTTGCAGCCGTAGGTCTTGAGCTCCTCGCCCGCCGTGCTGTTGTTGTTCGTCACGTCGGCGCAGGTGCTCGCGTGCCGCGGCTCGAGCGTCCGGAACGGGCCGCCCTGCCCGGTCACCGTTCCGGCGGCGGTGTCGATGGCCAGCTCGGCGAAGTAGTCGACCTCCATGGTGGTGGCGTCCGGGAACTCGATCGGCGCCCAGACGTAGCGGGAGTCGTTCACCGTGCCGCCGATCGAGTTGCCCCAGCGGTCCCCCAGGTACAGGTAGTCGGTGCCCTGGCTGCCCTGGACGGGCAGCACGAACGCCGTCTGGGAGCCGTACATCGTCGAGTCGCCGACGTTGCGCATGGCCGTCCAGGGGCCGGTGATGCTCGGTGCGGTCGCGTACTGCTGCTGGTTCGGTGACCAGCCGGTCGCACCGGACGTCAGCATGAAGTACGTGCCGCCCCGCTTGAACAGGGCGGGCGCCTCGCGGTGGCCGCCGTGCCACGGGTCGGCGACGAGCTCGTCGATCGCCGCGTAGTCGTCGGTGAGCCGGTAGATGTGCAGGTCGTAGTTCTCGCGGGCGGCGGAGTACATGTACCCGGTGCCGTCGTCGTCCACGAACACGCCGATGTCGCGGGACATGTGGCCGAGCGGCCGGAAGCTGCCGCGGTAGTCGTAGGCGCCGCACGGCTGGTTCGTCGTCGAGACCGCGACGGCGGCCCGCGCCTCGCCGTAGTCGGAGCCGTTCTCCTTGTGCGCCCAGATCACGTAGCGGTCGGTGCCCGCGTTGTACATGATCTTGGGCCGCTCGATGTTGGCCGACTGCAGCTCCGGGTCGCTGGCCTGCGTCAGCACGTTGCTGACGAACTGCCAGCTCGCCAGGTCGGTGGACCGGTAGCAGCTGACGTACCGGAAGCCGTTGCTGTCCGGCTGCCGGTTCTCGCCGATCCAGTAGTAGTAGGCCCCGGACTTCACGACACCGCCGCCGTGGGCGTGGACAGGACTTCCGTCGGTGGTCGTGAACTGGGTCGCGTTCGGGACGGTGACCTCGTCGGCCCGGGCCGGCAGGCCGAACGCCATCATCGAGGCGATCGCGCAGCACAGGGCCGCGAGAACCGCACAGGTACGTCGCATGACGAACCACACTCCTTCGTCGCAGTGGGTCTCCTGGCCCGCGGCCGTCGTCGGCCACGGGGTCTGATCCTGGCCGGCGTCGACGACGATCCAGGCTGGTCCGAGATTATGGCAACGTTAACATCGGGTCAATGCCCTTACCGATCGCGCGGGTAAGGGACGACGGCGAGGTAGGGGCGAGTGCTCACGTAGGGGCGTGGGGAGCGCCCCCTGGCGCCTACCTGAGCACTCGCCCCTACCTCGCGGTCGTGCCTACCCGCGTGATATCTGGACATCTGCTCTCCGACGAAGGGCCGGTGAGCGCGTCTCGCGGCTGACCAGCGACCTCGGGGGGGCTGTACCCGGCGCTGGTCACCGTGGACACGTGGGGACCGCCCGGCTCCGGGGCCGTTGCCGCGACCACCCCGCCAGGGGCGGTACCGTTTGCCCGTGGCCGACCTGATCAGCGCGATCTCCAACCTCCTGTGGCCCCTGCTCGTCATCGTCCTCCTGCTCGTCTACGGACGGCAGCTGCTGTCCAAGCTGAACGACTCCGACGACGTGACGCTCGAGATCGGCGGGCAGCGCCTGAACTTCAAGCAGATGACCGACCAGCAGTCGGACATGATCACGGACCTGCAGCACGAGGTCGCCTCGCTGAAGCGCCGGATGGACGACGCTGGTCCCGAGACGGTGGCGCACCAGAACCGTCCCGCGGACGAGAGGGTCACCACCAACGAAGACGTGCGGCCGCTCCCGCCAGCGGTCCACTCGATCCTGTGGGTGGACGATCACCCGGAGAACAATGCCGTGGTCGCCGACTCGTGGCGGCGCGACGGCGCCGACGTCGACGTCGCGCGGTCGACGAGCGAGGCCATGCAGCTCCTGGACCGGCGCAGGTACGGCCTGATCATCTCGGACATGGGGCGCCACGAGTCTCAGGTCGACGTCCCCGACGCCGGCCTGCGCCTGCTCGCACAGGTCCGCGCCGCCGACCCCGCCACACCGTTCGTGCTGTACGGCAACGTGGAGCAGGTCGCCGACACGGCACGCGGCGCCGGAGCGTCGATGGTGACCGGGTCGACGTTCGAGCTGATGGACTACGCGAGCAGCCTGGGCATGCTCTCGGACGCCTGAGCCACCGCGGGCCGCTCACGCCTCCCTGCCGTTCCCCATCGAGCCGGAGACCTCACACGCTCGCTCCCTGAGCGGGCCCAGGGTGCCTGCTCACGCCCGTCGTCAGGTGGCCGTGACCTCGTCCAGCACCACGACCGGGGTCTCGACCGGCCGGCCCGCCGCGAACGCCTCGATGTCGCCCCAGCCGTCCGTCGCACCGAGCTTTTCCCAGAGCTCGTCGCGTTCCGTGCCCACGGCCTCGCGGCCGCGGACGCTGACCGTCCCTTCGACGGTCTGCGCGACGGCCTCCGGATTCGCCTGGAGGTTGAGCCACCACGACGGCGGCGTGTCGCCCCAGCCGTTCATCGCGAGCGTCACGAAGCGCGTCCCGTCCCGCACGTACGAGAGGATGACCGCGCGCTCGGCACCGGTCTTGCGGCCCGTGACCAGCAGCCGCAGCATGCCGCCCTTCCCGGCCGAGGCCCCGCGCAGGAACCTCGTGCCGCCCACGCGGTAGAGGAACCGGTGGACGTGCCAGGCGGTCCGGATGAACCACCGCGGCGGGAGCCGCGGAGTCTTGTCGCCGGTGCTCGTCATCTCAACCTCGGTCGCCGTGGTCCGCGCGTTGCCCACGGTCCCCGGATGGAGCCGCGTCACGAATCATCCTATTGCTCGCGCAGACGCCGGGGAACGCCCGGGCGCCGACTTCACCCGAGGCTTCCGACGGCCCCGGCTCGTCGCCGTGACGGCCGGGCCGAAGGGCGCCGAGGCATGGCCGGTGGCGTGCGTGGCCGGTGGCGGGCAGGGGGCCGGGGACCGTCCGCGACTCATTCCTCCTCGTGGCCCAGGTCCGGGCGGGGGACGAACCTCGCCGTCGCCGAGGCCGCCGCGTGCAGCTCCAGGACCACGAGCTCGTTGTGCTCCCGCACCACCGGACCCGGCACGTACTGCGTCCGCGTCGGGCCATGGCTCCAGTACCGGCCGAGCGGCCAGCCGTTCACCCAGGCCAGCCCCTTGGTCCAGCCGTCGAGCCGCAGGAAGTGGTCCGCTCCTGGCTCGCTCACGAACTCCGCCCGGCACAGCACGGGCCCTGCCACCGGCTGGTCCGCGCCGGCCCACGGCGTCCCCGACGGTGCCGGGGCCTCGCCGCCGGGCGCGACCCTGTCCGGCGACGCGCGCTGGGCCTCGGCGAGCGCCTCCCGAACGGACGCAGCCAGCAGCCCGTCCGCGCCGTCCAGCGGCAGCGGTGTCACCGTCCAGTCCGTCACGTTCCGGACCGCCGTCCGGGCCGGGCCGATCAGACCCTTCGCCTCGCCGATGCGCGGGCCGTAGTTGACGCGGCCCTGGTCCTCGACCAGGAGCGTCAGCTCGCCTTCCACAGCGGGCAGCGGCAGCGTCCGCTCCGCCAGGGTCCGGCTCAGGGTGCCGAGAGGCGCCCCGTCGACGAAGGCGATCGCCCGGTCACGGATCTCGCCGAAGGTGATGGCGCCGTCGTCGGGCCGGATCCGGGTGGCGTAGACGCTGAGGCCGGACCAGTGTCCGACGTCGTCGTGCGTGAGCAGGCTCGTGCTGCGGTGCGTGCGTCCCAGCGTCCCCGCCACCTGGGCCAGCGGTACCCGCTCCCCCAGCGTCACGGTGAGGGCGGGTGCGGGCCCGGGCGCCGGCGGCGCCTCGCCGGGCACGTCCCGGTAGCGGCCGATCACGTCGCGCATCGCGGAGAACTTCGGGGTCGGCGCGCCGTGCTCGGCCAGCGGGGCGTCGTAGTCGTACGACGTCGTGAGGGGCAGATAGGTGCCCTTGTCGTTCGCGCCGCTGGTCAGCCCGAAGTTCGTCCCGCCGTGGAACATGTACAGGTTGACGGACGCGCCCGCGGCGAGCAGGTCGTCGAGGTCCTGGGCGTTGGTGTCCGGCGCCGCCACGTGGTGGTGCTGCCCCCACGAGTCGAACCAGCCGTTCCAGAACTCCATGCACATCAGCGGTCCGGTGGGCTGGTGGCGCCGCAGCACGGCCAGGCGCTCCGTGGCGCGCGAGCCGAACGACGCCATCTTGTGCAGCGCGGGCAGTCCGCCGCGGGACTGGTGGTGGTCGTCGGCCTGGTCGACGGTGAACAGCGGGACGTCGAGGTGCTGGCGGGCCAGGTCGACCAGCGCCCGGAGGTACGCCTCGCGGTGCTCGGCCGAGTCGTCCTCGCCACCGTCGCCGTAGGCGCCGTACTCGTTCTCCACCTGCACCGCGAGCACCGGGCCACCGGCGGTGACCTGCCGCTTGGCCACGATCGGCAGCAAGCTCCCGAAGTACTCGGCGATCGCGGCGAGGAACTCGGGGTCGGCGCGCCGCACTCCCGCGGCGCGCCGGCCGTCAGCACCGGCGAACAGCCAGGCCGGCAGGCCCCCGCCGTCCCACTCCGCGCAGACGTACGGCCCGGGGCGGACGATCGCGTGCAGGCCTTCCGCCGCGACGAGGTCGAGGAACCGCCCCAGGTCGTACCGGCCGGTGGTGCGGAACTCGCCGCGCGACGGCGCGTGGAAGTTCCACGGGACATACGTCTCGACCGCGTTCAGCCCCATGAGCCGGGCCTTGCGGATCCGGTCCGCCCACTGGTCGGGATGCACGCGGAAGTAGTGCAGCGCCCCGCTGACGAGCTGCACGGGCTCCCCGTCGAGCAGGAAGTCCTGCTCTCCGATCTCAAAAGTCCCCATATCTCCTCTTCCTCGCCCCCGGCCGGCTGCCTCCGCATCCGCGGCCGGTCCTCCGGTGACCGACGACCGGCCGCCGGGCCGGTCGGTCCTTCCCGAGGATCGGCCGGCCCTGCGGCGCGGGTCACTCCGTGACCGTGAACCCCTGGTCCGTGCCGTACTTCTCGTTCTCCGCCTGCCAGGCGGCCAGGCCGTCAGCCAGGCTCGTGCCGCCGAGCCACGCCTGCCCGACCGTGTCGGCGAAGATGTCGTTCGCGTACGACTGCCAGGGCAGGTACTGCCAGCCTTCGACGACGTCGTTCGCGCCGCCCGCGAGCACCTCGTTGATCGCCTGCCCACCGAAGTACTCGGACTCGTAGGTGAGGAACTCCTCGGAGCCCAGCTGCTTCACCGTGGCCGGGAACCCGCCGGTGGCCATGAACTCGTCGATCGACTCGTCACTCGAGTTGAGCCACTTCAGGAAGCCGGCGCCGAGCAGCTTGTTCGGCGCGTCGGCGGGCACTGCCTCGGCAGAGCCACCGTTCTCGGCGTTCACCGGGGTCCCGTCGTAGGTCGGCATCGGGGAGATCCTCCAGTCACCGGCGCCGTCGGGCACGCCCGACTCGAGGATTCCCGGCCCCCACGCGCCAAACGTGATCGACCCGATGGTGCCGTCGTTCAGGGCGGCGTACCACTCGTCCGTCCAGCCAGGGATGTCGCACAGGATCTCCGCGTCGATGACCTCCTGGTACATCTCGGTCCACTGCGCGGTGCCCTCGTCGGCGAGGTCGATCGTGACCTCTTCGCCCTCCGTGCGGAACGGCTGTCCACCAGCCTGCCAGATGAGGCTCGTGGCGAGACCGGGGTCGCCGGTGTCGTTCCCGATGCAGGCGTCCGGGTCGGCCTCCTTGATCTCCTTGCCGGCCTCGATGTACTCGTCCCAGGTGGTCGGCACGTCGACGCCGAGCTTCTCGAACAGGGCCTCGTTGTAGAAGAACGCCATGGGGCCGCTGTCCTGCGGCAGGCCCCAGATGCCGTCGTTCTGCGACACCGCGCCCCACGTCGAGGGCGTGTACAGGTCCTCCAGCTCGCCGAACCCGTACCCGCTCAGGTCGGTGAGCTGCCCTGGGAGCTGGTACTGGAGCAGGGACTGGTACTCGAGCTGGACCACGTCCGGCACGCCGTCGCCCGCCGCCAGCGCGTTCTGCAGCTTCTGGTTGTTGTCAGCGGCGCCGGACGTGTCGACCAGGTTCACGGTCACGTTCGGGTACGCGGCCTCGAACGCCTCGACCTGCTTCTCGGCCTGCGGCGTCCAGGTCCAGTAGGTGAGCTCGCCGCCTTCCTCGAGCGCGGCCTCGATCTCGTCGGCGCCGGCATCGTCGTCGGTGCCGCCGCCCGCGCCGTCGGTCGCGCCGCCGCAGGCGGCGAGCGTCCCGGCCAGGGCCAGGCCGGCCCCGGCGGCCGCTGCCGCCCGGAACCCGCGCATCGTGTGGTTCTTCATGGTTGTCTCCCGCGTCGTCGGTGAGGGGGGATTGCCGGTCTCGGAGTGCCGGCGACGGCGGTCCCGGGCGGCCCCGCGCAGAGGGCACGCCCGGACCGGCGTCGCCGGACGGTCACTGCTTCACGGACCCCGCGCTGAGGCCGGACTGCCAGTAGCGCTGCAGCACGAGGAACGCGACGACGATCGGCACGATCGTCAGGAACGCCCCGGTGAGGACCAGGTGGAACACGGGCGCGGCGCCGATCCCGGACGCGTCCGCGAGCCACTGGTACAGGCCGAGGGTGAGGGGATACAGGTTCGGGTCGTTGAGCATGATGAGCGGCAGGAAGTAGTTGTTCCACGTCGCGACGATCGCGAACAGCGACACGGTGACGATGCCCGGCGCCAGCAGGCGCAGCGAGATCGTGAGGAAGGTGCGCAGCTCGCTCGCGCCGTCGACCCGGGCCGCCTCGAGCAGCTCGGTCGGGACGGCCTCGGCGGCGAACACCCACATGAGGTACAGGCCGAACGGCGAGACCAGGGACGGCAGGATGATCGCCCACATCGTGTTGGTCAGGCCGAGCTGGCTGAACAGCAGGAACGTCGGCACGGCGAGCGCCGTGCCCGGAACGGCGATCGCGCCCAGCACCACGGCGAACACCGCCCTGCGCCCGCGGAACCGGTACTTCGCGAGGCCGTAGCCGGCCATCGTGGCGAGCAGCGTGGCGCCGCCCGCGCCCACCACCACGTACACGATGGTGTTGGCGAACCAGCGGGTGAAGATGCCGTCGTCGTGGACGAAGACCTCGGCCAGGTTGTCGAACAGCGAGAAGTCGTCGCCGAACCACAGGCCGAAGGAGCCCATCAGGTCCGGCTGGTCCTTCGTGACGCCGAACAGCAGCCAGGTGATGGGCAGCACCGAGTAGACGAGCAGGAAGCCCAGCAGGACGGTGAGCGTGATCGAGCGGCGGGGGCGGGAGTACGAGTAGCCGGCCATCAGTCCTCCCTCCGCATCCCGCGCAGCTGCACGACGTAGGCGATGGCCGCCGTGATGACGCCCATGATGATCGCGACGGTGGCCGCGTAGCTCACCTGGTTGCCCTGGAAGCTGAGGGTGTAGGCGTAGATGTTCGGCGTGTACGACGTCGGGATGAGGTTCGGCACGATCTGCTTGAGGATCTGCGGCTCGTTGAACAGCTGGAAGCTGCCGATGATCGAGAAGACCGTCGCGATGACGAGCGCACCGCGGACGGCGGGGAGCTTGATGTGCCGCACGATCCGGAACTGGTCGGCGCCGTCGATGGCTGCGGCCTCGTACGTCTCCGTGGGCACGGTCTTGAGCGCGGAGTACAGGATCAGCATGTTGTAGCCGACGAACTCCCAGGTCACGATGTTGCCGATGGAGAGCAGCATCCACTGCTTGGTGTAGGGCACCAGCAGCTCGAAGCCCGCCAGGTCGTTCAGCGAGCCCGTGAGGCCGACCCGGTCCGAGTACATGAAGCCCCACATCATCGCCGCCACCACGCCGGGCACGGCGTACGGGAGGAAGAGCCCGACGCGGAACAGCCTGCGCCCGTGCAGCCGCCCCGAGTCGATGGCGAGCGCCGCGACCAGCGCGATGGCCAGCATGATCGGCACCTGCACCGCGAGGAACAGCATCACGCGCAGCGCGCCGTCCCAGAACTTCGGGTCGACGAACGCCGCGGCGTAGTTGTCGAGGCCGACGAACTGCGTGCCGCCCACGAGCTGGGTGCGGAACAGGCTGAGGTAGAGGGAGTACACCAGCGGGGCGACGAAGACCAGCGCGAACGCGATCAGGAAGGGGGTCACGAACCCGGCTCCGGCGCGGGACACGCGCGCCGTGAGCCGGCCGGGCCGGCTCCGCGGTGGGGCGGGGGGTGCTGCGGACATCGTCGTCCTCTCGCCATGGTCGAAGGGCTGACGTGATTGTGGCCCACCCGGCACTGTTAACGCAAACATCTTGGGCAGCACGCCATGACCTCGCCGCGCCGGGCCCAGTATTGTCAAGGCATGAACGCGTCCCGTGGCAGATCAGGGGCCCGGCAACAGCGTCCTGCGCTGCCCGGCCCGTCGATGGCCGACGTCGCCGCGCTCGCCGAGGTGTCCGCCCAGACCGTCTCCCGCGTCGCCCGGAACGAGCCGACGGTGAAGGCGGCGACGGCGGCGCGCGTCCGTGACGCCATGGAACGGCTCGGCTACTCCCCCAACCGCGCGGCGCGGGCGCTGCGGTACGGGCAGTTCGGGACCGTCGGGATGATCGCGCACCGGCTGGCGCGCACCGGCGAGTCCCGCACGGTGGAGGCCGTGGTGGAGGCCGCCCAGGCCGAGGGGTACACGGTGGCGCTGGTCGACGTCGCCTCACCGGCGCCCGACGACGTCTCGGCCGCCGTCGCACGTTTGTCGCACCAGGACATCGACGGCCTGATCATCGTGCGGGCGGAGACGGCGACCCCGGACACGCTGGCGCTGCCGCCGCACCTGCCGGTGGTGGTGTCCGACTCGCGGTTCGTGGGTCACCATCCCGCCGTCGCCGCCGACCAGGCCGGAGGCGCCCGGGCCGCCGTCGAGCACCTGCTCGGGCTCGGGCACCGCACCGTGCACCACCTGGCCGGGCCGGAGGACTCCACCCCGGCGCGGCAGCGGGAGGCCACCTGGCGGGAGGTGCTCGTCGAGGCCGGGCGCCCGGCGCCGGACGTCGCGCGCGGGGACTGGTCCGCGGCCTCCGGGTACGACGCCGGGACCGTGCTCGCCGCGGACCCGGACGTGACCGCCGTGTTCGCCGCCAACGACCAGATGGCCGCGGGCCTCGTGCGCGCCCTGCACGAGGCGGGGCGCACCGTGCCCGACGACGTCTCCGTGGTCGGCTTCGACGGGATCGAGCTGGCGGCACAGCTCTGGCCGCCGCTGACGACGGTGGAGCAGGACTTCGCCGAGATCGGCAGCCGCCTCGTCGGTCTCCTGCTGCGCCAGATCCGTTCCCACGAGTCCCTGACGGACACCCACGAGATCGTCCCGGTCCGCCTGATCGAACGCTCCTCGACGGCGCCGCCCGCCCCGGGACGCCGCTGAGCGCGCGGTACCGGTGGGCTTCAGCTCGGCGAAGCGTTCGGCTCCGCGAAGCCCACCGGTACCGCGCGCTCGACGGACGTGGCGGAGTCAGGCGTAGGCGCGGCGGCGCTTGCTGATCACGTCGAACGCGACCGCCAGCAGGAGAACCAGGCCCTTGATGGTCTGCTGCCAGGCCGAGTCGACCGCCAGGATCGACAGGCCCATGTTGAGCACGCCCATGATGAGCGCGCCGATCATCGCACCGGAGATCTTGCCGACGCCGCCGCGCACGGCGCACCCGCCGATGAAGCAGGCGGCGATCGCGTCCAGCTCGTACAGCTGGCCGGCCGAGGCGACGCCGGCCCCGGCGCGCGACGTGGTCACGATGGCGGCCACGGCGGCCAGCAGGCCCATGTTCACGAAGATCATGAAGTCGGTGGTCCGTGTCCGCACGCCCGAGAGCTGCGCCGCGTGCCGGTTGCCGCCGACGGCGTAGATGTGCCGCCCGAACACCGTCCTGCTCAGCACGAACGTGAAGACCATGATCAGGCCGCCCACGATGAGCAGCACGATCGGCGTGGCCCGCTGCGCGATCCAGTACGTGATGACGCCGATGAGGACGACGGCCACGGCGTTCTTGGCGATGAACAGGGACATGGGCTCGACCGCGAGGTCGTGCTTGATCAGGCCACGGCGGGCACGCCACTGCGAGAAGACGAACCCGATCATGCCGACGATCCCGATCAGCAGCGTCATGCCGTCCAGGACGCCGACGAAGCCCAGCCACGACGGCAGCTCGCCGTTCGAGATCGCGATGAACGCCGGGTCCAGGCCGGCCCGGGTGGTGCCGACCAGGACGATCGCGAGCCCGCGGAAGATGAGCATGCCGGCGAGCGTCACGATGAACGCCGGGATCCCCACGTACGCGACCCAGAAGCCCTGCCAGCAGCCCACCAGGATCCCCAGCACCAGCGCGAGGGCGACCGCGACCGGCCACGACCAGCCCAGGTCCGACATCATGATGGCGCAGGCCCCGCCGATGAACGCGACCAGCGACCCGACGGACAGGTCGATGTGCCCGGCCACGATCACCATCACCATGCCGATGGCGAGGATGAGGACGTAGGCGTTCTGCTGGATCAGGCTCACCACGTTGTTGGGGTCGAGCAGTCGCCCTCCGGTGAGCACCTGAAACAGGGCGACGATCAGCAGCAGGGCAAAGACGATGCCGTACTGGCGGGCATTCCGGCCCACGAAGTCGGTGAGCTCGTTCATCGGACCCTCTCCATGGTCATGTAGCGCATGAGTTCTTCCTGTGTGGCCTGCTCGCGCGGGACCTCGCCGGTGATCCGGCCCTGCGACACGGCATAGATGCGGTCGCAGACACCGATCAGCTCGGGAAGCTCGGACGAGATGATGATGACCGCCTTGCCCGCCTCGGCGAGCGCGTTGACGAGGCCGTAGATCTCGAACTTGGCGCCGACGTCGATGCCGCGCGTCGGCTCGTCGAGGATGAGCACGTCCGGGTCGCTGAAGACCCACTTGGACAGCACGACCTTCTGCTGGTTGCCGCCCGAGAGCTTGCCCACGACCGACTCCACCGTCGGGGCCTTGATCCCGAAGTCGCGCCGGTACCGCTCGGCGACGGTCGCCTCTTCCTCGCTCCGGATGACACCCATCCAGTCCATCAGCTTGCCCAGCGCGGAGGACGAGATGTTCTCGCGGATCGTCTGGATCAGGTTGAGGCCCAGGCTCTTGCGGTCCTCCGTGGTGTACGCGAGACCGTGCCGGATCGCGTCGGACACGTTGCGGACGCGGATCTCCTGGCCGTTCTTGTAGAGGCGGCCGGAGATCCCGGTCCCCCACGACCTCCCGAACACCGACATCGCCAGCTCGGTGCGGCCGGCCCCCATCAGGCCCGCGAGCCCGACCACCTCGCCGGCCCGCACGTTGAGGTTCGCGTGGTCCACCACGACCCGCTCGGTGTCCACCGGGTGGTGCACGGTCCAGTCCTCGATCCGCAGGGCCTCTTCGCCGATGACGGCGTCGCGATGCGGGAACCGGTGCTCCAGCGAGCGGCCCACCATGCCGCGGATGATGTGGTCCTCGGTGATGGGCTCGGCGCCGTGCAGGTCGAGCGTCTCGATGGTCCGCCCGTCCCGGATCACCGTGACACGGTCGGCGACCGCCGTGATCTCGCCCAGCTTGTGACTGATGATGATGCAGGTCATCCCCTGCGCGCGGAACTCGCGTAGCAGCTTGAGCAGGTGCTCGGAGTCGTCGTCGTTCAGCGCGGCGGTGGGCTCGTCGAGGATGAGCACGTCCACCTTCTTGGACAGCGCCTTCGCGATCTCCACGAGCTGCTGCTTGCCGACGCCGAGCTCCGCCGGCGTGATCTCCGGGTTCTCCGCCAGGCCCACCCGGGCGAGCAGGTCGGCGGCCGCGCGGTGCGTCCGGTTCCAGTCCATCACCCCGGCGCCGGCCTTCTCGTTGCCGAGGAAGATGTTCTCGGCGATCGACACCTGCGGGATGAGCGCCAGCTCCTGGTGGATGATGACGATCCCCCTGGCCTCGCTGTCGCGGATGCCGCGGAAGGCCATCGGTTCGCCGTCGAACACGATCTCACCGTCGTACGAGCCGTGCGGGTAGACGCCCGACAGCACCTTCATCAGCGTCGACTTCCCGGCGCCGTTCTCGCCGCAGATCGCGTGGATCTCGCCGCGCCGCACCTGCAGGTTCACGTCCTGCAGCGCTTTCACGCCGGGGAACTCCTTGGTGATCCCCAGCATCTCGAGGACGACGTCCCCGTCTTTCTCAGTCATCCGTGCCTCCTGTGCCCGACAGCGGTCGTGGGTCCCCTCCGCGTCCCACCCGCGATCGCCGAGGCGGTCTGTCCCAGCGGCAGCAGACTGCGCGGCAGCAGACTGCCTCGGCGGCCTTGCTGTGCCGAGGCAGCAGGCCCCCGAGGGGCCTGCTGCCTCGACGGGTGGATACCGGTCTCAGAGACCCAGGTCGGAGGCCTCGTAGAAGCCGGAGCCGACGAGGACTTCCTCGACGTCGTCCTTCGTCACGACCTGCGGCTCCAGGAGGAAGGACGGCACGACCTTGACGCCGTTGTCGTACGACTCGGTGTCGTTGACCTCGACCTCCTCGCCCGCCACGATCTGGTCGACCATCGTGGCGACCTGGTCACCCAGGGTGCGGGTGTCCTTCCAGACCGACATCGACTGCTTGTCGGCCAGGATGTTCTTCGTGTTGGCCTCGTCCGCGTCCTGGCCGGTGATGATCGGCCAGTCCTTGCCGGGCTCGTAGCCGGCGCCCTCGAGCGCCTGCTCGATGCCCAGCGCGAGCGAGTCGTTGGGCGACAGCACGACGTCGACCTTCTCGTCGCCCTTGTAGAAGGAGTTCAGGCGGTTCTCCATCTCGGACTGGGCGTCGGCCGACTCCCAGCCCTGGATGCCGATGGTGGTCCACTCGTCGACCGTCGCCGGCGCCTTGCCGGACGGGACCTCCAGCACGCCGTCCTCGACGTACGGGGAGAGCACGTCCCAGGCGCCCTTGAAGAAGAACCTGGCGTTGTTGTCGTCCGGGGAGCCGGCGAAGGGCTCGAGCGTGAACGGCCCTTCCTCACCGTCCTCGAGACCGAGCTGGTCCACGATGTACTCGCCCTGGAGGGTGCCCACGAGCTCGTTGTCGAACGTGGCGTAGTAGTCCACGTTCTCGGTCTCGTTGATCAGGCGGTCGTAGGCGATGACCGTGATGTCGTTGCTGGCGGCGTCCTGCAGCACCGGGGCCAGCGCGGTGCCGTCGATCGACGCGACGACCAGGATGTCGGCACCGTCGTTGATCATGTTCTGGATCTGCGTGATCTGCTGGTCGACCTTGTTGTCGGCGTACTGGAGGCTCGCCTCGTAGCCGGCGTCCCCGAGCAGCTCCTCCAGGTGCGCACCGTCGTTGTTCCAACGCTCCAGCGAGCGTGTCGGCATCGCGATGCCGACCGTGGTGGCCTCCGGGCCGCTACCCTCGGCCTCGTCGTCGCCCGTGGCACGTTCGGCGCTGCACGCACCCAGCGCCCCGACGGTCAGGGTGGTCGCGGCCAGGGCCGCGGTGATGCGGCCGAAACGGCGCAGTGACATCGTCGTCTCCTCTTCGTCTTCGAATGGGTCGTTCGGGACGCTAGCAGCATGCGTTCGGAGTTCAACCCCAGCGCGGCCGATCGTGACCTGATTGTGTTCGAGTCCCTAACACAAGGATCGCCGACCGTTCAGGTTAGAGTCCCAGCGTGACCAGGAGCCGAACGCCCGGTTCCGCGACCTCCATGCGGGAGGCGAACCGGGCCCGCATCGTCGACGCGGTGAAACGGTACGGCGGGCTGACCCAGGTCGAGCTCGCCGCGGCCACCGGCGTCTCCACGGCCACCGTGTCCACGATCGTGCGCGAGCTCCTCGCCGCAGGTGTCGTCGAGACGCACTCCACGTCCCGCTCCGGCCGCCGCGCGACGCGCGTGACCATGGCCCGGCAGCTCGGCCTCGTGGCGGGCGTCCAGGTGGGGCCGCGGTCCCTGCGCGTCGCGCTGAGCGATCTCGCGCTCGACGTCGTCGCCGACCAGTACCTGCCCCTGCCGCTCGACCACCGCGTCGACACCACGCTCGACCGTTCCGCGCTGCTCGTCATGGACCTCCTCGAGCAGGTGGGGGCCGACGTCGACGAACTGCTCGCGCTCGGTCTCGCGCTCCCCGCCCCGGTCGACGCCGCGACCGGCGAGCTCACCGTCCGCGGCGCCCTGCGCGGCTGGGAGGACACGGAACTCGCGCGGGTCCTCTCCCGCCGCATCGCGCGCCCCGTGCACGGCGACAAGGACGCCAACCTCGGGGCGATCGCCGAGCAAGACCTCGGCGCGGCGCGCGGGAAGCACGACGTCGTCCACGTGCGCGTCGGGCACACCACGTCCGCCGGGATCCTGCTCGACGGCCGCGTCCACCGCGGACGCGACGGGACCGCCGGCGAGATCGGGCACGTGCAGGTCGACCCGTCCGGGCCGGTCTGCCGCTGCGGCAACCGGGGCTGCCTGGACACCGTGGTCGGTGCGACGGTCCTGCTCGGGCTGCTCCGGGCCAGCCACGGCGAGCTCACCGTCAACGACCTGCTGGCCCGCGCGGGTTCCGGCGACCTGGGCTGCCGCCGCGTCCTGGCCGACGCCGGCCGTGCCGTCGGCGAGGTGGTCGGCGACCTGGTCACCGCGCTCGGGCCGGAGATCGTCGTCGTCGGTGGCGAGCTCGCCGCGGCCGGGGACGTGCTCCTCGGCCCCCTGCGTGACGCCGTCGCCGCCCGCACCGTACCGTCGATGCGCGGGACCGTCCCCGTGGTCGCTGGTGAGCTCGGCGAACGAGCCGACATACTGGGCGCGCTCGCCCTGGCGCGCCGCCAGACCGAGATCGAACTGTCAGGAGGAGGCACGACGACGTGACCGGCTTCCAGCCCGTGCTCTCCGCGCACGGTATCCACAAGTCCTTCGGGCCCGTGCGCGCGCTCGACGGCGTCGACCTGGATGTGCACCCGCACGAGGTCGTCGCCCTCGTCGGCGACAACGCCGCCGGCAAGTCCACGCTCGCCAAGGTCGTCGCGGGCGTCCTCGCGCCCGACGCCGGGACCGTCAGCGTGGAGGGGAACCCCTTGCCGCCCGGCTCCCCCGCGGCGGCCCGCGCCCTCGGCGTGGCGACCGTCTTCCAGGACCTCGCCCTGGCCGAGAACCTCGACGTGGTGCAGAACCTGTACCTCGGTCAGGAGCTCTCCGGCAAGGGCGGGATCGGGCTCGACGAGGCCGCGATGGAGAACCGGGCGCGCGAGATCCTCGCGTCGCTCACCTCCCGCATCCCGTCCGTGCGGACGCCGGTGGCGGCACTGTCCGCCGGGCAGCGGCAGACCGTGGCGATCGCGCGCACGCAGCTCGGCTCGCCCAAGGTCGTCGTGCTCGACGAGCCGACGGCGTCGCTGTCCGTGGCACAGACCGCCGAGGTCCTCACCCACGTCCAGTCCCTGCGGGACCTCGGGCACGGCGTGATCCTCATCAGCCACAACCTGGCCGACGTCCTCGCGGTCGCCGACCGCGTCGAGGTGCTGCGCCACGGCCACAACAACGGCTCGTTCCCGGCCTCGGAGGCGACCCACGAGACGGTGGTGGCCGCCATCACCGGCGCCACCCGCATCCCCCGCAGATCCACGGCGAAGTAGGTCCGGGCCGGAGCAGCACAGCCTCCGCGGCCGGCCTCCCGCCTCGCTACCTCGCCGCCGTCTCGTCCTCGGCCTCGGTGGTCTCGTCCTTGACCTCGACCGCGCCCAGGACCCGGCGGAGGTACGTGTAGGTCAGGTCGCCGGCGGCCTGGTCGAACTGCTGCTCGTAGCCGTGCTTCGTGTAGAGCGACAGGTTCTGCTTCGAGTCCTTGCCGGTGAACACCCAGACCTCGGTGATCTGCGGGGGCAGGTACGGCGCGACGGCGACCAGCATCTGCGTGCCGATCCCGCGGCCCTGCTGGTCGGGTGCGACGGCGAGGCGCCCCAGCGTGGCCTTCTGCCCCTCCAGCTCCACGCGGATCGAGCCGATCAGGCGATGCCCCTCCCACGCGCCGACGGTCACGATGTCGTCGCGGGCCATGTCCTCGCGCAGCTCGTGCAGCGTCTGCGTGAGCGGCGGGATGTTCGGGTCGTCGTACAGCTGCGCCTCCGTGACGAACGCGGCTCGGCGGAGGGTGAGGAGCTCGCCCGCTTGGTCGTCCTCGACCAGGGCAATCGTCGTGGGTGCGTCGCTCATGGGGCAATGGTCGCAGAGAACCGCCGTCGAGTGGAACGTGCGCGCACCCGGGCCTCGTCGGACATACGCTGCCCGGGTGACCTCGCACTCCGGGACGACCCACTGGATCCTCACGCTCTCCTGCCCCGACGGGCCCGGCATCGTGCACGCCGTCGCGGGCCTGCTCGTCGAGCACGGCGGGAACATCACGGAGTCCCAGCAGTTCGGAGACCCGTACTCGGGACGCTTCTTCATGCGAGTCCAGGTGGAGGCCGCGACGTCGCGGGAGGACCTGGCGGCGGCGGTCGCCGGGCTCGCGGCCCGGTTCGACATGACGTGGAACCTCGACGTGGTCGGGCGGCCGATGCGGACCCTCGTGCTCGTGTCGAAGGCCGCGCACTGCCTGGTCGACCTGCTGTACCGGGAACGGTCGCAGCACATGCCGATCGACGTCGTCGGCGTGGTGGGCAACCACCGTGACCTCGAGGACATCGCCGACTTCTACCGGAAGCCGTTCCACCACGTGCCCGTCACCCGCGACACGAAGGCCGAGTCCGAGGCGACGCTCCGGACGCTGATCCAGGAGACCGACGCCGAGCTGGTGGTGCTGGCGCGCTACATGCAGATCCTGTCGGACGAGATGTGCCGCGACCACTCCGGGAAGATCATCAACATCCACCACTCGTTCCTGCCGTCGTTCAAGGGCGCGGGCCCGTACCGGCAGGCACACGACCGCGGCGTCAAGATCATCGGAGCCACCAGCCACTACGTCACGGGAGACCTGGACGAGGGGCCGATCATCGAGCAGGACGTGGAGCGCGTCGACCACTCGCACGCCATCGAGGACCTGGTGCGCGTCGGAGAGGACACGGAGCGCCGCACCCTGGCCCGCGCGGTCCGCTGGCACGCCGAGCACCGGGTCCTCCTGGACGGCCGCCGCACGGTGGTGTTCCGCTGACCGCGCTGTTCGTGCCCGGAAACAACTGGGTGCACGGTCTCGGGCGGGTCGGACCCGCCCGAGACCGTGCACCCGGCGTGCTGACGCGACGTGGCGCGTCAGGTGCTGAAGAGCGTCAGCTGCAGTTGTACGTCACGCCGTCGACCACGTGGTCACCCGGGCCGAGGTCCGCACAGACCTCCGCGAGCTGCCCGATCGCACCCGCGCCGACGATGCCGACGACAACACCCACGATGATGCCCAGCGCCATCAGGACGATGCTGACGATGATGCCCGCCTTCGCCATGCCGTTCTGGAAACCGGCCTCCTTGGACTTGTTCCGCGCAATGATCGACACGATCAGGCCGACCAGCGGAAGAAGGATCGCCAGGACGAGTCCGACGACGCCCATCGTCTTACCGGGATCCTCCGCGCCGGCCATGGGCTGGCCGTAGGACTGGGGTGCCTGCGGCGGCTGCCCGGAATCGGAGTACGTCATGTTTTCCTCTCATATACGGATGGTTCTCGTGCCGGAGAATGCCACAAGAACGGCCACGTTGCTACGTTCCGCGCGATAATCACCCAGGGATGGGGAGTTCTCCCCACCGCTGGGTCCTCAGCTCGTCGGGTCGAGCAGAACAGCCACCGTCCGGGCCGGGACGGCCGCCGTGCCCGGCCCGGCGTCCCACGTGGTCTCCCGGACGACGGCGTCCGCACCGTCCGACTGGACGGGCGAGAGCAGGAAGTCGCGACCGGACAGCTCTGGCAGCTCGACCACGGCGTCCTGCGGCGACGCGTTGAACACGACGAGCGCGCCGTCCAGGGACGGGTCGACGTCGGTGGTGCCGGCCAGGTCGTCGATCGACATCGCGATCACGCCCGGCAGGTCCTCCGCGCCCGCTCCCGCGGCCGTCCCCGGGAAGGTGACCTTCTCCTGGATCAGGTCCGCGGAACCGAGCCGCAGCAGGTCCGTCGAGCCGCGCAGCTCCAGCAGCTCCGCGGCCTGCGCGGACGCCAGGCCGATGTCGTCCGGCGACGGCGCCAGCGCGCGGTCCGCCAGCAGCGGCGACAGGTGCTGCCACGTGTCCTCGTTGTCGGCGGCCAGGGGCAGCCCGCGGCCGAAGCCGTTGTCCTGCCCCGACCAGTCGATGGCGTTGAACCAGTCCCCCGAGTCGTACGAGTTCCGGTCCAGCGACTTGGACCGCAGCAGGTCCGTCCCGGCGTGCCAGAACGACGGCGTCTGCGCCAGGGCCGTGGTCGCGAGGGTCAGGCTGTTCATGCGCACCCGCTCGTCCATCGGCGTGCCGGCCGGCAGCTTGAGCGCGAGGAGGTCGAACAGCGTCTCGTTGTCGTGCGCGTCGACGTAGGTGATGACCTCCTCCGGCGAGTCCGCGTAGCCTGCGGGCGAGCCCCGGTAGTCGATCTCGTCACCACGCCGGACCTCGCCGTCGGAGCCGACGAGCTCGAAGTCGCGCAGGTTTCCCGCGAGCCCCAGCTTCACCAGGTCCGTCTGGTGCGCGAGGTCGGCGGCCTCGTCGGCGCCGCCGTCGTTCACCGACCCGGCGTCGCCCAGGGCGGCCTCGCGGCCGTTCGGGTCCGTGAACAGGCCCGTCCCGACGCCCTGCTGGAACAGCGAGGAGCCGTCCACGGGCGACCCGCCGTGCATCGCGTCCCGCAACCGGTCGCTGAAGGTCCCGATGCCGGTCCCGCCGAGGTTGCCCTGCGTGGCCTGCTCGAAGCGGGCGCCGCCCGCGACCTCGCCGAAGTCCCAGCCCTCGCCGTACAGGTAGACGGCCGACCCGTCGACGCCGTCGTCCTCGGGCGTCAGGGCGTCCAGCGCCTCGCGGACCGCGAGCAGGTTCTCCTTCGAGTGGTGGCCCATGAGGTCGAAGCGGAAACCGTCCACGCGGTAGTCGCCCGCCCAGGTCACCACGGAGTCGACCATGAGCCGCTCGCCCATCGCGTGCTCGGTGGCCAGGTTCTGGCAGCAGGTCGACGTCTCGACGTCGCCCGTCACCGCGTTCTGCCGGTGGTAGTAGCCCGGCACCACGCGGTCCAGCACGGACGTGTCCGCCTGACCCGACGCCGTCGTGTGGTTGAACACCTGGTCCAGGATCACCTGGAGCCCGGCGTCGTGCAGCGACCCGACCATGCCGCGGAACTCCGCGACCCGCGCGCCGCCGTCGGCGTGCCGCGCGTACGAGCCCTCGGGCGTCGTGAAGTGGTACGGGTCGTAGCCCCAGTTGAAGCCGTCGTCGGCCTGGATCTCCGCGACCGCCGCCTGCTGCTCGGTGCCGTCCGGCGCGAAGCCGGACAGGTCGCCCGTCGTCGCCTGCGCGTCCCGGTCCTCGGGGATCGTGGCGATGTCGAACGTCGGCAGCAGGTGCACACCGGTCAGCCCGGCGTCGGCCAGGTCGCGCAGGTGCGTCATGCCGTCCGAGCCCGCGACGCCGAACGCCCCGTAGGTGCCGCGCAGCGCGGCCGGCACCGTCTCGTCCGCGATCGAGAAGTCGCGCACGTGCAGCTCGTAGATCGTCTGGTCCACGGGGCGCTCCACCACCGGCGCCGGGGTGCGGCGCCACTGCGCCGGACGCCAGCGCCGGTCGTCCAGGTTCACCGCGACCGAGTGCGTCGAGTCGAGCGCGAGCCCCACCGAGTACGGGTCGGTGACCACGTTGGTCTCGACCTGGCCCGTCGACGGCACGTAGACCTCGACCTCGAACCGGTAGTGCGCGCCGGACCAGCCGAGCTTCCTGGCGGCCTTGCCGCCGTGGTGCCCGGGACCCGACGGGTCGAACGTCCAGGCGCCGTCCCGCTGCCTCCGCATCTCGAACCGGCTCGGCTCGTCGTCGAGCGCAGCGCCCCGGGGCCACGCCTGCAACGTGACCGAGCGCGCCGTCGGCGCCCACAGCGCGAAGGCCGCCTTCTTCGGCCCACGCCAGGTCACGCCCAGCTCGCGGTCCGTGGCGAACAGGTCGTCGAGCACGCCCGGGAGCTGGACGCCCGTCGTGGCGGTGGGCGTGCCGGGCGTCTCGCCGTCGGCGTCGTACCGCTCCACCCGCACCGGCCCCCGCAAGGCCGCCGCCGCCGACCTACGGTCCATGCCGTCGGCCACCAGGGCCTGGTGGCCGGCCAGGTGCGGGAAGTCCTCGGCGACGTCGGCGGGCATGTCGCCCGGACGCAGGGTGTACGACGACGCGGCGGCGCCGGCCTCGTCACCGGCGACCAGACGCCAGTCGTCGCCCGCGCCGAAGCCGTCGGCGGGCACCAGCACGACGTCCTCGCGCACCCAGTGGGCGGCCTGCTGCCCCTCGCCGGGCGTGCCCGGCTCCCCGCTCTCGACCGCCGGGACCTTCGTCTCCGGGTCCCAGGTGAAGGTGACCTCGCCGCCGCCCGTCGTGTACGGGACGTCGGCGCCGTCGCGCTCGCCGTCGACCCCGTAGTTCTCGGCCCAGGACCCGCCGACCGCGACCTTGAACTCGTAGCTGCCGGCCGGGATCTCGAAGGTCCCGGCGTAGGTGCCGTCGTCCTGCAGGACGAGGCGGGCGGCCTCGCAGTCCGGCGTCCAGTCGCCGGCGCAGCCCATCTCGGAATTGTGGCTGCCGGGCACGGTGACCATCAGGTCCCCCGGGTCGGTGCCGCCGTCGTCCGCGACGCCGCTCACGTCCACGCCCACGGACCCGAACGAGCTCGCGGCAGCGCGGTCGCCGTCGGCGTCCTGCGTGACGGCGCGGTACTCGACGAGCGTGCCGTCGGGGAGACCGGACGTGTCGTGGAAGACGCGCGGGCTGGTGCTCTCGGCGGTGCCGAGCGCGGTCCACTCCTCGGTGCCGACGGCGCGCCACGCGAACGAGGTCTCCGCCCAGGAGTCGTCGATCGACGCGGCGACCGGCGCCGTGCCGGTCATGGCGGCGCCTGCACGGGAACCCGTGCCGGGGACGACGACGATCTCCCCGCTGGTGTCCGCGGCGACCTGCCGGTCGGCGACGAGGACGACGGCCGAGCGGGCCGCGACGGTGAGGGTGACCTCGCCGGACTCGTCCGCCGTGACCGGTTCGGCGCCCGCGCCGCCGTCGTAGAGCACCTCGTAGGAGGCGCCCGGCGTCAGGGTCGTGAACGACGCCGTCGCCTCCTGGGCCGCGTTGTTCAGCCCGACCAGGTGCTCGATCTTCTCCTGGCGGTCCACGCGGGAGAAGGCGTAGACGCCCGCGCCGTCGGCCGCGTGGCGCTCGACCTGCGCGCCCGTCGCGAGGGCCGTGTGCTCCTCGCGGAGCGTGGCGAGGGCCGCGATGTGCTCGTAGAGCGGGGCCGTCGTGTCGTAGCGGTCCTGGCTGCCTGCCTGCTCGCCGGTGACGAGCGGCTGGTCCGCGTACTCGTCGACCTGCGTGGCGAAGAGCGTCTGGCGCGCGTCCTTGTCGCCGCCGGAGCCGGCGAACCCCTGCTCGTCGCCGTAGTAGACCACGGGCTGGCCGCGGGTCAGGTACATCAGCTCGTGGGCGAGCTCGTCGCGCTGCAGCGGCTCGTCGGAGCCGGCGAGCAGGTACCCGACGCGCCCCATGTCGTGGTTGCCGAGGAACGTCGGCAGTGCCGTGGACGAGGAGTCCGGCGTCGTGTAGCGGTCGTCGCTCGCGAAGAGGTCCGCGAGGCGCCGGGCGCTGTTGCCGCCGGCGTAGCTCGTGGCCGCGGCCTGGAACGAGAAGTCCAGCACCGAGGACATGTCGGTGTCCCGCACGTACGGGGACGTCTTGGCGGCGTCGGCGTCGTAGACCTCGCCGAAAGTGAAGAACTCGTCCTTGCCCCGGGCGTGCGCGTAGTCCTGGATCGCGGTGGACCACTCCTCCCAGAACTCCGGGTTGACGTGCTTCGCCGTGTCGATGCGGAACCCGTCGATGCCGAGGTCGACCCACGCCTCGTAGATCTCCTCCATGCCGTTCACGACCGTCGGGTGCTCCGTCATGAGGTCGTCCAGGCCGGAGAAGTCGCCGTAGGTGACGGACTCGCCCTCCCACGTCGAGTTGCCCCGGTTGTGGTACAGCGTCGGGTCGTTGAGCCAGGCCGGGACCTTGAGGTCCGCGTCCTCGTCCGCGACCACCGGGGTGTACGGGAAGCTCGTGGCGGCGTCGAGAGCCGGGAAGTCACCGGTGCCGGCGTGGTCGGCCGGGTCGAAGACGTTGCCGTCGGCGTCGAGGTACGGGCTGGTCGCCTGGTCGACGTAGTCGTAGGTGCCCTCCTCGTAGTCGACGACGTCGGCGGTGTGGTTCGTGATGATGTCGAAGTAGACCTTGATGCCGCGCGCGTGGGCGTCGTCGATCAGGGCCGCCAGCTCCGCGTTGGTGCCCAGGTGCGGGTCGATCCGCGTGAAGTCGGTGATCCAGTAGCCGTGGTAGCCGGCGCTGACGTCGTCTCCCGAGCCCTGGACGGGGCGGTTGAGGAAGCTGGGGGTGAGCCAGATCGCCGTCGTGCCCAGGCCCTCGACGTAGTCGAGGTTCTCGGCCAGGCCCGCGAGGTCGCCACCCTGGTAGAAGCCCTTGTCCGTGGGGTCGAAGCCGGTCTCGAGGCGGTCGCCGTCGAGGTCGCCCGTGTCGTTCGTGGGGTCGCCGTTGGCGAACCGGTCGGTCATGACGAAGTAGAAGCGCTCGTCGGAGCCGGGCTGGCGGACCGGCGGGGCGACGAGGGCGTCGTCGGCCCCGGAGTAGTCGCCCGCGAGGTCCAGCGGGGTGAGGGACGTGCGGCGGGTGGTGTCGTCGTAGGTGACGCGGACCGTGGCCGGGCCGTCGAGGTGGAGCGGCCCGTTGTCGTCGCCGCCACCCGGACCGTACGACTCGTCCCAGGAGCCGTCGAGGGCGACCTTGTACTCGTAGGTGCCGGCCGGGAGATCGACCTCCGCGGTGAACGTGCCGTCGCCGACGGGCGTCAGGGTGGAGTCCTGGCAGGTGGGGTCCCAGTTCTCGGCGCAGCCGAGCGCGGTCTGCAGGTCGCCGACGAGGGTCGCGGAACCGGCCGCGGTCTCGGCCGCGGCCGCCGTGCCCGCGGTGGCCGACACGGCGCCGAGACCGGTGACGGCGAGCAGGGACGCGGCCGCAGCGAGCGCCGTCGGACGACGGAGCGCACCGGGCGTCGCCGGGCGGTGTGGGCGTAGGTGTTCCGGCCCTGGTCGGGGCGTGCGGGCAGGGGGTGCGGCAGGCATGGAGACTCCTTCGTCGTCCTCGAGGACCTCCGCGACTGTAACGCTTGCAAGAATTTGCAGCAAGCGTCGCGACGATCACGGAGGCCTGGCCGAGGGCCGCCGGAGCGGAACGCCCGCCGCCGGGCCGGTCAGTGCGCGATGTGCTCCTTGGCGTCGCCGAACGTGCCGCCGGGGAGCTCCGACCGGGGCTCGTAGACCAGGTAGAGCATGCCGGTCGGGAACGCCTCCGAGTGCGTGAGCGCGAGCGGGACGGTGGGACCGTCCTCGGGGAACAGCCGCCCCAGGCCGCCACCTGCGAGGACAGGGTGCACGAACAGGTGGAGCTCGTCGAGCAGACCGGCGGCGATCAGCTGACGCACCACCGACGGCGAGCCCGACAGGAAGATGTCACCGGGCTCTTCCTTGAGCCGGGTGACCGCCTCGACGAGCTCGCCCCCGAGCTGCTCGGAGTTGCGCCACGTGAAGTCGAGCTTCTGGTGGGAGACCACGTACTTCCGCTTGTCGCCGAGGTCCTTGGCCATCTGGGCGTCGTCCTCCCCGGCCAGCTCCCGCTCAGGCCACGCGCCCGCGAAGCTCTCGTAGGTGACGCGGCCGAAGATCATGCGCGGCGCCTCGTGCGTCTTGGTGACGGCGGCGCCGAGGTGCTCGTCGAAGTAGGGGAAGTGCCACTCGCCCTCGCCGACCTCGACCACGCCGTCGAGCGCGATGAACATGCTGGAGATGATCTTGGCCATCGTGAAGTCCTCCTGTGTGCTGCCCGGACCCGCCGGGCGGCGGGTCATCGGTACAGACGATGCCGCCGTCGGGAACTCACCGCTCGGGGGACAGCGGGAGCTTGAACCCCTCGTGCGACGGGGCGTAGCCGAGAGAGCGGTAGAAGCGGTGCGCCTCCGGACGCCGCTTGTCGCTCGTGAGCTGGGCGAGGACGCAGCCGCGAGCACGGCCGCGGTCGTGGGCGTGCTCCATCAGGAGGCGGCCGACGCCCTGACCGCGGAGGGCGGCGTCGACGCGGACCGCCTCGACGAGCAGCCGGACCGCGCCGTTGCGCGAGATGCCCGGGACGTAGGTGAGCTGCATGCACCCGACCACCTCGCCGCCCCGGACTGCCACGTCCTCGTCGCCGTGCGGGGCGTCGCCGTCCCGCACGGCGACGACCAGCTCGTTGTCCGGGCTGGCCTGGATCGCCTCGAATCCGCGCAGGTGCGCGTCGCCGGACGCGCCGGTCCGCCGAGCCGCTACGGCGTCGTCGGCGATCAGCTCGACGATGCGCGGCAGATCCTCACGGAGCGCGTCCCGGAAGCCGATGTCCACAGCGCAACGGTATAGCGCCCGGACGATCAGCCCGCCAGGTGGCTCCACCGGGGGGCCAGGTCGCGCCACGGGCCGACCGCGGCCACCCCGCCCGCGTCCAGGACGACGACACGGTCGGCGCGGGCCAGTGCGGCTCGCTTCGACGTCGCGCCGATGACGGTGGTGCCACGCTCGCGGAGCGCCGCCCACAGCTCGATCTCCGTCGCTGCGTCCAGGGCGGACGACACGTCGTCGGCGAGCAGCAGCTCGGCGTCGGCCGCGAGCGCCCGGGCGAGCGCGAGGCGCTGCACCTGACCGCCGGACAGCCGCACGCCGCGGTGGCCCACCAGGGAGTGGGCGCCGCCGGCATCGGCGATGTCCGGGGTGAGCCGGGCGGCCTCGACCGGGCCGTCGAGCTCGCGCTCGTGGTCGAGCCGCACGTTGTCCGCGAACGTCCCCGAGAGCACACGCGGGACCTGGGCGACGTAGGCGACCTGACCGGGCCGCAGGAACGTCTGCGCGTCCGTCACCTCGGTGTCGTTCCAGCGGATCTCGCCGGTGTGCTCCATGAGGCCGGCCATGGAGGAGAGCAGGCTGGACTTGCCCGCGCCGACCTGGCCGAGCAGCAGCACGAGCTCGCCGCGCCGGACGGTGAGGTCGACGTCGGACACGCCGATCGTCCCGTCGTCGTGCACGGCGGTGAGGCCGCGCAGCTCGATGTGCTCCAGGGGCGCACGCGGCCCCGGCGCCGGATCGGGCGCGGTGCCGGTGGGAAGGTCGACACCGTCGGGCTGGTCGATCAGGTCGACGCCGCCGGCGAACCGGCTGGTCGCCTTCTGCCAGTTCCGCGTGCCGGGCGCCTCGGTGATCACCATGCCCGCGACCATGCCGAACCAGCCGAACCCGGCGACGGCACCGGCCACCATCAGGGTGGTCGCCAGGCCCCAGGTACCTTGCAGGAGCAGGGCCCACGCGACGACGACGCCGCTCTGCAGCACGATGCCGGGGACGCCTTCCAGCACCGCCTGGACGCGGTGCTCGAAGACGGCCGCCTTGACCCGCCCGCCGTCGACCTGCCGCAGGTGCGCGTGCACCTCGGGGGTCCGGGCGGCGAGCTTGACCGTCCGTGCCGAGTCGAGCGCGGAGACGAGCGCGCGGCCGAACCGGGCGCGGGCCGCCGAGGACTTCGTCGCGGACCGCCCGGCGATGGGCCGTCCGATCGCCGAGGCCGCGGCCGAGATCGCCATGACGCTCAGCAGCACCGCGCCGACCAGCCAGGAGCCGCCGACCAGGGTCGCGACCGCGACCACGATGAGGCCGTTGACGAAGTCGATCCAGCGGTCCGTGTAGTTCACGAACCGGTCGGCGTCCATCGCGCGGGCGACGATCTCTCCGGGCGGCGCGGCAGGCAGCCGCCGCTGCTTGGTCTGCCCGGCCATGACGGACATCCGCACGCGGAGCAGGATGTCGATCCACCACTTCGGGTACACGTAGATGGCGTGGGCGAGCATGATCGGTGACGCGACGAGCAGCACCGGCAGTCCGATGAACTCGGCCAGCGGGATGCCCCCGCCGGAGTCGATGCCCTCCACGATGCGGCCCCACAGGAAGGTGGTGAGCACTCCGGCGGCGTTGATCATGCTGAACGTCAGGAACAGCACGACACCGAAGACGCCCCAGGCCGGGCGGATGAAGACCGCGTGCAGGACCGTGCGCGCGAGGCTGGGCCCGTCACCAGGATCGTGGACCTTCGGCGGGGCCCCGCGGCGCCGCTTGGTCCCGACAGCCCCGGTCACCGCGGTCCCTGCGGCCGTGGCCAGGGCGACGTCGCCCGACGACGGCGACGCGGCGGATCCCGCCGCAGCCCGCTCCGAGCCGGCGACCGGAGGGACGTCGTCCGGGTCCGTGGCGCCCGGTCCGGGGACGGTCTCGGACACGATGCCCGCGGCCGACGCCGCACCGGCCGCCTCGGGCGCGACAGCCTGCGGGGAGACCTCACCGGGGCCCTCCTCCAGCAGCCCGTCCTCGGCGGCGTGCGAGACGCTCGCCGCCAGCAGGTCGCGGAACGGGCCGGGAGCGCTGACGAGCTCGGCCCGCCGGCCCTGCTGCACGACCCTGCCATGGTCCAGCACGGCCACGTGACCGGCACGCTCGATGGTGGTGAGCCGGTGCGCGACCAGCACGCCCGTACGCCCGCTGAGCAGGCGGTCCGAAGCGGCCACGACGCGGGCCTCGGTCAGCGGGTCCATCCGCGCGGTCGCCTCGTCGAGCACGACCACCTGGACGTGCCGCACCAGCAGCCGGGCGAACGCGACGAGCTGTTCCTCGCCCGCCGAGAGGCGGGTACCGCCCGGCCCGAGCAGGGTGTCCAGGCCGTCGGGCAGGCCGTCCGTCCAGTCGGTCAGCCCGAGCTCGACGACGGCCGCCTCGATCTGCGCCCGGGGCACGTCGGCGAAGAGGGCGATGTTCTCCGCGAGCGTCCCGGCCAGGATCTCGGTCCGCTGCGTCACCACACCGACCGCACCACGCAGCTCCTGCAGGTCGAGGTCGCGCACGTCCACGCCGCCCAGGAACACGGCGCCACGCGGCGGTTCCACGGCCCGCGACAGCAGCGCGGCCAGCGTCGACTTCCCGGACCCGGTACGGCCCACGAGGGCGATCGTCTCGCCCGCGGGTACCGTCAGGGCCACGTCCTGCAGGGCGAACGTCCCCTCGGCGTAGGAGAAGTTCAGGTCGCGCAGCTCGAGGTCCAGCGGCGGCTCGGGAACGGACCTGCCACCCGCGGGCTCCGGCGCGACGCCGAGCATCTGCCGGATCCGCGTGAGCGCGCCCAGCCCTTCCTGGATGTCCGGGAGGTGATGGATCAGCATGTCGGTCTGGGCTACGAACCCGGCCGTGACCAAGAACAGCGTGACGAGCCGGGCGGTCCCCAGGTCACCGTCGGCGGCCAGGGCCGCGCCGATCACCGCGATGCCGGCGAGCATCGCGTGCAGCACCACGCCGGCGCGCCGGAGCATCACCGACTCGACCTTCACGACCGCCTCCAGCCTGCGATGCACCTCGGCGGACAGGCCCGCCAGGCGCCGGATCGCGAAGGCGCGGCCCAGACTGGTGCGCAGGTCATCGCGGGCGGCGACGGCCTCTTCGAAGGCGGCGGCGTGGTCGGTCCACGCGATCTCCTCGACGACCTTGAGCTCGACGATCCGGCCCAGCAGGCCGCGGATGAGCAGCACGGTCAGCGCGACGAGCACCGGGAACAGGAACCAGGCGGGCCACCAGGTCAGGCCGGCGATGATCCACATCGGCACCGACCCGATCACGGAGCGCGCGGCACCCCACAGCTGGCGCCGCACGAGCTGCCCGACGGCGTGCGTGTCGTCGTCGACGCGGTCCAGGATCTCGCCGACCGCCTGCTCGTTGAGCGTGCTCAGCGGCTGGTGCATGGCGGCGCGCAGCAGGTCGCCGCGCAGCTTGCCCTCGGCACGGTCGGTGACCCCGGCCCACGCCACCTGCCCCGCGCTGTCCAGGAACGCGCCACCGACCAGGCACACGGCGAGCAGCAGGACGCCGGCGAGCGTCGCATCGTCCGCGAGCCGGCCCGCGATGACCGATCCGTAGGCCTGAGCAGTGACCGCGACCACCAGCGCGAGCAGCGAGACGAGCGCGACAGGACCGCTCAGCCTGCGCCAGTCGAGCCGCCGCGCGGGGTCGTCAGCGACACGCGGGGTCCGGGTCTCGGACGCGCGCTGCGGTGGGGTGATCGTTGCCTGAGCCATCACCGCTCACGCTACGTCGGGACACCGACATCCCCCGCCTCTTTTTCCACAGGCAGACGGACGTCACATCGATGACCTCTCTTTGCCCGGCCCGCGCCGCCGAGTCCCGGCGGCGCGGGCGGAGGGCACGGGCCGTCAGAGCGCCGCGAGCGCCTCGTTGAAGGTCGCGCTGGGGCGCATGACCGCCGAGGCCTTCTCGTCCTCGGGCTGGTAGTAGCCGCCGATGTCGGCGGGCTTGCCCTGGACGGCGACGAGCTCGGCGACGATCGTCTCCTCGTCGGCGCTCAGCTTCTCCGCGAGGGGCGTGAACGCCGCGGCGAGCTCGGCGTCGTCGGACTGGGCGCTGAGCTCCTTCGCCCAGTACAGGGCGAGGTAGAAGTGGGAGCCGCGGTTGTCGACGGTGCCGAGCTTGCGTCCCGGGGAACGGTCCTGGTCGAGGAACGTGCCGGTCGCCTTGTCGAGCGTGTCGGCGAGCACCTGCGCGCGGGCGTCACCCGTGTACTTCGCGAGGTGCTCGAAGGACGCGGCCAGGGCGAAGAACTCGCCGAGCGAGTCCCATCGCAGGTAGTCCTCCTCGACGAGCTGCTGCACGTGCTTCGGCGCGGAGCCGCCGGCGCCCGTCTCGAAGAGGCCGCCGCCGTTCATCAGCGGGACGACGGAGAGCATCTTCGCCGACGTGCCGACCTCGAGGATCGGGAACAGGTCGGTGTTGTAGTCGCGCAGCACGTTGCCGGTGACGGAGATGGTGTCCTCGCCCTTGCGGATGCGCTCCAGGGAGTAGGTGGTGGCCTCGGCGGGCGCCATGATCTCGAGGGTCAGACCGCCGGTCTCGCCGGACGAGCCGTCGTCGAGGTACTCGCGGACCTTCTCGATGAGGCGGGCGTCGTGCGCACGGTTCTCGTCGAGCCAGAACACGGCGGGCACGCCGGTGGCGCGGGCACGGGTGACGGCCAGCCTGACCCAGTCGCGGATCGCGACGTCCTTGGCCTGGCAGGCGCGCCAGATGTCGCCGGGCTGGACGTGGTGCTCCATGACGGTCCCGCCCGCGCTGTCGAGGACGCGCACGACGCCGGCGGCCGCGATCTCGAAGGTCTTGTCGTGGGAGCCGTACTCCTCGGCCTTCTTGGCCATGAGGCCCACGTTCGGGACGGAGCCCATGGTGGCCGGGTCGAGCGCGCCGTTGGCCTTGCAGTCGTCGATGACGGCCTGGTAGACGCCGGCGTAGGACGAGTCGGGGATGACGGCGAGCGTGTCGGCCTCGTTGCCGTCGGGGCCCCACATGTGGCCGCCGCTGCGGATCATCGCGGGCATGGAGGCGTCGATGATGACGTCGGACGGGACGTGCAGACCGGTGATGCCCTTGTCGGAGTTCACCATGGCGAGCGCCGGGCCGTCGGCGAGCGCGGCGTCGAACGCGGCGCGGATCTCGGCGCCGTTCGGCAGGTTCCCGAGGCCGGGGAGGATCGTGCCGAGGCCGTCGTCGGCGGACAGGCCGGCGGCGGCGAGGTCGCCCTCGTACGCGTCGAAGACGGGCTTGAAGAAGGTCTTGACCACGTGGCCGAAGATGATCGGGTCGGAGACCTTCATCATCGTGGCCTTGAGATGCGCGGAGAAGAGGACGCCGTCCGCCTTCGCCCTGGCGATCGCGTCGCTCAGGAACGCGTCCAGCGCGGCCGCCGACATGAAGGTGCCGTCGAAGACCTCGCCCGCGTCGACCGTGAGCCGTTCGCGCAGCACCGTCACGGTGCCGTCAGCGGCGACGTGCTCGATCCGCAGCGTGTCGTCCGCGGGGATCACCACGGACTTCTCGTTCGAGAAGAAGTCGTCCTGGCCCATGGTGGCGACGGCGGTCCGGGACTCGGGCGACCAGGCACCCATGCGGTGCGGGTGCGCCTTGGCGTAGTTCTTGACCGACGCCGGGGCCCGGCGGTCCGAGTTGCCCTCGCGCAGCACCGGGTTCACGGCCGAGCCCTTGACCCGGTCGTAGCGGGCGCGGTTCTCCCGCTCCTCGTCCGTGGCGGGCTCCTCCGGGTAGTCAGGGAGGTCGTACCCCTGACCCTGGAGCTCGGCGATCGCGGCCTTGAGCTGCGGCACGGAGGCTGAGATGTTGGGCAGCTTGATGATGTTGGCGTCCGGCTGCGTCGCCAGCTCGCCGAGCTCGGCGAGCGCGTCGGGCTGAGCCTGCTCCGCGGTGAGTCGGTCCGGGAACTGCGCGACGATGCGGCCGGCCAGCGAGATGTCGCGGGTCTCGACTTCCACGCCCGCCTTGGCCGCGTAGGCCGAGACGATCGGGAGAAAGGAGTAGGTCGCCAGCATCGGCGCCTCGTCCGTGTGGGTGTAGATGATCTTGGCCATGGGCAGAACAGGCTCCTGGATCAGTTGGCAGACGATTTCTTGATATCAAGATACCGTGCCGAAACCTGGATCGAGGCATCGGGTAACGAGACTCACAAGCCCGCCCGCCGGCGTCGTCCCCCGTCCTGGCGGCGACGGTGGACGCCGGTTCAGATCAGCCCGAGCCCCTTCACGGCATCGCGCTCCGCGACCAGCTCCGCCACGGAGGCGTCGATCCGCTCGCGGGAGAACGCGTCGATCTCCAGACCCTCCACGACCTGCCAGTCCCCTCCGGCGGACGTCACCGGGAACGAGGAGACCAGGCCCTCCGGCACGCCGTACTCGCCGCGGCTGTACACGCCGGCGCTGGTCCAGTCGCCCTCGCGGGTGCCGCGCGTCCAGTCCCGCACGTGCTCGATCGCCGCGTTCGCCGCCGATGCCGCCGACGACGCCCCGCGCGCGTCGATGATCGCGGCGCCACGCTTGGCGACGGTCGGGATGAAGGTGTCGGTCAGCCACTCGCGGTCCGCAGCCACCTGCGCACCCGGGGTGTCTCCCACCGTCGCGTGGAACAGGTCCGGGTACTGGGTCGCGGAGTGGTTGCCCCAGATCGTCAGGCCGCTGATCCGGTTCACCGGCGTCCCGGTCCGGGCCGAGACCTGCGACAGCGCGCGGTTGTGGTCCAGCCGGGTCATCGCCGTGAACCGCTCCCGGGGCACGTCCGGCGCGTTGGCCGACGCGATGAGCGCGTTCGTGTTCGCCGGGTTGCCGACGACGAGCACCTTGACGTCCGAGGCCGCACCGTCGTTGATCGCCTTGCCCTGCGGCCCGAAGATCCCGCCGTTCGCCTCGAGCAGGTCGGCCCGCTCCATGCCGGCGCCGCGCGGCCGCGCCCCGACGAGGAGGCCGACGCTGGCCCCCTCGAACGCCTTGACCGGATCGTCGAAGATGTCGATGCCCGCCAGCGTGCCGAAGGCGCAGTCGTCCAGCTCCATGGCCGTGCCCTCGGCGGCCCTGACGGCCGGGGGGATCTCGAGCAGTCGGAGCCGTACCGGCACGTCCGCGCCGAGCATCTCTCCCGCGGCGATGCGGAAGAGCAGCGCGTACCCGATCTGGCCAGCGGCTCCGGTGACGGTGACGTTCACGGGTTCAGTCATGGCCACACTCTTGCATCGATCCGGGGGCCGTGCCCAGTGCTCTCGCGAGATCTTTCACCAAGTCGTGACCGGCGGTTCCCCGCCCGTGACCAGCGCGCCACACCTCGCCGCATTCAGGTCTCGTTCAGGTCATTACTGGCAAGATGCTCCCCGAGACCCGGCACGCACCCCGCGTGCGCCACTCGAAAGGATCATTTCTCATGGCCAACGCGTACGCCGTGTCCGACGGCGCGCTCGACGCCCCCTCCCCTCCCGCCGGCTCAGGCGTGCTGTCCCGCCTGCTCGCCGAGGCGTTCGGGACCTTCGTCCTCGTGCTCGGCGTGCTGAGCATCAGCGTGTACAACTTCCTCAACGCGACGGGCGCCGTCGGTGTCGCCCTGACCGCCGGCTTCGCGTACGCGGCCGCGCTGATCGCCGTGGGCCACGTGTCCGGCGGCTGGTTCAACCCGGCCATCACGCTCGCCCAGGCGATCGCGGGCCGCGTGACCTGGGCCGAGGTCCCCCTGTACTGGATCGCCCAGCTCGTCGGCGGCTTCGCCGCGGGCGCCGTCGTCTTCGCGACGCTCCCCGACAAGCTCCACGAGCTGATCGGCAAGGACAACGCCGCCGGGCTGTTCGTCGACGCCGCGAACGGCTGGGGCGACCACTCCCCGCTCTACACGCTCTCGCAGGGCGGCGCGACGTTCAACATGCTCCAGACCGGCATCGTCGAGGTCGTCGTGTCGGCCGTGCTCGCCGGTATCGCCCTGGCGGTCGGCACGCGGAACCGCGCCATGATGGCCGCCGGCGGCGGCTTCGGCCTGGCCGCGCTCACGATCACGGCCTACCCGGTGGCCGGCGCCGGCATGAACCCGGTCCGCTCGAGCGTCGCCGCGGTCTTCGCCCAGGACTGGGGCGGCGTGAGCGGCCAGGTCTGGATGTTCTGGCTCGCGCCGCTGGTGGGCGCGGGCATCGCGGCGCTCTTCGCCGTCGCGTTCGGTTCGCAGGGCGCCCCCGTCGAGGTCGACGTGTACGGCGCGCAGCCCGCCGCCGACGCGTCCGACGACGAGGACGACGACGAGGACGACGTGGACGACGTGGATGACGACACGGCCGGCGACGACGCCTCCGCCAAGAAGACGTCCGGGTCCACGTCCGACGACTGACGGCTCCGCAGCACACGGCCGAGGTGGTGCGTCCCGGCGGGACGCACCACCTCGGCCGTTCTGTCCCGCGCGGCTGTTCAGAGCACCGCGTCGCGCAGCCGGACCCCCGGGTCGATCACCTTCTCCAGGTCCACGACGAGCGGTTCGGCGCGGTTCATCAGCTTGCGCACCTGACCGACCTCCCGCGGCGAGTCCGCCAGCAGCGCGGCGCGGACGCGCGCGACATGGTGGCCCTGCTCCGTCACCTTCGGGTTCCGGTCCATCGAGTGCTCGACGTAGAACGCCGCCCACCGCCCGTCGTCGGCCGGGTCCCCCCGGAACGCGACCACCTCGAACGGCGACGGCACCCCGAAGAGGGCGAGGTCGTGTCCGAGCTGCCGGCTGAACACGTACGGCGCGTGAGCGGGCAGCGGCGCCAGGCCGAGCCGGGCGCGCACCCCCTCCGTGTCGGCGGGCCGCTCGTCGACGCCGAGCAGGGCACGTGCCGTCCGCTCCGGGTCGTGCAGCGCCGCCGACCAGTGGCCACCGGGTACCGCACCGAACACGGGATGGTCGCGGGTGGCGATGTCGCCCACCGCCCAGACCCGGTTCAGCGCATCGGCATGCAGCCGCCCGGCGGGGTCGCCCGGCACGGACACCCCCAGCAGCCGGCCCGCGCGATTCACGCGCAGGCCACCGCGGGCATCGAGCGGGAGCGAGCCCCGCAGCCAGCCCGACGCCGGCCGTGCACCCACCGCGGCGAGCACGAGGTCCGCACCGAGATGCTCGCCCGCGGCCGTGCGCACGCCGTCGTCGGAGACCTTCTCGACCGGGGTGCGCGTCAGCAGGCGGACACCCGCGTCCGCGAACCACGGCGCGAGGTGCGCCCCGACCGTCCCGCCGAGCTGCCGCTCGAGCGGCGACGCACCCGCCTCGAGAACCGTCACGTCCGCCCCCGCCCCGGCGGCGACGCCCGCGACCTCGGCACCGATCCAGCCGGCACCGACGATCACCACCCGTTCCCCGGGCCGGATCCGCGCCCGCAGCGCCTCGGCGTCGCGGCGGGTGTGCAGCACGGCGGCCGCCTCCCAGCCCGGCGGCTGCACGGGTTCGGCACCGCAGGCCAGTACGACGGCGTCGGAGGCGATGGTGTCCGACGACGCCGCACGGGTGGACACGCCCTCCCGCGTCACGGTCAGGCGGGTGGCCGGGTCGTCGAGGCGCACGTCGTCGGCCAGGACGTCCAGGTCGACGCCGAGGTCCTCCGAGATCCAGAGCGGTTCCGTACGGCTGAACAGCTCCTTGGACAGCGGCGGTCGGTCGTACGGAGGGACGCCCTCCGCGCCGAGCACGGTCAGGTGCCCGGCGAACCCGTGCGAGCGGAGGGCGGCGGCGGTCTGCGCGCCGGCCAGCCCCGCACCGATGATCACGATGCTCGCGGGCATCGACAAGCCTGGCATGCCCCCACGGTATCGGCACCGGCCACACAGGTGGTTGCAGGATGGTCACGGAGGGGACCGGAGCACTCCGGTTCGCCGGTAGGCTTCGGCGCGTGAATCTCAGCAGGACCTCTATCGACGGCGGTTCCCGGACCGGGCGCACCGGGACCGGCACGGCGACGCTCGACGTGCCTGACTGGCGACAGCCCGCGGACGAGGCAGGCTGGAACGACAGCACGTCCTCACCCGAGCGTGCCGAGAGTCGTCTCGCGCAGGAGGATCCCTTGGATGCGGAGCACCCGTCGCGCCGGAGAACCCGCGCGGTCTGGTGGCTGCTCGGCGGGGTCGCGCTCTCGCTGCTCCTCGGCCTCGTGGTCGGGGGACGCGCGGGCTCCCTCGGGATCGCCGTGACGCTCGCAGTGGCCGGGACGTTCCGCGCCGTGCTGCGTGGCCCGGGCCCGGCCGGGCTGGCAGTCCGCACCCGGAGCCTCGACGTCGTCATGTACATGACCACCGCCGTGCTGATCGGCGTGCTGGCCGTGGTCGCACCGATCGACTGAGCCCTGCGCTCCGGCGCAGCCCGGCCCATCCCGCCGGGGTGGCCGCCGCCCCCGCGGCCCGGCGGCCACCCCCTGGTCAGTGCGCGAAGTGCCGCGTCCCCGTGAAGTACATGGTGATCCCCGCGGCCCGGGCCGCTTCGACGACCTCCTCGTCCCGGATCGACCCGCCGGGCTGCACCACGGCCCGCACGCCCGCGTCGAGCAGCACCTGCAGCCCGTCGGCGAACGGGAAGAACGCGTCCGACGCCGCCACGGCGCCCCGGGCCCGCTCCGCGCCCTCGCTGAGCGTGTTGGCCCGCTCCACCGCGAGCCGGCAGGAGTCCACCCGGTTCACCTGCCCCATCCCGATCCCGACGGCCGCTCCGCCGGCAGCGAGCAGGATCGCGTTCGACTTCGCGGCCCGCACGGCCCGCCACGCGAACGCGAGGTCGGCGAGGGTCGCCTCGTCCGCGGCCTCGCCGACCGCCAGGCTCCAGGACGCCACGTCGTCGCCGTCGGCCTGGAACACGTCCCGCTCCTGCACCAGCACTCCGCCGCTCACCGGCCGCAGCTCCATCGGCGCCGGCCCCGCTCCGCGCTCGCGCTCACCGGGCTGCGCGCACGCCAGGATCCGCAGGTTCTTCTTGCGCCGCAGCACGTCAGCCGCGCCGTCCTCGTAGCCGGGGGCGATGATCACCTCGGTGAACACCTCGACGACCTGCTCCGCCAGAGCGACCGAGACCGGACGGTTCGCCGCGATCACACCGCCGAACGCGGAGACGGGGTCTGTCGCGTGCGCCCTGCGGTGCGCCTCGGCCACGTCCGATCCCACCGCGATCCCGCACGGGTTCGCGTGCTTGATGATCGCCACCGCGGGCTCGGCGTGGTCCCAGGCAGCACGCCAGGCGGCATCCGTGTCCTGGTAGTTGTTGTACGACATCTCCTTGCCGCCCAGCTGCTCCGCACCCGCCAGGCCACCGGTCCCGTCGCCGTAGAGCGCGGCGTTCTGGTGCGGGTTCTCGCCGTACCGCAGCGGCGTGGTCAGCGTCCAGGTACGTCCCGCGAAGGCGGGCCACCCGGCGTCGGCTCCGGGAGCGTCGTCGCTCCGGGCGAACCACTCCGCCACGGCGACGTCGTAGTCCGCGGTGTGCGCGAACGCCGCGGCCGCGAGCGCCTTGCGCTGGGCGAGGGTGAAGCCGCCGGCGGCGACCGCGGCGGCGACGTCGCCGTACCGCGAGGGGTCGACGACGACGGCGACGCTGGGGTGGTTCTTCGCGGCGGCGCGCACCATCGACGGCCCGCCGATGTCGATCTGCTCGACGACGGCGTCCGGCTCGGCGCCCGAGTCCACGGTCCGGGCGAACGGGTAGAGGTTGACGACGACGAGCTCGAACGGCGCGATGTCCAGGTCGGCGAGCTGGTCGAGGTGGTCCTGCTTGCGGGTGTCGGCGAGGATGCCGGCGTGCACGCGCGGGTGCAGCGTCTTGACCCGGCCCTCCAGGCACTCGGGGAAGCCGGTGAGCTCCTCGACTCGGGTGACCGGCACGCCGGCGTCGGCGACGCGCTGGGCGGTGGAGCCGGTGGAGACCAGCTCGACGCCCGCGCCGTGGAGCGCGGTGGCGAGCTCCACCAGGCCGGTCTTGTCGTACACGCTCAGCAGGGCGCGGCGCACGGGGTGCTGCGCGTCGTCGGCGAGCTGGGCATCGGGGGCGGTCGGGGCGCCGGACATAACGGGTCTCCTCATCCGAACGGGGATCGGCACAACCCTGGCACCCAGGCGGGCGGCGCGCATCAGCGGGTCAGGGCCCGCTCAGCGGACCAGGGCCGCTCCCCGGTGGTATGCCCCACCCTCGCCAGTCACGACCACCCTGAACCCTACCGCCCCCCCGCACGCCGGACCGCCGTCGAACCACGGAGCTGCGCGGTTCGACGGCGGTGCCGGGCGGGGTGACGGGCTACCTGCCCCTGCCCCTGCCCTTGGTCTTGCTCCGGTCGTTCTCCATGTCGTAGATGTCCTTCGCGATCTGGCCGGCGTACCAGCGGCGCTGCTCGCGCTCGCGGAGCCGGTTCTCCCGCAGGAGGGCTCTCGCCGTGGCGAAGCACATCATGAGCATCACGATGCTGAACGGCAGCGCCAGCAGGATCGCCATGGTCTGCAACGCGCCCAGCGGACTGACGTCCAGTCCGGCCTCCGCGGCCCGGAGCCCGACCCACAGCAGCACGGCGGCGATCGTGCCCTCCATCGCGGCCCAGAACGCGCGGCTCCACACCGGCGGGTTCGGGTCGCCGCCGGAGGCGAGCATGTCGACCACGAACGACCCCGAGTCGGAGCTCGTCACGAAGAACACCACGATGAGGATCACGGCGATGGTGCTCGTCACCGCGGAGAGCGGGAAGCCGTCGAGGAGCTGGAACAGCGCGGTGTTGGTGTTCACCACGCCGTCGGCGTCGACGATGCCGCCCTCGCCGAACAGCTCGCGGTACAGACCGCTGCCGCCCAGCACGGAGAACCACAGGAACGTGACGATGGTCGGCACCAGCAGCACGCCGAAGACGAACTCCCGGACCGTGCGGCCCTTGGAGATGCGCGCGATGAACACGCCCACGAAGGGCGCCCAGCTCATCCACCAGCCCCAGTAGTAGGTGGTCCAGCCCCCGAGCCACTCCTTGCCCTCCGCGGTGAACGGACGGGCGTTGAAGGTCAGGGCGAAGAAGTTCGTCAGGTACGAGCCGATCTGCGTGAGGAAGTCGCTGAAGATGAACACCGTCGGACCCACCACGAGGATGAAGACGACCAGTGCGATCGCGAGCCCCATGTTGAGGTTCGACAGCCACTTGATGCCCTTGTCCACGCCCGTCACGACCGAGACCAGCGCGATCGCCGTGATGACGATGATCAGGCCGACGAGCAGCCACGTGGCGGGGTTCCCCGCCTCGTCGAGCGGGACGACTCCGAGGTAGCCCAGACCGGCACCGATCTGGCTGACCCCGATACCGAGCGACGTCGCCACACCGAACAGCGTGCCGAGGATGGCGATGACGTCGATGACATCGCCCCAGAAGCCCTTGATCCGGTCACCCAGCAGCGGGTAGAGCGCCCAGCGGATGGAGATCGGGTTGCCCCGGCGGTGCACCGAGTACGCGATGGCGAGGCCGACGACGACGTAGATCGCCCAGGCGTGCAGGCCCCAGTGCAGGAATGTGACGTTCATGGCGGACTTCGCCGCCAGGTCCGCCGTCGCACCCGGTTCGCCCGGGGGCACCGACGCGTAGTGGCTCAGCGGCTCGGCCACGCCCCAGTAGACGAGACCGATGCCCATGCCGGCCGCGAAGAGCATCGCGAACCAGGAGCCGAGCGCGAAGTCTGGCTCGTCGTCGTCGTCCTTGGCGAGCACGATGGCGCCCATCGGCGAGACCGCGAGCCAGAGCGAGAAGAAGACGAAGAACGCGACGACACCGATGTACCACCAGCCGAGCTCGGCGACGACGCTGTCGTTGGCAGCGCTGATCCAGCTCCCCATCCACTCCGGGAAGAGCGCCGTGGCCACGACGAACAGCACCAGCAGTCCGGCCGCCGGGTAGAAGACTCTGGGGGCGGTGATCAGCCTCTTCCGATCAGGCACCTTGGGCGCATCGGTGTCGGACACCTGCTGGTCGACTGACATTACGACCTTTCCTAGCTCTCGAGAATCACTCTGACCAATCGGTCCTCACCGTAACGAGAAGATCTTCTTTCACGACTTCTCCGCACACCGCCCGAGGCAATCTTGATCAAGACGTGACCCGATCCGACCCTGTCGGCGCACCTCCTTACCGAACGACGGCACCCGGACAGGTCCCTGGTCCCAGAGGGGTCATCCGGGGACCCCGAGGTCATCTCCCGATCGTCGCGTGGCGCCCGGCCACGAACAGGCCCTCGCGCGCGATCCGTCCCACGGTCTCGACCAGCAGGGACCGCTCGGCGACCTTGATGCGCTCGTGCAGGGTGGGCTCGTCGTCGCCGTCGTGCACCGGCACGGCCACCTGGGCCAGGATCGGGCCGGTGTCGACGCCGTCGTCCACGAGGTGCACCGTGCAGCCGGTGACCTTGACCCCGTGCGCGAGAGCGTCGCGCACCCCGTGCGCGCCGGGGAACGACGGCAGCAGCGCCGGGTGCGTGTTCACGGTCCGCCCCTCGAAGCGGCGCAGGAACTCGGGCGCGAGGATCTTCATGAACCCGGCAAGCACCAGCCAGTCCGGCCGGAAGACGCGCACCGCCTCGGCGACACCCTCGTTCCAGGCGGCGCGGTCGTCGAAGTCCTTCATGGTGACGACGGCGGACGGGACCCCGGCGTCGTGCGCGAGATCGAGCGCGCCGGCGCCGGGGCGGTCGGTGACCACGCCCACCACCCTGGCGCCGTAGGCGGGGTCGTCGTGGGCGGCGAGGAGCGCGGCGAGGTTGGACCCCCCACCCGAGGCGAGCACGACGAGACGCTTCGCGGAGCTGGATTCGACGGAGTGGCCGGACGGAGTCTGCACGGCAAGAGCCTACGATTCCGCGGCCCCTAAGGCGTCGCCCCGGGCGGGGCGGTCGCGGCCAGGATCGTCGCGGCCAGGATCGTCGCGGGCGAGATCCTCGCGAGCGGGGTCGTCAGGGCCGGGATCATCGGTTGCCGGACCGTTCCGCCGTCCCGGCATCAGGAGCTCGGCCAGACCGGTGGCACGCGAGCCCGTGGCACGCGAACCGCTCTCACCCGAGCGGACCTCCCGCGTCCGGAGGTACGGCGGCAGCACGACGAGCACCGCGCCCAGCAGCACCTCGCCCGCGACGAGGAGGCCGACCAGCCATGCGGTCGCGCCGACGTCGGACATGCGCGAGGTGCCCACGGCCCCCGACGCCGCCTCCTGGAGCACCCCCACCACCAGCCCGGCCGTACCGGCGAGCCCGCCCAGCACGAGCGCGACATCGCGCCACCGCAGCAGGCTGGGCTCCAGCCGCCGCCATGCGAACCAGCCCGCCACAGCACCGCAGCCCACCACGGCCAGCGGTACCAGCCAGCCGAGATCGCCCGTCCAGTCCTGACCCGGCAGCGCCGCGAGCAGCGGCAGGGCGGGCAGCGGCCCGGAGTCCACGCCGCCGGGTGTGAAGCTGGTCCCGGTCCCGACGGCGAACCCCGCGCCGCTGAACCACGCCACCGCCCACAGGACGAGGTCGGGCAGCAGCACGAGCTGCGCGATCGCGAGCGCGATCCCGCCGCCCCAGCCCGGGTCGAGCGCACGGATGATGTCCGACGACGTCGCCCGGCCGGCCACTCCCCACACGCCCACCATGAGCGCGGCGAGGCCACCGAGCGACGCCGTCGCGACCAGCCCGGCCCGCGCCCCGAGCCGTAGCGTGGGCGGGCACCAGCCGCGGACGAGACCGTCGAACCGCTCGCCCAGCTCGGCCGGGGCGGGCCCGTCCTGGCGCGCGAGCACGCCGAGCCCGAACCCCACGCCGCCCACCAGCGTGCCCGCCACCGGGGCCGCGAGGACGGACCACGCGGCGATGCTCGGGGCGACGACGGCCACCGCTGTCGCTCCCGCGGCGTAGCTGCAGGTCGCCGCCGCCCACGTGCGCAGGGACGCCCGCGCGGCGTGCCGGGCGGTGACGTAGCAAGCGAACAGCGCGAGGAGGGTGAGGCCGAGCGGCACGAGCGTGAACGTCATGCCCGACGCCGTCACCGGCACGCCGTGACCCAGCAGCCAGATCCCCAGGGCCACCTCGATGGGCGTGCGCCAGCGCACGCCGTCGTCGGCCCCGGTGGCGGACGCCGTGGCGACGAGGTACGCGACGAGCGCGGGAAGCACCACCACGGCCATGGACAGCAGGAACGCCTGGACGGCGGCGAGGACTCCGGCGATGGTGTCGGCCGCGGGCCCGGCGACCGGGGAGGCGGGACCGACTTCGTCGTCGACCGTGCGCGGGCGGCCGGACGCGCGCGAGCGTGCGTCGGGAACAGGACGGACGTCCGAACGAGACCGGAGAGCCGGGCGGGGGCGGGCACCGGCACGGCCCCGGGTTGGTGCACTCACCGCCCCATACTCGCTCGCCCCGGTGCGTCCCCCGGACCAACCGCCCCGGCGCGTCGGCGGCCGTGCGCTCGGACGCCAAGAACAAACCACCCACCGACCCCGAACCCGGACGGTAGGCGCCCGTTGAGCGATCGGTCGTCCCGTGAGCGTTCGGTCTCTTCGTGAGTGATCGGCAGTTTGAACTGCCGATCACTCACGAAGAGACCGAACGCCGGGCCGGCCGGCCGCGAGTGACCGGCCGGCCCGGCGTCAGGATCGCCGAACGGGCCTCAGAGGGCGCCGAGGATTCCTCGCATGAGGTCAGCGGTCTCGGACGGGGTCTTGCCGACCTTGACGCCCACGGCCTCCAGGGCCTCCTTCTTGGCGGCCGCGGTGCCGGCGGAGCCGGACACGATGGCGCCCGCGTGGCCCATGGTCTTGCCCTCGGGGGCGGTGAAGCCCGCGACGTAGCCGACCACCGGCTTGGTGACGTGCTCCTTGATGTACGCGGCGGCACGCTCCTCGGCGTCGCCGCCGATCTCGCCGATCATCACGATCGCCTTGGTCTCCGGGTCGTTCTCGAAGGCCTCGAGCGCGTCGATGTGCGTGGTGCCGATGACCGGGTCGCCGCCGATGCCGATGGCGGTCGAGAAGCCGAGGTCACCCAGCTCGTACATCATCTGGTAGGTCAGCGTGCCGGACTTCGACACGAGACCGATCGGCCCCTTGCCCGTGATGGTGTGCGGCGTGATGCCGGCGAGCGACTCGCCCGGCGTGATGATGCCCGGGCAGTTCGGGCCGATCATCCGGGTCTCCTTGCCCTGCAGGTAGGCGAAGACCTCCGCCGAGTCCTGCACGGGCACGCCCTCGGTGATGACGACGATCAGCGGCATGCCCGCGTCGATGGCCTCGATGGCGGCGTCCTTGGTGAACGCCGGCGGCACGAACAGCACCGACACGTCGGCGCCGGTCTCGGCGATGGCCTCCTTGACCGTGCCGAACACCGGGAGGGTGACGTCGTTGCCCTCGTGGTCCGTGTGCTGCACCGTCGTGCCGGCCTTGCGGGCGTTCACGCCGCCCACGATCGAGGCGCCGGAGTCGAGCATCAGGGCGGTGTGCTTGGCACCCATGCCGCCGGTGATGCCCTGGACGATGATCTTGCTGTCCTTGTTCAGGTAGATGGACATGTCAGTTCAGTCTCTGCTCTCTGTGGCGTCGGCGGGGGTGCTCAGGCGTTGGCCAGCTCGGCAGCCTTGTCGGCGCCGCCGTCCATGGTGTCGGCCAGGGTGACCAGCGGGTGGTTGCGCGTGGCGAGGATCTCGCGGCCCAGGTCCACGTTGTTGCCGTCGAGGCGCACCACGAGCGGCTTCGTCGCGTGGTCGCCCAGCAGGTCCAGCGCACCGACGATGCCCTTGGCGACCTCGTCGCACGCGGTGATGCCACCGAACACGTTCACGAACACGGCCTTGACCTGCTCGTCGCCGAGGATGACGTCCAGACCGTTCGCCATGACCTCGGCGTTGGCGCCACCGCCGATGTCGAGGAAGTTGGCGGGCTTCACGGCGCCGTGCTTCTCGCCGGCGTACGCGACGACGTCGAGCGTCGACATGACCAGGCCCGCGCCGTTGCCGATGATGCCGACCTCGCCGTCGAGCTTGACGTAGTTCAGGTTGTTCGCCTTGGCCTTGGCCTCCAGCGGGTCCGTGGCGGCCTTGTCCTCGAGCTCCGCGTGCTCGGGGTGGCGCACCTCGGAGGCGTTCTCGTCGAGGGTGACCTTGCCGTCCAGCGCGATGATCGCGCCGTCCTCGGTCTTGACGAGCGGGTTCACCTCGACGAGCGTGGCGTCCTCCTTCTCGAAGACCGTCCACAGCGTCTGGATGGTCTCCGCGACGGCGCCCCTGATCTCCTCGGGGAAGCCTGCGGCTTCCACGATCTCAGCGGCCTTGACCTCGTCGATGCCGGTCAGCGGGTCGATGGCGATCTTGGCGAGGGCCTCGGGACGCTCGACGGCGAGCTGCTCGATCTCCACGCCGCCCTCGACCGAGCACATCGCAAGATAGTTGCGGTTCGCGCGGTCCAGGAGGATCGAGAAGTAGAACTCCTCGGCGATCTTCGCGCCCTGCGCGATCATCACGCGGTGGACCTCGTGCCCCTTGATGTCCATACCGAGGATGTCGGTGGCCCGGGCCTCCGCCTCCTCGGGCGAGTGGGCCAGCTTCACGCCGCCGGCCTTACCGCGGCCTCCGACCTTCACCTGGGCCTTGACGACGACGGTTCCCCCGCCGAGCTTCTCGGCGCCTTCGCGAGCCTCCTGCGGAGTCGTCGCGACGACTCCGCCCAGCACGGGGACACCGTGCTTCTCGAAGATGTCGCGCGCCTGATATTCGAACAGGTCCACCCTGCTGCGTCCTTCCATCGGTCTCGCCCCCGTCACGCGGCACGATCGCAGGGGCCTGCTAGGCAGATGTCCCTGGTCGAGTGGAAACGCAGCGGATGACCGACGGCGTGTGCCTCACGGTCGAGGGCCGCTCATCGGTTCCGGCCAGTGTCTCGACGTCAAGACATCCCGCTACAGGGTAGCCCTGTTGGCTCGCCTACATAAGTTCACAACGTGCGGATCGCGTCACACGCCCGCACCGCGATCATGCCCTGTGGCGTGGAGGGTCGCCGCCAGGCTCGGTGCCAGCGGGAGGATCGGCAGGAGCGTGACCTGGAACGCGTGGTAGAGGTCCGGCTTGCCCGGCCAGACCGTGGCCGCCGCGCGGTTCTCCGGGTCGAGCTCGTGGCGCCACGAGCCCCGCCGGCGGTCGATGAGGTACTGCTCCGCGTAGTCCCACCAGCGCGCGTACCACTCGGCGAAGCGCGCCTCGCCGGTCCGTGCGTGCAGCGCCGCGGCCGCGCCGATCCCCTCGGCGATCACCCAGTGCATCCGCGTGCGCACCACCGGCTTGCCGTCCCAGTCCGTGGTGTAGACGAGGCCGTCGGCGCCGTCGGCCGCCCAGGCGTCCTCGACGGCGCGGTCGAACAGCCGGGTCGCGGTCCGCACCAGCCCGGCGTCCTCGCCGGTCGCGGCCTCCAGGTGCAGGATGAGCCGCGACCACTCCAGGCCGTGGCCGGGCGTCGCGCCGTAGGGCTTGAACTGGTCGTCCGGCTGGTCGCGGTTCAGCTCGAGGTCCGGCGTCCAGTCCGGCCCGAAGTGCTCGGGCAGCCGCCCGTCGTACCCCTCTGCGAGGTCGGCCACGAAGGCGACGCACCGCGCGGCACGCGCCCGCCACGCCGCGCCGTCCCCGTGGAACGCCGGGACGACGCCGGTCCCGGACCCGCCGGGCGCGCTGAGCGCGTCCACCGCGTCGGCGACGGCGAGCATCGCCTCCACCGAGTGCATGGTCGCGTTGAGCCCGCGGTAGTCGTCGCGGGTCGCGAACGCCACGTCCCAGGTGTCGACGGGGCGGCCGGCGTCGTCGTCCCAGAACTTCTCGACGTAGACGCGTGCCGCCTCGGCGAGCAGCTCCGCTCCCCCGGTCCGCCCGGCGAGCGCCGCGGAGGACGCGGCGAGCATGACGAAGGCGTGGTCGTAGCAGGACTTGCCGGCGGCGGCGTCCGGGACGCCGTCCGGGCCCAGCGCGTGGAACCAGCCGCCGTGGTCGGCGTCCCGGAGGGGCCCGGTGAGACCGGCGAGCGCGGCGTCCGCCACGGGGCCGCACCCCGGGACGCCCAGCAGCGCGCCCAGGGAGTAGACGTGCACGGTCCGGCAGGTGATCCACGTCTGGACGCCGTGGGCGTGGTCGGGGCGACCGTCGTCGTCCAGGTAGGCGGCACCGCCGTCGGGCAGGCCGGTACGCAGGCCGAACGAGAGGAGGCGCCGGGACTCCGCGTCGAGCCAGGCGCGATGTGAGGGCAATTCGATCCACGGGGTCACGAGGACGAACCTACTACGATATTAAACGCTACACGACACCGCTGTCATAGGGAGAATGGATGCGATGACTCGAATCTTCTCCTCGGAGCCCCCGTCCTGGACAGTCCTCCGTCACGACGGCGTGGCGATCGTCCTCACCCACCCGGGCGAAGGCCTGCCGTCCGTGCTGCACTGGGGCGCCGACCTCGGGCCGCTCTCCACCGCGGACTGCGCCGCCCTGGACGCGGCGACGAACCCGCAGACCGCGCCCGGCACGCTCGACGCCGGTCGCCGCGTCCCACTGCTGCCGCAGGACGCGGACGGCTGGTCGGGCAGGCCCGGCACGCTGCTGCTGCGCGACGGCGCGCCGCTGTTCCCGCGCTGGACCGTGACCGACCGGGCCGACGACGACGTCTCGCTCCGCCTCACCGCGACGTCGGACGGCCTCGAGCTGCGCACCACCGTGGCCGTCGGGCACGGCGGCCTCGTGACCGTCGCACACACGCTCACGAACACGGGCGAGGGCATCGTGAGCGTGGACCACCTCGACGCGACGCTCCCCGTGCCCCGGGACGCCGACCGCCTGACCGGCTTCACCGGCCGCTGGGCGCGCGAGAAGTCGCCGGTCACGGCCCCGATGCCGACCGGCGCGACGACCCAGGTGAGCCGTCGGGGGCGCGGCGGGCACGACGCGCCGTGGGTGAGCATCGCCTCGGCCGGCGAGCCCCGGAACCGGACCGGCCAGGCGTGGGCGGTCCACCTGGGATGGTCGGCCGACGTCGTGCACCGCACGGACCGGATGTCCGAGCACACCACCCTCCTCGGTGCCGGCGAGCTGCTCCGGCCGGCCGAGGTGCGCCTGGCGGACGGCGAGACCTACGAGGCGCCGGTCGCCTACTTCGCCTGGTCCGACGCAGGCCTGGACGGTCTGTCCGGCCGCTTTCACGACTGGCTGCGGGCCCGCGAGCAGCATCCGGCCGGCGCGCGGCCGCTCGTGCTGAACACCTGGGAGGCGGTGTACTTCGAGCACGACCCGGAGCGGGTCACCGCGCTGGCGCGCGCCGCGGCCGCCGTCGGCGTCGAACGGTTCGTGCTCGACGACGGCTGGTTCCACGACCGGCGGGACGACACCCGCGGGCTCGGCGACTGGGTGGTGGACCCGGCCGTGTGGCCGGAGGGGCTCGAGCCCCTCGCGGACGTGGTGCACGGGCTCGGCATGCAGTTCGGGCTGTGGTTCGAGCCGGAGATGGTGAACCTGGACTCGGACGTCGCACGGGCACACCCGGAGTGGATCCTGGGGAACCCCGCGTCGGTGCCGTCGCCGGACGGGCTGTCGTTCCGGCAGCAGTACGTGCTCGACCTGGCGCACCCCGGGGCGTGGGACCACGTACGAGGCCAGATGTCGGCGCTGATCGGCGGGCTCGGGATCGACTTCGTGAAGTGGGACCACAACCGGGACCTCGTGGAGGCGGTGCACGGGGGCGGCGGCACCGGGGCGGCCCCCGGCACCCTGCGGCACGGGACGCACGAGCAGACCCTGGCCGCGTACCGGCTGATCGACCGGCTCAAGGCCGACCACCCCGGCCTGGAGATCGAGTCCTGCTCGTCCGGCGGGGCCCGGACCGACCTCGGGATCCTCGCCCGGACGGACCGGGTGTGGGCGTCCGACTCGAACGACCCGGCCGAACGGCAGGACATCCAGCGCTGGACCGAGCTGGTGCTCCCACCGGAGCTGATCGGGGCGCACGTCGGCCCGTCGCCGGCGCACTCGTCGGGGCGGGCGACCGACCTGTCGTACCGCGTGGCGACGGCGCTGCAGGGACACTCCGGGTTCGAGTGGGACATCCTGGAGTGCACGCCCGACGAGACCGAGGCCATCACCGCGTACGCGGCGCTGTACAGGGAGCTGCGCGGGCTGCTGCACTCGGGGACCGTGGTGCACGGCGACCCCGTGGACCCCGCGCTGCGGGTGCGGGGCGTCGTCGCGCAGGACCTCTCGGAGGCGGTGTTCACCGTGGCGACCGTCGGGTCCCTGGTCGACGCCCGCCCGGAGCGGGTCACGCTGCCCGGCCTCGACCCGGGCCGGCGCTACACCATCCGGGTCCGCGACGAGGCCGGGCCGGCGCGGTGGAACTCCGGCGCCGGCACGCCGACGTGGCTGGGCAGCAAGGACGAGGCGGAACTCCCCGGGACGGTTCTGACCCGCGTGGGGCTGCAGCTCCCGCACCTGTGGCCGCTGCAGGCCCTGACCCTGCACGTGACGGCGGTCTGACGCGTCGTGAGCGAGTAATCCCAGTTGGGTAGGTGCATCCGGTAGCGTCCACGTGTGCCCCATGTGACCGCCGACACCGGGACCGCCGTCTCACGACCGGCGCGGGACCACGTACGCCCGGACCCGGCGGAGCCCCGGGCGGGCCGCGCGCGCGGTCCCGCCTTCGGGCCACGCATCCCGGGGCTCGACGGGCTGCGTGCGCTCGCCGTGCTCGCCGTCGTCGGATACCACCTCGAACCGGGGTGGGTTCCGGGTGGGTTTCTCGGGGTGGACGTCTTCTTCGTCGTCAGCGGGTTCCTGATCACCACCCTGCTGCTGCGCGAGATCAGCTCCACGAGCTGGGTCCAGCTACCGCGCTTCTGGGCCCGGCGCGCCCGGCGACTCCTGCCCGCGCTGCTGCTGGTGCTGCTCGTGTCCATCCCCGCGGCCCGGCTGGTGGAGCCTGACCTCACGGTCGGTATCGGCCGGCAGGTGCTCGGCGCGGTCACGTTCAGCACCAACTGGCTGGAGATCTCCGCCGGGACCACCTACTTCGACGAGACCGCCCCCGAGCTGCTGCGCCCCCTGTGGTCCCTGGCCATCGAGGAACAGTTCTACCTGCTCTGGCCCGTGCTCCTGATGGTCCTGCTGCTCGCCGTGCGGTCCGGGCGCCGACGGCTGCGGATCCTGCTCGCAGCAGCGGCGGTCTCCGCCGGCGGCATGGTGCTGCTCTACTCCGCCGGCGACGACCCCACCCGCGTCTACTACGGCACCGACACCCACGCGTTCGGGCTGCTCCTCGGCGCGGCCGTCACCCTGCGCTGGGCACGCGCCCGCCCGTTGCTGCACGGGATGTGGGCCCGGGTGCTCCCGCCGCTCGCGCTCGCCGGTCTGCTCGCACTCTGCGCGCTGCTGCGCAGCGACAACCCGCTGACCTACCCGGGCGGACTCCTGCTCGCCTCGCTGCTGTCGCTGGTGCTCGTGCTGGCGTGCGCGTCGGGCGTGCAGTGGCTGACGGCGCTGATGGAGCTGGCACCCCTGCGCTGGATCGGGGAGCGTTCGTACGGGATCTACCTGTGGCACTGGCCGGTCCTGCTGGTGCTCGAGGCCGCCGTCGCGAACGCGGGCGTCGCGGTCCGGCCCGGCACCTGGCAGCAGTGGGCGGGCGACGCCGTCACCGTCGCCGTGACGCTGGCCGTGTCCGCCGCGTCGTACCGGTTCGTGGAGACGCCCGTGCGGCGGCTCGGCTTCCGCGGCGCGGCCCGGGCGCTGTCGGCGCGGCTCGCGGCCCGGATGCCGGACGCACGTCCGTGGCCGGCGCGGATCGCCGCCGGCGTCGCCGTGCTGGCCATCGCGGGGACGACGACGGCGGTCGCGACGGCGCCGCAGATGTCCGGCGCGCAGGAGGCCGTCGAGGCGGGCATGGCCGCGCAGGCCACCGCCGTGCAGGCCGGCACGGAGCCGGAGCACCCCGCGGAGCCCGACCCGGAAGGCGGCAAGGACTCCGCCGCCGGACCGACGGCGCCGGGGGCCGGAAAGGGGAAGCACGTCTCCGGGTTCGGGGACTCGGTGCTCGCCGCCGCCGTGCCCGCCGTCCTCGCCCGGTGGCCCCGGGCCGTCGTCGACGCCGAGCCCAACCGCCAGTGGTCCCACGCGCCGCAGCTCGTGCGGACGGCGAAGAAGAAGGGCACGCTGCGCGACGTCGTCGTCCTCAACTTCGGCACCAACGCCGGGTTCCAGGAGAACGGGTCCGTCGACGCGGCGCTGCGGACGCTGGAGCTGATCGGGCCGGACCGGCAGGTGGTCCTGGTGAACACGGTCGGCATCTCCTACTGGGTGCCCGACGCGAACGAGCGCCTCGAGAAGATCGCCGCGGGGCGGGACAACGTCGTCGTCGTGGACTGGAACGCGGTCTGCGCCGAGCGGCCGGAGCTGCTGCACGCGGACGAGACCCACCCGAACATGGAGGGCATCGCGGTCTACGCGGACCACCTCCAGGCAGCCTTCGACGAGCTGGAGGAGCGGGCAGCGTAGCGGTCGGCCCCGCTCCTCGGCCCGTCGGCTCGCCGCCGCCCGCTCCTTGGCGGCCCGGTCCGTCGCGGAAGGACGACCACGTCGGCCCTCGCACGGTGGTGCCAGGCTCAGAGCTTGGTGATCTTCGTGTACCTCAGGGCGATGCGCTTGGTGCCGTCGGTGCCGAAGTCGATCTTGACCACGTCGTTCTTCTCGACGTCGACGACCGTGCCGAGACCGTAGGTGTCGTGGGTGACCTTGTCACCGACGTCCAGAGCCGGGACGGACTTCTGGACGTTGACCGAGCCGAACCTCGAACCGTTGCCCGACGGCGTCCCGGGCCCGCCCCGGCTGGATCCGCCTCCCGCGCGGGAGCCGGATCCGCTCCACGAGGTGTCGACCCGGGAACCGGAACCTCCGCCGCCCCGCCGCCCCTGGCCCGAGCCGTAGCCGCCCGGCCCCCAGCCGCCGTAGCCGCCGCGGATCGCCTGGGTCGAGGACTCGCGGCGCTTCCAGTCCCAGAGCTCCTCGGGGATCTCGTCGAGGAAACGGCTCGGCGGGAACTCGTTCGACATGCCGAACGCCGCCCGGACCGCCGAGCGCGAGATGTACAGCCGCTCGCGCGCCCGCGTGATGCCCACGTAGGCGAGCCGGCGTTCCTCCGCCAGCTCGCCGTCGTCGTTCATGGAGCGCATGTGCGGGAACGTGCCGTCCTCCATGCCCGTGAGGAACACGACCGGGAACTCCAGGCCCTTCGCGGTGTGCAGGGTCATCAGGGTGACGACGCCCGGATCCTCCTTCGGTGCCTGCTCGTCCTCGCCGTCGGCGACGTCCTCGTCCGGGATCTGGTCCGCGTCCGCGACCAGGGAGACCCGCTCCAGGAAGTCCGACAGGTCGCCCTCGGGCTCGAGCTCGCCGAACTCCGCGGCGACGGCGTGCAGCTCGGCGAGGTTCTCCACGCGCGACGCGTCCTGCGGGTCGTCCGAGGCGCGGAGCTCCGCCAGGTAGCCGGTACGGTCGAGCACGGCGGACAGGATCTCGGCCGGGCCGACGGCGTCGTCGACCAGCTCGCGCAGGCCGGCCATCAGGTCCGCGAACACGCGCAGCGGCTTCAGGGAGCGGGTCGTCATGCCCGGGATCTCGTCGAGCCGTGCCAGCGCCGCCCCGAACGATATCCGCTCCCGCTCGGCGAAGTCGGCCACGAGCGACTCGGCGCGGGCGCCCAGCCCGCGCTTGGGGACGTTGACGATGCGGCGCAGGTTCACGTCGTCGTCCACGTTGGCCAGGGCGCGCAGGTAGGCGACCGCGTCCTTGACCTCCTTGCGCTCGTAGAAGCGCGTGCCGCCGACGACCTTGTAGGGCAGGCCGACACGGATCAGCACCTCCTCCAGCGCGCGCGACTGGGCGTTGGTGCGGTAGAAGATCGCGACATCGCCCGGGCGGACATCGTCCTCGTCGCCCAGCCGGTCGATCTCCTGGGCGACGTACCGCGCCTCGGCATGCTCGTCGTCGGCCACGTAGCCGGTGATCTTGGCGCCGTTGCCCGCGTCCGTCCACAGCCGCTTCGGCTTGCGGCCGGCGTTGCGAGAGATGACGGCGTTCGCCGCGCTGAGGATGTGCTGCGTCGAGCGGTAGTTCTGCTCCAGCAGCAGCGTGGTGGCGTCCGGGTAGTCCGCCTCGAACTCCTCGATGTTGCGGATGGTGGCGCCGCGGAAGGCGTAGATCGACTGGTCGGCGTCGCCCACCACCGTGAGCTCGGCCGGGTCGAGGCCGGCGCCGGCGTCCCGCGCGTCGCCGCCGGGTGCGCCGGGCCCCTCCTCCGGCACTCCTGCCAGCTCACGCACCAGCACGTACTGCGCGTGGTTCGTGTCCTGGTACTCGTCCACGAGGACGTGTCGGAACCGGCGGCGGTAGTGCTCGGCGACGTTCGGGAACGCCTGGAGCAGGTTCACCGTCGTCATGATGATGTCGTCGAAGTCCAGGGCGTGCGCCTGGGACAGCCGCTCCTGGTACCGCGTGTAGACCTCGGCGAGGACCTGGTCGAACCGCTGCTTGTCCCGGGCCTGCGCCCAGCCGACCCCCGCCGGCGCCTCCTCCTCGGAGCCCGCCTGGCGCGCGTACGTGTCCGGGTCGATCAGCTCGTTCTTCAGGTCGCTGATCTTGTTCGCGAGCGAGCGCGCCGGGTACTTCTTCAGGTCGAGGTCCTGCTCGCGCGCCACGAGCTCGACGAGCCGGCGGCTGTCCGCGGCGTCGTAGATCGAGAACGACGACTTGAGCCCGAGCGTCCTGGCCTCGCGCCGCAGGATGCGGACGCAGGCGCTGTGGAACGTGGAGACCCACATCCGGCCCGCGGCCGGGCCCACCAGGCTCTCGACACGCTCGCGCATCTCCGCCGCGGCCTTGTTGGTGAAGGTGATCGCCAGGATCTCCCCCGCCCGCGCGCGGCCCGTGGCCAGCAGGTATGCGATGCGGTGGGTGAGCACGCGGGTCTTGCCCGAGCCCGCTCCCGCCACGATGAGGAGCTGCCCGCCCTCGTGCACCACCGCCGCACGCTGCTGCGGGTTGAGCCCGTCCAGCAGCTCGTCCGGGTCCAGGTGGGAGTACGGGCCCTTCGCCCGGGGCGTCTCCGCCTCGTGCGGCAGCCCTGCCAGCCACTCGGGCTCCGCCGGGACCTCCGAGCCCCCCGCACCGTCGTCGTCCCATCGGGGAGCCACGCTCGGCAGGCGTGACGTCTGCCCCGGCTCGGCCTCGGAGCCGCCGGGAAAACCAGGAAGGTGCAAGGAGTCGAAGAGGGAGGTCATCGGGAGCAAGCCTATGCGGGGTCACTGACATCGACGACGGTACGGCCGCAGCCGTACCACCGATCAGATTCCCGGTACGGCGCGAGCCGGGATCATCGGTCGGGTCAGGACACGATGCGGACCGACCCGAGGAAGATCGCCAGGTCCTGCCTCCCCTCCGGCGTCGCGGGCCATGAGAACGTCAGCGACCAGCCGTGCCGGAGCTCCCGGTCCCAGACGTCCACGGTCCCCGTCAAGGACGTCGGCTCCTCGTACACCCTGACGTCGACCCTGCCCGCGCCGTCGATGTCGACGGTCTCCGCCCCCGACTCGGGGGCGACGAGCGACGACCCCGGCACCGGGAAGAAGCGCACCCGCGCATGCCGGCCCGCGGCGGTACCGTCCGGCGTGGTCCAACCTCGCGCCCCGTCCGGCACCTGCGCGGCCTGCTCGGGGCCCAGCTCGTCCCACGAGTCGTCCTCGGCCACCTCGGGCGGCAGCGCGAAGCGCAGGCCTTCGGCCTCCACCACCTCCCACGCCTCCGGGGTGTTCCGCCGCACCTCGCGCACCGGCAACGCGTCGGAGTACTCCCCGAGCGAGGCACGCACGTCCTGGACCGAGGTCGTCAGGGCGAGCGAGCCGGCGAACTCGTGCGCGAGCGCCAGGACATCCACCTCGCTCTGGGCATCGACACCGAATCGTGCCGTGTACCAGAGGCCTCCTGACTGCTGAAAGGTCAGCACCGCGACCTCCTGCCGGAAACGCTCCGGAGGAGCATTCTCCGGGAGACCTTCCGGAAGAGGTGGGAACCCCACCACCAGCTCCCCGGTCACTGCGCCGGGGATGTCGAGGAATTCCCGGTGGACCGTCTCGTCCAGCGGTTCCGCCTCGATGGTCTCCGAGATCTGCACGGTGAAGCTCCTCTGGGCGTCTCCCGGCCCGACCCAGTACTGCTCCCCGTAGTACATCCAGCTGTCCAGCGGGTCGGTCGCCTCCCAGCCCTGCGGCATCGCGTACGACAAGCCGTAGAACTGCACCGGCGTCCACCCCTTCGGCGGCTGTACCGGCTCTGCCGCGCTCGCGGCACTCGGCTCCGTCGACGGCGTGGACGGCGGCGCGGTGGTCTTGTCGTCGCCTCCCGGCAGCACCCGCGTACCCGCCAGCGGGTCCCCCGTGACTGCGAGCGCCAGCGCCGCCAGCACGAGCACGCCGGCCACGCCGCCGCCCACGGCGGCCACCACACGCCGCCGTCGGACCTTCCGCACTGCCGCCGCTGCCATCGTGGCGCCGTCGAGTACGGGTGGCAGCGTGATCGCCCCGCTCACCGCGCGCATCCTGCGCAGCATGGCGCCGTCCTGGTTGTCGTCGTGAGAAGTCATGACCGGCCCTCCTGTCCTGGCTCGGGTGCGACGAGGGTGCGGAGCCGCGCGAGGGCGCGCGACGCGGTGGACTTCACTGTTCCCGCGGACAGGCCGAGCTCGGCCGCGGTCTCCTTCTCCGACCGGTCCAGCAGGAAGCGCAGCACGACGACGCGACGCTGCTTGACCGGGAGCGCCATGAGGGCGCGCACGAGCCGGTCCCGCTCGGCGATCTCCAGTTCCGACGACGGCGCGGTGGGACCGCCGCCACCGGCGGGGTCGTCACTGACCACCTCCCGGCGGGTCCTGCGCCAGGTGTCGATCCGCGCTGTCGCGACGGCGCGACGGGCGTAGGCGAACGGGTCGCCGTCCTTGACCCTCCGCCAGGCCTTGTAGGTGCGTTCCAGCGCGAGCTGCACCAGGTCGTGCGCCCGGTGCGGGTCCCCGCACAGGAGGTACGCGATGCGATACAGGGCCGGGGTGCTGTCCCGGGCGAACGCGGTGAACGCCGCCACCGGGTCGGCGTGCGAGCGCACCACCTCGACGTCGCGTCCCGTGCCGCCGTTCTCCGCGGCCGTCGCTGTCCCGCTCATCCGGCCCATCGCCTCTTCGGTCTCATACCCTATAGACGCAGCGCCACCGGCAGGGCGTTCCATGTTTCAGCGTTCGTAGCTCAGGCCGCCCAGGAACTGCCGCAGGAGCCGGAGGCCGTCGTCGCCCCCAGGGAAGTTGAAGTCGATGCTCGCGTGGTTGCCGTCCCCCGCCTGGTGCAGGTTCACCTCGCCGGAGAGCGACCGGAGGCTCTTGTCCCCGTAGAACGGGCCCTCCGTCACCTGCACGACGGCGTAGTCGGCGCCGGGCACCTCGATCTCGTGCATCCCCTTCAGGCTCATGTCGACCCAGCCCGGCCAGAAGTTCGGCCCGGGGTCGCCCGACTCCACGTATCCGTTCCAGCGCACCTCCGGGTCCTCGAGCCCCGGCTCCCCGGCGACCACCTCGTCCGAGCTGATCTCCACCAGGTCAGCGAAGGTCCCCGGCTCGGGGTCGCCCGCGGACCAGTCGGCGGGGTACGCGTAGGAGAGTCCGCCGATCGCTGCCTCGTCCCAGCCGTCCGGTGTCTCGTGCGTGATCTCCCCGATCTCGGGGTTGGTGAACGCCGGACGGTACCAGTCCGGCTCGCCGTGGTCCTGGAGCCAGAGGTTCCCCAGGAAGTTGCGGAGCATCTCGTCGCCCGCGTCGTCGGCGGTGAACCGGGACTCGATGATCCATCCCTCGCCGCCGCTGCGGATCCGGGTCTCGACCGGCCGCACGTCGATCTCCTCTCCCGCGCGCTGCTCGGTGACGACCTTCCCCTGCTCGATGACGACGAGGTCGGCCCCCTCGATCTCCAGCGTCGTGGCACCGGAGTCCTTGGGCGGCACGCTCCACCCCGCGACCTCGGTCACCTTGCGCAGCTCGAGGTCGACCACGACGTCGTCGATCGACATCGAGAGCGCACCGTCCGTCCCGCCCGCGGAACCGGCCCAGGCGTCCTCGCTGTCGGGCCGGGCCCACCCGATCTTCCCGCCGGCGGTGACGTCGCCGATCGCCGACCAGCCACCCGGGGGCACCTCGTACCAGAGCCCGCCGAAGAGGTACGGAGCCGCGCCACCCTGGCCCTCCCCGGTGACCCCGTGCTCCACGCCGGGCAGCTCCGGCAACTCACCGCCACCGGTCCTCAGGTAGTGCACGGTGTCCGGCTGGTCGGGCCCGCCGTCCGGCGGCGACGACGGGTCCGACGACGGGCGTGCGCCGGCAGACGGGCCGTCCGATACCGCGCGCTGCGAGACCGTCGACGCGGGCAGCGGATTCTGCTTGTCCGCACGAACGGTCCCGGCCGCACCGATCGCGGCGCTGACCGCGGTCAGCGCCGCCACGCAGGCGGCCACGGCGATCAGTGCCCTGCGCTGCTTCTCCTTGCGGATCGCGGTGCCGGCCATCAAGCGACCGTCGACGACGGGCGTCAGCTCGCCCGCCACCCGGGCCAGGTCCCGCACGAACGGATCCTGCCTGTGCTCCGGTGTGTTCATGACCGGCCCTCCTCTCCGTGTCCCCCGAGATCGTCCGCACCCAGCTCCGCCCGCAGGAGCGAGAGGGCACGTGACGCCGTCGACTTCACCGTGCCCGTCGTGACTCCCAGCGTCACCGCCGTGTCCGCCTCCGACCGGTCCAGCAGGTAGCGCAGCACGACGACCCGACGCTGCTTGACCGTGAGCCGCGCCAGCGCCCGCACGAGGCGGTCCCGGTCGGCGACCTCGTCGTCCGACGCCGGGGACGCGTCCGACGTGCGCCACACCATCGCGTCGTCCTCGGCGAGGACCTCCTTGCGCGTCCGGCGCCAGGCGTCGATCCGCGCCGTGGCGACGACCTTGCGCGCGTAGGCGAACGGGTCACCGTCCGCCACCTTGTGCCAGTGCCGGAAGGTGCGTTCGAGGGCCGTCTGGGCGAGATCGTGGGCACGGTGCGCGTCACCGCAGAGAAAGTAGGCGATGCGCACCAGGTCAGGTGTCCTGGCCTGCGCGAACGCGGTGAACTGTGCCTCGCGGGTGCGGTCACCCGGGACGACGACGGGAACGCTGCCCGTCCCGACGCCCACGTGTGCGGTCGGCATCATCCGACCCCCTCCCCGCGGACGGACCCGGCGCGAGGACCGGCGTGTGCTGAGCTCATGCTCCCCTAACGCAGCACCCGGGCGCCGGGTTGTCCCAGGCACCGGACCGCGGGCGGGCGGGTGTCAGCGGGCGGGAGGAGGGGCCGGTGCCGGGACCGGAGCGGGTTCCGGTGTCTCCACCGCGTCCGCCCACCTGGGCAGGAGCACCACCACCGCCAGGATCAGCATCGGGACCGAGGAGTAGACCGGGCTGAAGAACAGGTTCCACAGGGTCAGGATGGCGACGTACACCACGAGCGCGTCCGCCACCCCCCGGACCGTCCGCCGCACCAGCGAGATCACCACGAGCAGCACGACGAAGAGCCACAGCGCCGCGCCGGCCGGGCCGTACACCGCCCACAGGTCGCCGAACAGGGAGTGCAGCTCGATCCCGCTCCCGAACATGTAGTGGTAGACGTAGTTGTTGTCGGGGTCGTACCCGAGCAGGGACATCCCGTGCTTGGCGACGGCCAGGTCCTCGCCGTTCACCGGCACGCCGGGGCCGAAGCCGAGCGGCCGGTGCCCGAGCAGCGCCGCCGTCGCCCCCATCTCCGGCCGCCCGGCCGCCAGCAGGTTTCCGCTCACCTCGATCTGCTCGGCGGTACGCTGCGCCGTCGCGGTCCCGAACGCCCCGTCGAGGATCAAGGCCTGCCCACCGCCGTAGGCGGCGAGCCCGGCGGCGACGACCGCACCTACCGTGACCCACACCGACCGCCGCAGCGACCGCTCGCCGATCCGCACCTGCCAGAGCACCACCGCGGCGGTGAGCAGCAACATCGCGAAGGCGGACCGCCCGTCGTCGGCCGCGAACAGGACGCCCAGCAGCACGCACGCGAGCGCCTGCACGCCGCGCGGCACGCGGCGCCACGCACCCTGGCCGTGCCGCAGGCCAGGGGTCAGCCAGCCCAGCACGATGACGGACACCGCGAGGCCGGCGCCGAACTTGAAGCTCGGCTCGGCGCGCTGTGCGACGTCGATCAGCATCCCGACGCCGTACGCGAGCGCGAGCCACCGGAGCCCCAGGTGCAGCCGCGCCCACAGCAGCGCGCCGACGCCGAGCACGAGCTCGGCCAGCCGCACGTAGTTCTCACGTTCCAGCAGGGGGTCGACGGCGTGGTCGGGGGCGGCCAGCGCGGTCAGGACCGGCGCGGTCATCGCGCACAGCACCCCCAGGGTCAGGAAGGTTCCGGCCCAGCGGTACCTGGTCGCCGCCGCGAGCCACACGGGCAGCAGCGGGACGGCGAGCAGCATGCCGATCGTCACGTCGGCCGCGACGCCGACCCGCGCGCCGACGGCCACGGTGAGCAGCAGCGCGACGATGGTGGCCGCGCCCTCCCGGCTCCGGTCGGCGGCGGCGTCCCGCAGGCCGCGCAGGGAGGTGACGTCGGCACGCGGAGCGCTGCCGGAAGCGGCCTCGGCAGGACCGCCGACCGAGGAGGCCTCGACGCCCGGCCCGCCGGCCGCCGAGGCCACGGCGCCGGGGCGGCCGGCCGGGGAGGTCTCGGCACGTGGATCGGGCGGGGACGCAGCCTTCCGTGGACCGTGCGAGGACGCGGCGTCGGTGTGCTCTGTCACTCCTCGGCCCTCCGGTCCGCCGTCCTGCGGTACACGGCGGCGTGGGCGGCGCCGACCTCCGGCCACGTCCGGCCCACGAAGCGCACCGGGTCCGCCGGGACCGGTTCCCGCAGCGCCGCGGCGAGCGCCGCGGTGTCGAGCTCGCCGGTGTACGTCCGCACCCAGCCGGGCCCGGTCTCCTCGGCGAGGTCGCGGTTGACGGCGTTGTCGGGCACGAGCACGGGCCGTCCGAGCGAGAGCGCGAGGAGTGCCGCACCCGAGTTGTGCATCCGCCGGTAGGGCAGCACGACGAGGTGGGACTCGCCGATCTCGCGCACCAGGGCGTCGTCGGGGGCGAATCCGGTGCGCAGCGCGATGCGGTCGTCGCCGTCGGCCAGGCCGCGGACCTCGCTCAGCACGGTGTCGTCCTTCACGGGGCCGACGACGTGCAGCGCGGCGCCGTCGTCGGCGAGCCCGCGGAATGCCCGGACCAGGGTGTCGATCCCCTTGTACGGCCGGATGAGGCCGAAGTGGAGCACGCGCCCGGACTTGCTGGCGGGCACGTCGAAGCCGCCGTACGTCGAGGCGTGCTCGCCGAGCGGGATCACGGTGGCGGGGAGCTCGCGGGGCGGCCGGGTGTGCCGGTTGAGCAGGATCAGCTCGTCGGTCCACCGGTCCATGAGCCGCAGCAGGCGACCCTCGACGCCGGCCGGTGCCTCGTGCGGGGACTCGTTGTGCACGGTGCGCACGGTCCGGACGCCGCGCAGCCGCAGCGCGGCGAGCGTGCCGACGAGCAGCGTCGAGGCGACGGTGGTCCGGAGCCTGTTCCGCCGCCGGAACAGCGTCTCCGGCCAGTGCACGTGCAGCACGTCCACCCGCCCGGTCAGGGCGCGGCGCCGGGAGAAGGTCACGAGCTCGACGTCGTCGGGTGCCGCCGCGATGAGCTCGGTGAGGTACGGGTTGGTGGTCGGCCGGACCTTCTCGGCGGAGAGCATGACGACGGTCCGCCGGGGGACGGCGGCGCTCATGCTGCCGCCCCGACGGGTCGCCCGGGGGCGGCGCCGGTCCGGGCGCCGCCCGGCGTCTGCACCGGGACGACGATCATGTCCCCACCTCCACGGCGGCGCGGGCTGCCGGGGCGGTGCGGGCGTACTCGGTGTAGACGAGGCCGAAGGCACCCAGGAACATCCCCGCGCCCCGCGCGGCCGTGCGGACCCCGCGCGCGGAGCTGCGGCCGGCGACGAGGCCGGCAGCGGCCCTGGCCAGCCCGCCGACCACCCGCACCGCGCCGGCCACGGCGCCGCGCACCCGTGCGGCGAGGCGCCCTCGTGCCGTGCCGGCGACCTGGACCCGTGCCCGGACCGTGCAGTTCCCGACGCGGTACGCCCTGCGCACCACCCACCGGCGGGTGAACCGCCCGGCCGTGACGGGGTCGACCACCTGTGCCTCGTCGCACCAGTACAGCGCGCCGCCGCGGGTGGTGACCTCCAGGGTCAGCATGGTGTCCGACCCTCCGGTGAGTCCGAACTCCTCGTCGAACCGGATCCCGTGCGCGGCGAGCCAGCGCACGTCGAGCAGCAGGTTGTTGCTGGCGGCCACGTCGACGCGCGTGCCGCTGGGGTACCGCGGGCGGATGAAGAAACCGCCGGCCTCGATCCACCGGTCGCGGCCGGGCAGCCGGGCGACCGCCGGTCCGGCGACCCCGACCCCGCCGTGACGTTCGTGGGCGGCGAGCAGGGTCGTGAGCCAGTGGGGACCCGGGGTCTCGTCGTCGTCGACGAACACGACGAGATCCGCGTCCGACGCCGCGACCTCGTCGAGCGCGCGGTTCCGCGCGGCCGCGATGCCGGGTCTGGGCTCGTGCACGTACTGCACGCCGGCCCGGCCCGCGGTGCTGCGCTCGAACACCGGCCGCGCGGACTCCGTGAGGTCGTTGTCGACCACCAGGAGACTCGCACCTGCCGCCGTCGTGTGCGGGAGGAGCCCCTCGATCGCCGTGGCGAGCCGGTCCGGCCGCCGGTACGTGAGCACCGCGACCGTCACCCGCGACGCGGTCACCTTTCGTCGACCGTGACGGTGACCCAGTCCGACCAGGCCGCGTTCCCCCACGGGTCGCGTGCCACGACGGCGTATCGCTGGGTGGAGCCCGGCTCGGCCTCCTGGTCGGTGTAGGACATCGTCGTCTTCTCCCAGAAGCCTCCCGCGCGCTCCTGGACCTCGATGGGGCCGTCGGACGTGGTCCCGCGGTACAGCGAGTAGGTGAGCGTCAGGTCGTCCCGGTCGTAGTTGGACGGCCAGGTGGCCTTGACCGCGCCTCTCGGCGTGACGGTGAGCCGCAGCGCGAAGTTCGCGCCGCCGAGCCGGGGTCCGTCGGCGTTGGCCGCGACGTCACGCACGGCGAACCGGACGAGGCCCTGCTGGGGCCGGTTGTTGACCTTGCGGAACTCGCCGCCGTACAGCAGGTAGTTGCCGGCCGACGTGACGTGCCACGGGCCCTGGCCCAGACCGGTGTAGGTGCCCGGCTGGAAGTCCGGGTACCAGTTCAGGAGCTCCGGGCGCGGGGTTCCGGGGCTGTCGGGGTAGCCGCTGTCGTCCGCGATGTTCTTGCCCTCGACCGTCCGTGTCGCGGCCGTGCCGTGGTGGTAGGTGCGCGGCTTCGTCCCCGGGAAGCCGCCGCTCGTGCTGCAGTTGTGCTTGTGGCTCGCCGAGAACAGCACGCCCGCGAACGGCTCGATCGAGTAGGTGTCCCCGTGGCAGTCCTCGAGCCACACCAGCCGACCCGTCTCCCAGCTCGCCGCGAACGAGCCCTCCGTGGAGCCCTTCTTGTTCCAGAGGTAGCCGGTTCCGTAGAAGTAGTCGTCGTCGCTGTTCAGCGACAGGATCGCCGCGTTCGCGCCGGCGTTCCGGACCACCTCGTTCGCCGGCAGCGGCAGCGAGTCGCCCGTCGTCGAGTCGAGGCGGGCCAGCCCGTACCCGGGCTGCTGCGAGCCGTCCACCGACGTGAAGTTCCCGGCCAGGACCACCTGGCCGCCGTCGGGCGAGATGGCGATGTCCTGCACCGAGCGGTCGGCGACCCTCGCCGCGAACGAGCGTGTCTTCGCCCCGGTCGCGGCGTCGACGGCGGCCACGCGGGCGCGCGTCCGGTTGTTCACCGACGTGAAGGCGCCACCGAGGAAGACGTCGCCGCCGACCGTCGCGACGGCGTTGACCACCGCGTTCACCGAGGGCCGGAACGCTGTCAGCGCGCCGGTCCGGGTGTTGAAGGCGGCCGCGCGGTAGCGGGTCGTCCCGTCGACCGACGTGAACTGTCCCGCGACGTACAGCCTGCTGCCGTCCGCCGACACGGCAAGATCCTTGACCTGCCCGTTCACCTGCGGCGCCCAGCCCTGCACCAGCTCGCCCGTGGTCAGGTCGTAGGCCAGGAGGTTGCGCCGCGGCACCTCCTGCGTGCCGGGCGCGGCACCGGCCGGACGCGCGGCGCTGAAGTCCCCGCCCACGTAGACGGTGTCCCCCACGACGGCCTGCGTCCACACGACCCCGTCGATCTGCACGGTGGGCAGCGCGTCGCTGCTGACCGGCGACGCCGTCGTCGTGTCCGCGAGCGTCCCGGCATCGTCCGGGCCCAGCGCCCGGGTGACCGGTGCCAGGCCGTCGAGCAGGCCAGGATCCGTGTCCGCGGACGCAGCGGCGGCAGCGCCTGCCGATCCGGCGAGCAGGACTCCGGCCGCGAGCGCGGCGACCGCGGCGGGGGCAAATCTCATGGGCGTACCTCTCCCTCGAACAGTGCGACGTGCAACGTCGGGTCGACGTCGATCTCGACGAGCACCCGGTTCATCTGGTCCTGCGGGACGGCGAAGGCGTAGGCCCCGGACGCGGTCCCACCCGCCGGTACGGAATCCGGCAGGTTCGTCTCCCCGGAGCCGGACAGCGAGCTCGCCGGGGTGCGATCGGGACCGTAGTACAGGTTCACGACGCTCGCACTCAGATCGTGGTTTGCCTTACCGGAGTTCTTCACCGATACCTCGACCCGGACGGCCGAGCCCGCGATCTCCCCCGGCATGGACGCGGCGGCCTCGGTGGGCTCGATCGCGGAGAGCTCGACGGCGAGTCCGTGGCGCGCGTCGTCGTCGACGGGGACGGCCCCGGAGTCCAGGGGAACGACGTCGGTGGTGGTGCGGCCCGCGGGAACGATGCCCTCCGCCTGGTCGGACGTCGCGGCGTCGTCGGCCTGCTTCCCCGTGTCCTTCGGCGCGGCGGGCTTCTCGGGCTCCGGCTCGCCGGAACCCTCGGGCGCGGGCGAGGAAGGCGCGGTGCTCTCGGCCACGGGCAGTGCGGAATCCTCCGCGTCCTGCGCTGTTCCGCACGCCGACAACGCTGCGGCCAGCAAGAATGGCGCCACGAAAGCAGCGGCTGCTTTTCTGGTCACCCCGGTCCGATTTCTCGTGTGCGACCCCGTCGCGCGGCTGCTGCGGTTCATCTGGACAATCTTATTGGCAAATGGCGTAAATCTTCTCGCTGTTCCTGCACATTTCACCCCTTCTACCACTCGCTCTCATCGTGGCGTTCCGGCAGGATGCACGGGTGCCCACCACCCCCTCACCTGCAGTCGTCGTGGTGAACTACGGCTCGGCAGATCTCGCCGCCGACGCCCTGCGGCCCTTCGCCGACACCCGGTGGACCCGGGTCCTGGTCGACTGCTGGAGCTCCGCGGCCGAGCGCGACCGCGTGGTCGCCGCCGGTGCGGCCGAGGGGTGGACGCTCGTGCTCCCGGACCGGAACCTCGGCTTCGGCGGGGGCGCCGACGCCGGCCTCCGCGCCGCGCACGAGGCCGGGTGCGACATCGGCCTCGTGCTCAACCCGGACGCCACCATCGGCGTCGCCGCCGCGGACGCCCTCGTGGCCGACGTCGCCGCCGACCCCGGCCTGCTCGTCGCCCCCGCGATCCGCACCCCGCAGGGCAAGGACTGGTTCACCGGGGCGGTGCTCGACCTGCGCAGCGGCCGCACGCGGCGCGGAGCGCCCGCCGGGCCCGACGACGTCCCCTGGGTCTCCGGTGCCTGCTTCGCGGCGCGGACCGCGCGGCTGCTCGACGTCGGCGGCTTCGGCGAGAAGTACTTCCTGTACTGGGAGGACGTCGAGCTCAGTGTGCGCTGGACACGCGCCGGCGGGCGGCTCGCGCTCCGCGACGACCTCACGTGCGTGCACGACGCCGGTGGCACGCAGGACGGTCACGCACGCACCACGGGCCGGGGCAAGTCGGCGCTCTACCACTACTACAACACCCGCAACCGGCTGCTGTTCGCATCCCGCAACCTGCCGCCGGAGCGCTGGGGCGGGTGGCTACGAGCCACGCCCGCGCACGCCCGGGAGGTCCTGCTCCGCGGTGGACGGCGCGCCGTCGTACGGCACCCACTGCGTACGCTGTGGCCCGCACTGCGCGGCACCGCGGACGGGCTGGGACATCTCGTGGCCGCCCGCCGCAGGGCACCGGCCGCCACCGATCGGAAAGGCTTGATGGATGGAGCTCGCTGACTACGTCGCCGCACTGCGCAAACGCTGGGTGGTGCTCGTCGTCGCCGTCGTCGCCGGAGGCCTCGCCGGGCTCGGGTACGCACAGACCGTCGCGCCCGAGTACAAGGCGAACACGAACGTGTTCGTGAGCCTGGAGCGCAGCGACACCGCCTCCGAGCTCATGCAGGGCGCGGACTTCACGCAGAACCTCGTGACCTCCTACGCGTCCCTCGCCACCATGCCCGCGGTGCTCAACCCGGTGATCGAGGAGCTGCGGCTGGACAACACGCCCGACGACCTGTCCGAGCAGGTCACCGCCATGGTGCCGCTCGACACCGCGATCATCGAGATCTCCGCCGAGGCGGACGACCCCCAGCTCGCGGCACGCGTGGCCAACTCCGTCGCCCGGCACCTGTCGACGACCGTGTCCGCGGTGTCGCCGAAGAACGCGAACGGGACCAGCGCCGTCCGGCTGACGGTCGTCGCCACGGCCCAGCCGCCCGAGTACGCGTTCGCACCCGACACCCGGCTCCTGACGGCCGGGGGCGCGGCGGCCGGGCTCGCCGTCGGCCTCCTGGTCGCCGTCGGGCTGGCCCTGTTCGACACCCGGATCCGCACGGCGAAGGACCTGCCCGCCGGGGACGACCTGGCCGTGCTCGGCACCGTGCCCCAGTCCCGCAAGGGCGCCGAGGACCCGCAGCTGCTCGCGGAGTCCTACCGCCGGGTCCGCACGAACCTGCAGTTCCTGGACGTCGGAGCGCCCGTGCGGTCGTTCGTCGTCACGTCGTCCGTGCCGGACGAGGGCAAGACGACGACGGCGATCGGCCTGGCGCACGCGCTCGCCGAGCGCGGCTCCCGGGTCCTGCTCGTCGACGCCGACCTGCGCCGCCCCTCGCTCGCCGACCGGCTCGGCCTGGAGGGCGCCGCCGGGCTGTCCACGATCCTCATCGGCCGGGCCGACCTCGGGGACGTGGTCCAGCCTGCCGGGCCGCCACGCTTCCACGTGGTGACCGCCGGGAGCCAGCCGCCCAACCCCGGCCGGCTCATCGAGGCCGACTCGATGGAGCGGCTCGTCCGCCAGGCACGCACCGACTACGACATCGTCATCTTCGACGTCCCGCCGCTGCTCCCCGTGACCGACGGCGCGCTGCTCGCACGGCGCACCCAGGGCGCCGTCGTCGTCGCGCGGGCCCGGAAGGTCCGCCGTGCCCAGCTGCAGGACGCCCTCGCCTCCCTCGACGCGATCGGCGCACCCTGCCTCGGCCTGATCGCCACCGGGGTCTCCCGCAAGGACCACGAGTTCGACGGGTACGCCCGGTACGGCGACGGCGACCTCCGCGAGTCCCACCGCCGGTGGCCGAGGGCGTGACGACACCCGGGACACAGCCAGGCCTGGGGCACCGTGCGGCCCGCGGCGCCACCGTGACGGCCGCCGCGCAGGGCGCCCGCATCCTGCTCCAGGTCGCCGCGGTGGCGGCGCTCGCCCGGCTGGTGCCCCCGGCCGAGTACGGACTGGTCGCGATGGTCGCCGCCGTCGTCGGTGTCGGGGAGATCCTGCGTGATGCCGGGCTGTCCTCGGCGGCGATGCGGGCGCCGGACCTGACCCGGCAGCAGCGCGACAACCTCTTCTGGACGAACGTCGCGATCGGCGCCGCGCTGTGCGTCACCTGCTTCGCGGCGGCACCGCTCATCGCGGGGCTCTTCGACGAGCCGGCCCTGGTCGGGATCTGCCGTGCGCTCGCGTTCGTGTTCCTCATCAACGGGCTGGCCACACAGCACAAGGCAGGGCTCGTCCGGGACATGCGGTTCCGCACTCTCGCCGTCGTGGAGGTCGCGGCGCCCGTGGTCGCGCTGGGCGCGGCGATCGGTGTCGGCCTCGCGACGCACGACCACCGGGCCGTCGTCGTCCAGCAGGTGGCGACGACGGGCGCGACCCTCGTCGGCGTATGGCTCGCGGGCCGCTGGCTGCCCGGGCGTCCGCGGCGGGGCGCCGGGACGCGCGGCTTCTTCCGGTTCGGCGGCGGGCTGCTCGGCTCCCAGCTGGTCGGCTACGGGGCCGACAACCTGGCGACGTTCGTCATCGGCCTCTCGCTCGGGCCCGGCCCGCTGGGCCTGTACAACCGGGCGTACCAGCTCCTCATGCGCCCGCTCAGCCAGCTGCGCCAGCCCTCGACGACGGTCGCGCTGCCGGTGCTCGCCCGGCTCTCGGACGACCCCGCGCGGTTCGACCGCATGCTGCTGCGCGGGCAGCAGGTGCTGGCCCTGCCGGTGGTGCTGGTGCTCGCCGTCGTCGTCGGGGCGTCCGACGCCGTGGTGGGCGTCTTCCTCGGGCCGGGCTGGGAGTCCGCCGCCCCGCTCCTCGCGTTCTTCGCCGTGGCCGGCGGCTGCCAGACGCTCGCCTACGTCGGGTACTGGACGTACCTGGCCCGCGGCCTGAGCGGCGCGCTCCTGGCCTACTCCATGGTCACCGCCGTGCTGAAGGTCGCGGGCGTGCTGGTCGGAAGCCTCTGGGGGGTGAACGGCATCGCGGCAGGTTTCGCGGCCTCCGCCCTCCTGGAGTGGCCGCTGTCGTTCTGGTGGCTGTCCCGCGTCACCGCGTACCCGGGCGGGCGGCTCGCGCTGGGCGGGCTGCGGATCCTGGCCCAGGCGGTCCTGGTCGGGCTCGCGGCGTGGTGCGCCGTGCGGGTCGTCGGCGGCGCCGAATGGACGACCGACGGGGTGGCGCGCACAGGCGCCGGGACGACGGCGTCGGACGTCGCCGGGCTGGGGCTCGCGGTCGCGAGCGGTCTGCTCGTGTGGGGGCTCTGCCTGATCGTCCCGGCGCTGCGGCGCGACTCTGCGCTCCTGCTGGACGTGCTCCGCGCAGTCAAGGACCGCAGCCGATGACGGGGACGACGACGACCGGCCGCACCACGCTCCTGCGCCCCGCCATGGGGACGCGGAACGTGCTGGTGCCCACCGGGTCACGACAGGGGACAGCCGCCGGGATCTCACTGATCACGCGATCACGGTGGTACGCCCTAGCGAGCCAGTGGGCGCTCTGGGGTGTGGCCGCGACGCTCGGGCCGCGCGCAGTGCCGGGCGAGCGGGTCACCTGGGAACCGCCGGGCGGGGCGGAGGTCTGGACGGACCTGCGGGCTCGCCTGCCCGCGTTCGACGAGCTCGCGGTCTACCTGCGCCCGCAAGCGTCGCGCACCGGGCTGGCGGCGCTCCTGCTGCGCGGTTCCGCGCCGGTCGGGTTCCTCAAGCTGCGCGACGCGCCGCACGAGCTGGACCGGGAGGAACGCGCCCTGTCGGCGTTCGGCGAAGGGCGCGCGTCGTCGTTCCGCGTCCCCCAGGTGCTCGACCGGGGCACGACCGCCGACCTGCACTGGATGCTCCTGACCGCCATGCCGCCGCGACCGGCCGGGCCGGCCTGGCGCACCCCGGTCGACCGGGTGCTGGCCGACGTACGGAGCCACCTCGAGACCGTGCTCGACCGGCCCGACGGGATGCCCGCCCACTGGCAGCCGATGCACGGCGACCTCACTGCCTGGAACCTGCGTCGCAACGGACGTGGCCTGCCGTGGCTGATCGACTGGGAGGACGCCGCCTGGGCGCCGCCGGGCGCGGACCTCGTCTACTACCGCGCCACGAACATGGCCGCCTTTGGGCGCCTCCCCGCGACCGCCGCCCTGCGGGGCAGACAGCCGGACGACGGCGACAGCACGGAGACCGTCGCTTTCTGGCTGGACCGTGTCACCGCCCGCTCGGACGCCGCCGACCACGACGCCCCGTTCACGAACCGGCTGACCCAGGTACTCCACGCCGCGACCCGCTGAGCGGAGGATCACCACGGGAGGTCACGGTTCAGGAGAGCCTTCAGGTCCTCGTTGAAGGGGGCGTAGTGGCGGGCGAGCTCCTCCCGCAAGGCGGGGCGCAGGTCGAGGCTCGGGGCCGCGTTCCACGGGCGAGCCGCCGTGTCCGGCAGCGGCGCCGGGGCCAGGCCCAGGAACTCCGCGACGCCGTCGCAGGCCCGCTGCGGGGCCGCGTAGAACTCCTCGGCGACGAGCACGTGCACCCGCTCGGCCGGGAAGTGCTCCAGCCAGCGGCGCAGGTGCGGCGCATACTCCCCCTGCGCCCGGTACGACTCCTGCTCGTGCGCATAGCTCCGGTACCCCGGCTCCGCGACGATCCGCTCCTCCTCGCCCGCGGTCCGGTCGGCCTCGGCCGCGAGCGCCTCCTCGAAGGTCGCGAGCGGCTCGGCGCCCTCCCGGCGTCGTTCCCGGTAGTGCGAGAACGCGCGCTGCACCGGGTCACGCAGGACCACCACGATCCGGGCGTCCGGGACCTCGCGGGCGGCGCGGGCGGCGGCCAGAGGGTGGAAGAGGTAGTACGGGGATCCCTCGCCCACGATGCTTCCGCCGCTGCGCCGCACTGATGCCGGGAAGTGTGAGCGGTACCAGGCGCTCCCCCGGTCGTGGTGGGTGTCGAAGTAGTGCACGCCCTTGGTGTGGTTGTCCTTGGGCAGCAGCTTCGCGCTGGGGAACAGGGGCATGACCCGCGGGTGCTCCAGCAGCGCGTAGTAGAGCGACGTGGAGCCGCAGCGCTTGCCGCCGACGAGCAGGAAGTCGGGGCCTCCGCGCAGCCAGGCGGTCGCCACGCCGTAGCCGCGGATCGTCGCGCGTCCGGCGCTGATGACCGGTGCGGGGAGGGAGGCGCTGTTCAGTCGCATGGTCGGCTCGGTCTCCTGGTCGGGTTCATCGCCCGTCCGCCCGTGCATTCCGTCGTCGGGCGAACGGGTGCGGGCCGGGCGTGCGCCGCGCGGCGAGGTCGTGGGCGAGCTGTTCGTAGCCGTCGGTGACAACGTCCCAGTCGTAGTCCTTGGACCGCAGGGACAGGTCCACGCCGCGGGCCGCGCTGTCCGCGGGGTCGGTCTCGGACCGGACCACGTGCTCCGACACGTCGGCCGCGTCCCGGAAGTACCGGCCGGCGTCGCGCAGCACCTCGCGGTTGAAGGGCACGTCGTAGGCGATGGTGTCGGTGCCGCCGCCGATCGCCCGCAGCAGCGACGGGTTGGTGCCGCCGACCGAGTGGCCGTGCAGGTAGGTGTGCGCGTTGGCGTAGAGCTGGTCGAGCAGCTCCTGGTCCCACACGCCGCCGAGCAGCCGCACCCGCGGGTCGCCGTCGGCGAGGGTCTGGATGCGCCGCGTGTACTCGTGCGCGTACGGGGCGGAGCCGACGACGACGAGCGGGCGCTCGGCGGCGCTCGCCACGTAGCCCTCCACGACGACGTCCACGTGGTTCTCCGGTTCGAAGCGAGCCACGACGAGGTGGTAGCCGTCCGTGGCCAGCCCGAGCTCCGCGAGCCGGTCGCTGCCCGTCGCGGAGAGGTCCGGCGCGCCGTAGGCGATGAGGCTGCTGCCGACGCCGTACTCGTGGCGGTAGTAGTCGGCGATGCCCTGCGCGTCGGCGATCAGGGCGTCGGACATGCGCACGGACGCCGTCTCGGCCGCCCGGTAGTACCGCTGCCCGGTGCGCCCCCACTTGGCCCGGCGCCACTCCAGCCCGTCGACGTGGGTGGCGACCGGGATCCGGGCGGCGCGCAGGACGGGGAGCAGGGGCGAGTTGGCGGCGTTGAACATGAGCGCGACGTCGGTCCGCCGAGTGACGAGGTGCCCGACCGACAGGGCGGTGTGGCTCAGCGTCTCGAGCGAGCGCCGGCGCATCGCGGGCAGCACCACGCGCTCCATGCCCAGATGGGTGGCGGGATCCTCGGCCGGATCCTCTGCGACGTCCCCGGGGGGCCTCCGGCAGTAGACGCGCACGCGATGACCGCGCGCGGCGAGACGCGATCCCACTTCTTCCACGGCGGTCTCGAAGCCGCCGTAGCGCGCGGGCACGCCACGGGTGCCGACCATCGCGATGCGTAGAGGTTCCACGGACATGATGTCCAGAGTAGAGACTCGGGCCGGGGCGGCGTATCACAAAAGCGGGTGAATCCGGCGCGAGGTTGTAGTTGGCAGACGGCCCGCACCACGCGACCGGCGCGCAAGCCTGACGGACCCTGCGGCATCACGAAGCGTCCGGCTCCAGGTGGACGACACTCCCACTGCGGCGCCGCCCGCCCACGACGACGCGTAGGGGACGACGGTGAGGTAGGGGCGAGTGCTCAGGTAGGCGCCAGGGGGTGCTCCCCACGCCCCTACGTGAGCACTCGCCCCTACCTCGCGGTCGTGCCTACCCGCGTGATCTCGTAGTCGGGCCTTTTTCCTGGTCCGGACACCACGCCGGTACGCTCGGGCCCGTCACACACTCCGATGGACGGGAAGTAGCGAACTGTGATCGTCAACTTCGACGGCATCACCGAGAGCCTCGTCGGGCTCGCGATCTTCGTGGGGGTCATCGGGATCGTCGTGCCCGTGCTGCCCGGCAGCATCCTGGTCGGCGCCTCGATCCTGGTCTGGGCGTTCCTCACGGGCGGCCCCGTGGCCTGGACCGTCTTCGCGATCGCGGCGACACTTCTCGTCATCGCCGAGGTGCTGCAGTACGTCGTGGCCGGGGGCCACATGAAGCGGTCCGAGGTGGCCACGTCGACGATCGTCATCGGCGGCATCGCCGGCGTGGTCGGGTTCTTCGTGGTGCCCGTGGTGGGGCTGTTCCTGTTCTTCGCCGCCGCGGTGTTCGTGGTCGAGCTGATCCGGCGCCGGGAACGGACGGCCGCCTGGCGCGCGACGATCGCGGCACTGCAGGCCAGCGCCATGACCATCGGCATCCAGCTTCTGGGCGCCCTGGCCGCGGCCACCACCTGGATCGTCGGTCTCTTCCTGGTCTAGGAAGCGGTGACAATAGGGCGGTGGAGATTCTCGTCGCGTCGTTCGACAAGCTGGCGCCCGCTGTCGCCTACGACCTCTGGCGGTTGCGCCAGGACGTGTTCGTCGTCGAGCAGAACTGCCCGTACCTGGACCTGGACGGCCGGGACCTGGAGCCGACGACGGTGCACGTGGTGCTGCTCGGCCCTGCGGACACCGCCGGCCACCGTGTCCTCGGCACCGCACGCGTGCTGGACGACGGCGACCTCTGGCGGATCGGCCGCGTCTGTCTGGACCGCACGGCCCGTGGCAAGCGCCTCGCCGACGACGTCATGCGTGCCGCGCTGGCGCACATCGACGCGGCGGGCGACGACCACGACGTGGTGCTCGACGCGCAGTCCCCGCTCACGGGCTGGTACGGCACGTTCGGCTTCGCGCCCGACGGCGACGACTTCCTGGAGGACGACATCCCGCACACGCCGATGCGGCTGCGGCGGTCCGAACCGTGGCCGGCCGGCGCCGCCGACCACGGTCAGTAAGCGCCCTTCGCAGTGATCACGGCGCGGACGGTGTCGGCAAGGATGAGCAGGTCGAGCTGCGGCGTCCAGTTCTCCGCGTAGTACACGTCGAAGCGCACGGTCTCGTCCCAGGACAGGTCGGACCGGCCCCGGACCTGCCACAGGCCGGTCATCCCTGGCTTGACCAGCAGACGACGCCGCATCCGGTCCTCGTACTCGGCAGCCTCGTGGGGCAGCGGAGGACGCGGACCGACGAGGCTCATGTGCCCGGCGAGGACGTTGAAGAGCTGCGGCAGCTCGTCGAGCGAGTACCGGCGCAGCACCCGCCCGATCGGCGTCACGCGTGGGTCGTCGCGCAGCTTGAACAGCAGGCCCGCACCGTCTTCGACCGCGGACAGCGCCGGGACGAGCCGGTCGGCGCCCCGGCGCATGGTGCGGAGCTTGACCATGGGGAAGACACGACCGCCGCGCCCCACCCGGTGGGAGACGTAGAACGCCGAACCACGGCTCGTGAGCACGACCGCCAGGGCGAGGACCCCGATCAGCGGTGCCGCCAGCAAGGTCAGCACCAGTGCCACCGACCGGTCCATCACCTGCTTCACGACGTACTTGGGTCCGCTGAACCGCGGCAGGGCGACATGCAGCAGCGACATCCCCGAGGCCGGTGAGACGCTGATGCGCGGCAGGTCGACGTCGGCGAGCTCGGCGGTCAGCATCAGGTCGATGCCGCGCTCCTCAAGGGTCCAGCCCAGGCGGCGGATGACGTCGGCGGTGATCTCGTGGGAGCTGCTCACGGCCACGGCGCTCGCGCCGACCCGCTCGGCGATCTCTCCGGCGTCGTCCGGTACGCCGAGCACCGGCACACCGCCGATGGTCTCGCCGATCCCGGCCTCTCCTGCGGGGACGCACGCGCCGACCACGCGGATCCCGTGGTCGGGGTCGCCGGCCACCGTCTCGACGAGCCGGGACACCTGGACCGGATGACCGACGGCGACGACCTCGGTCATGCAGGCCGCGTGCCGCTCGCGCAGGCGAAGGATGCGGCGGCGCCAGGCGAACCGCCCCGCGAGGAGGCCGACGGCTCCCAGCGGGAAGGCCACGAACAGCATGTCGCCGGCTTCCGTGAGCGGCGCGAGCCAGGCGATGATCGCCACGACGCTGACCGTCTTCCAGGTGGCGTCGAGCACACGCCGGTACTCGGACTGCCCACCCCCGAAGAGGTGCCAGTCATAGGCCTTGGTCAGTCGGAGGGCAGTCAGCCAGGCGACCACCGCCAGCAGAAGAACGAGCATCGCCGGCGCGTCGGCACCGCCGTCCGAGCGCACGGCCTGCACGGTGAGCGCCACCCCGGCCGCTCCGGTCAGGACGAGCACGTCGGTCGTCCTGACCAGCCCGCGATACCGCGACTGCCACCTCGCCGGGCCGGACCGGGCGCTGTCCGCGGTGCGTCTGGCGGAGGTGGTGCCGGGTGCGGTCTCGTCGTGGGGCGCAGTGCTGCCGCCGGAAACGGCTGGGGCCTTGGTCATCACGGCCTCTGGAGTCACGCGCGATCCCCCCTAAGATTCATCTGTGATCGGTGCCTGTCACGGTTCCCCGGGCGAAGTGCGGGCCCCAGCGATCGCCGGGGCCCATACATCACGGTAAATCGGATAGTGCGCCCTTGCCTGCCGTTCATCGCAAGTTCACCCTCAACTTCATCCGATATCCTGCGTTTCATCTTTGGCGTGTCGGATCCGATCTGACGTATACGTCATGACAAGCGGCACACAACGGTGCGGGGTGGCACAGTTCAGCCATGACGACTGTCCTGCTCACCCACGCGTCCGCCGAGCTGTACGGGTCCGACCTCCAGCTCGTCGAGACCGCCACGGCGCTCGGGGAGGCCGGAGCACAGGTCGTCGTCGCCCTTCCGGAGGACGGGGCGCTCGTGCGGGAGCTGCGCAACGCGGGCGCCGACGTCGAGATCGTCGACATGCCCGTGCTCCGCAAGGCCCACCTGACCCCACGCGGGATCGCCGCGCTCGCCCTGCACACCCTGCGTGCGGCCCCGCGCATGGTAGGCCTCGTCCGTCGGCTCCGGCCACAGGTGGTCGTGGTAAACACGGTCACGATTCCCGCGTGGCTCGGTATCTCCCGCTTGGCCGGGATCGCGCCCGTGTGCCACGTGCACGAGGCCGAGGCGGACGCCGCGCTCCCCGTGCGCATCGGTCTCCACGCACCCCTGCTGCTCGCCCGGGACGTGGTGGTGAACTCCGCGACGGCGCGCGACGTCGTCGTCGGCGCCGTCCCGCTCCTCCGGCGGCGGACACGGATCGTCTACAACGGCGTCCCGGGGCCGGATGGGGTCTCCGTGCCCGACGCTGCCCCGGGGCCGGCTCCGGGACCGACGTCGGATCGCAGCGCGGCCGGCACGGCAGCCGGCGCCGGGGACGACCCGGCCACGGCGCGCCTCGTCCTGGTCGGGCGGCTGTCTCCGCGCAAGGGCACCGACGTGGCTCTCGAAGCGGTCGCCCGGCTGCGGCAGGGTGGGCGCGACGTCCGGCTGACGCTGTGCGGGTCGGTCTTCGCCGGCTACGAGTGGTTCGAGGAGGAGCTCCGGGCGCGAGCGGCCCGGCCCGACCTCGACGGCGCCGTCGACTTCGCCGGGTACGCCGACCCGTGGGAGTGGTTCGCCCGGGCCGACGTCGTCGTCGTGCCCTCGCGCGTCGAGCCGTTCGGGAACGTCGCCGTCCAGGCGCTGCGCGCCCAGCGCCCGCTCGTCGCGAGCCGCACCCAGGGCCTGGCCGAGATCGTGCGCGACGGCGAGACCGGGCTGAGCGTCCCGCCCGGCGACCCCGCCGCCCTGGCCGACGCGGTCGCGGAGCTGCTGGACGACCCGGACCGCGCGGCCGCGCTCGCCGCGGCCGGCCGGAAGGACGCTGCCGAGCGCTTCGGTGTGGAGCGCTACCGCACGGAGATGGCCCGCGTGGTCCTGACCCGCCACGCCTGAGCGACGGCCCGGGTCCTCGCCGGGTCCTGCTCGCGGTGGCGGCAGGTCAGCCGACCAGGCTGGGGACGCGCCAGTAGTGGCGGATCCCGGCCTGCGCGTACCTGGTCTGCTTGACGTGCGGTCACGGTGAGCGGGCTCCGGCGAGACGACCACGAGGGCGAGGGCCAGGGCCAGGGCCAGGGCCAGGGCCAGGGCGACGTTCTCGGGCGCGTACCAGGTGCGCTCCGGGTCGCACTCGGACGTCGTCGCGGGCACGTCCGGCTCGGGCCGGTTGTGCTCGTCCAGGCGAGCAGCCTGCACCGACACCATCGGCCGCAGGGTGTGCTGCGTGCGGCCGCGCGTCGCCGGCGTTCTCCTCCCCAGGACGTAGTCCGGTCACGTGGATCTCCCCCGGCGATGTCCTCCGAAGGGCGGATGCGTCCCCCCGCCCCGCGCCGTGACGATGGTCGCGAGCGAAGGAGAAAAACATGACCCGATCAGCAAAGACGCTCCGCGCACGACGAAGCGCGCGAGTCCTCGCGGGGGCACTGCTCGCCGTGGCGATCCCCGCCGCAGGCGTCGCGGCGGCAGCCCCGGCGTCGTCGGCCCCGTTCCCGGGGGACGCGACGACGGGGACAGCAGGAGCCACGAGCACGGCGGCGGACCCGGTGGGGCCCGCGGACGCGGACGCCCTGCTCGTCGCCGAGATCCGCGAGGCGGTCGCCGACGCGCAGCGGATCCAGGAGGCCCGTGACGCCGGGCCGCAGACCCGGAGCACCTGGCCCGGCGGCCCGCCGTCGGACGACGTCTCGGACGGGCTCGACGACGCGGTGGAGGCCGTGGTCGCCGACGGCGCCCTGGGCGCCACGGCCCGGGTCGAGGCACCGGGGCTGGACTGGGCGGGAGCCGCCGGGCTCCGCGAGCTCGGCGGGGACCGCCCCGCCACCACCCACGACCGGTTCCGCGTGGCGAGCAACACCAAGACGATGGTGGCGACGCTGGCGATGCAGGAGGTCGAGCGCGGCAGGTGGACGCTCGACACCACCGTGGAGGAGGTGCTGCCCGGCGTGCTGCCGGCCGAGATCGGCCGCACGGTGACCATCGAGCAGCTCATGAGCCATCGCTCCGGAGCGCCGTCGCTGCACGTCCAGCAGATGATCGTCGACCGCATGACCGACCCTGCGTCGTGGGAGCAGTTCGCGGACGCGCTCGAGCAGCGGTACCCGATCGACGACCATCTGGCCATGATCGACGCCCTCCCGTGGGAGTTCGAGCCCGGTACCGACGGGACCTACTCCAACGCCGGCTACGTCCTGCTCGGCCTCATGCTCGAGGAGCAGACCGGGTGGCCGCTCGACAAGCTGCTGAAGTTCCGGGTCTTCCTGCCGGCCGGGATGTGGCACGCCGACTACGCGACGAAGCCCGGTGTCCGTGGCCCGTTCCTGGTGGGCGCGGCGTACGGCGGCGGCGACGCCTGGGAGTCGCTCGACGAGTGGGACCCGGACATGTTCGCCGGGGCGGGCGCGGCCACGACCACCACGCGCGACCTGAACCGGCTGAACGAGGCGCTGTTCTCGGGCCGGCTGGTCTCGCCGGAGACCGCCGAGGACATGCTCACGCCGCGCGGCACCCTGTTCGACGGCACCCTCGAGTACGGGCTGGGCGTCTACCGGGTGCCGGACCCGTGCCGCGAGGGCGAGTACCTGTACGGGCACGACGGCGGCGCCTTCGGCACGGTCAGCATCAACCTGTCCGCACTGGACGGCGAGCGCCAGGTCACCGCGGGCGTCACCGCCCGCGACCTCAGCGGCAGCGAGACCCCGCTGTACGACCTGAGCACGCTCCTGGCCCCGATGCTGCTGGCCACCTGCTGACGTAGGAGTGCCGGCCGGATCTCCCGGGAGGCGCCCCGCGGCTGCCCTGCGCAGGGCAGCCGCGGGGCGCCTCCCGCCGCATCAGTGCCGGGGACAGACGCCAGAGCTCAGTGCCAGAACACCGCGACGAGGATGTTCACCAGCGTCAGCCCCAGGACAGCGCCCTTGAGGCCCTGGGAGACGTTCTCACCCTTCCGCACCGCGATCTGGGCGACGACCGCCACCGCGAGCGCGATCACGAGCTTGACACCGATCTTGGCCATCAGCCCCTCGGTGTGGCCGAGGTCCGCCATCTCGTCGATGCCGACCATGATGACGCCGGCCACCAGCGCGCCCCAGGCGCCGTGGGACACCGCCTTGTAGAGCGACGTGCTGCGCAGGGACGCGATGGTCCCCCCGAAGACGAGGGCCCAGCTCGCGAAGTGCACGAACACGAAGACGTCGTAAAGGATCTCCATACCCGGCAGCCTATCCCCGCGAGAACGTCGCCCGAGGCCGGGACGGTTGCCGCTGCATCACGATCCGTGACGGCGCCCCCTCGCCCGCGACGACGGCGCCCCCGGGCATGGCCACGAGACATCGACGCCGTCGATAGTTCGCATCGGCATCCACGATGTGAGAAGGGGATTACCAACACCGCCCGGGGTGGTTAGTGTCGTTGACGTGATCCGGTCGATGCGCCCCGAGACGATGCGTGGCATGCGAATGTGCCCGTGTCCTCGGGCGTACGCCGGCGATCGACGCACCCTTCAGGGCGGCTGATCCCCAGCCGTCGTACGCCGCCCCGACCGACCAGCGAACGACGGACGAGGATCACATCTCATGACTCAGGCACCCGAGCACGCCTCCGCGCGCCCGAACACCTCGGACGCGGCCCCCGAGCCCGCAGCCACCGACCAGCCTGCACAGCCCGCGACCGCCCGCCCGGCCCGCAAGGCCCGCCCCCACGGCCAGTGGAAGATCGACGGCACGACCCCCTTGAACCACAACGAGGAGTTCAAGCAGGAGTCGGCTCCGCTCCAGGTGCGCGAGCGCATCGAGCAGGTCTACTCCCGTGAGGGTTTCGACGCCATCACCGACGACGACCTGCACGGCCGCTTCCGGTGGTGGGGCCTCTACACGCAGCGCAAGCCAGGGATCGACGGCGGCAAGACGGCCACGCTGGAGCCGCACGAGCTCGAGGACCGCTACTTCATGCTGCGGGTCCGCGTCGACGGCGGCGCGCTGAGCACGCACCAGCTGCGCACGATCGCGCAGATCAGCAAGGACTTCGGCCGCGACTCCGCCGACATCACCGACCGGCAGAACATCCAGCTGCACTGGATCGAGGTCGAGAGCGTCCCGGAGATCTGGCGCCGCCTGGAGGCGGTGGGCCTGTCCACCACGGAGGCGTGCGGCGACGTGCCGCGCGTGATCCTGGGCAGTCCGGTCGCCGGCATCGCGAAGGACGAGATCATCGACCCGACTCCGGTGATCGACGAGATCCAGGAGCGCTTCGTCGGCGATCCCTCGCTGGCGAACCTGCCCCGCAAGTTCAAGACGGCGATCACGGGCCACCCGAGCCAGGACGTGGTGCACGAGATCAACGACATCTCGTTCGTCGGCGTCGAGCACCCGGAGCTCGGCACGGGCTACGACCTGTGGGTGGGCGGCGGTCTCTCCACCGCACCGCGCCTCGCGGAGCGCCTGGGCGTGTTCGTCACCGCCGAGGAGGCCCCCGAGGTCTGGCACGGCGTGGTCCGGATCTTCCGCGACTACGGCTACCGCCGCCTGCGCAACAAGGCCCGTCTGAAGTTCCTGCTGAAGGACTGGGGCACCGAGAAGTTCCGCCAGGTGCTGCAGGACGAGTACCTCGGGTACGCGCTGCCGGACGGGATCGAGCCCCCGCCGCCGTCGTCGGAGAACGACCACGTGGGCGTGCACACGCAGAAGAACGGGAAGTTCTACGTGGGCGTCGCGCCGACCGTGGGCAGGGTCTCGGGCGAGCTCCTCGCCCGCGTCGCGGACCTGGCCGAGGAGCACGGCAGCGCGCGCGTCCGCCTCACGCCCCACCAGAAGCTGCTGGTGCTCGACGTGCCGGGCGACCAGGTCAAGTCGCTGTCCAAGGCGCTGGCCGGGCTCGGCCTGTACGCCCGCCCGAGCGAGTTCCGGCGCCGGACCATGGCCTGCACCGGCATCGAGTACTGCAAGCTCGCGATCGTCGAGACGAAGCAGGCGGCGGCCGACGCCGTCGACCAGCTCGAGGAGCGGCTCGGTGACATGTCACGCCTCAAGCCGATCACCCTCAACGTCAACGGCTGCCCCAACTCGTGCGCGCGGATCCAGACGGCCGACATCGGCCTGAAGGGCCAGCTCGTGATGGACGACGACGGCAACCAGGTCCCCGGCTTCCAGGTGCACCTGGGCGGCGGGCTCGCGTCGCAGGATCGCGACGAGGCCGGCCTCGGCCGCACCGTCCGTGGCCTCAAGGTGACCGCCGACGGCGTCGCCGACTACGTCGAGCGCGTCACCCGCCAGTTCGAGAAGGACCGGACGGGCGACGAGACCTTCGCCGCCTGGGCGCATCGCGCCGACGAGGAGGCACTCCGATGAGCGCCCCGCACTCCGGTTCGACGGCGGTCGTGGCACCGGCCTCGCCCGTGACGGCCGACGCGGCCACCGAGGAGCCTTCCTCTCCCGTCCCGGCGACGGTGATCGCACCGGTCGAGGCCCAGCTCGCGGACGGTGCCGCGACCAGCCTCGGAGGCAGCGTGTCCCGCCTCGCGCAGATCCGTGCGCGGGCGAAGGCTCGGGAGGACGCGCGGGCGACCGCACGAGAGGCGCACGCCTACGTCCGCGCGGGCGGCGTCCGCCGCCGTCGCACCCCCGAGGAGCTGAAGCACGTCGTCGAGCGCGGACAGGCGCTGCTCCACGGGACCTCGCTGCCCGGCGTGCCGCCGGGCGAGCGGCGCGAGGCGTCGGCCGAGGCCGTCATCGCCTGGGCGGTGCGGGAGTTCGGGCCCTGGCTGGCAGTGGCCTCCTCGATGCAGGACACGGTGCTGTCGCACCTGGTCTCGAAGCAGCTCCCGTGGGTGGACGTGCTGTTCGGCGACACCGGCTACCACTTCGCCGAGACCATCGGCACGCGCGATGCCGCCGAGCTGTCGCTGGACGTCAACATCGTGGACGTGCGCCCGGACAGGACGGTCGCCGAGCAGGACGCGGCGTACGGCCCGCGACTCTACGAGCGCGACCCCGAGAAGTGCTGTGCGATGCGGAAGGTCGCCCCGATGCGGGACGCCCTGCGCCACTACGAGGCCTGGGCGACCGGACTGCGCCGCGGCGAGACGTCGGCCCGCCGGAACGCCCCGCTGATCACCTGGGACGAGAAGAACCAGGTGGTGAAGATCAACCCGCTCGCCGGCTGGACCGACGAGCAGGTCGAGGCCTACGCGCACCGCCACGGGCTGGTCGTGAACCCGCTGCTGGCGGACGGCTACCCGTCGATCGGCTGCGCGCCCTGCACGCAGCGCGTGGAGGCGGGCGCCGACAAGCGCTCCGGCCGCTGGGCGGGCCTGGACAAGGTGGAGTGCGGTCTGCATGTCTGAGACACCCGTGCCAGGCGGGTCGCTGTACCCGCTCGGCCTGCGCATGGCGGGCCGGCTCGTCGTCGTGGTCGGCGGCGGGCCGGTGGCCGCCCGCCGGGCGCGCGGCCTGGCCGACGCCGGTGCGCGGGTGCGGGTCGTCGCACCGCAGGTCTGCGAGGACCTGGCGGCGCTGTCGCACGACGCCGCCACGAACGGGTTCGAGCGGGTCCGGCGGGAGTACCGCACGGGAGACCTCGACGGGGCCTGGCTGGTCCACACCGCGACCGGCGACACGTCCGTCGACCAGCAGGTGGCCGACGACGCCGAGGAGCTGCGCATCTTCTGCGTCTCCGCGGGCGACGCCGGCTCCGGAACGGCGTGGACGCCGGCCGTGGCGCGGGTGCGCGACCCGGACGAGATCACGGTCGCCGTGCTCGGCGGACGCGACCCGCGGCGCGCGCAGGCGATCCGGTCCGCAGTCCAGGCGCAGCTCGAGTCGGGCGGCCTCCCGGTCCGCCGGCACCGCGGACCGAGAGCCGGCACGTCGCCGGGCGGAGACGCCGCCCCGGCGAAGGGGCGGGTCTCGCTCGTCGGAGGCGGGCCCGGGGATCCCGGGCTGGTGACCGCGCGCGGGCGGCTGCTGCTCGCGCAGGCGGACGTCGTCGTCGCCGACCGGCTGGGGCCGCGCACGCTGCTGGACGAGCTCGCGCCCGACGTCCAGGTGATCGAGGTCGGCAAGACCGCCGGGAACCACCCCGTGCCGCAGGACGAGATCAACCGGATCCTGGTGCAGCACGCCGCGTCCGGTCAGCACGTCGTACGGCTCAAGGGCGGCGACCCGTACGTGCTGGGGCGCGGCGGCGAGGAGCTCGCCGCGTGCCGCGACGCCGGTGTCGAGGCCGAGGTCGTACCCGGCGTGACGAGCGCGGTCTCCGTCCCGGCCGCCGTCGGCATCCCGGTCACGCACCGCGGCGTCTCCCGCGGGTTCAGCGTCCTGACCGGGCACGACGGCGCCGCTGCCGCCCCCGGTGGGCCCGACCACACCCTGGTCCTGCTCATGGGCGTCTCCCGGCTCGCCGACACCGCCGCGGCGCTGACGACCGGCACGCGCCCGGCCGGCACGCCCGTCGCGGTCGTGGAGGACGGCTACGGCCCCCGCCAGCGCGTCACCGTCGGGACCCTCGCGACCATCGCCGCCCGTGCCGCGGAGGTGGACGTGCGTCCGCCCGCGGTGATCGTCGTCGGCGACGTCGTCCGCCTCGCGCCCGCGTGGCGCGACGAACCGGCCGGCTGACCCGGCCCACAGACAGCTGAGCGCCGGCTCCCGCCGCACCGAAGGCCCATCGGCGGCGGGGACCGGCGCTCAGTGACATCCCGTCCCGGCTCGGGACGTGGACGCCCGGGGCCGGGCCCCGCTACAGCAGCCGTCGTGCCGCGGCCCAGCGCGTCAGCTCGTACCTCGAGGAGAGCTGGAGCTTGCGCAGCACCGACGACACGTGCGTCTCGACGGTCTTGATCGAGATGAACAGCTCGCTCGCGACCTCCCGGTAGGAGTAGCCACGCGCGATCAGCCGCATGACCTCCTGCTCGCGCTTGGAGAGCCGGTCGAGCTCGTCGTCGGCCACGGCGACGTCCGCGGCGCCCGTCCCGAACGCGTCCAGCACGAACCCCGCCAGCCGCGGCGAGAAGACCGCGTCGCCGCCCGCGACCCGGAGCACCGCGCCGGAGAGCTCGGGGCCGGAGATGTTCTTGGTGACGTAGCCGCGAGCGCCGGCGCGGATGACGGCGACGACGTCCTCGGAGGCGTCGGAGACGGACAGCGCCAGGAAGCGCACGGGTACCTCGCCATCGCCGTTCGGCCTGGTCACGTCGGCGCAGCGCTGTACGACCTCGGCTCCCCCGCCGCCGTTCCCGCCGGGCAGGTGGACGTCGAGGAGCACGACCGGGGGCCGCTTCTCGTGCACGACGGCGACCGCGGAGTCGACGTCGTCCGCCTCTCCCACGACGATGACGCGCTCGTCGAGCGAGGCCCGGACGCCCGTGCGGAACAGGTGGTGGTCGTCGACGAGTACCACCGGCACGCGCCGGCGGACCTGGTCGTTGGCGGTCATGCGGTCTCCTCGGTCTTGTCGGTCTTCGTCGCGGCGGTGCCGTTCCTGGCCCCGTTGCTCCTCGGCCGTTCCGGCGCCGGCTCCTCACGGGGCACCCGCATCCGCACCTCGGTGCCCCACCCGGGGCGACTCTGCACCTCGGCGACGCCGCCACGCCGTCGGACACGCCCGAGGATCGACTCCCGGACCCCGAAGCGGTCCGACGCGATCTCGTCGAGGTCGAAGCCGTCCCCGCGGTCACGGACGAAGGTCTCCACGGAGTCCTCTCCCACCTCGAGGTACACGGAGACGGGCGCGCGGCCGTGGGTGACGGCGTTGACGAGCGCCTCGCGCGTGGCCTGGAGCAGCGCGGCCGTGGTGGGGACGGGGACGCAGTCGCCCACCGCGACCATGTCCACGGTCAGGGGCGCGAACGCGTCCTCGACCTGGCCGACGAGCTCGCGCAGCTCCGCGGAGAGGGACTCGCCCGGCGAGGGGCGGTCGTCGTACAGCCACTCGCGCAGCTCGCGCTCCTGGGCGCGGGCCATGCGGGCGACGGACTCGGAGTCGTCGGCGCGGGCGCGGATGAGGGCGAGGGTCTGCAGCACGGAGTCGTGCAGGTGGGCGGCGATGTCGGCGCGCTCGGCCTCGCGGGCGCGGGCCGCACGTTCGTCGCCGAGCTCGCGGACCAGCTTCAGCCACCAGGGTGCGAGCACGAGGACGACGCCGGCGACCACCGCCACCGACGCCACGGTGGCCTGCACCATCGTGTAGACGGGCGCGTCCTGCCCCACCAGCATCAGCACGCCGACCATGGTGAGCAGGATCCCGCCCACCAGGCGCAGCATCCCGGCACGGGTGCGCGGGGTACCGCCGAACCACCGGCCGCGCGACGTCCCGTCGAGCTGGCTCCAGGCGAGGGCGACGCCGCCCAGCACGATCAGCGCGGGCAGCAGCCACGACGCCCACGGGTTCCAGCCGGCCTGCACCGCGAGCAGCAGGGCGGCGCCGCTGAGCAGCACGACGCCGATGGTGATGTCGCGGGTGTTGAGACGGGTGACCGGACCTGAGAGGCGCAGGCGCTCGGTCAGCGAACGGGGCCCGCCCTCGGCCGATCCGGTGGCTCCCGCCTCGCCGGCAGCCCCGGTCCGGTCCGGTGGGGTGGCCAGCCGCGGTGCGAGGCGGGGCCGTGCGGGGCGGGCGGCCACCGGCTCGGGACGGCCCGGCGCGACCGTCACCCACCAGAAGAGATAGGCGACGATGCCGGCCCCGTTGATCAGGGTGGCCACCGCGAAGAGCACCCGGACCAGCCAGACCGGCACGCGCAGGTGCGCGGCGAGCCCGGCGGCCACTCCCGCCACCCAGCGGCCCTCGCGCGGGCGTCGCAGGGTGAGGTGGACGGGCGGCGCGGACGGCGCGGCGCCGGACGGCGCGCCGCCCGGCGGGCCGGTGGGCGCGCTTGCAGCCGGGCTACCGGCAGCGCCATCCGTCGTCGGGGCTCCTTGGTTCGTCACACCACGATCGTGGCACGTCGCGACGTCCCTGAGGAGCCGGGGACCTGCATCTCAGGGTCTCCGGGACAGCGAACCAGGGTCCGGTCAGGGCAGCACCCGATCCATTTCGTGGCCAGGGTCGACGAGCATGGAGCCATGACCACAGACCCGACCGCAGGCGACGGGCGGACGCCACCAGGCGAGCCCGAGCCGAGCGCGCAGCAGACCTCGTTCGAGGAGCAGGCCTCGCCGCAGCCGCAGCCGCAGCAGCCGGCCGGCACCGGATTCTTCAACTCGATCCGTCGCACCGGCCTCTACCGCGCCGACCGGCGGTGGGTCGGCGGCGTCGCCTCCGGCCTCGCCGACCGCCTCGGCTGGGACCCTCTCCTGGTCCGGGGCCTCTTCGTCATCACCTTCTTCCTGGGCGGCATCGGTCTCATCGCCTACGGCATCGGCTGGGCGCTGCTGCCGGAGCAGTCCGACGGCAGGATCCATCTCGAGGAGGCAGTCCGCGGCAACTTCGACGTCGCGCTCCTCGGTGCGGCCACGATGCTCCTGGTCGGATTCGCGTGGGGCGGGCCGTGGGACTGGGGCTTCTACGGCAGCTCGGAGTGGATCGGCGGGCTCTTCTGGCTCGCCGTCCTGGGCGGCATCGTGTACCTGCTGGTCCGCACGGCCCGCCGGCGCCCGTCCACCCGGGGCGAGCCCCACGCGCAGCCGTACCCGGGCACGCAGCCCTACGGTGGGGGACAGCAGCACCCCGGCGGGCAGCACTACGGGCCCGCGCAGCAGCACCCGGGCACGCAGCCGTACGGCGGCCCGCCGGCACCGGGGACGACGCCGTACCAGCCGCCGACCGGTGGCGCCCCCTCCGGCCCGGCCGCGCACGGGGCCGTCGGGCTCGACGACCGCGCGGACTCCTCGGGCACCGCCCCGACCACCGCGCCCGCACCCCCCGGGGGCGGGCCGCAGTACCCGCACCGGACCTCGGCCTATGCGGGAGCCCCCTACGCGCAGCCGCTCCCCCCGCGCGCCCGGCGCCGCAAGGGCGGCGGTGGCGGGATCGTCTTCGGACTGATCCTGCTGGTCGGTGCGCTGCTCATGCTCAACAGGAGCGTGCTCGACGTCACGATCCCGTTCCTGCCGTCCGACAGCGGCGCAGCGGCCTGGGGCGCCTGGACGGGCATCTCCCTGCTGATCATCGGTATCGCGATCGTCGTCGCCGGGCTACGTGGCCGCACCAGCGGCGGACTGGGGGCCCTGGCGATCGTCGGCCTGATCGTGGCCCTGCCGACGGTGTGGTGGGCACAGGAGGAGTCGAACGTCTACAGCCGGCTGTCCGAGGGGCGCGAGATCGTGGACAAGGTCTTCGACGGCCGCGTCGACGGGTACGAGCCCGGCGAGCCGATCACCGAGGGCACGGCCGCACCGACGAGGATCGCCGAGGCGGAGGACGGCTACTCGGTCAGGTGGGGCGAGCCCACCATCGACCTCACAGGCCTCGACCTCTCGCAGGTCGACCCGGGCGAACCGGTCGAGGTGCCGATCGCGGTCGGCGCGGGCTCCGCGACCGTCGTCATCCCCGAGGGCGCCGCGGTCGAGGTCGAGAGCACGATCTCCGCAGGAGCGCTGGAGTGGCTCGTGGACGGCGACAGCAGGACCTACAGCGGGGTCAACGAGCGGGTCGACATCGCCAGCGACGAGGTCGACGACGACGGGGCGCAGCTCCGGCTCGTCGTGGACGTCGCCGCGGGCGACCTCATCATCGAGGAGGAGAAATGAGCGAGCACACGCACGAGCCCGACCAGGTCCGCGAGCACGAGAAGCACGTGGACGAGCCGCCGACCGAGGAGATCCCGACCGGCGCCACCCAGGCCGAGGAACCCCGGACCGGCGAACCGCAGGCCGGGGAACCGCAGGCCGGGGAACCGCGGACCGACACGACCGAGTCGGTGGAGGCCGAACCGGACCGGACGAGCGTCCTGTCGAGCGGGGAACCGTCCCCGGCGGCCGGCGCGCCGGCCGAGCACCCGGCGACGGCCCCGGGCGCCGCACCCGCGGCGCCGGTCCAGGCCGCGCAGCGGCCGTACACGCCGACGCCCCCCGCGCCGCAGTACGGGCCGCGGGTCGGGACGGTCGTGTGGGGCCTGGTCGTCCTGGCGGTCGGCCTGGGCGTGCTCGCCGCGGCCGCGGGGGCCCGGATCGACTTCGGGCTCGCGGCGATCCTCCTGCTCGGCGGCGCCGGCGTGGCGCTGGTGGCGGGCTCGATCGTGTCGAGCTTCCGCCGCCGCGGCGAGCAGTAGCCGCACGGGCAGACCGCCCCTTCTCCGACGCCGGGTGCACGCCGGCGGGCCCGACGACCTCGGCCCCGCCGGCACCGTGCACCCGGCGTCGTGCACCCGGCGGGGAGGGCGCGGTTCGTGCTAGGCCAGCAGCCGTTCCCAGGTGAGGGCCACCACCACGCCCAGCAGCATGAACGGGCCGAACGGGATGTACGACTTGCGCCCCGCCAGCCGGAGCACGAGCAGCACCAGCGCGACCACACCGCCCACCACATAGGGCGCCATCACCCCCAGCACGAACGTGTCCCAGCCCCACCAGGCCAGGACGGCGCCGAGGATCCCGGCCAGCTTCACGTCGCCCAGCCCGATCCCTCCCTTGAAGAACCACCACATCAGCAGGTAGAAGCCCGCGTGCGCGGCGAACCCGAGCGCCGCCCTCCCGAGCGCGTCCCAGGCAGGATCGCCGGCGAGCGCACCGGCCACCGCGGCGAGGACCAGCAGCGCGCCCACGGCCGCCGTCGTCGGATACACGATCGCGTTCGGCAGGCGGTGCGTCCGCGCGTCGATCACTCCGAGCGCGGCACCGGCGACGGCGAGCACGACCACGGCCGGCGTCTCCCACGAAGGGCCGCTCGCCCACACGGCCCAGACGACGGCGAGCACGGCGACCACCGCCACGGGTCGCGCGAACGGCCGCACCTCTCGGACGATCCTGCTGGACAGTGGACCCGCCGGGGTCGTCGGCCGGGCTGCGGATTCAGTCACGGGACGAGCGTAGACATGTCGGGGCTCCCTTTCACCGAGAACGCAGCCTGGCGACCACGCGGAGCCGTGGGAGCACCTGTGGCTGGGAGCACCCGCACCGTCCTCATCGCTCGTGGACCAGCTCCGCCGCCCGGGCGTACGCCTGCTCCGTCCGGGCCAGGACGCCCGGCCAGGCGTAGGCGGCGAGACGGTCGCCGTCGGCCCGGACCTGGCGCAGCAGCCTCGCCAGCAGGTCGCGGTCCCCCGCGAGGCGGGCGAGGGCGCGTGCCAGGGCCGCGTCGTCGGGCACGACCAGGCCGCCGGCCCCCGAGGTCACACGTTCCGCCACGCCCGACCCGGCACGCGTCAGCACGGCGAGGCCGGCGGCCTGCGCCTCCAGGGCCGCGATACCGAACGCCTCCGCCACGGCGGGCGCGGCGAACACGTCGGCGTCCGCGTACAGCGTGCGCAGCCCGTCGCCGTCGAGCGCGCCGGGCAGGGAGACGACGCCGGACAGCCCGCGGCCGGCGACGAACCGGCGGGCCCGCTCCAGCTCTGCCCCGTCACCGGCGAGCGTCACGCGAAGGCGACCGCCGTCGCCCGGCTTCCCGGAGCCCTCGGGGGGTCGCCCGCCGTCACTTCCGGCCATCGTCTCGCAGGCCCGGGCGACCGCTCCCAGCAGCGGCAGCATTCGCTTGCGGGGCGCGAACCGGCCCGCCGAGACCACATGCACCGGCTGGTCGCCCGCGCCGACATCGCGGCGTTCGGCCCGCCATCTCGCCAGGTCCAGCCCGTTCGGCAGCAGGACGACCTCGCCTCGGGTCCCGACGATCCGCCGCAGCGGCGCGGCGGTCACCTCGCTCACCGCGGACCACAGCACCGGCCACCGCGACCAGCCGGACACCCGGTCGGCGGCGGCGAACGCACGCCATGCGGGCCCCCACACGCTGTGCACGGTCAGCACCGTGGGCAGGCCGAGCCGGGTGACCGCCCGCAGCGCGGACTGGACCGTGGGTGCGAGGACACCCATGTGCAGGTGGACGACGTCGGGCCGCGCGCCACGCGCCGTCACGTCCCGCAACCGCCGGACGACGTGCGCCGTCGAGCGGGGATGGACCGGCCAGCCGCCGGGGACGCGCTCCGCGATGCGGTGCACGGTCACGGCGGGCGCCGCGTGCCCCGCGCCGGACACCCCGGCGGACCCGAGGTGCTCGACAGCGGTGGTCACCCCACGCTCGCCCGGCGCACGCGGCGTCGTGGTGATCACCTCGACGTCGTGCCCGGCCGCGGCCTGCTGCGCGGCGAGCCGCGCCACCTGTGCCTCGATCCCGCCCATGAGCGGGGCGAACGTGTCCGAGACCTGCACGATCCGCACCGCGAGCACCTCCGCCGACGAGAACTACCGGGTGGACGGGTACAGCGCCTGGAGGTCGACCAGCGCTCCGTGGATCGGCTCGGTACGGCGGCGCGTCGCCTCCGACGCGCTCACTCCCACTCGATGGTGCCCGGCGGCTTGCTCGTGACGTCGAGCGTGACGCGGTTGATCTCGCGGACCTCGTTGGTGATGCGGGTCGAGATGACCGACAGGACGTCGTACGGGAGCCGCGTCCAGTCGGCCGTCATCGCGTCCTCGGAGCTCACCGGCCGCAGCACGACGGGATGCCCGTACGTGCGGCCGTCGCCCTGCACGCCCACGGACCGCACGTCCGCGAGCAGCACGACGGGGCACTGCCAGATCTCGCCGTCGAGCCCGGCCCGGGTCAGCTCCTCGCGCGCGATCGCGTCGGCACGGCGCAGGATCTCCAGGTTGTGCTCGGTCACCTCGCCGACGATCCGGATCCCCAGGCCTGGGCCGGGGAACGGCTGCCGCGACACGATCTCCTCCGGCACGCCGAGCTCGCGCCCCACCGCCCGGACCTCGTCCTTGAACAGGGTCCGCAGCGGCTCCACGAGGGAGAAGGTGAGGTCGTCGGGCAGTCCGCCCACGTTGTGGTGCGACTTGATGTTGGCCGCGCCCTCGCCGCCGCCGGACTCCACCACGTCCGGGTACAGCGTGCCCTGGACCAGGAACCTCACTTCCTCGCCGTGTGCTCCGGCCTCGGCGACGATCGCCCGCTGCGCGTCCTCGAACACGCGGATGAACTCGCGCCCGATGATCTTGCGCTTCTGCTCCGGGTCGGTCACCCCCGCGAGCGCCCCGAGGAAGCGCTCCTTCTCGTGCCGGATGACGAGCTTCACGCCCGTGGACGCGACGAAGTCGCTCTCGATCTGCTCCACCTCGCCGGCCCGCATCAGGCCGTGGTCGACGTGGACGCAGGTGAGCTGCTCCCCCACGGCCCGCTGCACCAGCGCGGCCGCGACGGCGGAGTCGACGCCGCCGGACAGCGCGCAGATCACGCGCGCGTCGCCGACCTGGGCACGGATGGCCTCGACCTGCTCGGCCACGACGTTCCCGGCCGTCCAGTCGGGAGCCAGCCCCGCGCCGTCGTACAGGAAGTGCTCGAGCACGGCCTGGCCGTGCTCGGAGTGCCTGACCTCGGGGTGCCACTGCACGCCGAAGAGGCGCCGCTCGCGGTCCTCGAACGCGGCGACGGGCGCGCCACCGCTGGTCGCGAGCACCTCGAAGCCCGGAGGCGCGGCGTGGACCGCGTCGCCGTGGCTCATCCAGGCGGTCTGGTGCTCGGGCGAGCCGTCGAGCAGGACACCGGTCGCGCACACGTCGACGCCGGTCCCGCCGAACTCGCTCAGCCCGGTCCGGGCGACCTCGCCGCCGAGCGCCTGCGCCATGACCTGGAAGCCGTAGCAGATGCCCAGGACGGGGACACCGACGTCGAACAGCTTGGGGTCGACGGCGGGGGCGCCGGCGGCGTAGACCGACGACGGGCCGCCGGACAGGATGATCGCCGCGGGATCCTTGGCGAGCACCTGCTCCACGGTGGCCGTGTGCGGCACGATCTCGGAGTACACCTTCGCTTCGCGCACGCGGCGCGCGATGAGCTGTGCGTACTGCGCGCCGAAGTCGACCACGAGCACGGGACGGTGCGGGGTCGGTTCGGCAATGGGCTGGTTCTCGGTGGCGGGCGTCGTCACCAGAAGATTCTAAGAGATCCCGCGGGCAGGGGCGCCGGCGAGGTAGGGGCAGGTGCTCGGGTAGGCGCCAGGGGGCGCTCCCCACGCCCCTACGTGAGCACCTGCCCCTACCTCGCCGGCGCCCCTGCCCGCGGGATCTCGGGGTGCCCGACGGCGGGCCGTCAGGCCGCCCGCCGCACGCCCCTCACCGCTCCAGCGCGTCGGCCATCCGGGCCAGGGCCTCCCGGAGGACCGGGCGGGGCATGGCCAGGTTGAGGCGGACGAACCCGCGGCCCGCCTCGCCGCACAGGGCGCCGTCGTTCATTGCGACACCGGCCCGCGTGCGGAAGAAGCTCGCGGGCGAGGCCGCGGCGCCGGTGGCGCCCTCCGGCTCGGTCGCGGCACCCCGCTCGCCCAGGTCGAGGGCCCGGCAGTCCAGCCAGGACAGGTAGGTGCCCTCGATCGGGGTGAGCGTGACGCCGGGCAGGTGCGCCGCGACCTCGTCGGACAGGGTGGCGAAGTTGCCCTGCAGGTAGGCGATGGTGTCGTCGAGCCAGCCGCGCGACTCGTCGTAGGCGGCGGTGGCGGCGAGCACGCCGAGGGTCGCGGCACCCATCTCGTCGTGCGCACCCCGCGCTTCCCAGACCGTGAGGTCGGCGTCGTTCGAGAACACGATCTGCGCCGTCTTCAGGCCCGGCAGGTTCCACGCCTTGGACGCGGAGGTGGCCGTGACGGTGTGGCCGGCCGCCGTCTCCGACAGGGACGCGTACGGGACGTGCCGGTGGCCCTCGTAGACGAGCGGGGCGTGGATCTCGTCGGAGAACACCCGGCCGTCGTGGCGGTCGACGACCTCGGCGATCGCCTGCATCTCCTCCGGCCGCAGCACGCGGCCGACCGGGTTGTGCGGGTTGCACAGCACCAGGAGGTGTCCGCCGGCGCGGAACGCGGCGTCGAGCGCGTCCAGGTCGTACCCGTAGCGCGGGCCGTCCGGGGAGCTGGTGACCGCCATCGGGACCTGGATGATCTCCCGGCCCAGGTGCTCGGGGATGGTGAGGAACGGCATGTAGGCCGGTGTGGGCAGGATGATCGGCGACCCCGGCCGGGAGTAGTGCTGGATGACGAGCTCGAGCGCGTGGAGCACGTCGGAGACCGGGCGGACCCGCTCGGGGTCGACGGTCCAGCCGTAGCGGTCCGTGGCGAAGCGGGTCCAGGCCTCGGCCATCCGGGCCCGCGGCGCGGTCGCCAGATAGCCGAAGGCGGCACGGTCGACGGCGTCGTGCAGAGCCCGGGTGACCTCGGGCGAGGTGCCGAAGTCCATCTCGGCCACCCACGCCCCGATGGTGCCGGGGAAGGCGGTCCACTTCATGCTGCCCGCGTCGCGGAGCTGGTCGGGGGTGATGGCGTCGAACGGGTGCGTGATCACGCGCTCATTGAACCAAAGCGCCGTGCGGGCGCGACAGGGTGGCCACGTGCCGCGGCCCGGACCGGGTGGTTACCCCTTCACCGTCTGGCCGACCTGCCAGAGCTTCCTCCTCAGATAGCTGCTGATCCAGGCCGGCCCGTACTTCTGCGGGTTGACCGGGAACTGGTCCGCGGTGAGCGCCTGCGGGTCGGCGACGAGCAGGTTGTCGGGCTCGGCGACGCGTGCGGAGATCAGGACGGCCGTCGGCGTCCACGGGTCGATGCCGTGCACGACGTGCAGCCGCGACAGCTCCCACCCGGAGATCGCGACGACGATCAGCACACCCGTGAGGGCCGCCATGGCGGCCGCCCCGAGGGGGTCGCCGGGCCCGCCGCCGGCCGCGGCGGCGAACCACTCCGGCCCTCGTTGCACCGTGTAGAGCCCCACGAGCGCGAGCGACCAGAGCGCCGGGAGCGCCGGGTGCCCGTCCGCGCCGCGCGAGTGGAACGCGATCGCCAGCGGCAGCCCGACGGCGACGACGCCGACGAGCAGGATCAGGCCGATGATCCCGATCACCATGAGCACGGTCAGCAGCAGGAGCGACCCCACGTCCGGTGGTTGCGCCTCCGGCAGCTCGAGGCCGTCGTCGGGCCACAACGGGGGCAGCACCATCGCGTAGGTGACGGTGAGGATGCTGATCACCGCGAGGGTCGCCGGGGCGCGCAGCGGGAGGAACGGTGAGCGGACCGAGCGTGCGCGGCCGTCCTCGGGCGTGATGGGCGGAGGGTAACGAACTTGCCTCTGATACATCACGAGCGAGCCAAGAGACATGAAGAGAGAGACCGCTGCGAGCGAACCGACCGCCCACAACGTCCCGTAGGCGAGGATGCCGATCCAGGACGGCAGGCCGGTGTCGGGAACGGGGGCGGGGAGCCTGGTCGGGAGCGCCTCCGCGCGCATCACCTCCGCCGTCGTCAGCAGCACGACCCCGGCGACCCCACGAACCACGGAAAGATGGTCGATATCCCGGTCACGAACGTATCTGTGCTCGGGGATGACCCCCGCCCGGAGCGCCGCGAACCCCAGTCGCAGAAGGCCGGAGAAGCCGGACGCCACGGTCGCGATCAGGACCAGGACGAGCGCCGGGATCGCCAGCACGGCAGCCGCAATTGCCAGATAGAGGAAATTCGTCTCACCCATAAACCGCCCCCGCTCCGGGTGAAGTTTTAGCGTGGAACTATCTTTCCAAATCTAAGCGATTAAGGTCAATAGCCGTTATGCTGTTGAGATCGAAAAGGCCAGGAGGTGACGGATGTGGGTGGTTGTGTCTGAAACGTTGGCCCGGAGAGGGCGGACGACGGCGAGCGGGGTCCGTCAGGCCCCGAAGCGCTCCTCGAGCGCCGTGAGCTTCGCCTCCGCCTCGGCGTGGATCTTCCGTTCGAGCAGGAACGACATCACCGGGACGACGCCGGCCAGCACCATCGTGACCAGGCGGCCGAAACCCCAGCGCATCTTCGACCACAGGTCCGCCACCGTGACGAGATAGACCACGTAGATCCACCCGTGCGCGAACGGCACCCACGCGATGAACGGCATGACCGGACCGACGTCCATGACCGCGCCCAGCACGTACTTGACCCCCAGCTCCACGACGAGGACCAGCAGCATCACGCCGGTCACGATCGCGCTGACGCGGTAGCGGGCCAGGGAGCCGCGGGCCTTGCGGATGGCGGTGGCGGCGGCCTCGGCGGAGGGTGCGGACGGGGTCTCGGACTCGGCGGTGCTCACGTCCCGAGCCTAGTAGGGCGGACGGCGTCGCCGGGACCACCCGCCGCGGGGAAGGCTCACCGGGCAGGGAGACCCGCGATCCCCGTGTCCGGGTCGGTCGCCCGTCCCCCGCGCCGGCCGCCCGCCATCTCGTCGCGGACGAGCCTGACCCACAGCGCCACCGCGAAACCACCGAACACCCACCACTGCAGCGCGTAGAACGCGTTCTGCAGGTTCACGCCCGTACCGCCCTCGATCATGGGCCGCGGCAGCTGCTCCACCGCGCCCGTCGCCTCCGTGTCCACGGCGTACGCCGAGTAGATCGGCCCGCCCCACTCCTGCACCAGCGAGCCCAGCGCGATGCCGCCCACCACGGGCCAGGCGCTCGATCCGCCGTCCTCGGCCGAGACCGTGGCCGCGTCGACCGCGCCCGCCTCGCTCGCGGCCTCTCCCACCTGCAGCCACCCCGTCAGGGTCACGCGGCCCGGCGGCGGCTCGTCCGCCGCGGCCGGCTCCGCCACCCAGCCGCGGACGACGGCGAGCACCGGCGCCCCGGACAGCTCGGCCCAGGACTCTCCCCCGGTGCCGTCGTCGGACACCCGCAGCGGCGCGACGACGAGGTACCCGACCTCGCCGCCCGGCCCGGCCCGGCCACTGACCAGCAGCTGCCGGCCGGCCTCGAACTCGCCGGTCACCTCGACCTGCCGCCCGACCAGCTCACCCGGGAACGACACCTGCGGCTTCAGCACCTCGCCCAGGCCTGCCGGCCCGGCGTCCGCCTGCTCGCGCGCCTCCTGCTCCGCCGCGAGCTCGGCCCGCTCGAAGGCGCGGTCGAGCTGCCACTTGCCGAGCCAGCCGCAGCCCCCCGCGGCCAGCAGGAACACGAGCAGCAGCACGATCATCCGCGGTTGCCTCGCCACCGCCCAGAAACTCACGCCCCCACGGTACCCGTCAGCCCTGGGTGCGAGGTCCTGTCAAGGGGCGCAAGGCCCGCGATCCCCGGGCTGTTCACCCCTGGCGGCCGGGAGCGTCGTACGGTCGAATGAGACCCACGGCCATCCGGGCCGCACACCAGACGTCCGCCGCACGGCGGAGCGAAGGAGCGTGTGATGACCACCGTCCCGGCCACCGATGACCCCGGCGGCACCCCGCCGTCGGCCCCGGCAAGCGTCCCACCCCCGCCACCACCCCACGTCTCCCGGATCCGCGACGCGACACCCTGGATCGCCACGGGCGTGAGCCGCCTCGACGAGACGGACCTCACCCGCCTCCACGCCTGGTGGCGCGCGGCGAACTACCTCTCCGTCGGCCAGATCTACCTGCTCGGCAACCCGCTGCTGCGCGAACCCCTCACGCGTGACCACGTCAAGCCTCGCCTCCTCGGCCACTGGGGCACCACGCCCGGGCTCACCTTCCTCTACGCCCACCTGAACCGCGCCGTCCAGGCCCGCAAGCAGCCCACGCTGTACCTCACGGGCCCGGGTCACGGCGGACCAGGGCTGGTCGCGGCGGCGTACCTCGACGGCACCTACTCCGAGACCTACTCGGCAGTCACGCAGGACACCGAGGGCGTGCAGCGGCTGTTCCGGCAGTTCAGCTTCCCGGGCGGGATCCCCAGCCACGTCGCACCGGAGACCCCCGGCTCCATCCACGAGGGCGGGGAGCTCGGCTACGCCCTGAGCCACGCCTACGGGGCCGTCTTCGACAACCCCGACCTGCTGGTCGCGGCCGTGGTGGGCGACGGCGAGGCCGAGACCGGCCCCCTGGCCACGTCCTGGCACTCGAACAAGTTCGTCAACCCTGCCGCCGACGGCGTCGTCCTGCCGATCCTGCACCTGAACGGCTACAAGATCGCGAACCCGACCGTGCTCGCCCGCATCGGGCAGGACGAGCTCGGCGCGCTGATGACCGGCTACGGGCACAAGCCCTACTTCTTCGAGGTTCCCGACGGCACCGACGAGGACCCGCTCGTCACGCACCGCCGGTTCGCCGGGCTGCTCGACGAGGTGCTGGACGACATCGCCGCGATCAAGGCCCGCGCCGCCGCCGGGGACGACACCCGCCCCGCCTGGCCGATGATCGTCTTCCGCACCCCGAAGGGCTGGACCGGCCCGGCCGAGATCGACGGCAAGAAGACCACGGGCTCCTGGCGCGCCCACCAGGTCCCTCTCGCCAGCGCCCGCGACACCACGGAGCACCTCCAGGTACTGGAGAAGTGGCTGCGGTCCTACCGCCCGGAGGAGCTGTTCGACGACGACGGCGCCGTGCGCGCCGAGATCACCGGACTGACCCCGCCGGGCGAGCTGCGCATGAGCGCCACCCCGTACGCGAACGGCGGCCTGCTCCTGCGCGATCTGCGGCTGCCCGACTTCACCGACTACGCGGTCGACGTCCCGGCGCCCGGCGGCTCGACGTCGGAGGCGCCGCGGGTGCTCGGCCAGTGGCTCACCGACGTCATCCGCCGCAACCCCGACAACTTCCGGATCTTCGGCCCCGACGAGACGGCGTCGAACCGGCTGCAGGCCGTGTACGACGCCACGGGCAAGCAGTGGAACGCCGAGATGTACGGGCCCGACGTGGACGAGCACCTGGTCCGCGCCGGACGCGTCATGGAGGTGCTCAGCGAGCACCAGTGCCAGGGCTGGCTGGAGGGCTACCTCCTGACCGGCCGGCACGGCCTGTTCACCAGCTACGAGGCCTTCGTCCACATCGTCGACTCGATGTTCAACCAGCACGCCAAGTGGCTCAAGGTCACGAACCACATCCCGTGGCGGCGCCCCCTGGCCTCCCTCAACTACCTGCTGTCCAGCCACGTGTGGCGGCAGGACCACAACGGGTTCAGCCACCAGGACCCCGGGTTCATCGACCACGTCGTGAACAAGAAGGCGGAGATCGTCCGCGTCTACCTGCCGCCGGACGCGAACACGCTGCTGTCCACCTACGACCACTGCCTCCGCGGCCGGCAGTACGTGAACGTCGTGGTGGCGGGCAAGCAGCCGGCGCCGAACTGGCTCGCGATGCCCGAGGCGATCGAGCACTGCACCCGCGGGCTGGGCATCTGGGAGTGGGCGGGCACGGAGGTGCCGGGCACGCGGCCCGACGTCGTCCTCGCGGCGGCGGGCGACGTGCCGACGCTCGAGGTACTGGCCGCGGCCGACATCCTGCGCCACGAGCTGCCGGGCCTCAAGGTGCGGGTGATCAACGTCGTCGACCTGATGCGGCTGCAGGACTCGACGGAGCACCCGCACGGGCTCACCGACCCGGAGTTCGACGGCCTGTTCACCGGCGACCGGCCGGTCATCTTCGCCTACCACGGCTACCCGTGGCTCATCCACCGCCTCACCTACCGCCGCACCGGGCACGGGAACATCCACGTGCGCGGCTACAAGGAGGAGGGCACGACGACGACGCCGTTCGACATGGTCATGCTCAACGACCTGGACCGGTACCACCTGGTGATCGACGTCATCGACCGGGTGCCGTCGCTCGGCACCTCGCAGGCGGGCCTGCGGCAGCGGATGCAGGACGCCCGCCTGCGGGCCCGTGCCTGGACCCGCGAGCACGGCGACGACCTCCCCGAGGTCCGGGACTGGGTCTGGCCGGGGGCCGGCGACGCCGCCGACGTGCCGGCCGTGTCCGACACGGGAGGTGACAACGAGTAGCGTCGATCTCACACCGCGGGCGGGCCGGCCAGCGCGTCGTGTGCCGCTAGGTTGGAGGCCCGTGGTCCGAGACAGTCCCTGAGGAGCAGCACGTGACCGGCGCGACCCGCAGCATCGTCATCGCGTCACCCGAGGGTGAGAGCGGCAAGTCCACCGTGGCGCTGGGCGTCCTCGACCTGCTGGTGCGGCAGGGCCAGCGGGTCGGGGTCTACCGGCCCGTGTCGCGGGTCACCGGGAGCGACATCGAGCCCGAGCGTGACTACGTGCTGGAGATGCTGCTCGAGCACGACGGTGTCGACGTCCCGTACGAGGACGCCGTCGGCGTCACCTATGCGGACCTGCACGAGGACCCGGACGACGCGATGGCCCGCATCGTGGCCCGCTTCCACGACCTGGCGGCGCGGTGCGACGCCGTCGTCGTGCTCGGCACCGACTACACGGACGTCGCCGGCGTGAACGAGCTCGCGTTCAACGCGAAGATCGCCGCGAACCTCGGAGCTCCCGTGCTGCTCGTGGCCTCCGGCCGCGAACGCTCGCCGCAGGAGGTGGTCACGCTCACCGAGGCGTCGCTCGCCGAGCTCTCCGCGTACTACGCGATCGCCGTCGGGCTGGTGGTCAACCGGTGCGACACGCTGACCGCCGCCGACGTGCGCCAGGCCGTCTCGGCGGCCGTCCCGGACCTGCCGGTCTGGACCATCCCGGAGGAGCCGTTCCTGGCGTCACCCACCGTGGGCCAGCTCGTGGAGGCCGTCGACGGCGAGCTGGTGCTCGGCGACCCGGAGCTCCTGAACCGGGAGGCGCTGGAGGTGCTCGTCGGCGCGATGAGCTTCGAGCACCTGCTCACGCACCTGTCCGACGGCGCCGTCGTCATCACCCCGGGCGACCGCAACGACGTGCTCACCGGGCTGCTGGCCGCGCACGCCGCGCCGTCGTTCCCGTCGCTGGCGGGGATCGTGCTGAACGGTGGCTTCTTCCCCGAGGGCCGGGCGCGCGAGCTGCTGGAAGCGCTGCGGCCGCGGGTCCCGATCATCCGCACGAACCTGGGCACCTACCGCACCGCGCGCGAGGCGTCGCAGGTCCGCGGGCGGGTCACCCGCGACTCGCAGCGCAAGATCGACGTCGCCCGCGCGCTGTTCGAGCGGTGCGTGGACGGGGACACGCTCGCCGCGCGGCTCGACCTGCCTCGTCCCGAGGTGGTCACACCGCTCATGTTCGAGCACCAGCTCATCGAGCGGGCCCGGGCGCAGCGCCGGCACGTCGTGCTCCCCGAAGGGGGCGAGGACCGCATCCTGCGGGCCGCCTCGACCGTGCTCGCGCGCGGGATCGCGGACCTGACGATCCTCGGCGACGAGACGGCGATCCGCGCCCGGGCGGCGGAGCTCGGCCTGAACCTGCACGCCGCCCGGGTGCTGTCGCCGTCGGGCGGCACCCCCGAGAGCACCGCGCTCGTGGAGCGGTTCGCGCAGGAGTACACGCGGCTGCGCGCCCACAAGGGCATGACCACGGAGCGCGCCCGCGAGATCGTCACCGACGTGTCCTACTTCGGCACGCTCATGGTGCACCTCGGCTTCGCCGACGGCATGGTCTCCGGCGCCGCCCACTCCACCGCGCACACCATCCGGCCGTCGTTCGAGATCATCAGGACGAGGCCGGACACGTCCTCGGTCTCGTCCGTGTTCTTCATGTGTCTCACGGACCGCGTGCTCGTGTACGGGGACTGCGCGGTGATCCCGGACCCGACGTCGGACGAGCTGGCCGACATCGCCGTGTCCTCGGCCGCCACCGCCGCGCAGTTCGGCGTCGAACCGCGCGTCGCGATGCTCTCCTACTCCACCGGCACATCCGGTACCGGAGCCGACGTGGACAAGGTGCGCGCCGCCACCGAGGCGGTGAAGGCGCGCGCGGCCGGCCTCGTGGTCGAGGGCCCCATCCAGTACGACGCCGCCGTCGACGCCTCGGTCGCCGCCTCCAAGCTGCCCGGGTCCGACGTCGCCGGACGCGCCACCGTCTTCGTCTTCCCCGACCTGAACACCGGCAACAACACCTACAAGGCCGTGCAGCGCTCGGCGGGCGCGGTCGCCGTCGGCCCCGTGCTGCAAGGCCTGAACAAGCCCGTCAACGATCTGTCCCGCGGCGCGCTCGTGCAGGACATCGTCAACACCGTGGCCATCACGGCCATCCAGGCCCAGACCGGCCCCGCCGCGTAACACCACGGCGCCGGAGAGCGTCAGCACAGACCCCGCACCCACCAGGAGAGTGTCCGCATGCGCACCGTCCTCGTCCTGAACTCCGGTTCGTCGTCGCTCAAGTACCAGCTGGTGGATCCCGGGGCGGGCGAGGCGCTCGCCGGAGGCGTCGTCGAACGCATCGGCGAGGAGTCGGGCCGGGCCACGCACGAGGCGCACGGCGCGCAGGTGGTCCGGGACCGGGCCGTGGCGGACCACGGGGTCGCGCTGCGGCTGGTCCTCGACCTGTTCGAGGAGGTGGGGCCCGCGCTGCGGGAGGCGGGGGTGGTCGCCGTCGGGCACCGCGTGGTGCACGGCGGGACGTCGTTCTCGGCGCCTGTGGTGGTGGACGACGACGTCGTCGGCGCGGTGCGCGACCTGATTCCCCTCGCGCCGCTGCACAACCCGGCCAACGTGACCGGGATCGAGGTGGCGCGCGAGCTGCTCGACGTGCCGCACGTGGCCGTGTTCGACACCGCCTTCTTCACCCACCTGCCGCCCGCCGCCGCGACCTACGCGATCGACGCGAAGACCGCCGCCGAGCACGGCGTGCGGAGGTACGGGTTCCACGGGACGTCGCACCAGTTCGTGTCCTCGGCCGTGGCGGAGCACCCGGCGGTGACGGCGAAGCTGGCCGCCGAGGGCCGCGGGGCGGAGTCGCTGCGGCAGGTGGTGCTGCACCTGGGCAACGGTGCGTCGGCGTCGGCAGTGCGGGGCGGGCGCGCCGTCGAGACGTCGATGGGGCTCACGCCGTTGGAAGGTCTCGTGATGGGCACCCGCTCCGGCGACGTCGACGCCGGGATCGTCTTCCACCTGATCCGCTCCGGGCGCCTGAGCGTGGACGACGTCGACACGCTGCTGAACAAGCGCTCCGGCATCCTGGGGCTGAGCGGCGTGAACGACATGCGCGAGCTGCGGCGGCTCGTCGACTCCGGGGACGCCGGCGCCCGCCTGGCCCTGGACGTGTACCTGCACCGGCTGCGCAAGTACGTGGGCGCCTACGCGGCGGTGCTCGGCGGGATCGACGTGCTGACGTTCACGGCGGGCGTGGGCGAGAACGCGGCGCCGGTGCGCGCGGGCGTGGTGGACGGGCTCGGATTCCTCGGGCTGGCCGTGGACCCGGCGCGCAACGAGGAACGGTCCCGCGAGGCCCGGGTGGTCTCGCCCGCACCGGGCGCCGACGTCACGGGTGCCGGGCACCTCGGCGTCCCGGGTCCCGAGCGTTCGGACGTCCCGGCCGCCGCGGCTCCGCTCGTCATGGTCGTGCCGACCAACGAGGAGCTGGCGATCGCCCGCCAGACGGTCGCGCTGGTCGGCTGACCCGGACCACGGACGTGCCGGCGTCGCGCGGTAGCGGCGTCGCGCAGGGCGGGACCGCGCGGGGACGGCGTCGCGCGGGGACGGGACCGCCGGACGCGGTCAGCGCCGCAGCGACTCCGCCGCGGCCTTCCAGCTGGCCGGGATCTCGCGGAGCTTCCAGGCGAACAGGGCCTTGACCGGCGTGACGCTTGAGCTGCTCACGCCGACACCGACGGCGTCCAGACCGGCATACCTGCAGGTGAACAGGGTTCTGCGGAGGTGGAAGTCCTGCGTGACGACGACGGCGGTCCGCACGCCGTACTCGTTGCGGGCGCGGCGGCAGGTCGCATCCGTGTCGAACCCCTGACGGTCCAGGACGAGCGCGTCGTCGGGGACGCCGAGGGCGAGGGCGTGGGCGCGCATCGAACCGGGCTCGTCGTAGAGCGCTCCGCTGGGGAGGGTGTGCGCATCACCGGAGAGGATGACCCGTTCGGCGCGCCCCGCCTGGTACAACGCGACCCCGGCCTCGACGCGGCGCCGCAGGTACGTCGACGGCGATCCGTCGGACCGCAGCCCGGCGCCGAGCACGACGACGGCGTCGACCTCGGGCACGTCAGAGGCGGCGACCACGCGGGAGTGGCCCACTGCCTGGACCCAGAACACGGGCAGCGCGACCGGCAGCGTGACGACGCCGACGCCGATCGCCAGGACGTCGAACACCCTGCGCAGGCGTCTCAGGCGGGGGTTCACGGGGATGGCCACGGCTGCAACCTACCTGGTCGGCACGACCGGGACACACACCGGCTCCGGGGAGCACCCCCAGCCGGCCGGGACCCGACACGCACGGACCCGGCACGCACGGACCCGGCACGCACGGACCTGCGGGACGGGCACCGCCGCGCTACCGCTCGGGGCGCAGCGTCCGCAGCTCCGTCGCGAGGTTCGACGCCGCCGGCGCCTGCCAGCGGCCCCGGCCCCAGGGGGTGCGGAAGAGGTCACCGTGGCCGAGGAGTGCCTGGAGCACCTGGGCGCGCCCTTCGCGGAACAGGTTCTCAGGGACATCGGCGTACTCGGCGCGGACCTGGTGGGTGTAGCGGGTGTAGGCGGCGGGTGCGGCACCGAGGATCGCCAGGTCGGCGTCGCTCACCAGGCATCCGGGCAGGTCGTCGGGGTCAGGGGCGTGGTCGGCGGTCACCAGGACGAGCCGCGCGACCTCGTCCACCTCCCGCTGCCGGAGCAGCGGCTCCGGCCCGGGGCGTCCCGCCCCGGATGCCGGGTCTTCCGGCGTGGCCAACGGGCCCAGCAGGTCGTGGACCAGTGCCGCCGAGGCCTCCTCGTCCGCCGGGGTGGCGCCGTCGTGCACCGCGTCGTGGAACCACAGGGCGACGCGGGCCTGCCACGCGGCCCACTCCGGGACGGGCTCACCCGCGGCCCCGGCATCGGCGAGCAGCAGATCCAGCGCGTCGAGCGCGGAAGCCAGGTGAAACGCGGTGTGATACGTACGATGCGGCTCCCGCCAACGCCCGTCCAGCACCTCCCCCACAGCACCCCAGCCACCGCCGAGCCGACCACCCCCACCACGCACCCCACCCCCATCACGCACCCCGCCCCCATCCAACCCACCCGCTGCACCCGGGCGCACCCCGCCCCCGCCCGAGCGCGGTCGGTCATTCCATGAATGATCGGCAAATTGAACTACCGATCTCTCATCAAACTGCCGACCGGGCGCGCCGGCCCCCGGCCACGTTCCGTCCCCACCCGCGTGCGGTCGGTCAATCCGTGATTGATCGGCAGATTGAACTACCGATCTCTCGTCAAGTTGCCGATCAGGTGCGGCGGACCTGGTAGGCGCCGTGGGGGACAAGGTGTTCCAGCGGGTGAGGAGGGGGTTGCGTTTGCTGCGGGCGCGTTCGGCGCCGGGGATGCGCAGGCCGGAGGCCACCAGCCGGCGGGCCAGCTCGCTGCCCTCGACGGGAACCGCGCCGGCTGCTACCAGGGTGTCGTACCGGGCGGCCGGGACGTCATAGTGGTCGAGGTCGAACGCACGGTCCGGCACACCGGCCGCTCGCGCGAAGCTGCGCAGCTCGACCAGCGAGCTGTCCGACACGAGGTGCGAGAACACAGTCCCGTGCGCAGGCCAGGCCGCCGGGTCGATCAAGACGCTCACCCCCAGACCCTATGCGCCTCGGCACCCCGCCCCGCCCGGTGGGGCCTGTCGTGAGACCGGTCGCCCGACCTGCCGATCACGGCGCGACCCGCGGATCACGACGCGCTGCCGATCGGGCGAGCTGCGGATCACGGCGACCCGTCGAACACGACGACCCGCCGAACCGGCGTCGCCCCACGCGCTACAGGTCGATCAGGCCCGCCTGGTAAGCACGGACCGCCGCCTGGGTGCGGTCGCGGGCCCCCAGCTCGGACAGCGCCGAGGAGACGTGGGTGCGGATCGTCTCCACGCCCACCGCCAAGGGGTGCGACCGCGCCCACGGCTGCGACCGGATACCCCGGCGACGCGTGCCGTCAGGGGATCCGCAGCTTGCGCATCCCTTCGAGGGCCGCGCTGAGGATGCGGCTCGGTGCCGCGCCGTCGAGCCCGAGAACGTTCTCGATGCCGAGGCCGCGTCCCGCACCCCGCGCGGTGACGACCGTGCGTGTCTGTGTCATCGCCTCGACCGACGCCGCGCCGTGCCGCCGCCCCAGCCCGGAGGCCTTCCAGCCGCCGGTCGGCGCACCCACGGAACCCCAGGTCAGCACGTATCCGTCGTTGATGGAGACGGACCCTGCCTCGACCTGGTCGGCGATCCGCCGGGCACGCGTGACGTCTCCGGACCACACGGACATGTGCAGGCCGTACTCGGAGTCGTTCATCACGGCGACGGCCTCGTCGTCGGACCGCACCCGCGTCACGGAGACGACGGGGCCGAATGTCTCCTCCCGCGCGGCACGCGCGTCGGACGGGACGCCGTCGAGGACGGTCGGTGCGTAGAAGTAAGGCCCGAGGTCGGTGCGGTGGACGCCGCCCGCGAGGACGACGGCGCCGCGCGCGAGGGCGTCGTCGACGTGCTCGGTGACCTTGGCGAGCTGCGCGTCGGAGGTGAGGGAGCCGACGTCCGCCGTGTAGTCGAGGCCGGCGCCGAGGCGCAGGTTACGGACGTCGCGCACGAGCTTGGCGACGAACTCGTCGGCCACGGCTTCGTGCACCACGATCCGCTCGGCCGACAGGCAGAGCTGGCCGGTGCTGGCGAAGCAGGCACGGACGACGCCGGGCAGCGCGGTGGCGACGTCGACGTCGTCGGCGATATAGATGGCGTTCTTCCCGCCGAGCTCCAGCGTGGCGCCGACGAGCCGCTCGCCGGCGCGGGCGGCGACCTTGCGCCCGGCGGCGGTGGAACCGGTGAACGCGACGTGGTCCGCACGGTCGACCAGCGCCTCACCGGTCTCGCGGCCGCCCGCGACCACCTGGAACAGCCCGGCGGGCAGGCCGGCCTCCTCGAGGATCTCGGCCGCCCACAGCGCGGTCAGCGTGCTCTGCGGATCGGGCTTGACGACGACGGCGTTCCCCGCCACCAGCGCCGGCAAGGCGTCCGACAGCACGAGGGTGAGCGGGTAGTTCCACGGCGCGATCACACCGACCACGCCGACCGGACGGCGCTGCACGCGCACCCCGGTGACGAGCGGGATCATGCCGGCCGGACGGTCCGTGGCCAGGTACCGCCGGGCCTTCAGGGCATAGTGCCGGGCGACCTGGGCGACGTCGCCGACCTCCTCGAACGCGGACCTGCGCGCCTTGCCCGTCTCGAGCTGGATCAGGTCCAGCACTTCGGACTGCCGCACCAGAAAGATTCGAGCCAGATTGTCGAGCACCTGCGTGCGATCGGACAGCACCCGGCGTCCCCAGGCCCGCTGGGCAAGCCGCCCGCGCTCGACGGCGGCGGCGACGTCGGCGGACGACGACACGGGGACCGTGGCAAGCGGAGCGCCGGTGAACGGGCACGTCGAACGGTGCGTCCCGACGCCCTGCGACGAGGCCACCCGCGCGACGAGCGGCGCCACGAGCTCCGGCTCGAGGGCATAGGTGGACTCGGGATGCTCGGGGTCGAAGACGGATCCGACCGCAGCCCTACCCGGTGTCTCGTCGATCATGCGGGCCACCATACGCATAAAATCATCCCGCACACAGGGGTGCTGCGATGAAAATTCTTTCCGAGAATTCACCCGATGGTTCCCGGGTTCCGCGAACAGGCGGATCTGCGGCAGGGAATTTCACCCGGTCACGGAGTCAGAACCGCTTCTCCCGCCGGAGCGCGGGCAGGTAGCAGAGCGCCCCCAGCACGCTCACCGCGCCGGCGACGACCATCGCCGTCTGGTTCGACGTCACGTCCGCCAGCCGCCCGAGCAGTATCGCCCCGATCGAGAAGGCGCCGAACGCGACCATCGAGTTCATCGACAGCACGGTGGCGCGGTTCCCCGCCTCGGCCTCGCGGTGCAGGAGCGCGGCGTGCATCGGCCCGCCGCTGCCGTGCAGACCGTACGTGACCAGGTAGGCGACGATGAGCGCCGCCGGCCCGGCCACGAGTCCCATCACCACGGCCCCGGTCCCGTTGAGCACGCGGGAGAGGATGGCGGTGCGCGCCACGCCCAGCCGGCCCGACGCGAGCCCTGCCAGCGCCGAGCCGGCGGCGAAGACCGCCCACCCCACTGCCGTGACCGGGCTGTTCACCGCACCGGCCGCCTCCTCGCTGCCGAGCATCTCGGCAAGCCGGATCGGCTGGAACGTCTCGAACACGAGCATCGCGAGGGACCAGAACACCTCGACGAGCACCAGGCCGAGCAGGACGCGGTTCGTGCCGAGCACCCGCAGCCCGTCGCGGACGACGACGGGCGCCCCCCGCACCCCGTCGGCGACGACGGCGAGCGACGCTCTCACTCCGGGACGCCCCGGCGACGCCTCGGCACCGGCGGGCCGCACGGCGGCACCGGCGTCCCGGGGCTCCGTCATCAGGACCGCGACGGCCGCCAGGTGCACGCAGGCCAGCACGGCGTACACCACGTACGGCAGCGTCAGGGCGTTCCACGTCGTCACCGGGTGCCACCAGATCAGCCCGCCGCCGATCAGCGCCCCACCCGCTATCGACCCGCCCAGCACGCTGGCCGCGGCGGCGAGCGTGCGGTCGACGTCGGCGCCGGGCTCGGTGCGGTGCACGGCGTCGACATACCAGGCCTCCAGCGGGCCCGAGTCGAGCGCGCGGAACACCCCGAAGGCGGCCGCCGCGACGGCGAAGGCCCAGAACGTCTGTGCCGTGACGAACAGCGTCGCCGCGACGACCTGGATCACCGCGGCGGCGAGAAAGACCGGGCGGCGGCCGAAGGCGTCGGCGAATCCGCTGGTCGGGAGCTCGAGCGCGAAGACGACGAGCCCCCCGACCGCGGCCGTGGTCAGCGTGTCGGCCACGCTGAGACCACGCTCGATCGGGAGCAGCGTCGTGACGCCCACCACGAGCCCGACCGGGAACCAGCGGGTGAACCCGAGGGTGAGCAGCACCCGGCGGGCCGCGGCCGGCGTCATGACCGGCCCTCGTCCCCGGCGGGCCCGTCGCCGGCTGCTTCGTCACCGGCCGCCCCCTCACCAGCCGCCCCCTCACCGGCGGCCCCGTCGCCGCCGGCGGCCCCACCGGGGTCCCCGCCGACGTCTCCGTGGGCACTCAGCCCCGGGACGTCGTCGGCGTCCATCGGGTAGGCGAACCTCCACAGGTGGATGCGCCGCGCGCGAGGGTCGCCGGCGTCGACGTCGCGGTAGCGCTGCACGAGCTCTTCGAGCTCCTGGTTCAGCCGGACGAGCCGTTCCGGCGTGACCCGGACCGACACGTCGCCCATCTCCGCCGCGTCCTGCCACTCGCGCGGCCAGGCGTCGGAGACGTCGAGCCAGTGCGCGTACTCGGCGTCGAACAGCCGGTGGTAGTCGCGCACGAGCCAGCCGAGCGCGGTGGCGGCGTCCTCGTCGTCGGCCAGCTCCGATGTCGTCCAGCCGTGGCTCCCCGTCGAGGCGCGCCACAGGCGCCGCTTGCCGGCGCCCTCCCCGGTGTCCTCGACCAGGCCCACCGACTCCAGCCGCCGCAGGTGGTAGCTCGTCGCGCCCGTGTTGGACCGCAGCAGCACGGCCAGGTCCGTGGCCGTGGCGCGACCGTCGCGGCGCAGCGTGCTCAGCAGGCGGGAGCGCAGCGGATGCGCGAGGACCTTGACCGCCTCGGCAGTCAGATGGAGGTGCGTCGGGTCCGTGGGTGCGCCGTCGGGTCGCGGGGCGGGTTCCCCGGGGAGCGGTTCGATGCCGGTCATGCGTACACAATAAGTGTGCACAGATAGTTTGCACAATAGTTGTGCACTGAAGTTCGACAAAGGGGCGCACCTCCGGCTGGAGGTGCGCCCCTGGCGAGCTACGTGCTGACCGGCCCGGTCAGCGCGGCCGGTACGGCGAGACCACGACCTCGACCCGCTGGAACTCCTTGAGGTCGCTGTAGCCGGTGGTCGCCATCGCGCGGCGCAGCGCCCCGACCAGGTTCAGCGTGCCGTCGGCCTGACGGCCCGGGCCGAACAGGATCTCCTCCAGCGTGCCCACCGAGCCGACCTCGACGCGCTCGCCGCGCGGCAGCTCGGAGTGGTGCGCCTCCGGTCCCCAGTGCCAGCCGTGCCCGGGGGCGTCGCTCGCGCGGGCGAGCGCGGCGCCTACCATGACCGCGTCGGCCCCGCAGGCCACGGCCTTGACGATGTCGCCCGAGTACCCCACGCCACCGTCGGCGATGACGTGCACGTACCGGCCGCCGGACTCGTCGAGATAGTCGCGGCGGGCGGCCGCGACGTCGGCCACGGCGGTGGCCATCGGCGCGTGGATGCCGAGCGAGACCCGCGTGGTGTGCGCGGCACCGCCGCCGAACCCGACCAGCACGCCGGCCGCACCCGTGCGCATGAGGTGCAGGGCTGCCGTGTACGTGGAGGCCCCGCCGACGACGACGGGCACGTCCAGCTCGTAGATGAACCGCTTGAGGTTGAGCGGCTCCGCGTTCCCCGACACGTGCTCCGCGGAGACCGTGGTGCCGCGGATGACGAACAGGTCGACGCCGGCGTCCACGACCGTCTTGTAGTGCTCCTGCGTCCGCTGCGGGGACAGCGCCCCCGCCACGGTCACGCCCGCACGGCGGATCTCCTGCAGCCGCTCGGTGATCAGGTCCGGCTTGATCGGTTCGGCATAGATCTCCTGCATGCGCGCGGTGGCCCGCTCCGGCGGGAGCTCCGCGATCTCCCGCAGCAGGGTCTCGGGTGACTCGTAGCGCGTCCACAGGCCTTCGAGGTCGAGGACGCCGAGGCCGCCGTGCTCGCCCAGCGCGACAGCCGTCGCCGGGCTCATCACCGAGTCCATCGGTGCGGCGACGATCGGGAGGTCGAAGTGGTAGGCATCGATCTGCCAGCCGACGGACACGTCCTCCGGATCGCGGGTGCGCCGCGAGGGCACCACGGCGATGTCGTCGAAGGAGAATGCGCGACGCCCGCGCTTGCCACGTCCGATCTCGGTCTCGTTGCTCACCGGGACAGCCTACTCACGGTGACCGACGAAGGGCGCAGCGTGGCACGGGTACCGCGAGCAGGGCACCGGCCTTCCGCTCCGGGCGGAAACCTCGCTCCCCGGACGTTCCCCCGCGCGTCATTCCTCATCAGTGTCAGTGTCCAGTGGCAAGGTTCGGTGTGGACCTGGACGCAGCACGAGTGGAGGGAGCCCACCATGGACATCGGACCCGGCTGGATCCGCCGGCCGCTGCTCGGCTTCGACACGGAGACCACCGGCGTGGACGTGGCCGGTGACCGTGTCGTCACCGCCGCCCTCGTGTACCGCGCGCCAGGCGGCACGGAGGTACGCACCTGGCTCGTCGACCCCGGCGTGGAGATCCCGGAGGAGGCTGCGGCGATCCACGGCATCACGACGGAGCACGCACGGGAGCACGGGCAGCAGCCCGCGGGAGCGCTGGAGGAGGTCGCGTCCGAGCTCGCGAAGCACCTGGCCCAGGGCGTGCCGGTGGTGGCGTACAACGCCGCCTTCGACCTTTCCCTGCTGGACCACGAGCTGGTCCGCCACGGGCTGCCCACGCTGCCCGAACGGCTCGGCCACTCGGTGGGCCCGGTCATCGACCCGCTCGTCATCGACCGCTGGAAGGACCGCTTCCGGTCGGGCAAGCGGCGCCTCGGCGACCTGTCAGAGGTCTACGGCATCACGTCCGACGGCGAGCTGCACACTGCCGAGGTGGACGTCCTCGCCACCCTCGACCTGCTGGCGGCCTTGGTGGCGCGCTTCCCCGAGCTCGACGAGACGCACCTGATCGACCTGCACCAGTCCCAGGCGGGCGCCCACGCCGCCTGGGCGGACGGGTTCAACACCTGGCGCGCGGAGCAGGGCATGGAGGGCCCGGGCGCGTCCCGCGTCTGGCCGGTCCAGACGGCAGGCTGACCTGATCGGTCCGGCCGGCAGGCGAACCGCGCCGCCGAGCGGCTGGTCGCCGTGCGTACGATCCGGCGCATGAGCCGGACCACGGTTGCCGCCGACTTCACCGAGATCACCGACGACGACGTCGCGGGCGTCGTGGCGCTGTGGCACGCCTCTGGCCTGACGCGCCCGTGGAACGACCCGCACGTCGACATCGCCGACGCCCGGAGCGGCCCGACCTCGACGATCCTGGTCTTCCGGGACGACGACAAGGGCCCTGTGGACGAGGTCGCCGCCACGGGTACCGGCTCCCCGGCAGCCGGCGACGCCTTGACGAGCGACGACGAGACCACGCCTGGGAGCGTCGTCGCCTCCGTCATGGCCGGGCTCGACGGCCACCGAGGATGGCTGTACTACATCGCGGTGGCCCCCGGACGCCAGGGCGGCGGCCTCGGCCGGGCCGCCGTGGCCGCCGGCGAGGAATGGCTGCGTGCCGCCGGTGCGCGGAAGGTCATGCTCATGGTGCGCAGCAGCAACTCGGCCGTCGTCGACTTCTACGCGAGGCTCGGCTACGCAGATCAGGAGACCACGACCCTGGGACGCTGGTTCTGACGCGGGCGCCGCGTCGGCGCAGCGGATCCGGTCAGCGCCGCCGCGCCCGCCGCGCCAGCGGCGCCGCACCGATGAACGCCGCGTCAGCGGCGCCGCACGAGTGATCGTCGCGCGTCAGCGGCCCGTGTAGTTCGGCGCCTCGACCGTCATCTGCACGTCGTGCGGGTGGCTCTCCTGCAGCGACGCCGACGTGATGCGCACGAACCGGCCCTTGGACTGCAGCTCCGGCACGGTCCGGGCACCGGTGTAGAACATCGTCTGGTGCAGTCCGCCGACGAGCTGGTGCGCCACCGTGGCGAGCGTGCCCTTGTACGGCACCCGGCCCTCGATGCCCTCGGGGACGATCATGTCGTCGCTCGTCACCTCGGCCTGGAAGTACCGGTCCTTCGAGTAGGACTTCTTCCCGCGGGACGACATCGCACCCATCGAGCCCATGCCACGGTACGACTTGAACTGCTTGCCGTTGATCAGGATCGTCCGGCCCGGGGCCTCCTCGGTGCCGGCCAGCATCGACCCGAGCATCACGGCCTCGGCACCGGCCACGATGGCCTTGCCGATCTCGCCGGAGTGCCGCATCCCGCCGTCGGCGATCACGGGCACGCCCGCCTCGCGCGCGGCCAGCGACGCCTCGTACACCGCGGTCACCTGCGGCACGCCCACGCCCGTCACGACGCGGGTGGTGCAGATCGAGCCGGGCCCCACGCCCACCTTGATCGCGTCGGCACCGGCCTCCACGAACGACTGCGCGCCCTCCCGGGTGGCGACGTTCCCGCCGATCACCTGCACGTGGCGGGTGGACGGGTCGGTCTTGAGGCGCTTGACCATGTCCAGCAGCAGCCGCACGTTCCCGTGCGCGGTGTCCGCCACCAGCACGTCCACCCCCGCCTCGATCAGGGTGGTGGCGCGCGTCCACGCGTCGCCGAAGTATCCGATCGCCGCGCCCACGAGCAGGCGTCCCTGCCCGTCCTTGGAGGCGTGCGGGAACTGCTCCGACTTCACGAAGTCCTTCACGGTGATGAGTCCGGTGAGCCGGCCGTCGCCGTCGATCAGCGGCAGCCGCTCCACCTTGTTCTGCCGCAGGAGCGCCGTCGCGTCGTCGCGGGCGATCCCCTCCGGGCCCGTGACGAGCCCGCTCGACGTCATGACCTCGTCGACCTTCGTGGTGGCCCACTCGGCGACCGGGGTGAACCTCAGGTCGCGGTTGGTCACGACGCCGATGAGCCGGTTGTCCGCGTCCACCACCGGGAAACCGGAGATCCGGTACTCCCCCGCGAGCCGGTCGAGCTGCTCGAGCGTCGCGTCCGGACCGATGGTGACCGGATTCGAGATGATGCCCGTCTGCGTCCGCTTCACCATGTCCACCTGGAGCGCTTGGTCCTCGATGGACAGGTTCCGGTGCAGCACCCCGATGCCGCCCTGGCGCGCCATCGCGATCGCCATGCGGGACTCGGTGACCGTGTCCATCGCGGCGGAGACCAGCGGTACGCGGATGGAGATCTCCCTGGTCAGACGGGAGGTCGTGTCGATGTCCGACGGGGCCAGATCGGAGTGGCCAGGCAGCAGCAGCACGTCATCATACGTGAGGCCGAGGAAACCGAACGGGTCGTGCGCTTGGGGTGCTGTGGGCTCCATGTCAAGAGTCTACGGTGCGAGACCCCGCGATATTCCAGGGACGGTGATCCGGAGAGCGTCGCCTCCGTCACCGTCGAAATCACCCTCGCACCGGTACCGCGCGCCCCTCTCCGCGTCGCCCGGCGTGCTGCGCCCCCTCCGCGGACGTCCGCGGGACCGCGGGCTACTTGAGGACCGCCAGCACCTCGTGGAGGAGGCCGTTGAACGAGCGGACGCGCTGGACCGTCGGGCCCAGCGGCACGTCGCCCGCCGCCGCGTCGGCGCGCATGCCGACGAACAGGGGCAGGTCCGGATACGCCTCGTGCACCGCGTGCACGACGTCGAGCGCCGGCCGGGTCTGCGTCGTCGCGAGGACGACGGCGGCCGGCCGGACCATCGTCACCAGCTCGACCGACCGGTGCATGCTGGCGGGGCCGGTGACGATCCGCGCCATCGTCCCCTTCGCCGCGAGCGACGCCGCCAAGGCGTGCGCGGACAGCGGCACCAGCTCGTCCGGGGCGGCGAACACCAGCACGATCTTGCGCATCCGGCTCGGGTGGTTGGCGGGCGGCCCGCCGGCCTCGACAACCTCCCGCTCGAACTCCTCGGTGTAGCCGCGCAGGCTCGACAGCGCGGCCGCGGCGAGCACCATCTCCGGCACCTCGCCGGGCCCGGCGAGCACGGTCCGCACGGCGACCTGGTCGAACGCCGGCTCGACGAGCTCGGTCCACCACGCCGAGGGGTCGTCCTCGGGGCTCATCCGCAGCAACGCGTCGCACGCGGTGCGGCTGTACTTGATCGCGGCGTCCACCAGCGCGGACACCCGTCCTGACCAGGCAGCGCTGTTCACCTGGCGCGGCCGTCCGGGCTCTTGCTGCGCCCCGCCGCCCCCGGGCAGCGCGCGCAGGTGGCCGCGACGCGAACCCTCCGGCTCGGACGGCGCGCCCCCGACCGCGCCGGACGCCGACGACGCGGGCCGGTTCGAGCTCTCCGCGGCAGCGACACCCGACCTGAGCTCCGACCCGGCCTGCGGATCGGCATCGTCACGCTCACCGGCCGCGGCCCGGCCGGCGGGGGACGACGACGAGTCCCGGTCCCTCGGTGAGAACTCCTCCGGCTCGTCCGACTGCACCGTGGCGAGCTCCTCGGCGCTCGCCTCGATCGCGGCCCGGGCGGCGTCGCCCGGCGCGTGCCCCTCCAGCGTGAGTCGCCGCATGACGAGGAGTCTTGCCACGTCATCGGGGGTGTAGCGCCGATGGGAGCCCGCGGTGCGGCCCGACGGGCCCAGCCCGTATCGACGGTCCCAGGTACGCAGGGTCGCGGGCGCGACCCCCAGGCGCTTGGCCACCGCCGCGACGGCGAGGCCGGGACTCGACGGGCGGGACCCGCCCTGACTCTGGGCAGGCCGCGTCGATGTCATGGAACCGATTCTGCCGAGACATGCAAAGGTTCGCCACCGATCCGCCCGGTGTGCCGCTTATCTCCGCATGTTTCAGGGCGATATCCACCAAACCTCGCCAGAGGTGGCGCGGTTCGTCACAACCTGAATCAGTAGCGCTGGCGCAAAAATGCCCCTTGAACAACTTCTGCACAACTTGTAGGTTGTTCGGCATGACGGAGATCTCGAGACTGCCCGGCCCGGTGATGGAGCTGTGGGAGTGGCAGTACCAGGGGGCATGCCGCGACGCGGACGACACGCTGTTCTTCCACCCCGAGGGGGAACGCGGGTCCACGCGTCGCCGTCGAGCCGAAGCAGCCAAGGCCATCTGCCGGTCCTGTCCGGTCATGATGCAGTGTCGCGAACAGTCGCTCCGAGTGCGAGAGCCGTACGGGGTGTGGGGGGCCCTCAGTGAGGACGAGCGGTCCGCCATCCTCGCCGGCAAGTCCGCGACCGCCTGACACGAAGGGCCCCGCACCGATCGGTGCGGGGCCCTTCGCAGCAGCAGGTCACGACGGCAGGACACCCCGTCGTCGTGACCTCCTGGGTCGAGGCTTCCTCAGCCTGCGACCACGGCGAGGATGTCGCGCGAGGAGAGGACCAGGAAGTCCTCGCCCGCGTACTTCACCTCGGTGCCGCCGTACTTCGAGTACAGGACCTTGTCACCCACGGCGACATCCACCGGCACACGGTTACCGCTGTCGTTCACGCGGCCCGGACCCACGGCCAGGACCTCGCCCTCCTGGGGCTTCTCCTTGGCAGTGTCCGGGATGACCAGGCCGGAAGCGGTCGTGGTCTCGGCCTCGAGGGCCTTGACAACGATCCGGTCCTCGAGCGGCTTGATGGGGACCGACACGTCGGACCTCCTCTTTCCTGAGCAGATCGAAGATCAGCTACGTTGACTGGTTTGCTCGAGCGTTCGGCGGACCGCCGTCGTCGCGGGTGCCGGCGGGCACGGAACATCTCGCGGCACCGCCGCGCCGGCCCAAGGGCCGTGCAGCGGTGACAACCCAAATCTAGGTCGGCGCTAGCACTCGGTCAAGGCGAGTGCCAGATCCGTGGGGCCGCCCCGGATGGTCGCACCCCGGCAGGCGAGTGGTGATATGTCGAACTGAGGACACTTCTCCTTCAGGGTCTCGCTATCAGCAGGGGCTTTATGGAAAGATCTGCCCATGGATGAGGCGATTCTGAGCAAACTTCTCAGTCCCGATGGCCGGGCGCTGCTGGGGGACCTCCCGCCGTACGACGAACGGGTCGCCATGCGCACCGCCACCACGCTTCGGGAGCAAGGCGTCGCGCCCGACCTCGCGGCCGCTGCTCTCACTCAGTCCCGCCTGCGCGCCAGGGCACGGACCAAGTTCGGCGAGCTCGCCGAACGCATGCTGTTCACCGCCGACGGCCTCGAGCAGGCGACCCGCCTGCTCGTCGCCACGCTCCACGCCGACCGGTTCACCGACGCCGGTGTGACCCACGTCGCAGACCTCACGAGCGGCATCGGCGCCGATGCCATGGCGTTCGCCGGGGCCGGGCTGCGCGTGCTGGCCACCGACCTGGACGAGGTGACGTCGCGGATCGCCGCCTGGAACCTCCGGCAGTTCCCCGAGGCCGAGGCGCGCAACGCCGACGGCCTGGCCCTCGACCTCCGGGCCGAGCACGTCGACGGCGTCTACGCCGACCCGGCACGCCGCACGCGCGCACGCGGCGGCGGTACCCGGCGCGTCTTCGACCCCCGCGCCTACGAGCCCGCGCTCGACAGCGTGTTCGCGCTGCGCGCGACCGTCCCCGCCCTGGGGGTCAAGGTCGGCCCGGGCATCCCGCACGAAGGGCTCCCCGAGGCCGCCGAGGCGCAGTGGGTCTCGGTCGACAACGACGTCGTCGAGGCCGGCCTGTGGTTCGGCCCGCTCGCGCCGGGCGGGCCCGGCCGCAGCGCACTGGTGGTCCGGACGTTCCTGGACGCCGACGGCAAGGAGCACACCCGGACACGCGTGCTGCGCGCCTCGGACCATCCGGACGGCGCGGCCCTGCAAGCCTCCACCGGCTCCGTCGGCGAGTACCTCTACGAGCCCGACGGCGCCGTGATCCGAGCCGGCCTCGTCGCCCACGCCGCCGCCGAGCTGGACGGACGCCTGGTCGACCCCACGATCGCCTACATCACGACCGACGCTCCGGCGCCGCTCGGCACCAACGGCTCCGCACCCGTCGCCACCGGATACCGGGTCCTCGACACGCTCCCGTTCGGGCTCAAGCGCCTCAAGGCGTACCTGCGGGAGCGCAACGTCGGGCGGCTGACGATCAAGAAGCGCGGCACGGCCGTCGTGCCCGAACAGCTGCGCAAGCAGCTCGTCCTGACGGGGACCGAGGAGGCGACGATCGTGCTGACGCGAGTCGCCGGCGCGCAGACGATCCTGCTGGTCGAGCCCGTTCGGGGCGGGGCATGACACGCCCCGAACCCGTGCCGTTCGGCACGTCACGGCGCTCCAGCATCGGCCTCGAGTGGGAGGTCGGGCTCGTCGACACCGGCTCCGGCGCGATGTCGCAGGTCGCCTCCCTGGTCGTCGACGAGCTGTCGCCCGGTGGCTCCGACCCGCGCATCAAGGTCGAGCTCCTGAAGAACACCGTGGAGATCGCCACGGGCGTGTGCGGGGACGTGCGCGCGGCCGGAGCCGACCTCGGCGAGCTGCTCGACCGGGTCGCCACGGCGGCCCAGGTCCGCGGTGCGGCGGTGGTCGGCGGCGCCATGCACCCGTCCGCACGCTGGGAGGACCAGCTCGTCACCGACAAGGAGCGCTACACCCGGCTCGTGGACCGCATCCAGCTGTTCGTGCGGCAGCTAGTGACGTGGGGGCTGCACGTGCACGTCGGGGTCGAGGACCGCGACAAGGTGCTCGCGCTGGTCCAGGGGATGCTGCCGTACACGCCGCACCTGCAGGCGCTGTCGGCGTCGTCGCCGTTCTGGGGCGGCGTCGAGACGGGGTACGCGTCCACCCGCGCCATGCTCTTCCAGCAGATCCCGACGGCGGGCCTGCCGTACCCGTTCACGGAGTGGCACGAGGTGGAGTCGTACGCCGAGGACATGCGGCGGGTCGGGGTCGCGCAGGAGTTCAACGAGATCCACTGGGACGTCCGGCCGTCGCCGGCCTACGGCACCATCGAGGTCCGGGTCTGCGACGGGCCGACCAACCTCACCGAGACGCTCGCCCTCGCCGCGCTGACGCACTGCCTCGTGGAGCACCTGTCCACAGAGCTCGACCACGGCCGGGAGCTACCGACCCTGCCGCCCTGGTACGTCAAGGAGAACAAGTGGCGGGCGGCGCGGTACGGCATGGACGCGACGATCATCACGTCGGCCGACGGCGACCAGCTGTCCGTGGCCGACGCCGTGGCCAAGGTCCTGGTCGAGCTGCAGCCGACGGCGGAGCGGCTCGGCTGCGCGGACCAGCTCGCCGCCGTGGCCGACATCGTGCGGGACGGGCCCTCCTACCAGCGCCAGCTCAGGGTGGCGCGGGACTCCGGGGGCGACCTGACGGCGGTGGCCGAGGCGATGCTCGCGGAGATGGCGGCGGGCCGTCCGCTCCCGCCGGGCGGATCTCCCGGGGAGGCGCGGACGCAGCCCGCCTGACGACGCCGGACAGGCGCGCGAACTACGCTGGGAGCCATGACCGACCCCCTTGTCCTCGGCATCGAGTCCTCCTGCGACGAGACCGGTGTCGCCCTCGTCCGCGGGAACGACCTGCTGTTCGACGCCGTCGCCTCGTCCATGGAGGAGCACGCCCGCTTCGGCGGGATCATCCCCGAGGTGGCCAGCCGCGCCCACCTGGAGGCGATGGTCCCCACCATCGAGCGCGCGCTCGGAGAGGCCGACGTCGACCTGGGCGACGTCGACGCCATCGCCGTCACCGCCGGTCCCGGGCTGGTCGGCCCTCTGACCATCGGCGCGTCCGCCGCCAAGGCGCTGTCGATCGGGCTGAACAAGCCGCTGTACGGGGTGAACCACGTGATCGGCCACGCCTGCGTCGACCAGCTCGTCGACGGCGAGTTCCCCGACCGGGTCATGGCCCTCGTCGTCTCCGGCGGCCACTCCTCCCTGCTCCTCGTCGACGACGTCGCCACGGACGTCACCGAGCTCGGCGCCACGCTGGACGACGCCGCCGGCGAGGCCTTCGACAAGGTGGGCCGCCTCCTCGGGCTCCCCTACCCCGGTGGCCCGCACGTCGACCGGCTCGCGCGCGAGGGCGACCCGACCGCGATCCGCTTCCCGCGCGGCCTCACCGCGCCGAAGGACCAGGAGCGGCACGCGAGCAACTTCAGCTTCTCCGGGCTGAAGACCGCGGTCGCCCGCTGGGTCGAGGCCCGCACCGACGCCGGCCTGGCCGTGCCCGTCGAGGACGTGTGCGCGTCGTTCGCCGAGGCGGTCGCCGACGTGCTCACCACCAAGACGATCGCGGCCTGCCGGCGGCACGGTGTCGACACGCTCGTCGTCGGCGGCGGCTTCTCCGCGAACTCGCAGCTCCGCGAGATGGCCGCGAAGCGGTGCGCCGAGGCCGGGATCGACCTGCGCATCCCGCCGATCCGCTACTGCACGGACAACGGCGCGATGATCGCGGCTCTCGGCTCGGCCGTGGTGCGCGCGGGCGTGGCCCCGAGCACCCTCGACATCCCGGTCGACTCGTCCATGCAGCTGACGACCATCACGGTCTGACGTCAGGAGCCCGTGGCGACGCCACGGGACGGGTCGCTGGACCACTGGGACCACGAACCCGGGTAGAGCGCTGCCTCGACCCCCACGGCCGCCAGCGCCGCTACCTCGTGAGACGCCGTGACGCCGGATCCGCAGTACACGCCGACGCGCTCGGAGGCAGGTCTCTCCTCGTACGGTGCGGCGGTGCTGCCGGCGCGAAGAACCAGGTCGGCGAACCGCTCCCGGAGCCCGGCGCCGTCGAGGAACCGGCCGTCCGCACCGAGGTTCTCGACCGTCGGCGCCGAGACCGCGCCCGGGATGTGCCCGGCCTGCGGGTCCACCGGTTCGACCTCGCCGCGGTATCGCTCCCCGGCCCGCGCGTCCAGCAGGACGCCGTCACCGTCCGCCAGCTCGGCGGCATCGGCGGCGTCGAGCACGGGCATCCCTCCGGGCCGCGCCACGAGGTCCCCCGGCTCGGCGGTCACGCGACCGACCTCGAGCGCGTAGCCGGCCGCGGTCCAGCCGTCGAGACCGCCGTCGAGGATGCGCACGTCGTCCGACCCGTAGTAGCGCAGCAGCCACCAGGCGCGGGCCGCGGAGGTGCCGCCGACGCCGTCGTACACGACGACGCGCGAGTCCTCGCGGACTCCCCAGCGGCGGGCGGCGGCCTGGAACGCGGAGGCGGACGGCAGCGGGTGCCGCCCGGCGGAGGGCGAGGCGGGCGCGGCCAGCTCGGTCTCCAGGTCGACGTAGACCGCCCCGGGAAGATGCCCGGCGCGATACTGCTCGGCACCGTCGGTCATACCGAGTGCCCAGCGCACGTCGAGCAGCACGGGCACCCCCACCTGGGGATCCCGGTGCGTCCCCGCCGTGACCTGGAGGTCCGCAGCCAGCTCCGTGGCGCGGACGAGTACCCGTTCCCTCACGTGTCATTTCCCTTCGGTCGTGGCGGGCCGCCTCCCGACAACCGGTCCGGATCCCCGGGCCGGCCACTGCCGAGAAAGAAAGCTCCTCGTTCTCGCGTCAGGCGGCGCTGCCGCCTTTCGTCGCGTCGCGTGCGTCCGCCCGCAGGTCGAGACGCATCGTGTAGGCGTCCTTGTTCTCGGGCTGGTAGTAGCGCTTGCGCCGGGCGAGCACCTCGAAGCCGAACCGGCCGTACATCGCCAGCGCGGGCTCGTTGTCCACGCGCACCTCGAGCAGCACGGCCTGGGCCTTCAACGTGCGGGCGCGATCGATCAGTGCGTCCAGGAGCAGCCGGCCGACGCCGCTGCGCTGGTTTCTCGTGTCGACGCCGATGGTCATGACCTGCACGTCGTCGCCGTCGAACCAGAGGCCCGCGTACCCGACCACCGGGTCCGGCCCGATCGAGCCGGGCTCGTCGATGGTGGCGACGACGTACCAGCGACCGAGCGCGGCGAGCTCGTCGGCGAGCATTCCGTAGGTCCACGCGCCGCGTCCGAACAGTTCGCGTTCCAGCTGCAGCACGCGATCGAAGTCGGAGCTGCGGAGCGGGCGGATGTGGAACTCGGCCATATGTCCAGGATAGGTGGGGCTAGCCGAGCGCGGGAGACTTTGACGCGGCGGGTTCCTGCACATCGGGACGGCGCAGGTAGAGCGGCTCGGTCGGGAGGTCCGCCCCCGCGTCGCGCCGCGCGAGCGCGAGGCGCGCCAGCACGGTCGCGTCCGGCAGGAGCGGCGCGTCGTCGTCGAGCGGCAGGACGTCGGGGTACAGTGCGGCTCCCTCGCCGACGACGGCGGTCCTGGTGGCGCCCGCAGCCGACGCCGGACCCGGCACACCCCCCGCACCCGGCGCACCGGTGGTCGCGCCGGGTTCCGCGGCGGCACCAGTCGGGCCGGCCGGCACGCCCGGCAGCGCCTCCGCGACGGTCGCCGCGCGTCCGACGTCCGGCCCCGCCACCGTCTCGACGATCGGCACCCCGTGCGGCCCCTCGTGCGCGACGACGCGGTACCGCGCCCAGTAGACCTCCTTGCGCCGGGCGTCCGACGCGACCAGCACCTCGTCGTCGGGATCCAGCCCGAGGTCGCTGACCGCCTGCGCGGCCAGCGCGTCGGTGCTGGGCACGCCCAGCACGGGAATCCGGAGCGCGAGCGCCAGCGTCCGGGCGGTGACCAGCCCGACCCGCAGCCCGGTGAACGGCGCGGGCCCCGTCCCGGCGACGACGGCGGTCAGCGCCGTCCTGTCGACCCCGGCGTCGTCCATGACCTGGGTGATCAGCGGCGCGAGCGACTCGGCGTGCCGCCGACGCTCGGCGGACGAGCGGGCGGCGAGGCGGGTACCGGTCTCACTGACGAGCGAGACGGACACGGCGGCGGAGGTGTCGATGGCGAGGACGGGCACGGCACCAGCGTAGTTGGCCGGGTCACGACCCGGTGCGGATGCGGTTACGGATCCAGAGGCCGGCTTCCTTGAGGTTGCCGGTGCCGTAGGAGTCGCCGGAGCAGGTCCCCTCGGTGAAGACGGCACCGGACCGGTGGTCGTCCGAGAAGTTCCAGTTCACCCAGCTGATCTTCTTCGACGCCGCCAGGTCGAGGTATCGCTCGGACATGGCGAAGTCGTTCGCGCCCTCGCCCGCGTAGTCCTGCGTGCCGAACTCGGTGATGAACATCGGGATCTGGTCCGCGGCGCGGGAGAGCGCGTCGAGGTACTCGTCGCCGTGCGACGCGGCGTAGAAGTGGAAGGTGTACATCACGTTCGAGGCGTCGACCGGGTCGTTCACCACCTCGGACTCGTCCGAGCCCTCGGAGATGCCCAGCGAGGACCAGGCGCGCGTGCCCAGGAGGACGACGGCGTCCGGGTCCTGCTCGCGGATCACCGGCACGATCTGCTCGTGGTAGCCCTTGAGGTCCTGCCACGACACGCCGTTGGGCTCGTTCGCGACCTCGTAGATGATGTTGTCCTTGTCGGCGTGCCGCTCGGCGACGGCCGTGAAGAACGTCCTGGCGCGCTCCAGGTTCACGTTCGGGTCGCCCGGGTCGAGCATGTGCCAGTCGACGACGACGTACATGCCGCGCGCCGTGAGCTCCTCGATGTAGGTGTGCACCAGGTCGGTGAACCCCTCCGGGTCGGTCTCGTAGCCACCCTCCTGCACGTAGGTGGAGATCCGCATGACGTCGGCGCCCCAGTCGTCCGCGAGCGTGTCGAGCGACGCGTCGTTGACGCACCGGGAGTACCACTGCGTGCCGTGCGAGCTCATCCCGCGCAGCTGGACCTGCGTCCCGTCCTCGTTGCACAGGTTGACGCCGCACACGTGCAGCCGGCCGTTGGCCTCGACGGGGGTGACGAGGGCCGGGCCGGCCGCCGTCGACGCCGGTCCGGCCGCCGCGGACGCGGGGCCGGCGGCGGAGTCACCTGCCGCCGCGGGGCCCGGCAGTCCTGGGACGAGCGCTACCCCTACGGTCAGCATCGCGGCCGCGGCGACGGCGACGGTGATGGAGCTGCGGCGGGAGACCATGTGAGACCACCTCGGTTCGTGTCCGGAGCCGTGGCGGGCTACGGCTCCGGTGCCTGTTTCTCGGTCGTCAGACGTTAGCAACGGGCACGGCCGGGTGAATATGCGGGATCACCACACCGTCCGCCGACGGAGAGCAGGACGGCGGCCACCACGCCCGGCTACAGGCGCAGGCCGGCCCAGCGCTCTCCCACGCCGCGGACCGTCGCACGGCGCACGCCGGACTCCGGGTCGTCCGGGTCCGGTTCTCCGCCGCGCGGCCGGGCGAGGTCGATCTCCAGGCGGTCCTCCGTGAGGGCTTCGGCCAGGCCGCGTCCCCACTCGACCACGGTGACGGACTCGTCCAGCGACGAGTCCAGGTCCAGCGCGTCGAGCTCCTCCAGCCCGCCGAGCCGGTAGGCGTCCACGTGCACCAGCGTCGGGCCGCGGGTGCCGTCCTCGCGCGGCAGGGGCGGGTGCTCGCGGGCGATGATGAACGTCGGTGACGCCACCTGCCCGCGGATACCGAGCGCGGCCCCGAGCCCCTGGGTCAGGGTCGTCTTCCCGGCGCCGAGGTCACCGGTGAGGATCACGAGGTCGCCGGCCCTCAGGTGCTCCGCGAGCGCCGCGCCGAGCGCGCGCGTCGCGTCGGCGTCGGCCAGCTCCAGCGTCACGGTTCCGTTCGTCGTCGTGCCGCTCATGACCATGCTCCCTCTCCGGCGAGCGCACCGAGGTCCGTGCGGTCCGCGCCCACCTCCTGTGCTCCCACGTAGACGCGCGGGACGCGCGCGGCGACACGGGTGACGATCTCGTAGCTGATGGTGCCGGCGGCCTGCGCCCAGTCCTCGGCGTTGGGGGCGCCCGCGTGCTCGACGCCGTCGGCCTGCCCGAACAGGGTGACGACGTCGCCCGCCCGCTCGGTCGCGTACGGGCCGAGGTCGACCATGATCTGGTCCATGCACACCCGGCCCGCGACCCGGACGACGCGTGCGGAACCGGGACCGGCGTCGGGCGAGGAGACGTCGTCGACTCCCCCGCCCACGAGGACCGGGCCGCCGGCCCCGAGCGCACCGCCGCTGGCGTGCCGCGGGATGCCGTCCGCGTACCCCAGGGGGATCACGCCGAGCGTGGTGTCCTGCGTGGTCGTGTAGTGCAGCCCGTAGGAGACGCCGCTGCCCGCGGGCACGCGCTTCACGGTGGCGAGCCGCGCCTCCAGGGTCATGGCGGGCCGCAGGCCGTAGGTGCTGGGGACGCTGACCTGCGGCACGGGTGACAGGCCGTACATGGCGATGCCGGTGCGCACGAGGTCCCACGCCGTCTCGGGCCGGGTGAGGGTCGCGGCAGAGTTGGCGAGGTGCCGCACCTCGGGCGTGAAACCGGCCCGTTCGACCGCGGACACGGTGTCCTCGAACGCCTTGGTCTGGGCATCGATGCTGGGGTGGCCGGGCTCGTCGGCGCAGGCGAAGTGCGACATGACGCCGGTGATCTCGACGAGGCCACGCAGCTCGGTGGCGCGCCGGAGCACGGCGGGCAGGTCGTCCGGGGTGATGCCGTTGCGGCCGAGTCCGGTGTCGACCTTGAGGTGCACGCGTGCGGGACGCCCGGCGGAGCGGGCGGCGTCGGCCGCCGCGTCGAGCCCCCAGGGTGCGGCGACGCCGACGTCGATGTCCGAGAGCAGCAGTTCCTCCAACGGGGCGCCCGGTGCGTACAGCCAGGTGAGGACGCGCGCTTCGGCGGGGGTGATCCCGGCCTGCCGCAGTCGCAGGGCCTCGCCGACCTGCGCCGCCCCGAGCCAGGTCGCGCCGCCCGCGAGCGCCGCCCGCGCGACGGGCAGCAGCCCGTGCCCGTACGCGTCGCCCTTGACGACGGACATGAGGGCGGCCCCTCCGGCGGCACGGCGCAGCGACCGCACGTTGTCGCGGACGGCGGTCAGGTCGACGACGGCGCGCGCGGGGTACTCGGGGTCGAACCCGGGCAGGGCGCCGAGGGGCGGGGTGGTGCTCACGAGGCCGATTCTTCCACCTCCCGGTCCGCGCCGGATCGTACGCCTGGCGGCCCTTCATCTGTCTGGCGGGCCGGCGTACCTGGTCAAGACACCTCGGTCTGCCAGAGCGCACTGATCGGGATCGCTCGATACTTTGGCCCGAACGGGCGTGTGCGTGACCCGGTATGCAGGACGAAGCCGGCGACGAGGTCCTCGCCGATGCGCTCATGCAGGTGCCGGATGCCGCGGAAGTGATCGGGCGACGGTGTCGCGGTCGCCTTGACCTCGATCGCTACGACCTCACCGAGAGGATTCTCCAGGATCAGGTCGGCCTCGTACCCGTCCTTGGTGCGGTAGTGGAACAGTTCCGCCCGGGCTTCGCTCCAGGTGAGCCGGCGTGCGATCTCCATGGCGACGAACCCCTCGAGCAGTTCGCCGAGCGGTGCGCCGATCTTGCGTAGCGGACTCGCGTTCATGCCCAGAATCGCGCACGCAACATCTCGGTTGATCAGATCGGCGACGTAGTTGGTGAGAAAGTCCGCCAGTCGTTACCAGGCGGGTTCCGATGGTCGACGGCGGCACGGCGCCAGGCAGACCCACCCACCGCCTGAAGAACTGAGGTCAGTCACAGCCATACTTCTTCGGGACGTTCGATCCGCAGAGGTAGAACCGCCAGTGACTGACAGACTCGTGCTTCTTACCGTCCGGCGTGGTGTAGGAGACGGTGACGTTCCTGATACCGGCGCCCTCCGGTCCCGACCGAATCACAAACAGAATTTCATTCTCGATGCCCTTTTTCCACGGAGTGCTGTCGTCACCGCAGGGTCTTGTTACTTCAATTTCATCAACACCCTTGCGCATCTCCAACGACTTGAGGTCTTCAGGAAACTCCGGATCGGACATATTCCCCCGTGCACTCCCAATGGGGGGAGCCTCTCGGCTGTCAAACACCCGGGAGTACGGGGTCACCGAGACGGGGCGAGTCTCGTCATCGACCTTCCATCGAATCCCCGTGATCGTCACGGGAACAGCCTCATCGTTCAGGCATGGGATGTGTGACCCAAAGATCCCATCCCATTCCTCGCCCTTCTTGACGTAACCTGGCACCTCAAGCGTGGCACCCCCAGAACCGGGCATGACCGACAGCGCGCCGTGCACCTCATCGTCTCGATGCCGATCGACGCCGTCGCCGAGCGAGCCGCAAGCGCTCAGAACAGCCAGGCCAACGATCGGCACAATCCACACTCGGGACAGTCGCACGCCCTCACCACTTTCTGCGCCACAAGCCGGAGATCGGAATCACTGGCTGTCGGGCCGATCTGGATTCGGCCCGACAGCCTGCGCACACCTGGCCCTGCCTACGAGCGCCACCTCAACATCTGGAGCCTCGACTTCGAGGGGGAGCGATTGTTGCCACATATCTGCTTGGGTCCCACCACGCTGTATACATACTTCTTTCGCGAGGAGTACTGGCTCTTCGACTTCAGGTTGATCTCGATCGCGCTCTTGATGATGACACCACCACCATGTTCGTACGCCGACCCCGAAGAACTCGATCTGAACCAGTCCCCCGTGCCCACTGGCGCACAATTGCTAAATGCCTTCGGTCGGCTAATATTCACTGCCGCGACACCGCCGGTCTCGAAGCGCGCGCGCCACTTGAATCCGTACTTGGTGTACGAGCCAAGCGGGGAGCAATTGGGATACACGATGTACTTGTGCATATACTTGCCATACTTCATCTGAATCCGATAGGACTTGTAGCCCTGGCTCTTGCCGAAAATCATTCCCCAGTCGTCAGAAGTCGACTTGGTTCCCTCGGCGTACCAACTCGAATTGTTCAACGAAACACCAATACCTGATGTTGTATTGTGCTCCCGCCCATCTTGGTAGATCATATGGGCTTTGGAGCCACGGTCATCAGTCTTCAAGGCGAACGTTGCGCCGGTTCGCACCATCACCAGCTTGTCCGCCACCCTGCGGCCGTCGGAGGCCCAATAGATGCAGTCGCCGGCCGCCAGGCCCGACGGACCCGTCGCCGTAGCAGGCATCTCGGGCTCACAGTCTTCGACAATAGTCTCCGAGTCTTCGCACTCGTCCGGAAGTTCAGCGGTTTCCACCAGGTCAGCAACCGGCGCGGAGACAACCTCGGCACCAAGTGCCGACAGGTCCTCAACTGTGTACAACGGGTCGATCCAGGTCGGTCCGGTTGCCTGTTCAACAACCCGCGAGGTTGTCGCTGTCGATCGAGTCCACCCCGCATCAAGGTTGAGCACTTGGACCTCGAAGTCGACCATGCCATCCGCGCTGATGTAGTCCGCGGGGATCGTCGTCGGATCGACATGGACCGCCATCTGGCCGCCGCTGATCGACGTCGATGCTTCCACAGTATGCAGCGTAAACTCTTCATCGAGCTCCAACTGCTTGTCCACTTCTGGGGACGGCCAAGCCGTCACCTCAACCTTGGTGGTTCCGTCGACGGTCGCACTGAGCGCCAATGGCATGTCGATCATAAACGCTGCAGGTACACCCTCCTCGGCTTCAATGCTGGCCTCATCGGCACGCGCTTCGGGCGTACCGACCATCACACCAGTAACAACGGCGAGGCTGAGCAGCCCTGCCACCATCGCCGCCGCACCTCGCCGCAGATTGGCTACCATACGGCTTGACATTGCCGACATCGACGTTCCACCTTTCCCTGACAGGTGCAAGCCATGCAGCCGGCGCCAGGAAGCGCAGTTGCGGCTCATGGTTTGTGCGGCTCATGGTTTGCGATTCCACCTTATGAAAGCAGCGCCTCCGTAACCCCCCCCCCATTGGAGTGGTCTTGCCTACCTGATGTGGTAGCGCAGCCATGGGCGCTCGGATCCGCGGCCCACAAGCCCGAGACGGTGCGCCATGACGATGAGCATCTGCCGGTCCCTGATCCGGGCCTTGCGCAACAGGGCAGAGACATGGAACTTCACCGTCTCCTTGCCGATCACGAGCTCATCGGCAATCTCGGCGTTGGACATCCCGTCACTAATCGCGCGAAGCACGTCGCGCTCACGCTCGCTGAGCTTCGCAACCAGCCGCCGCCCTTCGTCTACCAACGGAGCCGTCACGAATGTCACGTCTGCAAGCACCGCCCTGATCGCCTGAGCGAACGTTCCGGACCGGGTGGGCACCTGGACGACGACGTCTACGCCCGAAGCCACGAGTCCGGCGACCGATTCCCTATCGCGCTCGCCGCTCAAGGCGATCACCTTTGCGGTGAACGTCGAACTGGGGCCCATCACCGCACGTGCCACCTCCGGCCACACCGCGGTGTTGGCTACCAGGACATCAGCCTCGGTCACGCGAAGCATCTCTGAGACACCGGCCGCATCGAGCGCGACACCAGCAATCAACACGTCGTCGACCGCCCGAAGCTCGTTTTGAGCCAACCGCATCGTCCGAGGATCGTTGGCCACAATAACCACCTTGTACACATACGCTCCTAGCCGACCAGGCCGCCGAGAAGTTTGCCCGACTTGTAGCCGATTCTAGCGAGGATCGGTGCCGGAACGACCAGAACCAGCGGGCAAGATCCGGGGCGTCTTCACAGTTGATCTGGCGGGCTGAGCAGCGCGAGGACGCGGTCGGGCTGGCGGGCTGAGGCACGGCGGGAGGGCTGGATGCGGTCATGGCCCGCACGGCGGCATCTCCGCGGTGCTCGTCCGCACCGTCCTGCCAACGGCAACCAACAGCCCCTCCGGCCCGCGTTACCGTGACCGCGTGCGCCCACCCCTCCCCGTGCGTGACGGACTGAATCCCACACGCCTCGTCCTTCCGCACGATGCCGCGACCGTCGCCCGGTATCCGACGTCGTACGCGTGGCTCCTCGACCGATTTCCCGACGACGTCCTACGCCTGCGCGAGAAGATCACCGCCGGCGAGGTCGTCACCGGGCGCGGTGAGCCCATCACCCCCGGCACCCCCTACGAGCCGCGCGGATTCCTCTTCCTGTACCGGGACCCGCCGTCGGACGAGCCCGGAATCCCCTTCGAGCCGGAGATCCTGCACCGCGACGACGAACTCCTCGTCATCGACAAGCCGCACTTCCTCGCGACGATGCCGCGCGGCCGGTGGATCCGGAACACCGTGCTGGTGCGCCTGCGCGCGGCGCTCGACCTGCCCGAGCTCAGCCCTGTGCACCGCCTCGACCGGCCCACCGCCGGCGTGCTGGTCCTGACCGTCCGCCGCGAGGTGCGGGGCGCGTACCAGCTCCTCTTCCAGGAGCGGCGGGTCAGGAAGGTCTACGAGGCGGTCGCGCCGCTGCCGCGGCTCACATCGCCGTCGTCGGACAGCAGCCTGGTCGGTCGGCTCGGCGACGGAAGGACGGTCGCGGTTCGCTCCCGGATCGAGAAGCACCGCGGGACCGCGCCCGCACAAGAGGTACCGGGCGAGCCGAACGCGGAGTCGCTGATCACGCTCGTGGCCCGCGACGACGCCCGCGGCCTGGGGCACTACCGCCTCGAGCCGCGCACCGGCAAGACGCACCAGCTCCGCCTGCACATGGCGAGCCTCGGCACGCCGCTGCTGCACGACCCGTTCTGGCCGGTGCTCCGCGCGGACGCCCCGGACGACTTCTCCCGCCCGCTCCAGCTCCTGGCGCGCTCTGTCGAGTTCGACGACCCGCTGACCGGCGCCCCGCGCCGCTTCGAGTCCCGCCTGCGGCTGCGCGAGTCGCCGCCCACCACCTGAGGGTCCGGGCGGCGCGGTCACCCGCGCCGCCCCATGGGTGGCCTCAGGCGATGCCGACGTCGTCGATGGTGTGGGTGCCCTCGTTGAGGTAGACGTTGATCGCCTTGACGTCGTCGAGCATCGCGGCGCAGTCCGCCGAGAGGCTCGTGAGGTCGACCGCGACCGTCCCCGGCTCGGACGTCCAGCCCGTGTAGCCGGTCTCGCACCAGGTCCAGTCGGTGCCGAGCTGGAGCGCGACCTTGGTGTCGAAGCCGGTCGTCGCCACCGCGTCGAACGTCAGCGACGTCCGGCCGGACAGGTCCCACGCACCCGTGACACCGACCCAGTCGCCGTCGGCCCCGAGGTCCGCGGTGAGCACGCCGTCGGAGGCCGTGGCCGTGCCGTTCCCGTTCAGCGCGTACCAGCCCTGCGGGCCGTCGGCGAAGTCGAACAGGGTCTCGGGACGCAACGGCGGTGGGAGCCGGTCGTAGCGGTACAGGTAGACCGCGACGTCCTCGCGCTGCACGGGGAACCACGCGCCGAACACGTCGTGGGAGTACGGCTCGACCACTCCGGCCTCCACCGCCCAGGCCACCGCGGCGGCCGACTCCTCGGGGACGTCCCGGTAGGCCGGCCCGTCGGTCTCCGGAGAGCCGTAGAGCTCCCACAGGGTCCGCGCGACGGCGTGCTGCGGGTGCCAGTGGCCGATCCCGGACACGTCGGCGCCGGGCTCGTACGCCTCCAGCACCTCGGCGAGCTCCTCGCCGTACACGACCTCGCGAGGCAGGAACCGCCCGTCCTGGCCCCACTCGTACAGGTCCGCGAACCACTCGATCTCCTCGTGGTGCCGGTGGTCACGCGGCACGTCGGAGTAGCGCGGCGGTGGCGGCGTCCCGGTGACCGCCCGCAGGTCGTCGACGACGACGGCACCGGCCGCCGCCCCACCCTCGGCCTCGTTCACGTACACGTTGAACTGGCTCACGTCGGCGAGGTCGTCCTGGGTGACGCGCCGGTCCACGTTCCCCTCGTCCCACGGGGCGGGACGCCAGTCGGCGAACGGGAGGGTCACGAGGTAGGGCTCGTCGCCCTCCAGCGAGGGGTATGCCTCGTAGGAGACGCCGCCCGCCACCATCTGCAGCACCAGCGTGTTGGCGGAGGCGTCGGGGTCGATCCACGCCTGGAACGCCCAGCTCCCGCTCCAGTCGGCACCGACCTGCCGACCGAACCCGGTGTACGTCTGGGTGGAGAAGTCGTAGGACAGGCGCGCCGCCTGCTCCCCTTCGCCCACGTCGCCGGCGGCGGCCGTGACCAGGTCGAGCTCGTTGGCGCCGTACCGGACATACTGCGCGGCTAGCGCGTCGCGGTCGCCGTACCCCTCGAAGTCGTCCATCACGCCGGGGCCGTACTCCGGTGCCGGGCCGAACACGACCGACGCCTCCTGGAGCACCACGGTGGACCCGTCCGACTCGGCCGACAGGGTCACCGCGCGGGTGGAGTTGTCCAGCAGGTCGGCGGGCACGGCCCAGTCCCCGGACCACCAGAGCGAGTCCTCTCCCGTGCCCGGCGGCGGGGTGAGGTCGACCTGGGTGTCCGTGCCCTCGACGGTGACGGACACCGCATCGACGTCGTGGCCGCGCACCGAGGCGCGGAACGTCGTCGCCGCGGTCGCGACGCGCGACCCCGGTGCCGGCGAGGCCAGGTGTGCGGTGGGCACCGCGGGCGCCGCCTCCGTCTCGACGTCGAACGCGCCGGTGACGTCGTCGGCGAAGTAGCTGTACGGGTCGGCGTGATAGGCCTGGAAGTCAGGGAGCAGCTCGCCCTCCGTGGGCGTGTACGGCGTGGTCGAACCGCCGAAGTTGGCCCACGTGAGCATGTACGCGTTGCGGGAGGCGTCGGGGTCGGCGTGGATCGCGTCGAGCAGATCCGTGTACCACGTGGTGTTGGCGTTCTCGCCGTCGGGCTGGACACCGCCGGTGAGCCCGAACTCGGTGAAGGCGCTGACCTTGCCGCGCTCGTCGGCCAGGTTCGCGATCATGCCCAGGTCCTGGGTGATCGCGGTCAGGCCGGCCTCCGAGCCGCCGGTGCCGTCGTACGTGTCGATCCCGAGGAGGTCGATGAAGTCGTCACCCGGGTAGGTGCGCAGGTAGGTCTCGGCGTCACCGCCGAACCCTCCGCCGGGCGAGAAGGCGTAGAGGAACTGGTGCACGTCCTTGACGTCGCGGAGGTACTCCACGGTGAAGCGGTACAGCTCCTGGTACTCGCCTGGGGTACCGAACGCCGCACCCCACCAGAACCAGGAGCCGCCGTTCTCGTGCCACGGCCGGAACACGACGGGGATTGGCGTCCCGTCGTCGGCCACGGCGTTGTCGGCGGCCAGGGCGATCGTGTCGAGGTAGTCCACCAGGTCCTGGTGGTGGCTGCCACCGGGCAGCACGGCCCGCAGGGTGTCACCCGACGTGTCGTAGAAGTCGCCGCCCGTCACGAAGTTCTCCATGTGCACGGACAGCGTGCTGATGCCGCCGAGCTCGTGGGCCTCCCGGATGGAGTCCGCCAGGATCAGGGCGTTCTCCTCCCGGGTGTTGTCCAGGCGGCCCGGCGCCTCACGCCCTTCGATGATGAGCGTGTCGAACCCGAAGACTGCCGGATGGTCACCGGTCGCGGTCAGGACGTCGGACGCCACGCCGTCGGCCTCGGAGAAGGACTCCCCGTAGCTGGTCGTGTGCTGGTGACCGAACAGCATCCCCTCGCCGCGGACGTCCCCCAGGTAGGCGAAGAGGCTGCGCGTGGCGGGCGTGGCCGCGGGATCGACCAGGTCGACGGCGGTCGCTGCGGGGTCCTCGGCGTCCACGGCGCCGGCGGCGTCCGGCGGCGGTGCCGCGGTGGCGTGCGGTGCGCCGAGCGCCACCGCTGCGGCGACGGCGGCCGCGAAGCGGCGAATGGTGCGGTTCATCGTCGAACCTCCTGTGTCGGCTCTCCCGGACTCTGGCCGACACCTCCGCGACGGGCACCCAGGTGAACCGATTAAGTCAGAGCCGGCCGGAGGATCGGTTACAGCGGTCGCACGTGCCAGGATGGGAGGCATGAGCCTCTACGACATTCCCTTCCGGCAGATGGACGGCAGCGAGATCACGCTCGCCGACCACTCCGACGACGTCGTCCTCGTGGTCAACGTCGCCTCCCGCTGCGGCCTCACACCCCAGTACACCGCGCTCGAGCAGCTGCAGAAGACCTACTCGGAGCGCGGGTTCACCGTGATCGGGTTCCCCAGCAACCAGTTCTTCCAGGAGCTCGGGAGCAACGACAAGGTCGCCGAGTTCTGCTCCACGACCTACGGGGTGACGTTCCCCGTCGTGGACCGGGTCAAGGTGAACGGACGCAACACGCACCCGCTGTACACCGAGCTGAAGAAGGCCACGGACGCCGAGGGCCACGCCGGCCGCGTGCGCTGGAACTTCGAGAAGTTCCTCGTCCTGCCGGGTGGCGAGGTCCGCCGCTTCGCCCCGCAGACGGTCCCGGACGCCCCGGAGGTCGTCGAGGAGATCGAAGCCCACCTCCCCCGCTGACCCGGCACGAGGCTTCCGTCGTCCGCACGAGGTCGCCACACCGCTCTCGGGCGGTGCGGCAGGTTCGTGGTCAGGACGGAGACCTCATGCCAGGTCGAGGCGCTACTGCGCGGGTGACGGGCTGCCGTTCACGGACTCGCGCCCCGGCGGCACGTCCGGCCTCGTCGCCGTGACGTCGCGCGGGAGCATGGTGAAGCCCTGCCAGTGCGACTCCATCGGGCTCTGGTCCTCGTCCCGCGGCACGTGATGGAAGCCCACGGCCACCCACGAGACGACGTCGGACAGCTCCTCCCGGTCCGCCACGTAGTCGGGCACCCCGCGCCCGCAGTGGCCGTCCCGGTTCGCCGTCGCGAACAGCTCGCAGTCCGTCGCCTCGGTGAACGCGATGTCGTAGCCGCCGTGCTCGTGCCCGTCGTCCCGCGTGAACGTGAACGACGACGACGCCCCCAGGTCGATCTCGTAGCTGACCGGGTGGCCGTCGTCGTTCAGGCGGTCCGGGTTCACCACGCGCCACCACCGCCGGTCGACCGCCTCCCGGGTGTCCTCCCGCGGCACGGGAGTGAGGCGCCCCTTGACCACGCGTGCCTCCGGGCCCTTCTCCCGCGTGTCCTCGGCGTCGTACTGCTCGACCTCCTGACCGCCCCGCCCGTCGATCGCCCAGTGCACCTTCCACACCACGTTGTGCGAGTGGCTGGCCGCGTGGTCGTGGTCGCCCTCCCCGATCGCCCAGCCGTGCTCCGCGTCGGTGTAGTCCTCGGGCGACAGCTCGCCGGTCGCGCCCAGCTCCGGCGTGATCGACCCGTCCGCCCCGAACGTGTACTGCGTGACGTACTCGTACCAGCCCACCTTCGACACCGTGGACAGTCGCAGGTCGGCCCGCCGTTCCACCAGCGGCTCGGTCCCGGCCTCGTCGTCCTGCGCGTGGTAGGCGATGCCACCGTCCACCGTCTCGCGGCAGAGCACCTCGCGCGTCTCGACGCTCCCCACGCTGCCGTCACCCAGGGTGGGCACGTCCGCGGACACCCGCTCCCCGCCGCACGACCGCTCGTTCAGCGTCAGCATCTGCCGCCCGCCGAACCCCTGCGCCGTGATGTCCTCCGTGTTCCGCAGGCCGGTGTCGTAGGGCACCTCGAGCTGCCCGATCGAGAGCGCCGCCAGCACCTGCATCGGAGCATGCCCGACCGGGGCGAACGTCACGTCCTCCAGCATCAGCCCGGCGTCGGGATCGACCCGCCAGCACATCGTCCAGGAGGACCCGCTGCTGAGCGTCTCCGTGATCGGCTCGTTCTCGCCGCAGTCCGGCTCGTCCACCGCGCCCGACGACGGCCCGGAGGCCGACCGCGCCGCCTGCTCGCCCCCTGTGGTGGGCCCCGCGGACACCACCACAAGAGCGACGACCACGGCGGCAAGCGCTACCAGACCGACCACCACCGCCGTCACGGCCCCCTGCCGGCCCCACCACCGCCGCCCTGCACTGCTGTGATCCTGCACCCTGCTACCCCCTGAAGATCGCTGCTCCGAGCCCCTTGCCTCACCGATCCTCGAACATGGGCCGGCCCGGCGCGACTCGCGTCGCACCGGGCCGGCCCAACTTCCTGCGGTCACCGGGCCGCTAGGCGGTCCGTGATCCCGCCTCTCTCATCGGCGGCTCATCACCTGCCGCCGGCGGATCAGCACCGCACCCGCCGCGAGCAGCAGGAACGAGAAGGCCGCGAGAGTCCCGGCATCCGCACCGGTCGCGGCGAGGTGGCCGTCGGAACCGTCGGCCGACGGCGAGCCGCCGTTCCCGCCGGAGCCGTTGCAGTCGCAGTCGTCGCCACCGTTGCCGTTGCCGTTGCCGTCGTGCACCACCACGTCGAAGGTGGCGATGGCGTGGTCGCCCATCTCCGTGCTGGTGGCGATGCCCACGTGCGGCCCGGCGGTGAAGCCCTCCGGAACCGTGAAGGTCCAGCTGACCACGCCGTCGTCGTTCGCCGGCTTGCCCTGCAAGGCGACCGGCGAGGAGTAGATCATGCCGACGACGACCTCGCCCGGGTCGAAGCCCGAGGCGTAGAACGTCTGGCTGTCACCCGGCTCGACCGTGCCGTGCTCGAACCACGCGTCCAGCGCACGCGCCACGCCCTCCGGACCGCAGACCGCGATCGGCACCGAAGCGCCGTCGCTGCCGTCCTCCGGAGTGGCGACGATCTCGTGCAGCCCCGGGTCCGCGTCCTCCGGCACCGTGATGGTCACCTGGAAGCCGCACTGGTCGTTCACCGTGACCATGATCGGGTCGCCCAGAGGCTCCCCGTCCGGACCGGTGAGCTGCACCGAGACGTCGGTGCCCGCCGCGAAGCCCATACCGGTGACCAGCACGTCGTCGCCTGCCGTCACGACCTCGGTCGTGGCCATCAGGCTCGGGTCGAAGCAGGGGTTTTCCTCACCCGAGGTAACTTCCACCATGGTGGTGGCCTCGAGGCCGGTGGTCTCGTCGACCGCGACGACCGTGTGCGGGCCGTCCTCGGCGTCCTCGGGCACGTTCAGCGGCATGACGAACATCCCGTCACCGTCCGCCTCGAACGGCTCCGGCTCGCCGAGCACGTTCCCGTCCTCGTCCATCAGGTACAGGGTGATCATGCCGTTCGGCGTGAAGCCCGTGCCTGTGACGTCCGTGGCGTCGCCCGGAGCGACCTCGACCGGGTCGGCCGTGATCGACGGGTCGATCTCACCCGCACCCGGCGTCACCGTCAGCGGGGTCTCCGCCGGGGTGTCCGTCGCGTCGTCGGTGGCGACCACCGTGTAGTCACCCGGCTCAGCATCCTCCGGAAC